>NZ_JAUYWJ010000014.1:0-318357 GCF_032656585.1 Streptomyces herbicida
CAAGATCATGCGCCGACTGCTGCGCGACGTCGCCGAGAACCGCCAGCTCGGAGACGTCACCACCCTGACCGACTCCACGGTCATGGACCTCATCCAGGACAAACTGCCCGCCGCACCCAACGAGGACCAGCCATAGCCCACCGCTTCGGCGGCGCATGCGGCCTCCCGGGCCTGAGCCTGGCACGCCCGGGCAGGCACGACGGTGCCGGACGGCATTCACCGCCGTCCGGCACCGCTCGTCTTCGTCCTCAGGCGCCGAGGGCGTCGGCCAGTCCCGCCCGGCCCGTGATGCCCAGCTTCCGGTAGGCGCGGCTCAAATGCAGCTCCACGGTGCGCAGTTCCACGAACAGCTCCTCGGCGATCGCCCTGTTCGTCATACCCTCAGCGGCCAGCCGGGCGACACGCAGTTCGGCACGTGTCAGCGCTCCCGCTCCCTGCGCTCCTTGCGTGCCCTGCGCCGCCGGGCGGTAGCCGCTGTCGCGCAGTTCGTCCTCGGCCTCCCGCACGATGGCGGTCGCTCCGCACCGCTGGGCGACTTTCAGGGCCTGTTGCAGATGGGTACGGGCGGCGTCCGGCGCTCCCTGCCGGACGAGCAGCGCGCCGCAGTCCAGGAGCGCCTGAGCGTAGGCGTGCCGGCAGTTCGTGGTCTCCAGGAGTGCCACGGCCTCACCGAGCAGACGTGCCCCTTCATCGCCACCGGCGATCAGTCCTGCCGCGCGCAGTGCCGAGCCGACCGTCTCGGGGACACCCCAGGCGCGAGCCAGCCGGAGCTCCTCGTCGGCGAGCCGACGCGCGTCAGCTTGCTCGTCCAGCAGGGCGTGGGTCAACGCCGCTTCCGAGCGCCATGGCAGAACGGCCGGGTGTCCCATACCGCGTGCGCAGGCGCGTTCCCCGCTGTCCAGGAAGTCGGCGAGCGCCTGACGGAGTCGGCCCTGTGCCCGTCGTACCCTGCCGCGGACCAACGTCGCGAAGTCGTTCGCCCAGTGCGGCGTCAGAGGGCCGTTGAGACCCTGCCGTTCCAGCAGTCGATCAGCCTCGTCAGCATGTCCCTGCTTGACCAGGGCATCCGCCCACATGGCAACGCTGTGGCTCACCTGCGCCTGCGCGCCCACGCTGCGCAGCGCGTCTAGCGCCGTGCGGGCGTCGCGAACGCAGTCGTCCACGTTGCCGAGGCGGTAGTGCACACCTGCTTTGAGTGTATGTACGTATCCCCGCTCCAGTCTGGAGTCCTTGCCCCGCCCCCGTTCCATGCTGGCGTCGACACGGGAGAGCGCGAGTTCCGGTCGGCCGGCCACCGCCAGGGCCAGCACCGCGCCGGTGTAGACGAAGGACTCGTCCCCCTTCGGTGTCACCCCGTGGGCCAGGGCCCGCTGTGCGTGTGCAAGGGCGAGCTCGGCGGTGCCGCCGGTCATGATCTCCCGCAGGGCGAGCAGGGCTTCCAGGGCGCTCTCGGCTGTGGGGCCCAGGGCCGATGAGGCGCTGAGTTCCCGGAGGCGGCCCGGCACCGAGGCCTCGAAGGTGCCGCAGGTGACCTGGGCGTACAACAGGTCGATCTCGGCTCGCAGGGCGTGATCGGGAGCGAGCGGTCCCAGTTGTTCGATGGTGCCGCGCAGCACTTCGATGCCCTCCGGATACCGGTTGAGGGCGAAGAGGGCGCCGGCGAGTGACCGAGCGGCTTTCGCGTGTGCGTGGGGCGGCAGGCTCAACTGCAGGCTGCCGCGAAGGCTGCGGACGGCCGTGCGCGCACACCGCTCCAGCTCGGCCTCCCCGAGCGAGATCAGGACCGACGCGCGGACGTCGTCCCGCAGGGGCTCCCGCAGAGCCTGTCGCAGGCAGGCGATGCTGCTGTCGCTGTCGTGTCCCCTGACCTCCTCGGCCGCCTGCAGCAGTGCTTCGGCAACCCACTCCTCTCCCTGATGGCTGCGGAGCAGATAAGGGGTGACCGTGTCCCAGGGCGCACCGGTGTCGAGCAGGAAGCGCGCGGCACGCGTGTGCAGGTCCCGCCGCGTGCCGGGAGGAACCTCATTGGCGACCGCGGTGGCCAGAGCGGGGGCCGGGAAACGAGGCCCGTGCGGGGTCTGCACCACGATGCCGATACGGTCCAGCGTGTGCACCGCGTCTTCGACGGCACCCTCGTCAAGGGTTGTCACCTGGGCGAGGAGAGGCACGGAGGGGCGGTCGGGCAGGACCGCGACCGCGACGGCGGTGTTGCGGACCTCCTCGCCGTGCGATGCGATGTCGGCGAGCGCGGCCCGCCCCAGTTCCCTGGGCACGTGTTGCAGGATCCGGGCGGCGGTGGTGGCGTCGGGAACGGTTCCCGAGGCACGCACCGAGCCCAGAACGCTGTGCAGGACGGAGGGGATTCCCGCGGCGGCGTCCAAGCAGGCGCGAAGGAAGGGAGGTTCGGGATCCGTGCCCAGTTCCTGCGCTGCCATCACGCGCACCTCGTCCGCGCCGAACGGGGCCAGGGTCATCTGATGGTCGAAGCGGGGGAGCAGGTCCCCGATCACTTCGCGGTCCGGGTCGGCGCCGGCGTTCGGCACCAGTGCGGCGACAACGGCGGGCCGTGCCCCGGGAGAGCGGAGAAGAAGACGGCCCAGCAGACGCAGCGAGGCACTGTCGGCAAGGTGGAGGTCGTCGATCACCAGGACCGACGGGCCCTTCCCCGAGGCACACAGGCGCTCCTCGGCCCGTACCGGGTCGTCCACTTCCGCCACGTCCGTGAGGTCCGAGGAGGCGCTCCAGGAGGCGAACATGCGACGGATCAGATCGAACTCACGGTCCTCCGGGTCACCTGCTCCACGCAGCACCCGGAGCCCGCGTTTCGTCGCTCCCTCTGCGAAAGCGCGAAGAAGCGCCGATTTTCCGAACCCTCTGTCACCGCGCACAACCAGCTTGCTTCCGTGGGCGGGCAAGGATATGAGTTCATCCAGGTCCGTGAGTTCCCGCTGTCTTCCTATCAACACGGTTGCCCATTATGCGGGTTCGGAGGCCGCGCTCACCCCGGCGCGCCGGGATACGAGACGGGTGACCGGATGCCCGCCGGACCGAAGTGTTGCGATGCTTCGGTAGGCCACGGGTTTCGGCGGCTCTGCTTCCGTGGTGGACTCACCTGCGACAACGACAGCCCAGCCGGCGGAGGCTTCCGTCTGTACGGGCTGTGACCGAGACCCTACGGTCCGGCAGGCTCAGGGCGAAGCACGATACGGGGGAGCGACGGATGAGCGAGAAGAATGCCACCGTATATTGCAGGGGCGTGGACGCTCGCGGGGTCGGTCATATTCTCAGCGTTGGTTATGGGAGCGGTGTACGGCCCCGAATCCCTGCTTTCCTTCACCATTCCTGCCATGGGCTCATTCCTCGGTGCGTGCATGGTCACGTACAGTTTCCGACGGTGACTTCGCCGAACCAGCGGCGATGGGAAGTGGCCGGTGAACGGCACAGTGCCGCCATGCACGATACGCTCGAGTGCAACGCGGGAGCCCGTCGCTGTTGGCCCGCCCACTGACAGGACACGATCGCGGGCCGATGACGCGCCCCATGGACCTTCACATGCGACTTCCCGCTGCGACCAAGCGACCGGTGCGCGCCACCCGTCGCGCCCCGAAGAAGATCACACTCACGGACACGAGCCTGTCGGCTCTGGCGGTCGGCTACGCACTGCTGGTCTACTTCGCGATCATCCCCAATGACACCTCGCAGGGCGTGTCCGGCGAACAGCCGTGCCTGGACTGGATTTTCGTCTCCTGGGTGAGCGCCGACGTCGTGGCCGGAGCCGCGATCCTGACCCGTCGCCGATGGCCCGTCCCCCTGGCGTTGGCCGCCGCGACAGCCCGCTTTGTCACCGGGTCCGTCATGACCGTCCCCATTGCCTTCTACACGCTCATCTCCCAGCGCCGCTACGGGTGGGCCGCGGTCGCCGCGGGGGCCGTGTGCACCTCCTTCGTCCTCGACTTCAAGGAGATGCTGTACTACGAGCCCGGCATCGGCCTGCCGCTGGCAGTGGTCCGCGGATTCGAGGAGATCGGAATACGGCAGTTGGTGCCCTTCGTCATCGTTCCGGCTCTCGTGGCCGTCACCGTTCGGGAACACCGGCAGCGCATCGACAGCCTCCGCACACTGGCGACGCAGCTGCGGCGTGAGCAGGAACTCGTCGCCCAGAACGCCGTGCTGACCGAGCGGTCCCGTATCGCCCGGGAGATGCACGACGTCGTCACCCACTACGTCGGTTTGATCATCCTTCGGGCCGGCGCCCTGGAGGTGACCGCCGACCAGGAGTCGGCCGACGGTCACACCGCGCGGCTCATAGGTGAGTTGGGCCGCAGGGCGATGCAGGAGCTCAGGGACCTGTTGCATGTGCTGCGCACCGATGCCACGGGACCGCGCCCGGCACTCAGCCGGGCAGGGGAGGAACCCTTCGAACCGGACCTCGCCCGGCTGCTGAGCAGTGCTCAGGAAGCCGGGATGCGCGTCTCCTGGAGAGTGGACCCACGGATCGCGGACTGCGATCCGCCCCTTCGGCAAGGTCTCTACCGCATCGTGCAGGAGGCCCTGTCCAACGCGGGCCGCCACGCGCCCGGGGCCGAGGTCGACATCGAGGCGACCGCAGAGGGCGACGTCCTGAAGCTGACGGTGCGCAACCTTCGAACCGAGCGGAGCGATGTGCCCCGGCCGGCCGCCGGCAGCGGCGGACTCGGCCTCATGGGCATGCGCGAGCGGGCCCAGAGCCTGGGTGGAGAGGTGACGACCACACGCACACCGCAGGGAGAGTTCCTGGTGCAGGCGCTCCTTCCGCTGAAGAGCCTCTCCGGCACAGGCCACCCGTGATGTCACAAGGCGCTCATGGTTGCCGCGGTGCCGAGGGCGGCTCGGCGAGGAGCGCGGGCTCGGGCCGCAGGGCGGCGAGGAGCATCGGGGGCGCCAGGAGGGAGTACAGCGGCTTCGTCAGGGCCAGCACGGAACGGAACACACGGCCGATCTGCGGATCGTGCGCCGCTGGATCCGACGCAGATACAGCCCCAGAAACCGTTCCGCCGCGTTCGGTGCTGCCGCGTTCCCGACGGCTCCCGGCATCTGCTTGTCCGCGCCTGCCGAGATCGCCCAGGGTTGCTCGTACACCCTGGCCAGAGCGCGCCGAATCCGCTGATGGTCGAGCCGCCCTTCGGCGCCCCGCAGTGTGTCGCGCAGGGCGACGGCCGCCAGCGCTGCCGCCGCCACTCCCTGCCCGTACACCGGGTTGAAGGTGCACAGCGCGTCGCCGACCGCGAGGAATCCGGCCGGCACCTGGGAGTTCTCGTAGCGGCGGCGTGCGTTCGCGGTGTGGCGGAAGCCGAACACCGGCGAAGACGGTTCAGCCGTGCTGAGCCACTCATGGACCAGGGGATGAGGAAGCTGCCGCGCGAACGCCAGGAACGCCGTGTGGTCCACGGGAGGCTCATGACCCCGCACTCCCGACAGAGCCACCACGTACCCACCGCACTCCTGTGGGAGGACGAGTGCACCTGTGGGCTGACCCGGCCCAGGAATCAGGTAACAGCCCGGGGCACTGCCGGGGCCACGGCCCTGGGGACTGCGGTAGAGACGTGAGGCGTAGGCGAGTCCGGTGTCCACTACGTCCTCGCCCGCGGGCTCCACGCCGATCGCCCGCAGCCACCCGGGCGCCTTCGACGTTCTCCCCGAGGTATCGATGACGAGGTCGGCCTCGATGTGCGACACGTCGTGCATACGAGACGCCCCTCGCACGCCGGACCGGCGCAGCGTGACGCCGTTGATCCGGCCCTTGTCGCCCAGCAGGCCGGTGACCTCGCCTTCCACGACACTGACCGAGGCATGGGTGAGCACCCGCCTTCGGATGAGCCATTCCAGTTGCGCACGTGAGCCGGTGTGGATGCCCGTCGTGGCGGGCAGCCGGGACGACCAGCCGCCGTTCTGCCACTGCAGCAGGTCCGTTGGCAGGCCCAGCCACGGGGTGCCCACGGAACGCAGCTCCCGCACTGTTCCGGGCAGCAGGGACTCCAGGGCGTCCAGGCCTGCCTCGAGCAGTACATGGGGATGGCGGTCATGCGGTACGCCGGGACGGGAGACGGGGGTCTGCGGGAGCCGGTCACGCTCCACGACCGTCACCTTGTCGGCGTACGCCGCGAGTACATGGGCGCACAGCAGCCCGGCCGGGCCCGCCCCTACCACCACGACATGACCTGTTTGCATGGTTGAACTGCCGGTGGGCACCACACTTCTCCATCGAGTGAGCCGTACGAGGGGCGCCGTCCCGGCGGGACGGCGCCCACACCTTCCATGACTGCGTGCGGGGACGGCATCGGGCACGGGCCGTCCCCGGGCAGGCCTATTCGCAGTACGTTCCGCGAGAGGGAACGATGTTCCACAGCAGGTAGTCGTCCACCAGCCGGGTCAGGCAGGCATTGCCGGACACGTAGGCACCGTGCCCCTCACCCCTCATGCCGATCTCCACCCCGACGTCCTTGCCCAGGGCTTGGGCCAGCCGCCTGGCACCGGCGAAGGGTGTGGCGGGATCCCCCGTGGCTCCGATGACGAGAACCGGACCGGCTCCGGGCGCCCGCACGTCCAGGCGCACGGACTTGCCGTGCACCGGCCAGCCGTTGCAGGCCCCCATCGTCCACGCGAGGTACTGGCCGAACACCGGGGAGGCCTCGCGGAATCTCGGCACGAGCTCGGTGATCCGCTCCTCGCTGACATGATCACTGGTGTCGGCGCAGTTGACGGCGGTCTGCGCTGCCTGGCGGGAGCTGTAACGCCCTTGAGAATCTCGTTCGTTGTGGAGGTCGGACAGGGCGAGCAGGATGTCGCCTCGGCCGTGCCGCATGGCCTGGTCCAGACCCCTCGTCAGGACGTCCCACAGCTGCTCGCTGTACAGGGCCGCGGCGATGCCCACGGTGGCCAGGTCCGCGGTCAGCTTCCGGCCGCGGTTCGTCGGCAGGGCTCGTGCGTCGAGGCCGCGCAGCCAGGACGCGAGCCTGCGGTTGCCCTCGGCGACACTCTGTCCTGTCGGGCACTTCTTGCTCATGACGCACTTCTTCATCCAGTGGTCCAGCGCGAGTTGGAATCCCCTGGTCTGCATCAGATCGGCCTGTTCCGGCCCGAGGGTGGGATCCACCGCTCCGTCGAGGACGATGCGCCCGGCTTTCTCGGGGAAGAGATGCACGTACATCGCTCCCAGCAGAGTGCCGTAGGAGATTCCGAAGTAAGAGGTCTTCCGGTCACCGAGGACCTCTCGCATCAGGTCGATGTCACGTGCGGCGCTCTCCGTGTCCACGTGCGGGAGGACGGCCGCCGACTCTTTCTGGCAGGCAGCCGCGTACCGCCTCGTCTGCGCGGCGTTCGCCGCGCGCTCCTCCGGCGTGTCCGGGGTGGCGTCCCGGGCATAGAAGCGGTCGAGTTCAGCCCCGCTCAAGCAGGTGATGCCATGGCTTCGTCCGGCACCGCGGGGATCGAAGCCGACCAAGTCGTAGCTGTGACGCAGCCGTTCGAACTTGTCCTCGACGGCCGGCAGGATATTGGCCCCGGAGGCGCCTGGACCTCCGAAGTTGAAGATGAGCGACCCGATGCGTTTGTCGCGGTCGAGGGCCTTGGCGCGCACGAGGGCCAGTCCGATCGTCCGGTCGCGCGGTTGGTCCCAGTCGAGGGGCACCTTGAGCGTGGCGCACTCCCACGCCTTTCCCGGCGCCGGGCCCGGGCCCTGGGCCGGCGCGGGGTCGGGGCACCGGTTCCACCGCAGCTGCTGCCCGGTCAGGGACTTCGGCGGGGTCGGGTGCGCAGGAGCGGAACCGCCCGGAGCGCTCATGCACCCGGGCACGGCGAGCACCAGAAGACTCAGGCCGGCGCATGCGAGGCGTCTTTGCCATGCGGGACGCGGACGGGAGAGCGGAGCAGAAGGGGACGGCGCGGGGTGCTTCATGAGGTGTGGTTGTGCCTTCGACGGAATCAAATAGGGATCGGCCCAGATGCGGCGGCGTCGGTACGGGTGGTACCCGCAGGGCCGGCTGAGGGCTCCCCATATCGAACAAGATCGGCAAGCGGCCGCCCAGACGGCTTCCACCGAAGAGTGCTAACTGTTCGGTCCCGCACATGGGCCGAGCCGATCGCCATTGGCCCCCCACCACACGGGATGCGTGCCCGGCCCAGTTGTGCCGGGCGCGGACACACACGGTCCTTCTTTCCGCTTCGCCGGGTCGGTGGGCCGCGAAGAGGATGGGAGGGACCGGAATACTCAGCTCAGCCTCGGGTGCGCGCCCTCGGTTCGGGTGCAGGTGTGTTGCGGCACACGCTGACGAACTCGTAGTCGGCTCGGTACGGGACCTCCGTGGTCGGGGTCGCCGCGGGGTCACAAGTTCCGGCCGGGGCGACCCCGCCGCTGGTGTTCAGCCTGCGGACCTTCACCACTTCGGCCAGTTTGCCGGTGGGCCGCCCGGTCTGGGTGGCCTGCAGCTCCAACTCCGGGATGTTGCCCGGGCCCCGCGGAGTCTTGCTGGTCACGGTGCCGGTCACGGCGCTGCCGTCCCGGGCGACCCACTGTGGCGGTCCGGAGTCCGGATTGACGAACGAGTGCTTGATGCCGCCCTGGAGAGTGGCACGGACACCGCGCTGGGTGAAGGCGAAGGTGCCGTCCGGCTGCTGAGTGCAGGCGTAGATCTGCACGCCGGAGACGACGGAGGCACGGAAGGTGCGTTCGACGGGTGCCTGGGAGGCGTCGGCCGTCGTCCCGTCCTGGGCCGCGAAACCCGCGCCGGTCGCCGCGACGAAGCCGCCGGTGACCACGCCGGCGCCGACGACCAGCCAGACGAGCTTCTTCTTTCGTGTCGCGGTTCGCTTTCTGGACATTCTGATCCTCATCTCGATCGTCGCGAATGGGAAGGGTTATTTCCGTTCCCTTGACGGCATGAAGGTCAAGCTTTTTCAACCTAGCCGTTGGGCGACCTGATGTACGTGCCGCCCTTTGCGGGTACTCAGCTTTCGGCGGGTTTCTTTGGTGTCCGAGCTGAAGAGAAGCGGATCGCGGACGAGTGAGACTTCGGTGCGATGTGATGGAAAGCCGCAGGTCAGCTGGCATGTTGAGAATGGGCTCAAGATCCTCTTCAGGGTTCACCGAAATCTTTTCTCGAACCACCGATATGCAAGACCGAAACCTTAAGATGTGCGGGTTCCGGCTCTTGCCGGATCGCGACTCAGGACCTTATTGTTTCATGCCCGCTATCTCGCGGGGTGTCTGCGGCAAACCGCGTGGCGATTCGAAAGCCGGAGGAGGAGCGGCTGTGGCCGGGTGCCGCAGCCGCTGCCCTGACCGAGTGTCAGCGCTGACGCACAGTGCCCTGGCGGAGCGCTGACCTTCGCGGACGCGGATGGCTGATCGGGGGTCAGGGGCAGTCGTACGTGAGGTGGGTGGCAACCGTGCGGTGTGTGGGGGAGAGGATGCGCAGTTCGGCTTGTGCCTGGAAGTGGCCCTTGCCCTGGAAGGTCCACAGGAGGTGGAGCCGTGCGTGCTTCTGGCCTCGGACCACCGTTTCACGCAGGACGCCCGAGGTGGTGCCGTCGCTTCGGATCCAGCGGTAGGAGAGCTTGCCCGGTCGGCCGTTCGTGGTGACGAGGCCGACGATGTCCGCGGTGTCGTGGCACCCGACAGCCGTAGGCCGGGCTGTGACCGCAACCGTGCGCACCCCCACCGACGGCCCGAGGCGCTGCCAGAGCAGGAACGCGATGACGCAGATCAGTACCAGCGCGGGCAGGGCGTGTCTGCGCAGGCGCCGACGCCGGGGCGCGGGGGCCTGTGGTACGGCGGGCAGCGTTCTGTGCGTGCGGTGCGCGACGGCGGCCGTCACTCCCGGGCCGAAACGCAGCACGGTACCTTCGACACGGTCCGGCGACGTCGGTGTGGTCGGCGCGATCTTCGTGGCGGATGATTCCACGAGAGTGTCGGTGTTCTCGACCAGGGTTTTGGTGTCGTCCGGCTCGGGCCGCTGGATCCAGTGGCTGCCGAGGACGGTGGCGCTGTACTCGGCGTCGCCCGGGCCGGGTTCGTCGGCCGGAGTGGCATCCCCGGTGGCGGGGAGGTGGACGGTCGGGGCGTGCTCGTCGCCGGAGCTGAGCACGCGGGTGGGCTCGCTGTCCTCGGCAGGCGCGGGGGTGCTGTCGTTGTGCGTGGTCATCGGAGCTCACACTGCCTGGTCAGTAGCTGCTGAGAGGCGCCGCCGTCGGCGGAGGCCGGGGTCGTCGTGGCCTGCACCGCCCAGTAGCAGCCCGTGTTCTGGAAGGTGTGGTCGACGGGGATCGTGTAGTGGGTGGCGCCGTTGCGCTGGAAGGTCTGGGACGCGCCGTCCGGGGTGCCGAGCGCGCCGGGGACATTGCTCGTGAACCACGAGACGGTGATGGAGACCGGCCCGGTGCCGTCCGTGGTGATGTCGACGGTAGCCGTGGCGGTGGACGGACCCGTCTGCCGGAAGGCCGACACGGCGACGTCCTTGACGGCGGGAGCGGCCGGCGGGGCGGGGGAAGTGGTCGTCGGCGCCGGGTCGGTGGTCGCCCCGCCGGACGTCGGCGTCTCGGACGGAGCCGTGGCGGCGGACGCCGAGGGCCCGCCGGTGCCGGGGGTCCCCGAGGTCTCCTCGCCCGGGGACGACGGGCTGGAGGACGTGGTGGACGTCGGGGACGGGGACGAGTGGGCTGATGAAGAAGGAGTCGGTGCGGTGGGCCCGAGCGACGGCGTGCCGGGCTGGGCGCTGGTGGTGGCCAGGGCCTGTGCCGCCTGCTGCGGATCCGGTGTCGGGGTGTGCTGGGCGCCGTAGGCCAGGAGGATGCCCAGGAGCACGGCCGCAGCGGACACCAGCATCCCGGGCCGGCCGGGGAGCCACGACCCGATCCGGCCGCGGCCCGTCTCTTGGGCCAGGACCGTGCGAGCGATGTCCGTGGTGGTTTGCGGGGCCTTGCGTGCGGAGGGCAGCAGCAGCGGCAGCAGTGCCACCAGCGCGGCGAGCCGGCCGCGGCCGCGTTCCTCCCAGTCCGGCCCGTAGGCGGCGCCGGCGGCGGCCTCCAGTTCCGAGACGAATGCCTCGGCGTGGGTGGGCCGTTCCTCCGGGTCCTTGGCCAGTCCGCGCCGCACCAGTTCCCGCACCCCTTCGGGAACCTCGTCCGCGGGGATGGGTGCGTCCACGTGCCGCAGCGCGAGCTCGGCGAGGTTGTCGCCCGCGTACGGCTTGTGGCCCGTCAGGCACTCGAAGAACGTGGCCGTGGCCGCGTACACATCGGCGGTGGGCGAGGCGGGCGCGCCGGTCCACTGCTCCGGGGCCATGTACGAGGGGGTGCCCGCGACGCCGACACTGGTGCCGGTGTCCACTGCGATCCCGAAGTCGACGAGCTTGGACGATCCGTCCGTCACGACCAGGACGTTCTCCGGCTTGTAGTCGCGGTGGACGACGCCCACGCGGTGCGCGTCGGCCAGGCCGAGCAGCGATCCCTTGAGGACGACGAGCGCGGCCTCGGGCTCCAGCGGACCCTCCCTGGTCAGCAGGGTCCGCAACGAGACCCCGTCCACCAGCTCCATCACGATGGCGGCGCCGTCCGGGCTCTCGACGTATTCATACAGTTCGGCGACGTAGAGGCTTTCCAGCCCACCGAGCAGTCGAGCCTCAGCCCTGAACTCGTGTACGAAGCCCGGCCGGGTCCGCAGTGAGTCGCTGAGGTACTTCACCGCTACCGGAACGCCGGTCTCCTCGTGCACGGCCAGTACGACCCGTCCGCTCGCCCCCGATCCGAGCTCCAGCGACTCGGTGTATCCGGGCACCGCCCATGCGTTCATTCCGTCCCCCGATCCGCCGTGCCACCGGAATCCCATTCGCTCCAAAGCCTCGGGCACGCGTTGAGAGACATAGTTTCGGCCACTACGGTTGCGATGCGGTGCCGGGGCCGTCACGGGTTCGCCATTCCGGGCGGTAACTACGCGAAAGATCGGATTCCCCGGCCCTTCCTCCGGCGTAACCGCCGGTGGCGGGCGGCGGGCTCACCCGGGTCACTGCTTCCGGGCGTCGTACAAGCCGGCATCAGCGGGAATGCCGGGCGGGCCGGGGACGCGGATCTCGCCGTGCCTGCGGTGCCCCGGGCAAGGAGTGATCCACGGGCGGGAGTCCTCGGACGGCACCGGACAGAGGTCGCAGCACCTGCTGTCCAGGGCTGGGGCGCCTTCAACCAGCCGACGCTGATTCGCTCGTAGGCGGGCCGGCGGCGGCCGGTGCCCGACTCGCCGTACGTTGCCCCCAGCGAGACCCCGATGAGAAGAGCGCGGCAAATGTCCCGGCCGGACGCGAGGTTGATCACCCGAGAGGTGAGGCTGCGTCGTCCGCTCACCTCGTCCCGCTGTGTGCACAGACCGGCGTGACTTGCTGAACGGCGCGTGGCGTTGCGAGCGTCTGGGCCGTCGCGCGGGACGATCCTGCGCTCCCCGCTTCCGTGAACCGCCGCGAAGCCCAACTGACCTCGAAAGTTGCTGTTCAGTAAGGGCGTTGGGGTTCGAGGTCGACCCCTCTGCCCCTACAGGGAATCCTCTGACTTCCGTCTGCTTCCCGTGCGGTGGTAACCCGTCGTTCACGGAAATGACGCCGTGGAACGGCTTCCTGGGGGGCGAAGTTATATAGACAACTTTGCCCACCGGGATGCCGTCGCGACGGTGCCCGGGGCGGAGAGGACCCAACACCGTGCCACCCCTCTCACAGGCCGTCGCATCCGGGAGCAGCATCGCGATCGGCTCCACGACGCCTCCCCAACGCGGCGACAAGCTGACCTTCACCTGGGCGACCGACGCGCCCGACCCGAAGAACTTGATCGGCGTCTACGACGGCGACCGGCAGCCCCGCAGCGGCAGCAGCTCCCTTGTGTGGGCCTACGTGCCCGACGCCGCCTCCGGGCAGACGACCCTCGACACCTCCGGCCTGAGCGGTGGGCCGTACACCGCGTATCTGCTGGCCAAGGACGGCTACGACATCCTCGCCGAGACGGAGCCGTTCAGCTTCGCCGGGGCGCCCGCCGGCAACTCGATCACACTGACGACACCCGACCCGCACGAGGGCGACAAGGTCTCCTTCCACTGGGCGACCGACGCACCCGACGCGAAGAACTGGGTCGGTGTGTACGACGGCGACCGGCAGCCCGGGCACGGGTCCTCCCTCGCGTGGGAGTACACCCCCGGTGCCTCCGGTGACATCACCATCGACACTTCCGGACTCAGCGGCGGGCCCCACACCGCCTACCTGCTCGCCAAGGACGGCTACGGAATCCTCGCCCACAGTGCACCGTTCAGCTTCGCGGTCCGTCCGGTGATCCCGCGGCCGTACGCGGTGGTGGATGCCCTCACCACCGAGCCGCAGACCTCGGGCACGGACTTTTCGGTGAAGCTCGGCGGACTGTGGATCAGGCCCGAGGGCAATGCCGCGGGCAGCGCGACCTTCGAACGTGTCACGGGGGACTCCTGGCTGTCGGTGGCCGCGGACGGCACGGTCAGCGGCAAGGCCCCCCTCTTCGCGCCGCGGAGGCCCGGTCGGCTGGTGGTCTCCGTGACCGACAGCGTCGTCGGCAGGGACACGGTCACTGTGCAAGTCCCGGTGCGCACATCGCGGGAGCGGCTCGGGCTCAAGGTCGCCTCGATGAACCTGTGGGACGCCGGCAGTCACGTCGACGGGTTCCTGGAGAAGCAGCTGCGGCTGGTGCTCACCCAGGGACTGGACGTCGTCGCGCTCCAGGAGTGCGGCGACAGCGGGGCCGGGAAGCTCGCCAGGGCCCTCGGCTGGCATGTGCACCAGGCCGGTGGCCTCGGCATCGTGAGCCGCTACCCGCTCACCGACGTCGTCGCCCCGACCGCGGCGCTCCCGGCCGCCGCGGCGACCCTGCACCTGCCCGGCATCGCACGGTGCGGCTGTGGACGGCCCAGCTGGACGAGGCCGACTACGGCCCGTACGCGCTGCTCGCGGGACGGACGCCCGCGCAGGTCGAGGCGGCGGAGAAGGCGACCGCGCGCTATCGGCAGGTGCAGACGCTGGTGACCGCGATGCGGCCGGAGTTCGCCTCCCGCACGCCAGTCGTGCTGGCGGCCGGCCTCGCCTCGCCGTCCCACCACGACTGGACGAACCGTACGGCGTCCGCGCACGGGGGAGTGGGCCGGGTCCGCTGGCCGGTGACCGAGGTGCTGGAGAAAGCCGGCCTCGTGGACGCCTTCCGCGATGTCCAGCCGAGTCCGGTGAAGGCCCCGGGTATCACCTGGTCCCCCGTCAGACCGCAGCACGAAGGTGGCGGCGCGGAACCCCAGGACCGCATCGATCAGGTCCAGTACGCGGGGCGGTTGAAGGTGCTGGAGGCGCACAGCCTGTTCACCGGCTGGCCCCGTCCGGTGCCGAACACCTCGGCCAACGGCTGGCCCTCCGACCACGCGGCCGCCGTCGTCACCTTCTCCCTGTCCGCCCGCGGCTGACCCCGAACGACCCGAAGGACCTTCCTCCCATGACTGAGATCAGCCGCCGGACCTTCATCGGCACCACCGCGGCCGGAGCCGCCGTCGCGGCCGGACTTCCCGGCACGGCGGAAGCCGCGGGCCGCGATGCCCGGCACGGCAGCGTCGCGGACGTCAAACACGTGGTGATCCTGATGCAGGAGAACCGCAGCTTCGACCACTACTTCGGCACCCTGAGCGGCGTACGCGGCTTCGGCGACCGCCAGGCGATCGTCCTCCCGGGCAACGAGCCGGTGTTCCGCCAGCCCGCCAGGGGCCGCAAGGAGGGCTACCTGCTGCCCTTCCGCATGGACACCACGAAGTACAACGCGCAGAACGCGGGCGGCCTCCCGCACGACTGGGACACCGGCCACACCGCCGTCAACGGCGGCGCCATGGACAAGTGGGTCTCCGCCAAGGGCGAGCGGACCATGGGCTACTTCACCCGGGAGGACATCCCCTACCAGTACGCCCTGGCCGATGCCTTCACCCTCTGCGACGGCTACTTCTGCTCGCTGAACGGCCCGACCGACCCCAACCGCCTCTACCTGTGGACCGGCACCGCGGGCCCCGGCGTCGACGGCACCACCGGACCGTGGACCGACAACACGCCGGTCACCGGCAACCCGGTGGCCGACTGGACGACGTACGCCGAACGCCTGGAGCAGGCCGGCATCACCTGGCGCGTCTACCACAACCCCGACGGCTCCGACGACCGTTACGGCGACTACGACGACAACGCGCTGTCCTACTTCAAGCAGTTCCACGAGTTCCCCAAGGACGACCCGCGCTACATCAACGCCATGACGAAGTTCGACCTCACGGCGTTCGACCAGCACTGCAAGGACGGCACCCTGCCCACGGTCTCCTGGCTGGTGGCCCCCTACCTGTTCTGCGAGCATCCGAACGCCAGCCCCGACTACGGCGCCCACTGGGTCGACACCGCGCTGCAGTCGCTGTTCTCCAACCCCGAGGTGTGGAAGCACACCGTCTTCCTCCTCATGTACGACGAGAACGACGGCTACTTCGACCACGTCATTCCGCCCTTCCCCGAGCCCGGCACCAAGGACGAGTTCGCGAACGGCAAGCCCATAGGTCTCGGCAGCCGGGTACCGCTGTGGGTGGTGTCGCCGTGGTCGCGCGGCGGCTGGGTCAACTCCCAGGTGTTCGACCACACTTCGGTACTGCGCTTCCTGGAACGCGTCACCGGCGTGAAGGAGCCGAACATCTCCGACTGGCGGCGCACCGTCTGCGGCGACCTCACCAGCTGCTTCGACTTCACCAAGCCCGACTACAGCATCCCCGCACTGCCCGACACGGTTGCCCTGATGGCCAAGGCCGACGCAGGCAGCTCCCTGCCCGCGGTCAAGGTGCCGACGCAGCAGTCCATGCCCGAGCCGGAGGAGGGCCGACGTCCGCACCGCGCGCTGCCCTACCGGCCGTGGGCCGACGCGACGGTCGACCGGGCCACCGGCAAGGTCACCTGCACGCTCACCAACGACGGCGGCGTCGGCTACCACTTCACCGTGCTGCCCAACACGGCCCTGCCCTTCACCGGCACCCCGTTCACCGTCCCGCCCCGCTCCTCCCGCACCTACGTGTGGGACGCCTCGGCGACCGACGGCCGCTACGACTCCTCCGTGCACGGTGCCGACGGATTCGTCCGCCGCTTCTCCGGCACCGTCGTCCGTGAGGGCCAGGACGACGTGGCGGTGCCGTCGGTCACGGCGCGGCTGCGGCACTCCGGGCGCCCGCAGAGCGCGTCGGTGGAACTGGAACTGCGCAACGACGGCGGCACCGAGGTGGCCTTCACGGTCACGCCGAACGACTTCGCCGGCCGGGAACAGACCCTGTGGGTCAAGGGCGGAGACCGCACGCGGCTGACGTGGCGCACCGACGAGGGACGGTACGACGTCACCGTCACCGCCGGCACCGGCACCCGGTTCGTCCAGCGATACGCGGGAACCGTGCACGCCGGGTGAGGCATGCCGGGTGGGACCGTTCGCCGGCCGTCGTGGGCGAGTCGGTCCCACCCGGTGGTCAGGCCGCCTGGGACGGGATGCTCAGCGGCCGGGAATCGAGGACGTCGTCGCCGTACAGGTCCTCCACCCAGGCGGTCTGGTAGATGGTCTCCAGATACCGCTCACCCAGATCCGGGGCGATGGCCACCGCGGTGAGTCTCCGCTCCCCCTGACGAGCGAGCCAGTCCATCGCGCCGCTGACCACGGTGCCGGTGGAACCCCCGAACAAAAACCCACGCCTGGCCAGCCGGTGGCAGGCCCGGATGGTGTCGGCCTCGGCCACCCGCACCACATCGTCGACATACGACTCGTCCAGCAGCTGTGGGCGCCTGCTGGTGCCCAGGCCGGGAATCATCCGCCGACCAGGGGCGCCGCCGAAGGTCACCGAGCCGATGGCGTCGACGGCCACGATGCGCACCGGACGGTGCCACTCGCGGAAATAGCGTGCGCAGCCCATCAGGGTCCCGGTGGTTCCGGCCCCGACGAACAGCACGTCCAGGTCCGGGAACTGCCGGGCGATTGCCGGGGCTGTCCTCTGGTAGTGGGCCATGCCGTTGCTGGGATTGGCGTACTGGTTGAGCCACACATACCGGTCGTCCGAATCGCACAGTGCGTGGACGTGTCCGATACGTGCGCCGAGCAGGCCGCCGATCGGGTCGGGCTCGGTGATGATGTGGACCTGGCTGCCCAAGGCCTCCATCATCATCCGGGTCGCCAGGTTGCAGCGGGAGTCGGTCACGCACACGAACCGGTAACCCTTGTTGGCCGCGATCATGCTGAGGGCCACGCCCAGGTTGCCCGAGGACGACTCCACCAGAATCGAGTCCGGCGTCAGCCGACCGTCGCGTTCGGCGGCCTCGACCATTTCGGCGGCGGCCTTGAGTTTGATCGAGCCGGCGAAATTGAATCCCTCGCATTTGAGGAACAAGGGGTGCTCGAAGAATCCCTCGAGGTCGACGTAGAGATCCTCCTCGTTGAAGGCCTGGGGGGCGGATATGACAGGCATGGTCGTCTCCTCGATCAGGGGAGGCCTTCCGGCCGCTGATCCGTCTCTCGGTGCCGCATGGGAGAGGAATTCGGCGGCGAGCTTCGACTCGCCGGAACATCTCCAGTACGCCCAATTCGGAGCGGCCGTGTCATGCCACCGAAATTCGGGGCTTGACATGCGACCTGCGTGCGCATAGGCGGCGCTACTGGGCGGGCAATGGGGAGCGGTCGAGTATCAAGACCATCGTTCGCTGTCAAGACCCGAAATTCAGGGACGGGACAGGAATTCCCCCCTCGGGCCTACTGGAGAGGCGGCCGTCACGAATCCGTGCGCACCGACCGACACTCACCGAATCGTCCTCGAGGAGCTCTCGTGCTGGATAAATCCGCGGGCGTATGTGCGGCCGCTCCGACCGACATCTCGACCGGTGTCGAGAGGCTTCTGGCCGAGGTGCTGGCCGGGGTCGTACGAGTCGAGCAGGTACCGGCCCACAGTCACTTCTTCAACGACCTGGGCGCCGATTCCCTGGTGATGGCGCAGTTCTGCGCGCGGGTGAGGAAGCGGGAGGATCTGCCGACGGTGTCGATGAAGGACATCTACCGGTACCCCACCCTCCGGAGCCTGGCCGTCGCGCTTTCCGAGGCCGCGCCCGCGCCTGCTCCCGTTCCGGCCCCGTCCCCGGCAGCGGATGCGTCGGCAACGGCACGTCCATCGGCCGACGCCGGGGCCGCGGCCGTTACCCGGCGATATCTCGTCTGCGGAATGTTGCAGTTCCTGGTCTTCCTGGCCTATTCCTGCCTCGCCGCCCTCGCTGTCGCCGAAAGCTACGAATGGATCTCCGCAGGCTCAAGTCTGTTCGACCTCTACCTGCGATCGGTCCTGTTCGCGGGCGCGGGCTTTCTTGGCCTGTGCACCTTCCCGATCGTGGCGAAGTGGACGCTCGTCGGCCGCTGGCGATGCGGCGAGTTCCCCCTGTGGGGCATGACCTATCTGCGCTTCTGGATCGTCAAGACCCTGATCCGCACGAGCCCCGTGCGCCTGTTCGTCGGTTCACCGCTCTACGTGCTCTATCTCAGGGCGCTCGGCGCGCACATCGGCAGAGGCGTCACCATCCTCACGCGCACGATCCCGGTCTGCACCGACCTCCTCACCGTCGGGGAACGCACGGTCATCCGCAAGGACGTGCTGCTGTCCTGCTACCGTGCCCACGGCGGCCTGATCCAGACCGGCCGGGTCACGCTGGGCAGCAATGTGCTCGTCAGCGAGCACACGGTCCTGGACATCGACACGTCGATGGGCGACGGCTCCCAGCTGGGCCACGCCTCCTCGCTGCACGCCGGCCAGGCAGTGCCCGCCGGCGAACGCCGGCACGGCTCGCCCGCACAGCCGACCGACGTGGATTACCGGACCGTCGGCCCCGCCGATTGCACCACCCGCAAGAGGGCCACATACGGCGCGATGCAACTGCTGAGCCTGCTGGTGGTGTGGCTGCCGCTGACGATGGGTGGCGCGAGCGCCCTGCTGGCCGCTGTACCGCAGTTTCATGCACTCCTTGAACCCCGGCCGGTGGACAGCCCGTCGTTCTACCTCGAAGCGCTGACCGCGTCCGTGGTCGTCCTCTTCGGCTCCCTCCTCGCCGGCCTCCTTGTCGTGGGCACCGTGCCGCGCGTCCTCAACCGGGCCATCAAGCCCGGCAAGGTGTATCCGCTGTACGGCTTCCACTACGGCGTCCAGCGGGTGATCGCGCTGATGACCAACAGGAAGTTCTTCACCACGCTCTTCGGCGACAGCTCCGCCGTAGTGCACTACCTGCGCTACCTCGGATACGACCTGTCGCGCATAGAGCAGACCGGGTCGAACTTCGGCACCGAAGTACAGCACGACAACCCCTACCTGAGCTCTGTCGGCACCGGCACCATGATCGCCGACGGACTGTCCGTCATGAACGCCGAGTTCTCCAGCACGTCCTTCCGCGTGTCCCGCACGTCGATCGGCCCCCGGAGCTTCCTCGGGAACCGCATCGCGTACCCCTCCCAGGGCAGGACCGGCGACAACTGCCTGCTCGCCACGAAGGTCATGGTCCCGATCGACGGTCCGGTGCGTGCGGGCGTGGGCCTGCTGGGCTCACCCAGCTTCGAGATCCCGCGCACAGTGATGCGCGACAACAGGTTCAACCATCTGGAGACCGGCGACGAACTGCGCCGTCGCCTGGCCGCCAAGAACAGGCACAATGCCGCAACCGCCGGCCTGTACCTCTCGGCGCGGTTCCTCCACCTCTTCGTGATCACCCTCATCGGCATGGGCGCGGCAGCCCTCTATCCCTCGCTCGGTGCACCGGCGATCGCCTTGGCCAGTGTTTTCACGCTCCTGTTCACGGTCGTCTACTTCGCGCTGATCGAACGGGCCTCGACCGGATTCAAGACGCAGACGCCGCTGTACTGCTCGATCTATGAGCCCCACTTCTGGCACCACGAACGCTTCTGGAAGTTGGCCTCGGTCGACTACATCCAGGTGTTCGACGGCACCCCCTTCAAGACCATGATCTGGCGCCTCCTGGGGGCGCGGATCGGCAAACGGGTCTTCGACGACGGTTGCTTCTTCCCGGAGCGCACCCTCGTCACCATCGGCGACGACAGCGCGCTGAACGCCGGGACCGTGGTCCAGTGCCACTCGCAGGAGGACGGCGCCTTCAAGTCCGACCGCAGCACCCTCGGCAGCGGCTGCACCCTCGGGGTCGGCGCCTTCGTCCACTACGGCGTGACGATCGGCGACGGTGCCGTGCTCGCCCCCGACTCCTTCCTCATGAAGGGCGAGGAAGTCACCCCGTACGCCCAGTGGGCAGGCAACCCCGCCCGGGACATACCAGGCCCGGAGGCGCACATCGAGAGCCGGCCGGAGACCGACGCCGCCCTTGCCACCCGAGCTCCCGGCAACTGACACCGCGAAACCAGCACCAGCAGAGGAAACGACCCGATGGCAACGTATCCCTACCACACCCGAGACGGCCTGGAGTACTGGCGCGGCGTGCTGACAGCCGGCGGCTTCACCCCCGCGCCACGCTGGACCCTCCACCCGGTGCCCGGCGTGGGCCAGTACGAGGCACACGCCCCCGACGGCACCGTGGCCGCGCTGCTCCGGCTGGCGAACGAACTGGCGATACCGATGGATTCGCTGCTGCTGGCGGCGCACGCCAAGGTCCTCGCGACACTGTCCGCGGAGCGCGAGATCACCACCGGCTACATCACCGACAACGGCCGTCTGTTGCCGTGTCGGCTCACCACCGCACCCGCCTCATGGTGGCAACTGCTGCACACCACCCACCAGACGGCCGCTGAACTGCAGGCGCACCAGGCCGTTCCGGCCAGGGACATCGACCGGCTGAAGCGCGAACTCGGCCTGACCGGACCGAAGTTCGAGACTGTCCTCGATCTCACCGCGATCGACGGGGTCCTCACCGAGGACACCACGCTGCGAGTGGGCATCCGGCACCACGACGGCCGGCTCGTGCTGCGACTGCGTTACCGCACCGAGTCGCTCGACACGGCAAGTGCCGCCCGTATCGCCGGTTATCACCTGACCGCGCTCGCGCTGATGACCGCCGACCCGGGCGCCGAACACGCCCGGCAGAGCCTGCTGTCCTCCGCGGAGAAGCGCCTCCAGCTGGAGCAACTCGCTGGCCCCGAAAGAGAGTTGCCGGACGCGAGAGTGCATGAACTGTTCGAGGAGCGGGTGCGGATGCATCCGGATGCCGTCGCCGCCGTACACGCCGGCCGGCAGTGGACGTACGCGGAGCTCAACGCCCGGGCAAACCGGGTGGCCCGAGCCCTTGCCGCCCGTGGGCAGGCTCGCGAAGGAGTCGTCGCGGTGGTGACCGAACGCAACCTGGACTGGCTGGCCGCGGTCCTCGCGGTCTTCAAGTCCGGAGGTGCCTATCTGCCCATCGAGCCGCGCTTCCCGGCCGAACGCATCGCGGCCATGCTCTCCCGTGCAGACTGCACCCTGGTGCTGACCGAACCCGGCAGCACCACCACGCTCGACCGGGCACTCGACTCGCTGCCCGGAGTCGAGAGGCTCTTCGTCGAGGAGGCGTACGAGGAAGACCACGCGGACGACGATCTCGGCACCGACGTCACACCCGACCAGCTGGCCTACATCTACTTCACCTCCGGCTCGACCGGTGAGCCGAAGGGCGCCATGTGCGAACACGCCGGTCTGCTCAACCACCTCTACGCCAAGATCGACGACCTTGAGATCGGTGAAGGGCAGGTGGTGGCCCAGACCGCGCCGCAGTGCTTCGACATCTCCCTGTGGCAGCTGCTCTGCGCGCTCCTGACAGGTGGGCGAACCCTGCTGGTCGAACAGGACGCCATCCTCGACGTCCCCCGATTCCTCGACACCGTCACCGAGGGCAGGGCCGCCGTCGTGCAGGTCGTGCCCTCCTACCTCGAAGCCGTCCTGACCGCGCTCGAACAGCGCCCCCGCGCACTGCCCGACCTGCGGTTCGTGTCGGTCACCGGGGAGGCGCTGAAGAAGGAGCTCGCCGAGCGCTGGTTCACCGCCCAGCCCCGGATAGGGCTGGTCAACGCCTACGGGCTCACCGAGACCTCCGACGACACCAATCACGACATCATGCACCGGGCGCCGGAACGCATCCTGCTGGGCCGCGCGGTCAACAACGTGCACATCCATGTCGTCGACGAACACCTCGCACCGGTGCCACTCGGTGCCCCGGGTCTGATCGCGTTCTCCGGAGTGTGTGTCGGCCGCGGCTACATCAACGATCCCGAACGTACCCGAGCGGCCTATCTCGACGATCCCCACCGGGCCGGCACACGGCTCCATCTCGGCGGCGACTACGGCCGCTGGCATCCTTCGGGCAAGCTGGAATTCCTCGGTCGGCGCGACGCGCAGGTCAAGATCCGCGGGTTCCGGATCGAGATCGGTGAGATCGAGAACGCCCTGCTGCGCCTCCCCGGTGTCCGCGACGGCGCGGTGGTGGTCGCCGAGCGCACCGACGGGAGCAGGCACCTGGTCGCCTTCTACTCCGCTCAGCACCCCGTCGACGCCGGGAGCCTCGCCCAACGGCTGGGTGACTCGTTGCCCGCCTACATGGTCCCGGCGGCCTTCCACTGGTACGAAAGCCTTCCGCTGACCGCCAACAGCAAGATCGACAAGAAGGCGCTGACGGCGCTCGCCACCGAACGCGCCGGCAGCGAGGACGATCACGAGCCGCCGGCCACTTTGACCGAGCAGCGCCTGGCGGCCGCCTGGGGCCACGTCCTCGGCGTGCCACAGGACCGCATCGGACGCCGCGACCACTTCTTCGAGCGCGGCGGCAACTCCCTCTCGGCGGTGAAGCTCGCCATAGCCCTGGACCGCGCCGTGTCCCTCCAGGACGTCACGGCACACCCGGTCCTCACCGACCTCGCCGCCCTGGTCGACAACCGACCCGGGCGCCACGCGCCCGAACCAGTGACCTCTTGCTGAACCACATCGAAAGGAAAGCCACCATGTCCTACGCGACTCCGGCGTCCCTCCTCAAGGTGGACCTGCACCCCGGCAAGCCTCCGATCCTGCACGTGGACACTCCCGGCGATGCCCGGGCGTGGGCGGCCGACCACCGAGACGCGCTGCGCACCCTGGTCACCGAGCACGGCGCGGTACTCGTCCGCGGCCTGCACCTGCACGACGCGGACCAGGCCGGTGCCGTCCTTCACCGTCTGGCCACGGCGCTGATGACCGACCGGGAATCCTTCGCCCCGCGCCGGACGTACGCCCCGGGCGTGTACTCCTCCTCGGCCTGGCCACCTACCCAGCCGATGTGCATGCACCACGAACTCAGCCACACGCTCCAGCCACCTGGCCTGATGCTGTTCGCCTGTCTGACCGCACCCGCCACCGGCGGAGCCACCGCCATCGCCGACGCCTCCGCCGTGCTGGAGGCGCTGCCGAACGAACTGGTCGAGCGCTTCGAGCAGGAAGGCTGGCTGCTCTCCCGTACCTACAACGGTGAGATCGGCGCCCCCTACAGCGAGGCCTTCGGCACCGATGACCGCCGGGCCGTCGAGGCCTACTGCCGCACAGCCGGCATCGCATCCGCCTGGCAGCCCGACGGCAGTCTGCGCACCCGCCAGCGCCGCCCCGCCGTGACGGTCCACCCGGTCACCGGCCGCCGCTGCTGGTTCAACCAGATCGCCTTCTTCAACGAATGGACGATCGAACCCGAGATCCGCGACTACCTCATCGACGTCTATGGCGCCGACTCGCTGCCGTTCAACACCCGCTTCGGAGGCGGCGACCCCATCGGCCCGGACATCGTCCAACTCCTCAACGACACCTACGCCGCCCATACGGCCCGCGCGCCGTGGCGGGCCGGCGACCTCATGCTCGTCGACAATGTGCGCACGGCACACAGCAGGGAGGCATTCCAAGGACCACGTGAAGTACTCGTCGCCATGGCCGAGCCGCTCGCGCCGGCCCCGTGCCCGCCTCCCGCCGAGATGAGCAGCCGATGACCAATGCCCCTTCCACGGCAATGGAGCCCGCCATGTCCCAGCCGTACACCGTGCCACCGTTCGCAGTGATCTCCGGCGCACAGGTCCAGCACGCCCTGCAGGGCCGGGAATCGCAGATCGTGGCCCTCATCGAGGCCACCTATCTGCTGCATGCGGCCGGAGAGTCGGTCAACCCCCCGTCCTACTTCCTGCGCTTCCCCGACCGCCCCAGCTCCCGGATCATCGCGCTGCCCGCCTCGATCGGTGGGCAAGACCGGGTGGACGGCCTCAAATGGATCTCCAGCTTCCCCGACAACGTCCAGGTGGGCATCCCCAGGGCCTCCGCCGTGCTGATCCTCAACGATCATGACACCGGCTACCCCTTCGCCTGCCTGGAGAGCTCCATCATCAGCGCCACCCGAACCGCCGCGTCCGCGGCACTGGCCGCCGACCGGCTCACCCGCAACCGGCAACGCCCCACGCGCATCGGGTTCTTCGGTACGGGCCTGATCGCCCGCTACATCCACACCTTCCTGACCGCCGTGGGCTGGTCCTTCGACGAAACCGGCGTCCACGACCTGTCCAAGCGGAGTGCCACGGGATTCAGCGACTACCTTCGGCAGACCGACAGCGCCGGACAGATCACCGTGCACGACAGTCCCGAGGAACTCGTCCGCTCGAGCGACCTCGTCGTGTTCGCCACCGTTGCGGGCGAGCCGCACGTCAGCGACCCGGACTGGTTCACCCACAATCCGCTGGTTCTGCATGTGTCCCTGCGCGACCTGGCGCCCCGGATCATCCTCGCCTCGACGAACATCGTCGACGACGTCGACCACTGCCTCAAGGCCGACACCTCCCCGCACCTGGCCGAACAGCTCACCGGCAACCGCGACTTCTTGCACGGCACTCTCGCCGACGTCATGACCGGACGAGTGACGCCCCCCGCCGACCGGCCTCTGGTGTTCTCGCCCTTCGGTCTCGGCGTACTCGACCTCGCTGTCGGCAAATACGTGTACGACGAGACGGCGCGCTCCGGACAACTCCATGTCGTCGAGGACTTCTTCCACGACCTGCGCCGGCACGGGTGACCGCTCCGGCGCCGCCGTGACCTAAGAGCGCAGGAACCACTGCTGGTTGGTGCCGCCGTTGCAGGACCAGATCACCAGCCGGGTCCCGTCCGCCGTGGACGATCCCGGAACGTCGAGGCATTTGCCGGACTGCTCCGAGACCAGTCGGCCCCCGGCCCCCTGCGTCCAGCGCTGGTTCGCACCCCCGGTACAGGTCCACAGCTCCACCGGGGTGCCGTCGGCGGTGTTCCCGCCGGTCACGTCCAGGCAGGCGCCGGCGAGACGCAGCGTGCTGTCGGGGGCTGCGGTCCAGTACTGGGCAGCGCCGGCGTTGCACGTCCACAGGTCGGCCCTGGTGCCATCGGCCCCCGAACCGCCATAGGCGTTCAGGCACTTGCCGGACAGCCCCGAGGACACGTAACCGGACAGTCCGCCCGGCTGGTGGCGGATGAGCGCGGCGACGAGGGCGTGTCCCGGGAAGTCGGTCATGACCACGCCGGTACGGGCGGAATATCCTCCGCCGAGGAAGTCCAGGGTGCGTTGGTTCAGCCCGGTGCCACCGCCGTACCCGCCGGCCATGTCGGCCGGAGTCGCCCCGGACGGCGCACAGTTGGCCGAGGTGTACGACACGTACAGCGCGCCCGAAGTATCGGACGCCGCCTCGGTCAGGTTGTCCCGGACCCCGTTCCACTTGGCGCCGAGATCGCACTGGCTCCAGTCGTCGGTGATGTAGTGGCCCCAGTCTCCGCTCGTCAGCTGGGTGAGCCCGTAGCCGGAGTAGATCTGACCGCGGGGCCCGGTGAACCGGGTCAGTACGATGTGGCCGCGCGCCTGGTCGAGGGTGGGCATGGTCGCGGTGGAGGTTCCGGTGACCGTCGGCGCGTAGAACAGGCCGGGGTAGCGGGCCGCGTAGTCACCGAAGATGCGCATGCGGTCCGCGGCGGTCGTGTCGGACGGGTCGTCGGCGCAGTGCCCGATCGAGGTGCTGCCGCTGCCGCCCTCGGTGGTGTCTCCATCGCATTCACCGTGCAGGTTCATCAGAACCGTTTCGGTGGGGTGCGCGGCGAGGAAGTCGCGGGCTTTGGACAGTACGTCGTCGAAGTTGGCGTTCTGGTAGACGTTGGTGTGGTGGATGGCGAACGCACCGCTCACGACCCGTACCCGGATGTCGATCGCCCGGATGCCGGCGTTGAGTTGTGCGGTGAGGGTCGCGGCGCCGTCGCCGTGGTTCTCCTGGGTCTCGTACGCCGAGGGGTAGAGCCAACCGCCGTGAATGGCCAGGGTGTCGTGGGTGCCGGGGATCGACAGGCTGCCGAGGCTCAGTCCGCCGTTCACTCCGCTCATCCAGTCCGGATGGCTCTGGGAGGCCAGGCTGTTGAAGGCGTCCGTCGAAGTGGACGGCTGCGCCGCGGCTGAGCCGGTGGTCAGCACGCCGAACGCGGCGCCCGTCAGGGTGAGGGCAACGGCGAGGGCGGCCCTGCGTAGAAGCCGTGCGGGTCTATTTGACCGGAACATGTCAGCAATATAGTGCCGGATTCTCGGACAGGTCCAGACCAGGAAACGGTGAGCCCGAGCCCCCGGCACGCGTGGGGTGCCGGGGCAGAGGTGTGCGTTTCCGTTCAGGCGCAGGCCAGTTGGGGTGCTCCCCAGTCGGCGTGGTCGTAGGTGTTGCCGTCTCCGGAGTCGGTGACGGAGAGGCGGAGTTCCAGTCCTCCGGTGAGGTCCGCGGAGAGCGTCTTGGCCGCGTCCGCGCCCGTCATGCGGCCGCTGTCCGCGACGAGCGTGTCATCCCTGTAGAGGCGGAAGACGACGGACCCGTTGCTCCCGCCGGCCTCGTCGTCCACGCCCACGTTCACCATCAGGCGTGAGCAGGTGCGGCCGAGGTAGTACGTCACGTCGCCGGTCGAGTGGGTGCCGAGCCCCTTGGCGTAGGTGGTGCCGTTGACGGTGAGGGTGCGGCCGTCACCGGCGGCCTTTTCGCCGTTGCTGCGGTCGCGCTCGACCGGACCCCAGCCGTTCACCGCCGAGGCCCACGACAGGTCGCTGAGCGCGTGCGTACCGGCCGTCGGGCCGCTGCCGCACGCGAGCCGGGCATCGGCCCAGTCCGCATGGTCGTAGTCGATCCCGTCGCCCCCGTCGGTCACGACGAGCCGCAGCGTCGTCCCGCCGGTCAGATCTGCCGTGAGGCGGATCGGCGGATCGGCGGCCGTCCGCACGCCGCTGTCGGCGACCTTGGTCGTGTCCCGGTAGATCCGGAAGGCGACCGACCCGCCCGCGGCCGACTCGTCGTCGACACCGACGTCCACGCGCAGGGACTTGCAGGTGCCGCCCAGGTGGTACGTGATGTCGCCGCTCGCGTGGGTGCCGAGGCCTTTGCCGTAGGCGGTGCCGTTGATGGTGAGGGTGCGGCCGTCGCCGGCTGCTTGTTCGCCGTTGCTGCGGTCGCGCTCGACCGGACCCCAGCCGTTCACCGCCGAGGTCCACGGCAGGTCGCTGAGCTGATGGATGCCCGCCGGCGGCGGGACCGGCGTGCCGGTTGTCACGCGGTACATCACCGTGCCGTGCGCGGGCACCGACGCGCTTATCTCATCCGTCGTGGTGGACTGCTGCTTGGACCAGAGGTCCTTGAGGGAGTACGACGTCGAACCGCCCAGGCCGATGGCCTCCGCGGTCGTCGACACCGTTCGTGCGGTCGTGTTCTCGTTGGTCAGCGTCACCGATCGTCCGCCGTCGGCGAGCGGCTTGGACATCACGACGAGACCGCCGGACGAGGACACCACCGTGCCCTGCCGGCCGAGTGGGTCCTGGTCGACGCCTATGACGTCGGTGTTCTTCAGGATGTCGAGCGAGGCCGATGACACGCTGCGCAGATCCGTGCCGATCAGGAGTGGCGCCGCCATCTGCGCCCAGAGGCTGAAGTGGGTGCGGTACTCGGTGTCGGTCATGCCGCCGTTGCCGACCTCCAGCATGTCGGGGTCGTTCCAGCCGCCCGGCCCGGCGTACGGCGCCAGGGGCTGATTCCTGTGGGCGATGCCGATCATGCTGGACCAGGAGTCGGAGATGTCCCCGGTCGTACGCCATGAATTGCCGTACTGCGCCGCCCACTTCCAGGGCTGGTTCTCGCCCCACTCACAGATGCTGTAGAGGATCGGGCGGCCGGTGGCCTTGAGCGCGTCCCCCATGGCCTTGTACCGCTGCTTGGCATCCACTGCGTTGTTGTTGCAGTTGTCGTACTTGAGGTAGTCCACACCCCAGGACGCCCACAGGTTGGCGTCCTGCTGCTCGTGCCCGAGCCCGCCGGGAAAGCCCTGTGTGTCGCAGGTCTTGGTGCCGGCGCTGGAGTAGAGACCGAACTTGAGGCCCTTGGAGTGGACGTAGTCCGCGACGGCCTCGATCCCGTGGGGGAAGCGGACCGGGTCGGGCACGAGGTTGCCGTTGGGGTCCCGGTTCGGCAGCGCCCAGCAGTCGTCGATGTTGACGTAGGTATAGCCCGCGTCCTTGAGTCCCAGGGAGACGAAGGAATCGGCGATGCCCTTGACCATGTCCTCGTTGAACTCGCCCCGGCAGTGCGTCGAGTTCCAGTTGTTGAAGCCCATCGGCGGGGTGCGGGCGAGGCCGTTGTCCACGGCGGGTCCGGCGACCGGCATCGTCACCGGGCCTGACGCGGGCCTGGCCGCGACGAGGGTCGGGACGGCCAGGCACAGCGCGGCCATGGCTATGGCGAACTGCTTTCTGCGAAGGCGTCGTTCGGCAGACACGTGCGGCTCCCAGGGGGGTGAGTGGTGCACACGATCAAACGCGGGCGAACGAAAGTCACCACATCCCAACCGGCCTGTCTGGGTCATGTCAATACCTGCGCCACCCTCGGCCGGAACCGCTTTTGTACTCCGAAGTGCGGATGCGCTTGCTTCTCATACGTGCCGTCGCACGGCTTCGCCCTGGGTCGGGACATGAAGCGCCTTCTCCTCGGCGTCCGCCAGCCAGAGGAACAGTGGCGCCAGCACCAGTTCGATGACTCCCAGTGCCACCTGGAACGCGTGCGGCCATCCGTGCATGGCCAGCGAGAGCAGCCGCCCCACGGCACCCAGCAGGAACACACCGGCCAGCCATCGCACCGTCGCGGCGGGGATCGGCGACTGCCGGGCCGCCCGGAGCCAGGCCAGACCGTATCCGGCGAAGATCGCACCGAAGAACCGTCCCAGGCTGTCGATCGTCGGCCCGGCCGACCGCTCGCCCGGGATCGCCGCGTTGCCGAGCAGTACATGGAAGAGCCCGATCGCCACGCAGGCGTACCCCATCGTGACAACCAGTCCCCGGAGTGCCTTGGCTTTGGCCATGACGTCATCGCCCCTTGCTAGTAGACGTGTGTCTACTAGGCTAAAGCCCCTTAGTAGACATGTGTCAAGTAAGATGCGGTCGTGCCTCCCCGTCAGCGGCTCAGCCCCGCAGAACGCCGCGCCCAACTCCTCACGGTCGCCGCGCACCTCTTCGCGGCGCAGCCGTACGACGAGGTGCTGATGGAAGACGTCGCCGAGCGCGCCGGTGTCTCGCGCGCGCTGCTCTACCGGCACTTTCCGGGCAAGCGGGACCTGTTCGCCGCCCTCTACCAGCAGGTCGCCGACGAGCTGCTCGCCAAGACCCGGCTCGACCCCGCCGCCACCCTGGTCGAGCAACTCGCCCAAGGCCTGGACGCCCACATCGAGTACTTCGCGGAGAACCGCAACACGGTCCTGGCGGCCAATCGCGTCCTGGCCGGTGACCGCCTGATCCAGACGATCATGACGAACGAGCTCGATGCCCTGCGGGAGCGCCTGCTCGGCGTGCTCCCGCTCGCCGACGGCAGCACCCGGGATGCCGTGTCGGGTGTCCTGAAGAGCTGGTTGGTGTTCGTCCAGGTGCTGTGCGTGGACTGGCTCACCGAGGAGACCTGCACCCGTACCGAACTGCGCGACGTGTGCATCGGCGCCGCGGTGGGCGCCATCCGGCCCCTCCTGGACGAGGACCCCGCACCGGACTGGCCCCGCTGACATCGACTTGTCGATGTTCAGCCGGTGCGGGATGCCCGCGGAGTGGGATGCTGATCAGACAGGACGGAAACGTGCACGGTGCGGGACAGCGTGGTGCCGGGGCGATTCGACGAGGAGATGCCTGATGGGGAAGTACACGGATGTCCACCGCCGAAGCCTGACCGACCCGGAGGGGTTCTGGATGGAGGCAGCCGAGGCCATCGAATGGTCCCGCAAACCCACCAGAGCCCTGGATGCCTCCCGGGAGCCCTTGTACAGCTGGTTCCCCGACGGCGAACTGAACACGGCTCACAACGCCCTGGACCGGCACGTGACATCCGGGCGCGGCGCGCAGCCTGCGCTCGTCCACGACTCCCCGGTGACCGGCACCAAGACCTCGTACACCTACACCGAGCTGCGCGATGCCGTGGCCGTCTTCGCCGGGGCGCTGTCCTCGCTCGGCGTCGCCAAGGGCGACCGCGTGATCATCTACATGCCGATGGTGCCGGAAGCCATCATCGCCATGCTTGCCTGCGCGCGCATCGGCGCCGTTCACTCGGTCGTGTTCGGCGGATTCGCCCCCAAGGAACTCGCCGCGCGCATCGAGGACGCCCAGCCCAAGGTGATCGTGGCGGCGTCCTGCGGAATCGAACCGACCCGCATCATCGACTACAAGGAGATCATCGACCAGGCGCTGCAGACCACCCGGCATCAACCTGAACACACCGTGATCCTGCAACGCGAGGCCGCGCGCGCCGAGTTGAACGACCGGGATCTCGACTGGCACGAGCTGGTCGCCACCGCGAAGCCGGCCGACCCCGTGCCCGTGGCGGCAACCGACCCCCTCTACATCCTCTACACGTCCGGAACCACCGGCAGGCCCAAAGGCGTACTGCGCGACAACGGTGGTCACGCGGTCGCGCTGGCCTGGTCGATGAGCAACATCTACGGCGTCGGTCCCGGCGACACGTGGTGGGCGGCGTCCGACGTCGGCTGGGTCGTCGGCCACTCCTACATCGTCTATGCCCCGCTGCTGATCGGCGCCACCACGGTGCTGTACGAAGGCAAACCCGTCGGGACACCGGACGCCGGCGCATTCTGGCGGGTGATCTCCGAGTACGGAGTGAAAGCGATGTTCACCGCACCGACCGCGCTGCGCGCCATCCGCAAGGCGGATCCGGATGCAACCGAGCTCTCGCGATACGACCTCTCCGCATTCGACGCCCTCTTCCTCGCCGGAGAACGCCTCGACCCGGACACCTACCGCTGGGCCCACGACACCCTGGGCGTGCCCGTCATCGACCACTGGTGGCAGACGGAGACGGGCTGGCCCATCTCGGCCAACCTGCGCGGACTGGAACTGATGCCCGCCAAACCCGGGTCGGCCACCGTGCCCGTACCCGGGTTCGACGTCCAGGTCCTGGACCCGGCCACGAGCGAACAGCTGCCCCGGGGCCGGGAGGGAGCGATCGCCGTCCGGCTTCCCCTGCCACCCGGCTCGCTGCCCACGCTCTGGGGCGACGACCAGCGGTACATCGACGCCTACCTGGCCGAGCACGACGGCTACTACACCACGGGCGATTCCGGTTTCTTCGACGAGGACGGCTATCTCTTCGTGATGGGCCGCACCGACGACGTCATCAATGTCGCTGGGCACCGCTTGTCCACCGGCGCGATCGAAGCCGTACTCGCGGCGCATCCCGCAGTCGCCGAATGCGCGGTGATCGGGGTCCACGACGAGGTGAAGGGCCAACTGCCGCGCGGTCTGGTCGTGCTCAAGTCCGGTGTGCATCCGGATGAGGCCACTCTCCGCGAAGAGCTTGTCGCGGCAGTACGCAGAGACATCGGACCAGTGGCGGCCTTCCGCGATGTCACCGTGGTCGACGCCCTGCCCAAGACCCGCTCCGGCAAGATCCTCCGCAAGGCGATGCGGGGCATCGCCGACGGCCGGGACGTGCCGATGCCCTCCACCATCGAGGATCCCGGTGTGCTGGACAACCTCCGGCCGATGCTGCGGCCGCGGTAGGGGTGTTCAGGCCGACGGGCTGATCAGTTCGTCGGCAACCCACCGTGCGACGTCGGCAGGGTAGGGAGCAGGCAGCCCGAGGACGATGTGCCGGAATCCGGCGTCCATCGCCTCGCCCATCGCGTCCCGGGTGACGCCGGGTCGGCCGTAGCAGACAGGCAGGTGGATCGAGCGCGTGACCGAGGTGGGATCGCGCCCGATCCCGGTGCAGTAGCGGTCCAGCAGTGCGCTGCGGCGGACGGCGTCGTCGATGTCCCCACCCGGGATGTTCCACAGGTCGGCGTGCTCGGCGACCACGCGCAGCGTGGCCGACGAGCGTCCGCCGATCAGGATCGGCGGGTGGGGGCGCTGGAGGGGTTTGGGGTTGCCGAACGCTCCGGTGAGGTGGTGATGGGTGCCGTGGACGTCAAAGGGTTCCTCCTCGGTCCACAAGCGCCGGATCACCATGCAGGCTTCGGCGAGGCTCCCCACGGCATGTGCGGAATCGTGGAACGGCAGGCCGTGGGCTTCGTACTCACGCCGGGCCAGGGGATGGCCGGGGCGTGAGCCGACGCCGATGCCGAAGTCGAGCCGCCCGCCGGAGACGATGTCGACGGTCGTGGCGATCTTGGCCAGCAGCGCCGGAGGCCGGAACCGGTTACTGGTCACCAGCACGCCGAGCCGTAGCCGTCGGGTGTGGGCGGCGAGGGCCGAGAGCAGTGTCCAGCCCTCGTAGGTCGGTCCGTCCGGATCTCCTCCGATCGGCATGAGGTGATCGAACAGCCACGCATGCTCGATCTCCGGGATCGTGTCCGCCTCGCGCCAGACGCGCAGGACGTCGTGGTAGTCGACCTGCGAGGGGGCGGTCATGATCCCGAAACGGGTTCGGGGTGTGCTTCGGGGTGAGTGAGTCATGGAGTTGCTGGTCCATTCGAAGCTGGTCGGACGATCAGCGGCGCCGCAGTGACGGGTCGAGCAGCGCGGGCGGGGTGTCGTACTTCTCGAGCGGGGCCAGGTCGGTTCCGGCGGCGACGATGGCGTCGATCGCGTCGAGTACATCGGCCCGGAGCACGGTGTCTGCGGCGGCGAGTTGGGAGTGCAGGTGGTCCAGCGTGCGAGGACCGATGAGCGCGCTGGTCACGCCGGGGTGCGCGGTCACGAAGCCGAGCGCGAGCTGGATCATCGTGAGGCCGGCCTCGTCCGCTACTTCGGCCAGCCGCTCGACCGCGTCGAGCCTGGCACGGTTGGAGGCGAGGGTGAGGTCGAAGCGCTCCGGCATGAACGCCGAGCGGTTGGTGGTGACTTCCCGTCCCGCGCGAATCGCGCCCGACAGCCAGCCCGAGGCAAGCGGGCTCCACGCCAGCACACCGAGCCCGTACTCCTCGGTCACGGGCAGCACATGGGTCTCGATACCTCGCTGCAGGATCGAGTAGCTGGGCTGTTCGGTGACGTAGCGGCTCAGGTGATGCTCGCGGGCGGCCCACTGGGCCTGCACGATGCGGTGTGCGGGGAAGGTCGAGGAGCCGAAGTAGCGGATCTTTCCCGCGCGTTGCAGGTCGGTCAGCGCCGACAGCGTCTCCTCGTCGCTGGTGCTCGGGTCCCACCGGTGGACCTGGTAGAGGTCGACGTGGTCGACACCGAGGCGGCGCAGGCTGTTGTCCAGTTCGGTGCTCAACCAGCGCCGTGAACTGCCCCGATGGTTGCGCTCGTCGCCCATGGGCATGGAAGCCTTCGTGGCCAGCACGATGTCCTCGCGGCGGCCGGCGATGGCTTTGCCGACCATCTCTTCCGACTCGCCCTGGCTGTATATGTCGGCGGTGTCGATGACGTTGATACCGGCCTCGAGAGCGGCATCGACGATGGCGGTGGCCTCCTCCTGGGTGGTGCGCCCGATCTTGCCGAAGTTCATCGCGCCGAGCGCGAGCGAGCTGACCTGCACGCCGGTGCGGCCCAAGGTGCGGTACTGCATGATCGTGTTCCTCCATTGCGGGTGAAACGTGGTGACAACGCGTGAAGTAGGTGCCGGGCCCGCTGCCCTGGCATCATGGGCAAACGGAACCTTGTTCCGGTAACAATACGGAACCCTGTTCCGTTTTTGCAAGGTCGGTAACGGAGGAGAGGCGCGATGAACGACGGCGACGAGGGCGCAGGGCACGCGGCCCCGGCCAGGCGAAAGGACGCCCGGCGCAACAAGGAGACCCTGCTCGACGCGGCGGCCGCGGTCTTCGTCGCGTCAGGCGTGGATGCGCCGGTACGCGAGATCGCGGCCCAGGCGGGCGTCGGGCTGGGCACGATCTACCGCCACTTCCCGACGCGAGCGGACCTGATCATCGCCGTCTACCGGCACCAGGTCGACGCCTGCGCCGAGGCGGGTCCGGCTCTGCTGGCGACCAGTGCAACTCCGTACGCCGCACTGGGGCAATGGATCAACCGCTTCGTTGACTTCCTGGTCACCAAGCACGGACTCGCCGCCGTGCTGCAGTCCGACAACGCCGGCTTCGACGCGCTGCACGCCTACTTCCTCGACCGACTGGTGCCCGTGTGCACCCAACTGCTCGAAGCCGCGGCCGCCACCGGTGAGATCCGCTCCGACCTGGAGGCCTACGAGCTCATGCGAGGCGTCGGGAACCTCTGCATCGGCGCGGAGAGCGATTCCCGCTACGACGCACGCCGACTGGTCGGGCTCCTCATCGCGGGGTTGCGCCGCCCACATTGACCATCGGTAGGGCTCGGTCGGCCGGCGCCCCGTCCGCGGACGTCAGAGCCCGATTCCGTGATCGGCACGGTCGCGCGCCTGGCCGTCGGGCACCTGCGCCGGCCCAGCTGCACCGGGGCGGGGTGACCGGGGGCGTCGTCTCGATCAGTCGCCAACCACCCGTCGGCGTCAGCTCGCTTGCCGAAACCGTCGCAGAGAGCAGGTGGCCGGTATCGGCCCCCGACTCACCTGCCGCCTTGTCCCGGGTCGTCCGGCCCGAGGGGGTGTGCGCAGGCGATGAGCAGGGCGACGTCGTCGGGGGCGCCGGGGTGGCGGAGGCGGTGGAGAAGACGGTCGCAGGTGTCCTCCAGCGGGCCGAATTCCTCGAGGAGGTGCAGGAGGGTGTCGAGGCGCTCGTCGATGGGGTAGTCGCGGGTCTCGACCAGCCCATCGGTGTACAGCACCAGCTGGTCGTAGGGGGCCAGATTGATGGCGGTGCTCTCGAACGGGACGCCGCCCACGCCCAGGGGAGCCCCGGTGGGCAGGTCGAGCAGCACGGGGCGCCGACCGTCGCGTACGAGGACGGGGGGCAGATGGCCGGCGCTGGCGATGCGGCACTCGCCGCGGTGGGGGTCGTAGACGGCGTAGAGGCACGTGGCTATGTACTGCTCAAGCCGCCCGGTGATCACATCGAGGTGCTGCAGAACCTTGGCGGGTTCGAGGTCCAGGTCGGCGTAGGCCGCGGTGGCGGTGCGCAGGCGGCCCATCGTGGCGGCGGCGTCGATGCCGCTGCCCATGACGTCGCCCACGACGAGCGCTGTCCTGGCTTCCTCCAGTGGCAGGACGTCGTACCAGTCACCGCCGATCTCGTAGGCGGCCTGCGCGGGCCGATAGCGCGCGGCGACCTGGAGACCGGGAAGATCCGTCGGCAGGTCGGGGAGCAGACTGCGCTGCAGGGTCTCGGCGGCGCTGCGCACGCTCTGGTGCGTGCGGGCGTTGTCGATGCACACCCCGGTGCGGGAGGCGAGCTCGCTCGCGATGGCGACGTCGTCCTCGTCGAAGGGACGTGGGTCGCGGGCGCGGGTGAGGCCGAGGAAGCCGAGCGTGTTACCGCGAGCGGTGAGCGGAACGGCGAGGTACGAGTGCACCCCGGCGCGGGCCAGCAGGGTGGCCGCTTGATCGTCACGGGCCATGCGCCTGAGGTCACTGCCCTCGGCATGGCTGACGAGTATGGGGCGGCCCGTGCGCACGCACAGCGTGGCCAGCCGGTCGGCACCGTACGCCGCCAGCTCTCCGGGTGGGTCGGCGGCCCGTTCGGCGTCGGTGGGATAGGCCGCCTTCACCGCCAGGGCACGGAAGAGCTCCGGGCCGGTATGGGACCGTGGGCGGTGCTCGTCCAGGACCGAGTCGAGTACGTCGACGGCGACCACGTCGGCGAAGTCGGGCACGGTGACCTCAGCCAGCTCCCGGGCCGTCTGGTCGACCTCCAAAGTCGTGCCGATGCGGATGGAACCGGCGGCGATGAGAGCCAGACGCCGTCGTGTCTCGGTGGCCGCCAGCGCGGATTCGTAGCGCTCGGTGACGTCGATCACCCACTGGGCCACCCCGAGAACCTGGCCCTGGGCGTCCTCCAGCCGGTACACCGAGATCGACCACGCATGCGTGCGCCCGGGGTCGGAAGGCGTGCGGCCGACGACGGTCGACTCCTCCACGAGAGGGATCCCGGTCTCGAGGACCCGCCGCATCGCGGCCTCGGCGTCCTCGAACTCCGAGGACTTCATGACCTCGCGGTAGCGGCGCCCGAGGTGGTGCTTCGCGGCAAGTCCGTGCATGCGCTCCAGAGCGGGGTTGACGGTCACGTACCGCAGGTCGGTGTCCAGGATCGCCACGCCGATGGGGGACTGGGAGACCAGCCGCGTGGCCAGGGCGACACTCTTTTCGAGTTCGCGCAGCGTGGGGGAGTCGGTCCCCAGGCCAAGGGCGTAGAAGTCGCCGTGGTCGTTGAGCAGGCGCATGTTGCGCAGTTCCACCAGGCGGGTGCTGCCGTCCGCACAGCGGACGGGGAACGTGCCCGCCCAGGCCTGGCCCGTCTCCATGACCTCGGCGAATGTCTTGATCACCCAGTCCCAGTTCTCTTCGTGGACGAGCAACTGCGCGGCGTACTGGCCGAGCGCTTGCTCGGCGGTGTAGCCGTACAGCGCCTCGGCCTGCGGACTCCACAGGACGATGCGGCCCTCGGCGTCCAGCAGCACCGCCGCGACACCGAGCAGGTCCATCAACCCGCTCGGCGCCGACGTTCGGTCCTCCGGCCGGCCGCTGTTCTCCAGTCCGAGGTCGGCAGGAGGCTGCCCGGATGAGCTTGCGCTCATCGTCGGCCCTCCTTCCAGCCGCAGGTGCCGTACGACCCGCTCGCGGAACCAGGCCGAAACCCAGCCGGGACTGCACGTACCCGCGCTTCCATGGTCCCTCCCGGCAGCGGAACGGGGCACCTCGGTAGCAGCTCCACGGCTCCTCGACCGGCCGGGTACCGCCGCAGCGGGCGGTGACGGCCCAATCGCCGTCAAGGTCTCGGTGAAGCCGGCCGTCCGGCCCATGCTTCCGTCGGCCGTCCCCTCCCACCAGTACTGCGACGCCGTACCCGCGCATGTGTAGGCCGCCGGCTGCGCCGTGGCAGCGGTACGGCCACGGCCGCGGGCGCCGCCAGGAGACCTGCGCCCCAGCGTCGGTGCCGCTGCCGTGAGCGTGACCTCGTCCTTCCACCGTGTCGGTCGGTTGTGCATGCGTCCGTGCGTCGGAGCCGGGCGCGCGGGCCCGAGGCCGGGGCGCCCAGATCCGGCCGGCCGGCCCCTTCTGCGGCGCCCCCCGTATGACGTGCCGCAGAAGGGAAGCCGCGCGCGGCCACCACGACGGGCGGCCAACGGCGGCTCACCGGAGGCGAACTCCCGGCAGAGCCGAGGCGCCGCCCGGCGCCGACCACACATCCAGGCTCTGGGCCGGCTGCCTTGTTGCGCACGCCTGTATCGCCACATGCAACAAACTCCGCGGCGGCCGAGCTCAGCGCTACTCGGCCGTCGTGAGGGCCCGATCGACCCGGCGGCCGGTCCGGTGCAGCGACTGGCTTTCGAGATCTGCGGGGCCGGCCGCAGGGTCGGGTGTGCAGGCCTACGTAGCGGGAACTACGGCATCACTCACCGTCGCGGACGGCTGAACCAGTCCTTGGTATCCGCTCCTGTGGCCAGAACCAACATCACCGCGCCCGAGCGGCGGCAACTCCCCACAGTCCGTGCTGAGTTACGCCCCGACGGCGCCGCCGGCGACGACCAGCCAGCCGACTGCGACCGCGGTGATGCGTACGCCACCGCCACCGTTCGCGACCTTCGCCGCGGCCAGGGCCGACGCGGCCGCCGGCAGCGTTCCGACGAGGAGCAGCAGCACGCGGACGGTCCTGACTGGGCCCGGCATTCTGGTCATGCGGATTCTCCCCGCGGACGGTTCGATGCGGGGGCACTGTGCCACGCGGCGGTCACCGCCGTATGCGCCCGCGTGTGAAGGCGACAGTGCCACCCAGGGGCCGGGTCAGGGGCCGTCCGGCTCTTCGTGCCTGTCCGGCAGCAACGACCGCAGGGCCATGTCCGTCACCTCGGCCTCCACAGTCTCCCGGTCGGTAACCACCGCCGCGCGGAAGGAACGGCCCGCCAAGAGCGAGATGAGCCACCAGGCTGCGGTGAGCGGGTCGATGTCGTGGCGGATGCCGCCGGCGCTCTGGCCGCGGCGGAGCAGGTCGGCGAGCGTATGGGCGAAGTGCTGGTGGACCTGGCGGAGCGCGTCCCCGAGTTCCGGGTCGTGGGCCATTGCCGTGGCGTCGGCGAAGAGGAACCCATGCGATCCGGGCTGGTGGAAGCGGTCCATGTGGGCCGGATCGAGGAAGGCCGCCAGCACTTCGGGGACCGGGCGTCCGGCGTCGGCGGCCCGGTTGAGCAGCTCGGACACGGCGGAGGTCGCGTGGTCGAGGGCCGCCCGGTACAGCGCGGCCTTGGATCCAAAGTTCTGGAACACCACCGGCTCGGTGACGCCGACGCGCCTGGCGATGTCGGAGACCTTGCCCCGCTGGTACCCGGTCTCGGAGAAGACCTCCGTGGCGGCCATGAGGATCGACGCACGCCGCTCCGCTGCGGGCAGGCGCGTCCGGGTACGGGCTCGGGGCTCGGGCTCGGTCACGCCCGTCATCCTATGCCGCCCCTTGCCGTTTCTCTTAGTCGAGACTAAGTTATGCGCAGTACTTAGTCGTGACTAAGTTATGGAGGAGGGTCCATGTCTCTCGGTCACCTCATGCAAGGCAAGCCGCGCCCCGACACACCCGGCGTGACGATCGCAACCCCGCGCGCGTACGAGGCCTTCGGCGCCCTCTGTTTCGCCGGTCGCCGCCACCGCGCCTTCACCCGCCTCGCCGAACTCAGCGGAGCCGAGCCCGGTGACCGTGTCCTGGACGTGGGGTGCGGCACCGGCTACCTCACCCGGCACATGGCCGTGCGTGTCGGCCCCGAGGGCGCGGTGACCGGTGTCGATCCGTCACCGCCGGTTCTCGACTACGCCCGCCGTCGCAGGCCACAGCCGGTCAGCGCTCCCTGCACCTATCGGGAGGGCATCGCCGAGTCCCTCGATCTGCCCGATGCTGCCTTCGACACGGTCGTCACCAGCCTGATGCTGCACCACCTGCCGCAGGAGCTCCGGCCTGCCGCACTTCGTGAGATGCGCCGGGTGCTGCGGCCCGGCGGGCGTCTGCTGGTCGTCGAGTTCCGTCCGCCGAGGTCCAAGCTCGGCCGGCACCTCGTGCATGGCGGGGCGGGCCGCGCCATGGCACACCACCGCGTGGACCTGCTGGACGGACTGATCACGGACGCGGGATTCGAGGTGCAGAGCAGCGGCGACGTACGGCCGTGGCTGTGCTACGTGCAGGCGGTGCGGCCGATGCGGTCCGAGACGACGAAGGCGTGACCTGAGGGCGTAACCGCTCATCCGACCGGACGGCGAACCGCATTTCGCGGCTCCGCGCGTGGTCGTGTACGCCTTCCGGGTGCGGGCATCCCCCGGACGGCCGATGGTGGAGGTGGAAACTGGCCCGTTACCTGTGCGGATGATCACGGAGGTGTTGCACATGTCCACGATCGAGAACCAGATCGACGTCGCTGTACCCGCCGAGGTGGCCTGGGACTACCTGCACAGCGTGGAGAGCCTTCCGCAGTTCGTGGACGGAGTCCGGGACGCGCGACCAGAGGGCAAGCGCCGAGCACATCTGGCCCTGGAATCCGACGCGGGACCGCGGGAACTCGACGCCGAGTTCACCGACCGTGCCAAGGGCGGGGCGCAGGGCAGCGTGATGATGTGGCACACCGCCAAGGGTGAGGGCGCCGACCTCAAGGGCGCGTTCACCGTAAGGGCGATCGACGACCAGCACACGCAGATACAGCTCCGCGTCGAGTATGACCCGGAGAAGACCCGTGAGACCTTCGGCGGTCCCAAAGGGTTCGCCCAGTCCGACAGGATCCAGCATCTGATCCAGCACGATCTCGAACAGTTCAAGGAGTTCGTCGAAGCCAAGCGCTGAACAGCACATTCCGCCGGTGCCTCGGGGCTGGGACTGCGTGCGTACGGGCGTGGTTCCCCAGTTCGGGATGGTGTTGGCATCCGCGTCGAGGCACAGGTTTCCGGCAGCCTTGCCGGTGATCTTGCAGTAGCGGTACACGATCCACCTCCGCCCCTTGCCTGTGGTGTGGATGTCCGCGCCCGCGGGAGACGGCAGTTCGCTCAGCGATGTCGGGCAACCTCACTCGGCCACTCGGACGAGACAGTCATCCGGGTGGCGCCGAAGGACCGCGCCCCCGTGCGTCTGCGGGCGCCTTGCTGGAGACCGTGGCTACGCTGCCGGAATCGTCGTACCAGAGGAGTGGCCCATGCATCCGGCATTCCAGACCAAGGCTCTGCCGAGCTGCACCCCGAGCTCCGCCCCAGCCGGAACCCGTTCGATCCGCCCAACACCTTCCCCACGTACCCAGACCCCTTCGATGCGCTTCGCGACGGGCAGGCACCCTGGCAGAACACGTACTGGTACCACGCACAGCACGACCCGCCCGGAGACCGCCCAGGCCATCAGCACAGCGGGTGAGTTCGCCCCTCTCGCCGAGGGCGGCTTCGGCAAGACCTACGGCCGAGGAACCTATTTCGCACCCACCGAGTGCGCCTCGCGCAACTAGGCCCCTACATGTTCAAGGTGTCGCTGGACGACCTCAACCTGCTCACTGTCGTCGGACGGGACCCGTCTGACCGCGACAGGCTCGCGCAAACGGTGCCCGGCCTCAGCGCGGGCGTCAGGACCTTGCTCGCCGAGACCCTGCGCACGAGCACTTGTCAGAACGGACCGTGGAGACTGCCCAGTCTGTCGGTCAGCCGCAGGTTCTCGGAGTAGTCGACCGGACAGGCGATCACGGACACCGCGTCGTCGGCGAGCGCGCGGCGCAGCACGGGCAGGAGTTGGTCGGCAGTCTCGATCGCGTAGCCGCGAGCACCGAAGCTCTGGGCGTAGGCGATCAGGTCCGGGTTGGTGAACCGGGTGTGGCTGTGGCGGCCGAGTTCGAGTTCCATCTTCCAGGTGATCAGGCCGTACTCCTCGTCCACCAGGACGAGGACGACCAGTGGGACGCGTTCGCGGACGGCGGTCTCCAGTTCCTGGGAGTTCATCAGGAAAGAGCCGTCGCCCATCATCGCCAGCACTCGCCGGTCCGGCCGCGCCAGCCTGGCGGCGATGGCGCCCGGCAGCGCGAACCCCATCGTGGACAGACCGTTGGAGACCAGGCAGGTGTCCGGCTCATAGGTGGGGTAGAGGCGCGCCATCCACATCTTCCCGGCGCCGGTATCCGCGAGCACGATGTCGTGGCGGTCCAGCGCGGCGCGGACATCGGCCACCACGCGTTGCGGCACCAGGGGGAACGCGTCGCTGTCGCGTCCGTACCGGAGTTCTTCGTCGAGCAGGGTGCGGATCTTCTCGCTGCTTCCCGAGTCGTAGGAGAGTCCCTCGGGCAGCGCTGCCGCGAGGGCGTCCAGCGCCTGCGAGGGGTCGCCCTCGACGCCCACCGCGACCGGGTAGTGGGCGTCCACTTCGGCGGGGAAACTGTGCACGTGCACGATCCGCTTGTCGCCGTCCGGGTTGATCTTGACCGGGTCGAACTCCTGGATCTCGTAACCCACGCAGACCAGCACATCGGCCGTGTCGAAGCCGAAGTTGCCGTAGTCGTGGCGCATGAAGCCGACCGCGCCGAGGGCGTGGGGATGGTCGTCGGGGAAGACGCCCTTGCCGTGGAACGTGGTCGCCACCGGGATGTTCAGCCGCTCGGAGAAGCGTACGAGAGCGGCCGAGGCACCGGACCTGGCGGCGCCGTGGCCTGCCAGTACGACAGGGTGCCGGGCAGAGGAGAGCACCTCCGCGGCGCGGGCGATCTGTGAGGGTGACGGTGCGTCAGCCTGTACCGCGGAGATCTGCAACGGGGCGAGCGGTTCGGAGGGACGCTCCGCTTCGATGTCCTCGGGCACCGCCAGAAAGACGGCGCCGGGGCGCTCGCTCTGGGCGATCTTGAAGGCCTTGCGCGTCATCTCCGGCACCGCGTCCGGACACTCGACGCGGGCCGCCCACTGGGTGACGGGAGCGAACATCGACACCAGGTCGATGACCTGGTGCGACTCCTTGTGGACGCGGCGCAGCGAACCCTGGGCGGCCAGGGCCACCATCGGGGCGCTGTTGGTCATGGCGTCAGCGGTGCCGAGCAGCAGATTGATCGCACCGGGCCCCAGCGTGGCCGAACACACCCCGGCCCGGCCGGTCAGCCTGCCGTAGATCTCAGCCATGAACGAGGCGGCCTGTTCATGGCGTACCAGGACGTACCTGATCCCGGAGCCGTTGAGCGCGTCGACGAAGCGGATGTTCTCCTCGCCGGGGATTCCGAAGACGTACTCCACGCCCTCGGCCCGCAGACAGCGCACCAGCAGGTGCGCGACGTCGTCCACTGCCGCCGTGTTCCGCGACTCGCCTTCGGTTCCCATGGGACGAACATAGGTACACCCCTGTGCCCCGGCCACTCATCGGCAGCCGACGGGGTGGCCGTGGCGGGTACCGCACGGCGCCCGAGCCGACGCGGCTCCGCGTCATTCGGAGCCGTTGTGGTGGCGCCTCCCGCGCTCGGCCCGCACGCTGGAACCGGTTGTGGACGCGCCGCCGCGCCCGGTGCGGCGGCAGAGCTCTGGGAGGACCGTGTGACCGCTTCGTCGCCCGCCACCGATGCGCCGCCGGCCCGGTACGACGACCTGCGTGCCCTGGTGATCAACTGCACCCTCAAGCGGTCGCCGGAGCCCAGCAACACCCAGGGGCTGATCGACCGCAGCACCGCCATCATGGACGCGCGGGGAGTGCACGTCGATGTCGTACGGGCGGTGGACCACGACATCGCCACCGGTGTGTGGCCCGACATGACGGAGCACGGCTGGCGGACGGACGCCTGGCCGGACCTGTACCAGCAGGTCCAGGCCGCCGACATCCTCATCCTGGCCGGCCCCATCTGGCTGGGCGACAACAGCTCTGTCATGAAGCAAGTCATCGAGCGCCTCTACGCCTGCTCGAGCCTGCTCAACGAAGCGGGCCAGTACGCCTATTACGGAAGGGTCGGCGGCTGTCTGATCACCGGGAACGAGGACGGCGTCAAGCATTGCGCCATGAACGTCCTCTACAGCCTGCAGCACCTGGGCTACACCATCCCACCCCAGGCGGACGCCGGTTGGATCGGCGAGGCGGGCCCCGGCCCCTCGTACCTCGATCCCGGCTCGGGCGGCCCGGAGAACGAATTCACCAACCGCAACACCACCTTCATGACCTGGAACCTGCTCCATCTGGCCCGGGCACTTAAGGATCTCGGTGGTATCCCCGCCTACGGTAACCAGCGCACCGCCTGGGACGCCGGCTGCCGCCGCGACTACGAAAACCCCGAGCACCGCTAGGGCCACCCACCTCACGCCCCGTACCCCATCCGGACCGAGGTTCGCTCCGCGTCACACGCTGGGGCTGATCCCCGGGTCCGGTACGTACGACGCGAGTTGCACCTTGTCGGTGAGCGACTCCTGGCCCGTGACCGGCTGGTGCGACGGAATGCGTAGGAGGCGCAGACTGGGGTGGGCGGCCAGTGAGGAGATGTCCACGGCCTTGGCGTTCGGGTCCAGGGTGAGGGTGTCAAGGCGCGGGAAGGCCGCCAGCCAGTACCAGGTGACGGATTGTTCGGCCGGCAGCCACAGATGGGTGACCCGGTCAGGGTGCAAGGAGTGGACCAGACGGACCGCGTCGAAGCCCTCCGACACGCGCACCTGCGAGCGGCCACCCAACGTGCTGAAGACCGCCAGCTCCTCCGGCGTGGTGATCTCGAAATAGACGTCGTCCTCGGGCAGGTCGGCCAGCACGCCCTCGGCGTAGGAAGCGGTGTCGAAGCGATGCCAAGCACCGCACAGGAGTTGTCGTACTCGCGGGTCCGGATGATCCCGATAGCGGCTGAGCAGAGGGATGGCGGCGTCTCCGCCGATGAGGACGGCCGTGTGTGCCGTCAAGAGCGCTTCCTCGTCCGACAGCCGGTCGGGCCCCGGAAGAAGTTCCAGCGCGACGGAGCCGATGCTGGCAAGTTCGTACGCTTCGGACGGGCCGCGGGGCGGTATGAGGGCGCTCGCGCGCTCGCTGATCGCGGCCCGCACGCGGGGCTCCAGTTCTGTGGCATGTTCGACGGCCGCGGTGGCGAGCAGGTGCAGTTGGGCTCTGCGGTAGGCGGACGTCGAGCCGTCTCCGCGTCTGATCAGGTCCATCAGAAGCTCCGCGCCCTCGCGGGGACGGGCATGCGCCACGGCCATGCGGATGACGTCCTCCCACTGGGATTCGACCGCGCGCAGGACGAGCAGGGCCATGTCGCCTTCCTCGACGGCGGCCTTTGCGCCCAAGTAGTCCTGGAAGGTCCGGTGGATGAAGTCGATGGTGCCGACGGCCGGCTCGCGCAGCAGTCCGCTGCGGAGCAGGAGGTGTTGGAAGATCGCTGCGGCGTCTCCCTGGGCTGCCGCGACCGGCACGCTGGGCAGAGTGTCCGCGATGATGCGTTCGGCGTGGCTGCGGTCGAGTTCGGACTTGCCGTTGAGGATGAATTTGTAGGCCAGGCGTTGCAGCAGCCGGACCTTGGGCTCCTCGGTGAGTTCGATCCCGTCCGGCGCGTCCATGTCGCGCTCTCGGTCGCGCCGTGCCAGCAGCATCGACAGCGCTGCGTCGTACAACTCCTTTCGGCCGCTGGGCAGGTAGCCGCGCCGGTCGCAGTGCAGTGCGCAAATGAGGCCGCACATCAGCGGGTTGGTGGCAAGCCGGGCGAGGTCCTGTTTGGTGCGGACCGCGGTGACCAGGGAGGCCTCGTACGCGTCGAGAAGGTTGCGTTCCTCCTGCTCGCTGACGCTGCGGGCGGCGTTGTGCCATCGGTGGATGAACGAGGTGACGTCGTGGCGGCTCATCGGGGCGAGCGAAAGCTCGGTGAACTTCTCCGTTGCGAGCCATCGATCGCGCACGGCCGAGGGGCGAGAGGTGACGAGCCAGACGTTCCTGTCGTAGGTGGCGAGCAGGTCCTGCAGCCAACGGCGGGTACGCTCGCGAATCTGTTTCGGTACTTCGTCGATTCCGTCGATCAGAAGCACCCCCCGGCCCGAGGCCAGCACTCGGTCCGCCCATCCCGTCGGCTGCGCTCCGGCCAGGGGAGAGCGGGTGCGATGCAGAAACTCGTCCGGGGCCGGGAGGTCGTCATGCTGCCGCGTCAGAGTGCGCATGGGCAACACGAACGGGACTCGTCCGATGAGTGTCGCCAACGGTGCCTCGCTGTCCAGGACGGTCAAATCCTGCTGGGCCGTGGTGACCGCCAGCCACTGCACCAGCGTCGTCTTGCCGGAGCCCGCGACTCCACGGAGCAGCACCCGGTCACGTCCGTTGAACGCATGCTCCGCCCGGATCATGGCATGGCGGGTGTCCCGGTCGAGGTCCGCCTCCAGACTCAAGTACGCGGTCCCGAGCGGCCATTGTTCGGGCGACCGTGAAAGGTCGATCCCGTAGATGGTGAGCATCCCGTGCTTCTGGGCGATGTGCGCGGCGTACCGCTCCTCGAAGAGGGTGTCCTTCGTGACGGGGGAGGGGTTCCGCGCCAGCAGCAGGTCCGTCTTGGCAATGACTTCCGCGAGTCGGCCGCTGTGCTCGACGAGCGTACGTGCGACGAATGTCGAGCGCTGGGTGAAGAAGTGGAGTATGTGTACGCACGCCGTTGCCAAGAGGGCGTCGTGGAGTTGGGCAGCGTCGGCGGACAGGTCGCGGGTACTGTCGGGTCCCGCGGCCTTCAATACTTGGAGCAGCGCCTGCGGGCCCATCTGAACCGCCTGTACGTCGTCCATCTCCAGCTCGCCGAGATGCGTCAGGGTCCGGGCCAGGGCCAGGGCGACCGCCTCCTCCTCGCCCGGCGCGACCGGCCGCTCACCTACGGGGGCGGACCCTACTGCGCTGCGGAGCAGAGCTCGGGTGAGCTTGTGCAGGTCCGCGTCCGTCAGCCGGCGCTTCTCACCGGTGAACGACACCAGTGAGGAGATCCGTACCGGTCGGTCGACGAGGCCGGCTCCCGGACCTTCACTGATGAACAGCTTCTTGATGAGCGGGGTTACGACACCAGAGGCGAGTCGAGTTGCGATCGCACCAGCATCCATCGTCCCCCCAGACAGCCGCGCGTTCCCCAGTGCACTGAGCTGATTCTTGCCCCAACGGCGGCCGTCCATCCGGGACTTCGCGCCGGACGTCCGAGATCTGCGCCCAACGCGCCGGCCGGAAACGAGATCCGGTCGGCGCGTCGAGAACCGCGATGCCCGTCAGCTCAGATGCCGGGCGAAGAACCGCACGGAGCTGTCCACTTCGAACGACGGCACATCCCCGTTGATTGCCGGGGTTGGCATGCAGCGTCTTCTCGGCCGAGGCGAAGGCGTCGAACAACGCCAGGCTCTGGTCCCGCGGCACCAGATGGTCGTCCCACTGGACCACGAACTGCACCGGCACCGTGATCCGTCCGGCGTCCTCGGCCAGCCCGTGCACACCGAGCAGGCCCAGCACCGCGGCGCGGATCCGGGGTTCCGCGGCGATGAGCGGGATGCCGAGCCCGCAGCCCATCGACATGCCGCAATAGCCCACAGGGCCGACGCCGACTTTGTCGAGGCACTGGACGGCAGTCAGGACCGCCTGCCAGTCCGTGACAGCCTGACCGGCCAGATACGTGTGCATGCCGGCGACCAGCGCGCCCGGATTCTCCCCGGCAGCCATTGCGGCCCGCATCTCCGCCGCGATCCGGCCGAACGCCTCGTCCTTGGGCCGCTCGCCGTGGTGGGGCGCGTCGATCGCGACGACCGCGAAACCGTCGGCGGCGAAGCGGCGGGCTCGGGACACGGTGCCGGGGGCCGTCTTGTGCTGCCCGCCGCCGTGGCCCAGCAGAATCAGGGGACGCGTGCCACAGGCGCCCTCCGGCGTCCACAGCACACCGGGGATCTCGTCGAGAGTGAAGAACTGTTCGGTGACGCCATCCGATGACGTCTGAGAGGTGAAGCGCATCCGCGTTTCATGCCTTCCGGGAATGCCTTGTGCGGGCGCTCCCTAGGCCATGCAAGGGAGGGAGACCCGACGTGTCACAGTGTTGATCGGTCTCACCTCCTCGGACTTGCAGCGGTGCACGGCGACGCCGAAGCTATCACAGTGATCATCACTTGCGCCTCGCCGGAACCGATGTTGTCCGACATGGCATCAGCGGTCAAAGCCGAGCGGGTGCGCAGGCAGGCCCTCGTGGACATGAGCCCGCAGCAACGCAGGTCTGCCGAAGCTCTCGGCCTCACCCCGACCACCTTGGTGATGTGCTTTGCCCACAACGTCGCATGGTGTGCAAGGGCCACCGCCTCGGCCCAGCCCTCGACACGTGCGTGCAGCGGCGTCCACCGATCGCCATGGATTCCGAACTCGCAGCACGAGTCCGCCCCACCGAGCCTCGTACTCCGCCACCCGGTCGATGACCTCAGCCCGCCGGGCACACCGATGACCTGGTGGCTTACGCGCCGCAGTCCAGGCTCGCATCGACTCGACGAAAGGGAACATTCGGCATGGCTGTCATCCACCACACCGAACTCAAGCCGACCAAGCTGGAACTGCTCACCTCCTGGCTGCCCACCCGTCCGTGGTACCGCGGTGGCGCGGCCGAACCGAAGTTGGCCAAGGCCGGCGGCTTCCGGCTGGACGATCCGCAGGGCGAGGTCGGGATCGAGTTCATCGTGGTCGCCGACGCCTCCGGCCCTCAGCCGTCCGCCTACCTGGTACCGCTGACCTATCGCGGTGCCCCGCTCGACGGGGCAGAGCACGCCCTCGTCGGCACCATGGAGCACGGCGTGCTCGGGCGGCGCTGGGCCTACGACGGCTGCCACGACGCAGTGCTGGTCGCCCAGTTGCTGGCCCTCATCGAGGGCAGGGTCCAGGCCCAGGACCAGAACATCAGCGACGTCCCCGACCTTGGGGTGATCAGCTCTTACACCGGTGAAGGCTCCCTCGCCACAGACTTCACCCCCACCGCCGCCGACGATCAACAAGGCACCGACCTCGAACTGCTTGCGCCGCGGGGCACGACCCTCCGCCTGCGGCGGTTGCTGCGGCCCGGCCCTGAAGGCTCGTCCCTCCCTCCGCATCGAGCGACCGGCCACGTCGCCGGCTCCTGGCACCTGCCGGATGGCACCCACGCCCGGGGGCTGTTCGCCGTACTGCACCACGGCCGCCCGGCCTAGCCCCCATGTCTGCGGTCACGACCGGAGCCGGATGAGGAGCCCGTAACCGACGTCAGGCGCTCGTGAGGATGACGAGTCGGCGAGCGGAAGGTGGGATCGCCGATGACACAGGCGATCCCGTCGCCATGCGTGGCGAGCCGGGTGCCGAGGATCGGGTCTTCGCTGGGCTTCGAGGCGGTCGGACAGCACGGCGATCGACTGCGCGAGGCACTCCGCGATGGCCGCGAAGTGCTGTTCATCGGAGGCGATCAGCGCCGGGTCGGCCTTGGGGGAGTGGTGGTCGGGAAGGCCGAATGCGCTGGTGGTCAGGGGGTTCAAGTGATCAACTCCGATATGGGGTCGCCACGACCATTGCGCGCGGCAGCGCGTGCGGACCGGCGTGACGCATCTGGCGGCCAAGACGGGCAACGAGCGGTCGGCGTGGGCCTCGTGGTCGTTCTAGGTAGGGGTCGCCAGGGGCGCAGGTTCTCGTGTCTGGGCTCAGGGCACTGCTCGGGCGATCTCGTGTGGTTCACGCGGGCACGGTCGGCCTTTCCCGGCTGATCTCGTCGAGCAGCAGCTTCGCGGCCACCGTCGCTCCGTCGGTGCGGATCCTGGCGGCCATGGCCGTCACTCGTGCGTGGGTCTCGGGGGTCAGACCGCCTCGAGCGCGGGCGACAGGGACTCGAAGGCCGGGGTCGGGCCGCCGTGTGCCGCACCGATCCCCAAGTCGGCCACCCGGCCTGCCCAGTACGGCTGGTCCGCCAGCTGGGGTACCACCACCTGAGGCGCCCCGGCCCGCGCGGCAGCCGTCGTCGTGCCCGCGCCGCCGTGGTGGATGACGGCGGCCATCCGGGCGAACAATGCCTGCTGGTTGACCTCGCCGATGACGAAGCAGTCGTCCTGGTCGTCGATCAGGGCCAGGTCGGCCCAGCCGCGGGCAACGACAGCACGGCGGCGCTGCGCGCGGATCGCCTTGATTTGCGATCCGCACGGACGGTCCCTCGGGCCCACGGACGCAGCCACGGAAGCGAGTCAGGCTCTGGCTTCACCCGTTCCCTCGCCCGAAGGACCTGTGGACGCTGAGCGCGCCAACCGGATTTCTGAGGCGGCCAGTTGTCGTGGACGCCACCGCAGCGCGGCGCTCGCCGAGTGACTGGGTGTACGCCGTCACCCGACGCAACCGGCTCTACGCGGCGATCGGCGGGCGGCGCGGCCTGCGGCGGCTGACGGTGACCGCCCCGGACGGCCGGGCCGTTTGGCGCCCGACGGAGATCGTCGCCGGACCGGAACACCTGTTCGTCTCCGGCGGCGACACCGTCGCGGCGGCCCGCGACGGCCGAGCGCTCTGGCCGGCGGCGACGCTCCCCTACGACAGGTCAGCCGTGCTGCTCGGCGCCTGCACCGCGCGGACGCGGAACCGGTCGTTGCCTTCTTTGACATCCAGGCGATGCGGGTCAGGGGCTGTCGGTATGGTCGTCCCGGACGCGTTGGGCGACGTCTCGCAGTTTGATGTTGTGGTGCTGGGAGATGTTGCGCAGCACGTCGAAGGCTTCGTCCTCGCTCAGCTTGTGGCGTTCCATGAGGATGCCCATGGCCTCGCCGATGGCGTGCCGGGTGTCCATGGCGTGTTCGAGCTGGTCGATGGTCCGGGCGCTGGACAGTGCTACGGCGGCATGCGAGGCAAGGAGCCAGCCGGCCGTTTCGAACTCGTGGGTGAAGGCTCCAGGGCGCCGTGCGTACAGGTTCAGAGCGCCGAAGTCCTCCGCGTCGGTGTACAGCAGTACGCCGGTCATGCTGCCGATGCCCAGTGTGCGGGCCGCCTCCGCGAACCGCGGCCAGGTCGGTTGGGGCTCGGTCATGTCCTCGATCCGGAACGCGCGCTCCGGGGGGGTGTAACGGGCCAGATCGAAACATGGCCCCTCGCCCAGCTCTCCCTGGAGCCGGTCGCTCTCCTGGACCCAGTCTCCGCAGGAGGAGAGGGTCACGGCACGACCCTTGCGCACGGCGAGGATCCCGGCCGCGTCACATCCCGTGATCAGCCTCACCGCTGCGGCCGCGATCTCGTCCAGGGTGTCTTGCACCGACTCCTTGGCCAGCAGATCGCGAGCCAGCTCGGCCATCCGCTCGGCGAACTCGCGCCACTCCATCCGTCACCTCTGTCCTCGGTCGCTGCTCGTGTCAGCCCCACTCGGACCCTGTACTGGATGACGGTACGCGCCCCGTCGTCGGCGGGCGGCCCTTCGTGATCCACTCGGCCGACGGCCCCGACCCGATCCGAGAGGTCCGGACCATATTCGGATTGCCGGGCGAGCCCAGAAAAAACGTCGTCCCGGGCCCGCCATCGCGGGACCGGGGACGGGCAGCGTTCCGTGCTCAGAGAGTCGGGAAGACCAGCGTGAAGAAGAGCCACAACAGAACGGCCCAGAAGATCGCCGCCGTCAGCGACACCAGCAGGGAGCTGCGCCACTTCAGCACCAGGAACGGAAAGAGGACCAGGGCCGCCCAGTGACCGGCCACGTCGATCGACATACGGGCGGCCTCACCGAGGGTTCCCGCGCGCCCCGCGGCGATGCGGCGCAGCAGCCGCTGGGAGACGAAACCGTACAGGCCGAAAACGACCGGGAAGAACCACAGCGGTGTGATCGTGACCAGCTCGGACTCGGAGAAGTCGTTGAACTTGACCAGATACACGACTGCGGCGCCCATGACACCGGCCATCAGCGCGGTCACGAAGAGGGCGGTCAGCGCGGCCGGTTCCGCGGCCCCGGCAGCCTGGGGAACGGGCATGGGCGCCGGCACAGGAGAGGCGTACGGAACGTCGTTCGAGGGCACACGGACCGCCTGGTGGCAGTGGGGGCAACGGACGTCCTGTCCGGCTCGTTCGGCCGGGGCCGACATCAAGTGCCCGCACGAGGCATGGAATTCCACCTGGTGTTGCTGGTTCACGCGCTGCCTTTCCTGTCCCTCTCGGGCGTTGTTCGACGCGATCTTCGCAACGGTGCAGGCTCCCGGGCATCCGGGAAACTGCGTATCCGCACACGTAGGCTCGTGGACCCTGGCCACCCCCTCCGTTACGGAACGGACAGGGTCAGCGGCGGTGGCGCGGGGCGGACAGTGCGGCGGCGAAGTCGTCCAGGGCCGCGAGGTTGTGGGCGCTGACGACGGCGTCGCAGTAGGGCAGAGCCGCGGCCATGCCGGCCACGAGCGGACGGTAGCGCGGGCTTGCCGTGCGCGGGTTGACCCATACGACGCGGTACGCGACCCGCGACAGCCGCGCCGTGTGGGTCGCGAGGTCGGCGGGCGTGCCGGTGTCCCAGCCGTCGGAGATGATGGCGACCACGGCGCCGTGCGCCATGCCGCGTCGGCCGAACCGCTCGTTGAACTCAGCCAGGCACTCCGCTATCCGAGTGCCCCCGGACCAGTCCGGTGCCGACCGTCCGGCCCGTGCCAGGGCGTCGTCGGGCCCGGCCCGCCGCAGGACGGGCGTGAGGCGGGTGAGGCGGGTGGCGAAGGTGAAGACCTCGGCGTGGGTGGCGCGGGCGGCACAGTAGAGCAGTTGCAGCATCGCGCGGGCATACGGCTCCATCGACCCGGAGATGTCGCAGAGCACGACGAGGTCGCGGGGGCGGGCGCGGGGAACGAAGCGGCGTAGCCGCAGCGGGTATCCGCCGGTGCGCCGGCTGTCGGAGAGGGTGCGGCGCACGTCGATGCGCGCACCGTGGTGTGCCGTGCGGCGTCGGCGGGACGGCCGGGTCGGGGTGCGGAGCACCATCGTGCGCATGACGTCGGAGAGCAGCGCCAGTTCCTCGGCGGACAGGTCCGCGAAGTCACGGTTGGCGAGCCGGTCGAGCGGGCTGGCGGTGAGGGGGACAGGAGCCTCCCGCGGCTGTGTGTCGGCCTCTCGGCTGCGTCCGTCCGTGGTGGCCTCGCGAGCGTTGGGGACGCGGCCGGGAAGGGCGCGCGCGAGCGAGCGCGCCGGGTCACCGGGTTGTCCGCGCTGTACTGCGCCGTCGGCCGGGCCGCCGAAGACCTCGCGGAAGACCGCGTCGAACGGGTCGATCTGCTCGCGGTCGGACACCAGGGTGGCGAGCGCGCAGTACCGCAGCTCGCGCGTCGTCGCCGGTGCCAGCAGGGTGAGCGCCCGGGCGAAGCTCCGGGTACGGTCGGGGCCCACCGCGATCCCCGCGTCGTGCAGGGCGGCGGTGAATGAGGCCGCCAGTTCCGGCAGGTCAGCCATCGGAGCCCGCCTCCGCGTCGATCAGCTCAGCCAGTCCGGCCCGGCGCACGGCCTCCAGATCCTCGGCGTACTTGAGTACCGCCCCCAGGGTGCGGTCGGCTGCCTCGGCGTCGAGGACGGGCAGGCCCAGGGTGTGCAATGCGCCTGCCCAGTCGATCGCCTCGGCGATGCCGGGCGGCTTGGTGAGCTCCTGCCGGGCGCGCAGGCGGGCCACCCCACGTGCCACCCGCGGGGCCAGCCACCCGGCCGACTCCGGCACCCGTCTGCGGATGATCGCGGCGACTCGTGCCGAGTCCGGGTAGTCGATCCAGTGGTAGAGGCAGCGGCGCTTGAGCGCGTCGTGCAGATCCCTGGTGCGGTTGGAGGTCAGTACGGCCACCGGGGGTACCGCGGCCGTCCGCGTGCCCAGTTCGGGGATGGTGACCGCGGCATCGGCGAGCAGCTCCAGCAGGAACGCCTCGAATTCGTCGTCCGCGCGGTCCACCTCGTCGATGAGCAGCACCGCGGGCCGCGGTCCCGGGTGGCAGATCGCGGCGAGCAGCGGCCGTGGCAGCAGATAGTCCTCGGTGAACAGGTCGGTGTCCCGCAGGGGCTCCCCGCGGGACTCGGCCAGCCGGATGGCCAGGAGTTGCCGCGGATAGTTCCACTCGTAGAGAGCTTCGGCCGAGGACAGTCCCTCGTAGCACTGCAGGCGGATCAGCGGGGTCTCGAGCACGGTGGCGAGCGCGCGGGCCGCCTCGGTCTTGCCGACGCCGGGCTCGCCCTCCAGCAGGATCGGCTGCCGCATGCGCACGGCCAGCAGCAGCGCCGTGGCCAGGGCGTCGTCGGCCAGATAGCCGACGGCGTCCAGACGGGAGCGCAGGGCGGAGACATCGGGTACGAGGGCGTCGAGGTCAGGCATGCGCGTACCGGGAGGGGTCGTCGGCGAAGGCGTGCTGGCACCCGGGCCCGCAGAAGTACACCGTGGTGCCGGCCCGGTCCAGTGAGAGGGTGGCGGGCGTGATCGCCACGGTCATGCCGCACACGGGATCCACGACCTCGGCCACGGCCTGCGGCGCGGCGGTGTCGGTTCCGGGGCGTGCGGCTCGGGCCTTCTGCGGCCGCAGGGCGATGATCTCGGCGTACACCGACAGCGCGATCTCCGCCGGGGTCCGGGCGCCGATGTCCAGTCCGGCCGGGGTGTGTACGCGGACGCGTTGTTCCTCGGTGAGATCCAGCCCGGCGAGCACCGCCGCGCCGCGCTTCGGACTGGCCACCAGCCCGATGTACGGGACCCCGGCGCGTGCGGCCTCGAGCAGTACGGGCTCCTCGTCCCGGCCGTGTGTGGCGATGACGACGACGTCCAGATCGGGTGGCAGCTGCTCCCCGGGCGAGGCAGGCCGGGCGTCGAGGCCGAGGATGCGACCGACGTCGAGCAGAGCGCGGGCGATGGGGGCGTGTCCGTAGACGTGCGCCAGCGCCGGGGGGAGGTTGGCCTCGAGGAAGATGTCGAGCGTTCCGCCCGACAGACAGGGATTGGCCACCGTGACCAGGCCTTCGCCCGGCTCCCGCGCGCCTTCGGGTCCGCTGCCCGCCGTGGGGGTGATCCTCAGCAGCAGCGACTCGCCGGTCTGCAGCACCCGCAGGCCCTGCATTTGCACCGTCGTCTCGGCGCAGGTGCCGCCCACGAAGCCCTCGATGGTGCCGTCGGGCAGCACCAGCGCGCTGTCCCCGGGCTTGGCGCTCGTGGGCCGTTCCGCGTGGACGACGGTGGCCAGGACGAACGGGGTCCGGCGGTGCCGGAGCACGTCCGCCCGGGTCAGCAGTTCGGTGTTCGTCATCGCGGGCGCCTCAGGTGATCGCCATGTCCGTGCGCAGCGGCCGGCCCTGCGCGGCCCGCCACACGGCGGCGGGCGTCAGTGGCATGTCGACGTGGCGTACGCCGAGCGGCTTCAGCGCGTCGACCACGGCGTTGACCACCGCGGCGGGCGAGCCCACCGTGGCGGACTCGCCGACGCCCTTGGCTCCGATGGGGTGGTGCGGGGAGGGGGTGACGGTCTCGCCGAGTTCCCAGGACGGGCACTCGACCGAGGTGGGCAGGAGATAGTCCATGAACGATCCGCCGAGGCAGTTGCCGTCCTCGTCGAAGGCGATCACCTGCATGAGCGCCATGCCGAGGCCGTCGGCGAGTCCACCGTGCACCTGACCCTCGACGATCATGGGGTTGATCCGGTTGCCGCAGTCGTCCACGGCGATGAACCGGCGGACCTTCACCTGGCCGGTGGTCGCGTCCACGTCGGCGACACATATGTATGCGCCGAAGGGGAAGGTCAGATTCGGTGGGTTGTAGACGCAGCTGGCGTCCAGATGGCCCTCGACGCCCTCGGGCAGCTCCAGGCTGGAGTGTGCGGCGAGCGCGATCTCGGCCATGGTCCTGCCCTGGTCGGGGTCGCCCGTGACGAACCAGCGGCCCTTCTCCCATTCCAGGTCGTCCGGGCTCACTTCGAGCATCGCGGAGGCGACGATCTTCGCGCGTTCGCGCACCTTGCGGGCGACCATCGCGGCCGCAGCTCCGGACACCGGCGTCGAGCGCGACCCGTAGGTCCCGAGCCCGAACGGAGTCTGGTCGGTGTCGCCGTGCACCACCTCGACGTCCTCGGGCGGGATGCCCAGTTCCTCGGCGACGATCTGCGCGAAGGTCGTCTCGTGGCCCTGGCCCTGGGTCTGTACCGAGATCCGGAGTACGGCCTTGCCCGTCGGGTGGACGCGCAGCTCGGCGCCGTCGGCCATGCCGAGGCCGAGGATGTCCATGTGCTTGCGCGGGCCCGCGCCGACCGCCTCGGTGAAGAAGCTGACCCCGATGCCCATCAGCTCCCCGCGCTCGCGCTTCTCGGCCTGCTCCCGGCGCAGGTCCTCGTAGTGCGCGATGTCCATCGCCAGCCGCAGGGCGCGCGGGTAGTCGCCGGAGTCGTACTCCCACCCGGTCTGCGTCCGGTACGGGAACTGCCCGGGCCGCAGCAGATTGCGCATCCGCAACTCGGCCGGGTCCACTTCGAGTTCGGTGGCGAGCACGTCGACCATGCGCTCGACCAGGTACGCGGCCTCGGTGACGCGGAACGAGCAGGCGTAGGCGACACCGCCGGGCGCCTTGTTGGTGTAGACACCGGTCACGGTGCAGTGCGCGGCGGCCAAGTCGTACGAGCCGGTGAACACGCCGAAGAAGCCGGCCGGGAACTGCGTGGGCTGCGCGGTGGCGTTGAACGCGCCGTGGTCGGCGATCACATGGACCCGCAGGCCCAGGATCCTGCCGTCGCGCGTCGCCGCGATCTCACCGTGCATGTGGTAGTCGCGGGCGAAGGATGTGCTCATCAGGTTCTCCGAGCGGTCCTCCACCCATTTGACCGGCTTGCCGGTGACGATCGAACCGACGACCGCGCACACATAACCCGGGTAGATGCCGACCTTGTTGCCGAAACCGCCTCCGATGTCCGGGGAGATGATGCGTATCTTGTGCTCCGGGATGCCGGCCACCATCGCGTACAGGGTGCGGTGCGCGTGCGGGGCCTGCGTGGTGGACCACACGGTCAGCTTCCCGGTGATGGCGTCCATGTCCGCGACGGTGCCACAGGTCTCCAGCGGCGCCGGGTGCACTCGCGGATACAGCATGTCCTGGGCCACCACGACCTCGGCGTCCGCGAAGACCTCGTCGGTGCGCTCCTTGTCGCCCGCCGACCAGTCGAAGATGTGGTTGTCGCGCTGGTCCTCCTTGTCGTCGCGGATCACCGGCGCGTCCGGTTCCATCGCCCGCAGGGCGTCGACGACCGGTGGCAGCGGCTCGTACTCCACATCGATCAGCTCAAGAGCGTCCCGCGCGGCATAGCGGTCCTCGGCGACGACGAAGGCGACCTCCTGGCCCTGGAAGCGCACCTTGTCGGTGGCCAGCACCGCCTCGGTGTCGTACGAGATCGTGGGCATCCAGGCCAGCCCGAGACCGGCCAGGGTCTCCCCGGTGATCACGGCCTTGACCTTGGGGTGTGCCTCGGCGGCGCTGGTGTCGATCGACACGATCCGGGCGTGCGCCAGCGGGCTGCGCAGTACGGCGCCGTGCAGCATGCCGGGCAGCCGGACGTCGTCGACGTAGGTTCCGTGGCCGCGGACGAACCGCGCGTCCTCCTTGCGGGTCATCCGTCCGAAGCCGACCGGCCGTTCCTCGGTGGTCGTCATGCCCGCACCTCCTCGCGGCCGGGCGCCGGCTCTTCGCGAGCGGGCTCCGGCTCGGTGCCCGCGTCCGCGGTCCGCGCCCCGCCGCCGTGCTCGGCAGCCCAGCGGATGGAGCGCACGATGTTCTCGTAACCGGTGCAGCGGCACATCTGTCCGGAGATCGCCTCGCGGATGTCCTCCTCGGACGGATCCGCGTTGTGGTCGAGCAGCCAGCGGGCGGTCATCATCATCCCCGGCGTGCAGAAGCCGCACTGCAACCCGTGGCAGGCGATGAATCCCTGCTGCACCGGGTCGAGTTCGGCCCCGTGCGCCAAGCCCTCCACGGTCCGCACCTCATGGCCGTCGGCCATCACCGCGAGCACGGTGCACGACTTGACCGGCATTCCGTCCAGCCATACGGCACACACCCCGCAGTTGGAGGTGTCGCAGCCCCAGTGGGTGCCGGTGAGCCCGAGTTCGTCACGCAGGAAGTGGACGAGCAGCAGCCTGGGCTCCACGTCCCTCGTGTGCTGCTCCCCGTTCACGGTCACGGTGATCCGCATGTCACGCCTCCTGCCCCTGGGCGCGTGCGGCGGCGGCGCGCAGCGCCCGGGTGGTGAGCTCCGCGGCCAGATGCCGCTTGTAGTCGGCGGGGCCGCGCTGGTCCGCGGTCGGCCGGCACTCCTGCGAGGCGATCCGGCCCGCCTCGGCGAAGGCCTCGTCGTCCGGTCGTCCGCCGCGCAGGAAGTCCTCGGCCTGTTCGGCCACGAACCGCGGGGCACCCACCGCGGTCAGCCCGATGCCGGCCTCGGTGACGACCCCCTCGGAGATCTCCAGCACCGCTCCCGCGGCGACGACCGCCCAGTCGCCGACGCGGCGCTCGACCTTGCGGTAGGCGCTGGCGTGCGAACGGATGGGCACCCGGACCTCCACCAGCAGCTCCGCCTCGTCCAGCGCGGTCTCGTACGGCCCGAGGAAGAACTCTCTGATTCCGGTGGTGCGCCTGCCGCGGGGGCCCTGGGCGACAAGGGTCGCCCGCAGCGCCGAGAACGCCGCGGACAGGTCCTCCGACGGGTCGGCCTGGCACAGGGAGCCGCCGACGGTGCCGCGGTTGCGGACCAGCGGATCGGCGATGACCCGTTCCGCGTCCCGCAGGATGGGGAAGTGCTCGCCGACGACCGGCGAGGCGAGCAACTCGGCGTGGCGGACCATCGCCCCGATGGACAGGTCGTGCCCGTCCACCCGGATCAGTGCCAGCTCGCCGAGGCCGTTGATGTCGATCAGGGCTTCGGGCTGGGCCAGCCGAAGCTTCATCATCGGTAGCAGGCTGTGCCCGCCCGCCACCACCCGGGCCTCGCTGCCATAGCGCGCGAGCAGCTCGATCGCATGCTCGAGGCTGGAGGCCGTCTCGTACTGGAAAGCAGCCGGAACCTGCATCGGGCCCTCCTGGAATGCTGTGCCCGCTGTGCTGCGATGCTGCGCTCTTCCGCACCCGCCGGGCAATGGGCCGATAAGCATTCACTTATCCCGCCAAACGAGGGAAAATCGGGTGGTGACCGTCACCCAGCTCAGCTCCTTCGTGCTGGTTGCCCGGCTCGGTTCGGTGAGCGCCGCGGCGCGGACCCTGGACGTGAGCGAATCCGCGGTGTCGCAGGCGCTCACCGCGCTGCGCACCCACTTCGGCGATCCGCTCATCCAGCGCACCGGCGGCGGTGGGATGCGACTGACGCCCGCCGGGGCGCGGCTGCTGCCGGTCGCGTCGCGGATGGTTGCGCTGAGCGCGGATGCCGAGGCCGCGGTACGGGCGGCGCGGGGTGCGCCCGACGAGTTGCGGGTCGTGGCCACGAGCACGCTGGCCGAATTCGTGCTCCCCTCGCTCGTGGAGGCCTTCGCCGACCGCGCCGGCCGCAGAACCGAGACCTCGTTCGGGGTGGCCGTCGGCAACGAGATACGCGTGCTGGTGGAGAACCGGCTGGCCGACGTGGCGCTCGGGCCGTATCTCGGCGCCACCCGCAGGGGCGAACTGGTCAGCGAGCCGCTGTTCCGCACCCAGCTGGTCGTGGTGACCGGCGCCAGGTCGCCGCGGCCGCCCGGTCCGCCGCCGCAGTGGTCGTGGCTGGTCGACTCCTCCGGGACCGATCCGGACGCGGACTCCGGGAGGCTGCTGCGCCGGCTCGGGGTGGCCGAGGGGCATGTGTGGGTGTTCCCCAATCAGGCCGCGACGTGGGCCGCCGCCGCCGAGGGCGCGGGGGTGGCACCCGCGCCGGCCCATCTGGTGTCGCCCCGCATCCGGCGTGACGACCTGCGCATCCTGGAGACGCCGGCCACGCCCTGGGACGCCACATGGCACGCCACCGTCCTGCCGCCCGAGCACCGCTCCCCGGCCACCGACGCGTTCCTGCACTTCCTGCACACTCCCGCGGCGACCCGCATCATGCGCGCGCCCGGAGCGGGCGTCCCGCCCTCCCGGTTCCGGCCGCCGGTGTACGTCACGCTGTGGGGTGGGTGAGTGAGCAGGCCTTCCCAGGGGAGTGGCGGGCCCGGCTTCGCCAATCACCGACCAGACCGCACTCCGCCTCTCAGAGCGGTCGCTCAAGGCCCATGACTCGCTCGGCGTCAGTCTTGGCAGATGCCGCGCGTGTAGTCGTAAGTGGCTGTTGCGCGCGAGTATTTCCACTGCGGGTCGAGCAGCTTTGTTGCGAGCTGTCCAGCCGCTGCGGGGCTTTCTACGATGTAGCCGAAGTCCTGCAGCCAAGCCGGGTACAGGTTCTTGGACCCGAGGTAGAAGGCTGAACCGTCCACGGACACCAGCTTGTGGTGCTGTGCGTACGGTTTTCCGTCGGCCCACGTGGCGCTGTCGGAGTTACGGCTGGTGGCGAGTTGCAGGTTGGCACACATGGCTGTCTTGGCCTGCGGCAGGCCGCCGGTGACCAGCTCGAGCCGCTTGCGGAGCACGTCGCTGATCTCGTTCAGTGACTTGATCTGTGAGTAGCCGCCGCTGCCGATCGCTCCACGGTTGGCGGGGTCGCTGACCACGATGCGGACCTTCACGCCGTCGGCCAACTTCGCCGCGAGCGCGTCGTACAGGCGGATGTCGTAGCGCGGCAGCGGCGGGCAGGTGGCGTTCATGTCCTGCTGGGAGATCTCGACGTGGTCCTTGGCGCTGCCGATGAGCGCCCGCAAGGCGCTCTCTTCGGGGTTCACCGTGTCGTAGTCGCGGTCGGCGTTGGTGTAGTCGTGGACGCCGACCAGGCACTTGGTGTCGGCAGCGGTGGGGAGAGTCGGGTGGAACGAGGACGACGGGTCGACGTTCTTGATGCCGACTCCGAGGCCGCCCACCGCCATCACCGGCACATCCCCGCTCGCGGGGCCCGGGTGGACATCCTCCCTCAGCGAAGACATGCAGTCGGCGCCCTGGGACGAGGCGAACCAGACCTTGGTGGGGTTGCTCCGGTTGTCGCATGTCCAGGACCACAGCTGGTCCAGGTACCGGCCGGCGGAGCGTGCGGCGGGGCCGGACAGGGCCAGATCGACGTCGGACACCGGGTGGGTGGTGTCGATGTAGTCGTTCTTCCAGTTGTTGATGCCGCCAGTCATCACCGACCGGCCGTCCACCACGAGGAGCTTGGAGTGGTTCCATGAGAACCCGGTCTTCGACGTCGTCATCGACGCGACGTTGAGCGTCACGTTGTCCGCGGCATCACCGAGTTCGGTGCGCAGTTCGTCGCGGTATTTCGACGGCACCACGTTCAGGTGGTAGATCGGTGCGGCTCCGACGAGGACGCGCACCTTGAGTTTGTTGCCCGCCTCGGCCGACTTCTTGAGGCCCGCGACGATCGCGTCCTGGAACGCGCCGTCGGGGAACGGCGCCAGAGACGATATGTCGACGGTCCGAGTGGCCTTGGAGATGTTCTCTTCCATCTTGGCGAGCAGCTTCTGCGTACCGGGCCGCTCCTTGCAGGCGGCGTCACCCCAGCAACCCGGGGTCTGCAACAGCCAGTCGGACGGATCACCGCCACCCGCGTCGAGCGAATTGCCGTCGGTACGCTCCCAGACCTGCCCCTCCAGGCCCGGCGAGACCTCACGAAGGGCGCTCTCGACACTGTCGAGATGGGGGGTCGGCGAGTCGGCCAGGGCCGAGGTTGTGGGCAGCGTCGCACTGATGAGCACGGAGAGCGTGGCGGTTTTCGCGAGATGGTCTAAACGGCGACGGAGCCGGGTGCGAGCCAATGTCTGAGTCCTTGTCGAATTGTCATAGTGCATCGCGGGCGCCGGCAGGTTCGGAGCACCAGACGTCGTCCGTCCGGTGAGCCGCAGGTCAGGCCCACGAATGATCAAGTGAATGTATCAACCGGGGACGTCCTCGCGATTCGCGCCCGGATCAGTTCGGGCCACAGCCCCTGCGGGGACGCGCCACGCGACGCGAGTACCGATCAGAGCCGAGTCGCCCTTGGATGATCACCTCAACGGCGCAGGGCGGTCTCCCGCTCCAAGTGAGACAGCTTCTCGGGACTGCGTACGGCGTAGAGCCCGGTGACGAGGCCGTCGTCGATGCGCACCGCGATGACGGTGTCGATCTCTTCGTTGAGGCGGAGGATCAGAGCCGGGTAGCCATTGACCTGTGCCGGTTCCAGCGCGGCCGTGCCGGCGATCCTGCCCAGCACGTGGAGCACCTTGTCGGCTCCCACGACGGGTGTCAGTGCGGCCTGTACGACCCCGCCACCATCGCCCAACAGGACGACGTCCGGCGCGAGAAGGTCGAGCAGGTGTTGCAAGTCGCCCGTCCGGACCGCTTGTCGGAATGCCTGGAGCGCATCGCGGGCCTGGGCCGCGGACACGGCCCCGCGGGGTCGTCGGGCCGCGACGTGAATCCGTGCGCGGTGGGCGAGCTGGCGCACCGCGACCGGAGGCCGAGCGGGCAGCGCTGGCGCTCGCCGAAGAAGGTACGCGGCTTGCCGACGCCCACCTGGGCGTGTCCGACCAGACCTGGGCCCAGGTGCGTGAGCACTACGACGACGACCAGACCGCCGCGCTGGTGTTCCTGGTGGCCACGATCAACGCACCCAACCGGCTCGGCGTGATCGTGCGCAACCCTGGGGGCTCCTACCAGCCCGGCATGCTCACCGGCCTGTCGAACTGACCAGCAGGCGCATCGCGGCCCGGCCGGGTTCTTCCATCCGGCCGGGCCGATGCGTCTCACACAGCGCACACGGCAGTGAAGGGCTTGCGGGCGAGGATCTGGATGCCCGTTGAGGTATGCCCGTTCATGGTGGACACCGTGATGCTTCGCGTGTCGGTTGTTTCGAATCCGGCAAGCAGGGTGGAGAGCCACTCGCGGGAGTGATGGCGGCAGACCGCCCCGTCGCCGGTTTCGAACACGCCATGTCTGCCGTAGTGCTCGGCATGGCGACGGTACCGGCTGCGATTGCGCTCGTCGTCCTGCAGCAAAAGGTCGCTGATGTAGAGGATGCCGCCGGACTTGAGGATGCGGTTCAGCTCGGCGATCAACCGGTGCTGGGCTTCGTCGCCGGGGACGCAGGTCAGCACGGCGAAGAGCAGGACTGCGTCAAAGCCCGCGTCCGGGTAAGGCGAGACCGGTGGTTCATCCAGGGCTGCAAAGCGCATGGTGGGGTGAAGTCGGCGAGCCCGATTGATCATTTCCGGCGCGATGTCGACACCCGTGAGGTTGCCGAAGCCGTGCTCGGCGAGCTCCCCCATGGTGCGGCCGTATCCGCATCCGTAGTCGAGGATCGCGGCGTGCCTGTCGACCCCGTCGAGCCAGGGCAGATGGAGCGGGTGGGTGAACGTTTTCGTGGCCGAGGCGGCATCCCAGTAGGGAACCTGGCTGTCGAGATCGGACATGGCGGATGCCTCCTGGGCGCTCGACTGTTGCCGATCATGCTGGCAGGGCCTCCGGAACATCCGACCGCTCGGGCAAGACCTGGGGTGCGAGTCCGATCGAGGCAGCCGCGTCCCATGCCGTCTCTACGTGACCTCAGGGCCGTCTCCGCGGTGGGGGAGGGGTCGGTCGCGGTGACGTCGAAGCCGCGGACGAGATAGTGCGCTGCCCAGCTCGCACCGATGGTGCCGGTCCCGACGATCGCCACACGGTGGAGGGCCTGTGAGATTCCATGGCTGCGGTGTTCATGGGCCAAGCCTCATCCAGCGGAAACACCCGGCGCATCGGGCTGCGAGCCCAGGATTCAGGCGTCGCCTTGGTATCGCGGTCCAGGACACTCGTTCAGCGCTGTGCGCCGCCCAGCCGTTTTGCGTCACGGATGCGCGACACCGGCTACGTCCGTGACACCGGATGCGTCCGTGACATCAGCTACGTGAGAACCCTTCGTCAAGGGCCGACGATCAGGGCGAGCCCGTAGCCCGCGACCGCCAGGCACGCACTGAAGCACAGCACCGCTGCCGCCGTGCCGGCCGCCCGGATGGCGCGGGCGTGTTCTCCGTCCTCGCCGTCGTCACGGGGCCAGGCGGCGATGCCGAGGGAGAACAGCACGACCGTGACCAGTGTGATGCCGAGGCTCACAGCGAACACGCTGCCGAAGGCGCCCCAGTCGATGTCCATCGCCCTTCTTCCTTTCGCTGACGGATGGGACGGCCGCCCGGCTGTCACGCCGCGGTCTGCTCCGCGTGCTCGGACAGTCGGGCGGGCAGTTCGTTGACGTTGTCCGGGGTCACGGCGCGGCGGCGCGACAGGGCCCAGAAGCCGGTCGCCGCGGCCGCCGCGGCAGCGGCCACCAGGGCCACGCCCGCGGTGCCGTGGTCGGCGACCCATGCGGCCACGCCGCCGATGGCCGCCGCTGAGGGCAGCGTGAGCAGCCAGGACACCGCGATGCGACCGGCCACGCCCCACCGCACCTGGGCGAGTTTCCGGCCCAGGCCCGCGCCCAGGATGCTGCCGGTGCACACCTGCGTGGTCGACAGGGGGAATCCCAGGTGGGACGAGGCGAGAATGACGGTCGTCGCGCTGGTCTCGGCCGCGAAGCCCTGAGGTGCCTCGATGTCGGTGAGCCCCTTGCCCATGGTGCGGATGATCCGCCAGCCGCCCGTGTACGTGCCGAGCGCGATCGCCAGTCCGGAGGTGAGCACCACCCACCAGGGCGGCCCGGAGCCATGGGTGAGCACCCCCGCGGAGATGAGGGCCAGGGTGATCACACCCATGGTCTTCTGCGCGTCATTGGTGCCGTGGGCCAGCGCGACCAATGACGCCGAGCCGATCTGGCCCCGGCGGAATCCGCTGCGCGCCTGACCGGGAGCCGTGCGCCGGGTGATGACGTATGCAAAGTAGGTCGCCAGCACTGCCACGACGCAGGCGACGATAGGCGACAGGACGGCCGGGAGCACGATCTTCTCCACGATCGCCCCGAATTGCACCGCGGATCCCCCGGCGCCGACCCACACAGCACCGATCAGCCCGCCGAACAGCGCGTGCGACGAACTCGACGGCAGTCCGGCGAGCCAGGTCATCAGGTTCCAGAGGACCGCACCGACGAGTCCGGCGAAGATCATCACCAGGGACACCTTGGAGTCGTTCACGATGCCGCCGGAGATGGTCTTGGCGACCTCCGTGGACAGGAACGCGCCCGCCAGATTGAGCACCCCCGCGACGGCCACGGCCATACGGGGCCGCAGGGCCCCGGTGGCGATGGACGTCGCCATCGAGTTGGCCGTGTCGTGGAAGCCGTTGGTGAAGTCGAAGGCCAGAGCCGTCAGAATGACTACGACGAGGAGAAACGAGACGGTACCCACTGGGAAACCTCCCGAGGCAGGCTTGACCCGCGCCCGCCCGCCGTCTCAGCTCGGACGCGTCGTGTCTTCCACGCTAAGCGGCGTCCTACAGGCCCGCGACCGTGAGGGGCAGCTCATGCCTGGGGTTCGGCTCATGGGGTGAAGAGGAGACGCAGGGCCGCCCCGACGGGACAGCCCTGCCGTATTGCTTGCGACGTGTCGGTCACCCAGCGGCATCGAGTACGACCGGCAGCTCCGCGAGGCCGCGGAAGGCCGGGAAGGGAACCTCCAACCAGTGCGCCTCGCCGCGGGGTTCGGCCAGCCTCATCCTGGGGAACCGGTCGAAGAGGATGGTGAGGGCCAGCTGCATCTCCAGCCGGGCCAGCGGGGCTCCCAGGCAGTAGTGGCTCCCGTGCCCGAACCCCAGATGGGCGTCCTGTGCGTTCCCCGGCCGCATGACGTCCAGCTTGTCCGGGGAGTCGAACTTCAGCGGATCGCGGTTGGCCGAACTGAGCGCGATCTGGACCAGTGCGCCCTTGGGGATCCGCGTCTCGCCGTACTCCACGTCCTCGGTGGCGTAGCGGAACGTCGCGGTCTCCACGGAGCCGTCGTAGCGCACCAGTTCCTCGACCGCCGCCCGGATCAGATCCGGGTTCTCCCGCACCGCACGGAGCTGGTCGGGGTGGGACAGGAGGTGGTGGACCGAGTTGCCGATCAGGTACGCGGTCGTCTTGTGACCCGCGAACATCAGCAGGAACGCCGTGGAGACCAGCTCGCTCTCGGTGAGCCCGCCGTCGTCGTCCCGGGCCGCGATGAGCGCACTCAGCAGATCGTCACCCGGGCGGCTGCGTTTGGCGGCGATGAGCTCCGTGAAGAACGCGTGCAGATCCTCCTCGGCCTTCTGCTGGGCCCGCTTGGCCTCCTCGTTGAATCCGCTCTGCGCCACGGTGGAGGACAGGTTCTGCATCCGTGACCGCTCCTGCGGCGGCACACCGAGCAGATCGCAGATCACGATGATCGGCAGCGGGAACGCGAACGCCGGCAGAAGGTCGAAGGGCTTCTGGGCCGGGCACTCGTCGAGCAGACCTCCGACGATCTCCTGGATCTTCGGCCGAAGAGCCTCCACGCGCCGCGGGGTAAACGCGGAGTTGACCAGTCGGCGCAGCCGCGTGTGCTTGGGCGCGTCGGAGTTGAGCATGTTGTCGTCCAGCGCGACGGACGAGTCGCCGAAGATCCTTCGGTAGGCGTCCATGGCCCCGTACATGTCCTTGCTCAACCGCGGATCGGACAGGGCGGCCCGCGCGTCCTCGTACCTGGTGATCAGGTACGTCTCGTTGCCGTGCGGGGGTCTCATGGGGCAGACCGGCGCCGCGTCGCGAAGATGGGCGTAGACCGAGTGAGGGTCGCGCCGGAACTCCGGTGTGCAACGCTCGGCCGCGGTGACGGCCTCTTGCGTGGTGGTCACGGACGACTCCTGAGGTCGAAGAGAGCCTCGGCGTTGCCACCGAGGATGAGCTGCTGCGCCGCCTTGTCGACCGGCAGCTTCTCGATCATGCGGATGAGCTCCTCCAGCGGCGCGGCCAACGGCGGTGAGTCGGTGCCGAACAGCATCCGCTCGGGCCCCAGCACCTCCGCGTTGAGGCTCAGATGCGCAGAACTGAACGGGCTCGTGTCGACGTACATGCGCTGCAGCGCACCGGCCGGGTCGGCCGCCGGCTCCTTGGCCGCCGGCGGAGCGGAGGCCGCCCCGGGCCGGCCGGAGGGCGGAGCGCCCCCGGCCCAGTGCCTGGGGCGCGCCGCCGTTTGCAGGCGCTCCGGCAGCAGCGCCATCGCGCCGCCGCCGGTCGCGCCGATCAGCCGTAGCTCCGGGTACTTGTCCAGCCATCCCGCGAACGCGATCATGGCCATGCCGACGGTGACGTCGCCGAACCGGCCGATCTGCTCGACGAAGCCGATCTCGTCGACCCGTTCCGTGCCGACCGGTTCGGCCGGGGCATGGACCAGGACCGGCACCCCCGCCTCCGCGGCCAGCGCGAAGAAGGAGTCGGCACGCGGGGAGCCGAGCAGCTCCCCGCGGACGCTGGACGTGGTGATCAGGCCGACGAAGGCCGGGTCCGCGAGGGTCTCCCGCACCCCTTCGAGGTGATCGTCGTCGCCGAACGGGTTGGCGTACACGTAGCCGCGCAACTGGTCCGGGAACCTGGCGATCAGCCCCGACATCCAGGCGTGGAAACTGCGCAGCCGGTCGCGTGGTTGCGCGTAGTTGTCCACGCCCGGTACCCGCGCCATCGCTCCGGCGCCGACGGGGCTGCCGATGATGGTGAGGTCGATCCCGGCTTCGGCTCGAGCGGCGAGCATGCCGTCGACGTCGGTCAGGCTCGGGGGCATGGGGAAGCGTTTGGCCGCCTCCGGTGGGGAGAGATGCCCGTGGATGTCGATGATCACGTTTCGTGTCCCGGTTTCGGTGTGAGTGCGCGGGTGACCGCGGCACAGTCCTGGTCGCCCAGTCCTTGCTCGGCGGCGCGGACGTGGGTCTCTGCCGCGGCGGTCACCAGCGGCAGGCTCAGGCCGGCTGCTGCTGCCTGCTTGGAAGCGAGCATGAGGTCTTTCGCCATCAGCCGCAGCCGGAAGTCCGGCTCCTCGAAGCGGCCGGAGACCAGGCGCCTCGACTTGAACGCCATGACCGGAGAGGCGAAACCGCTGCCCGCGATGGTCTTGAGGACCAGCTGCCGGTCGAGCCCGCAGGCCGCCGCCAGTTCGGTGGCCTCGGCCAGAGCCTGCACCTCGATGCCCATCAGCAGGTTGAGGCACAGTTTCATCCGCATGCCGGACCCGAGTTCGCCCAGATGGACGACCTCCTTGCCCAGCATCTTCAGCAGCGGGCCGCCGGCGTCGAACGTCCGCTCCTCGCCGCCGACGAACAGCCGCAGCTCTCCGTCGCGGGCGTGGTCGGCGTTGCCGAGCATGCCGACGTCCAGAACCGAGGGGATGTCCCCGGCGATTTGGACGACCTCTTCGGGCGCCACGGTGCTGGTGCAGATGAGGACACCGGGGTAGGTCCCCTCGGCCAGCACGCCGTCAGCCCCGTGCAGCACGGTGCCGAGGGCTTCGCTGTCGGCGACGGCGCAGATGGCCGCGGTCGTACCCTCGATGGCGTCGGCGGGGTGGGCGGCGACATAGGCGCCCGCCTTGCCGAGCGGCCCGGCCCGCTCGGCGGTACGGTTCCAGACCCGGACCTGTATACCCTGTTCGAGGAGGCGGGTGGCCAGGCCGGAACCCATCGTGCCGAGACCGAGAACGGCGACGGGGCCGTTGGCGATGCGCGTCATGACATCGCTCCCTTGGTCTCCTTGACGACCCGGAACCGGAGCGACTGCGTCGAGTCGACCCACTGGCGCAGCGGAGCCACGAGTTCGCGGTGCTCCTCGCTCTGCTGCCACTTGAAGAAGTCCTCGGCGGTCTTCCACTCGCTGGTGATGACCCACTGACGGGAGTCGTCGACGGGTGCTCCCAGCCTCTCGACGATGTGACCGGGGGTGCTGGCCACGGACTTACGGAGCTGGTCGTACACATCCAGGAAGCCCTGCTCGCCGCCCTCGATCACACGGACCGTGAAAACGACGCACAACTTGTCGGCCGAATGGCCCTTCTGCTTGGTGTCCATGTCTCCTCCTGACGGTGAGATCCGGTGGGACACGACTCCCACGGACTCATGTCCCCCATGCGGACGCAACTCCGAATGGGCGACATGCCAGTTGGGACAAGGGGTTTACGCTCCGCATTAGGTCCGTTCGGGTGAGTGATGAGGGGCTCCGGACTTCCCGCGTGCAAGACGCGGACGACCACCTCCGAATGGGTAACTGAACCCCCCGTCCGAATCACTCGGGCTGCACCGGATCGGGTGTTTTGAGGTTCCGGACAGGTTTCAGCGCGGACGCCGGCACAACTCGGTCGGTACGGCGGGAACATCGGCGAGTCGGCCGATGGGTGATCAAGACTGCCCGGAAGATTGCCGCAATACGGTGACAGAGGTGACAGAACGGATTAGAGCGATGAGCGATCTGCCGCGCGAGCTTCGAGGTCTGATCGATTCCGGCCCGATGGCCCATCTGAGTACCATCAACGCCGACGGGAGCCCCCAGGTGACCGTCATCTGGATCGGCCTGGACGGCAATGACGTCGTCAGCGGCCATATGGCGCGGCACGTGAAGCTGCGCAATATCGAGCGGGACCCGCGCGTCGTCCTGTCCTTCGACGCGCCCCGGGAACCCGGTGCCGTCCTGAACCCGTACGCCGTGCTGAAGGCGCGGGCCACGGTGCAGCCGAGTGACGACACATGGGACCTGCTCAACCGGCTCGCCAAGGTCTACATTTCCCCTGACGCCGAATTCCCGGCCCCGAAGGGGCCCGGCTACATCGTGCGCTACTCGGTGGAACGCATCGGTGGGGTCGGCCCCTGGGCCTCGGGATCGCAGTGAGTCCGTTCGCTGAATTCAGATCTCGACGCGAGGTTGCCCGCTCGTGGCGCTGAGGCCGCCGTCGACCGGGATCTGAGCGCCGGTCATGTAGCGCATCGGGACCGGCGAGGAAGGCGATGACGCCGGCGATCTCCTCGGGCCCGGCGACCCGGCCGAAGGGGATGCGTTCCGCGAAGGCCTTCACCACAGGCGTGTCGGGGGTGGCGCCCGCAGTGATCCCGGTGTGCAGTGTGAACCCGGGGTGGACGGCGTTGACACGGACCTCGGGGGCGTGATCGGGCGCCATGGCGCGCGTGAGATTGACGACCGCGCCCTTGGCGGAGTTGTAGGCGCCCATGCCGTAGTCGCCGCCGAGAGCCCCCGGCGATCCGACGTTGACGATGGAGCCGCACGTATCGCGCAAATACCGGATCGAAGCCCGGCTGGCGTGGTAAATGGCATCGAGCTTGATCGCCATCACCGCTCGCCATTCTGTGGGAGTAACGGCTTCGACCGTGCCGAACGCCGGCACTCCTGCGTTGTTGACCAGCATGTCGAGGCGCCCCAGATCGGCCGCGACGGAGGCGATCAGCCCATCGACCTCGTCCGGCACCGTGACATCGGCGGTGCGCGCGAGGACGGTCGCTCCGTCAGGAGCCGCCGCGGCTGTCCTGTCGAGCTTCTCCCGCGTCCGCCCGACGAGCACGACGGCAGCGCCATCGGCGGCAAACCGGTGCGCGACGGCGGCGCCGATACCGGACCCGGCTCCGGTGACGACCACTACTCGATCGGCAAAGTGATTCACGACTTCAGTCCTTTCGTGGGCCGGGGTCCGCGCACAGGGCATCGGAGGGGTGCGCGTCCAGTAGCGGACGCCGTACGCCTGCCCGGCCCACCCAACGCTGGGGAGAGCGACACCCCATAGGCTTGCACCGCAGCGCCAAACCGGCAGAACATCAGCGCCACGACGGACACGACGGGGACGAGGCGGAAGGCGGCCGTGACGGCTCTGTGGCGCCCGCGGGTGGAGGCAGGGCCCGGCAACCGGACTCTCTCCCTCCTCGGCTGTGAGCCATCTGTTGCCTGCATGACTGTTACCTACGGGTAATCCCAGGTGGTTTGATGTGCGGCGCCACTCAACCCCCTTCATCCACAGGGAGATCCAGTGACGCTCTTCGTACCCCGCCGCGCGCTCGGGGCAGCCTTGCTCGCCCTCGCTCTGCCCGCGGCGGCACTTGCGGGTTCCGCACCGGCGGCGGCAGCCGGACCGGCACCGGCGCTGAAGGTCCTGACGTACAACGTCTTCCTCATGAGCAAGAACCTGTACCCGAACTGGGGCCAGGACCACCGGGCCGCCGAGATCCCGCAGACGTCGTTCTTCCACGGCAACGACGTGGTCGTCCTCCAGGAGGCCTTCGACAACTCCTCGTCCGACGCGCTGAAGAGCGCCGCCGCCACGGAATACCCGTACCAGACACCGGTGGTGGGCCGCAGCAAAAGTGGCTGGGACGCCACCGGCGGGGCGTACTCGGCCGTCACGCCGGAGGACGGCGGGGTCACCGTGCTGAGCAAGTGGCCGATTCTGCACAAGGAGCAGTACATCTACAAGGACGCCTGCGGTGCGGACTGGTGGTCCAACAAGGGCTTCGCATACGTCGTGTTGAACGTGAACGGCACCAAGGTGCACGTGGTCGGCACGCACGCTCAGTCGACGGATCCCGGATGCGGCGTGGGGGAAGCGGCAACGATGCGCAGCCGCCAGTTCAAGGCCATCGACGCCTTCCTGGATGCGAAGAACATCCCGGCCGACGAAGAGGTGCTGGTCGCCGGCGACCTCAACGTCGACTCGCGCAGCGGAGAGTACGCGTCACTGCTCAACGACGCCGGGCTCGTCGGTGCCGACGCGCGCACCGGGCACCCGTACTCGTTCGACACGCAGGACAACTCCATCGCCCGCTACCGCTACCCGGACGACCCGCGTGAGGACCTCGACTACGTGCTCAACCGCGCCGGTCACGCCCGCCCGGCGGGCTGGCACAACGAGGTCGTCAAGGAGCAGTCGGCGCCCTGGACGGTCTCGAGCTGGGGGACGGCCTACACGTACACGAACCTCTCGGACCACTACCCGCTGCGCGCCTACGCCGGATAGCAGTCCATAGAAGCGTTGCCGCCGGCGGGCTCGTGGCCCCGTGCACGGTCGAGCCGAGTGCCGGGACCAGGGCCATGCCGGCGGCGAGGCAGCGAGCAACACGAGGTGATCAGCGTTGGTACGTGCCCATCAGCGTGCCGCTCGCCAGCTCTCTGCCCTTCACGGCGCGATGTACCGCGTCGGCTGTCGGCCGGCCGTGCAGGGGAAGTGCCTCCGACAGGGCCCACAGGCGGAAGAAGTAGCGGTGCGCTCCGTGTCCCGGTGGAGGCATGGGACCACCCCAGCCCGTCCGGCCGAAACCGTTGGGCCACTCCTGGCCGCCGGGAGGCGGCTCCCCCTCCGCCGTACCAGTACTGCCTGGATCGATCCCGGTGACCAGCCAGTGCAGGAACGTCCCGCTCGGGGCGTCGGGGTCCTCGCAGAGCAGAACCAACTCCGATGTTCCGTCCGGTACCGCCGACCAGGTCAACGGAGGCGAAACGTCGTCGCCTTCCCCGCTGTGGTGTCGAGGGATTGCCGCATGATTGCTGAACGCCGCGCTCGTGAGCTCAATTCCGGTCATGCGCGCGGCCCTACCCGGAACAACGTGGTCGGCAACAGCCCGGGCGGGGCAAGCACCCCATTGGCCGAGTCCGCGGCCCAGCGCACCGGGAACCCATAAGACGTGCCTGACACAGAGCAGACGATGCCGACCCGAATCCTGCTCGAGGGACGCCCGGGCACGGGCAAGACGACCGTTGTCCGCCGATTGGCCACGCTTCTGCGCACCCGTAGGCCAGTCGGCTTCACCACGGAGGAGATCCGGCACGGCGGGACGCGGAGCGGTTTCGCGCTGGAAACGCTGGACGACGGTCTGCGAGCCGTGTTCGCCCACGTCGACTTCCCGGGACCACCGCGGGTGGGACGGTACGGCGTCGATCTGGGCGTTCTGGAACGGCTCGCGCTGCCGCCGCTCAGGTCAGCGGCATCGGATCCTGCTCCGGCAGATCTCGTGCTGATCGACGAGCTCGGGCGCATGGAGCTGGCATGCGACGCCTTCCGGGATACGGTCCAGGTCCTGTTCGAGTCCGACATCGACGTCGTCGCCACAGTCCACGCGCACAGCGCCCCGTTCACCGACGCCCTCAAACGGCGTCCTGACATCGCGCTCCTCCAGGTGACCCGGTCCAATCGGGACACCCTTCCCGGGGAACTGGCGGCCCGGCTTGAAGGGCAATGACGCGGGCCCACCATGGCGAATCACCTCAAGTGCGCGCGGTCATCGCCCGACTTTGGGGCAGGTGCCCGTAACCCCCGCTCAGATGGCCGGTTGAGTGGGGTATGGATGATCTACTGGCCAATGCCTGCGACCTGCCGGATCGCATGGAGCCCCGTCTGCCCTTGCTGACTGAGTCCGAGGCACACCAACTGGTCGAGGTGCTGCAGCATTTCGGCACGATGGATCATGACTGGGGCGCGCAGGCCCGGCACTTCGCGGCGGAACTCGCCGCCCGTGTTCCGTCGTATGACCTGTAGTTCTGCTCCGCGCCGAGGATCAGTCCGCGTGGGTCGAAGGTCACGTCAGAAGAGCGGGTCGTCCGAGCACCCCTCGGCATCGGCGGAGCCGCCGGCGGGTGTGATGTTCGTCGTCTGCTCCAAGGCCGTGGTGTCGGCGCCCCCGGAGGCAAGGGTGTCGATCGCTTGCTGCCGGTAGGGGGTGTTGCCGGCAGCAAGAGCCCGGACGTCATCGCGTAGCACCGCACTGTGATGGGCCAGCTCGGACGCGGCGAGTAGGGGAAGGAGGGCGGCCAGGGCAGCCGCCCGTATCTCATGTTCGTTGTCTGAGACGAATGGGTGAATCGCGTCGTAGAGAGCGGGCCGCAGAGCGCGGAACGCTTCGACGTCGGCTTGTCTGCCGCCAGGCTGCTCAGCGGCAGCGTCCGCAGCTGCGCCCCCCAGCCAGTCCAGCAGACCTGCGCGAAGAAAGAACCGGGGCTCCTCACCGAAGTGGGCAGCTTCCCAGGGGGTCTGGTCGGTGACCTTGGTGAGAGGCCGAGGGTCACCAAGCACCGCCGCGACGAAGGACGCTGCCGGGGCCGTGGCGCTGTAGAAGGTGTTCGAATGCGTAACGGCCTGGCAGAGGTCGCGGAGGGCAGCACCTGCTTGACAGCTCTCGAGGGACGCTGACCCTTGACGCAGTCTCAGGCAGAGTTCAGGCGGCGCGACCGCGCCCGTAGGAGCAGTGCCGCGCCCACCCCGGCGGCGAGGAGTACACCGCCAGCGATCCAGGCCACCACTGCGGTGCGGGACGTCCAGGAGGAGTGGGTCGCCGCCTGGGTGGCGCAGGCGCCCGCTCGTGCGGCGGAGGCGATCCGCAGCCGGGCCCATGGTTTGGCAGGGCCGTCCTGGTCGGCGTCGTGCCGGTAGACGACATAGAGGCCGGGCGCGGCGTCGCACTTGAGGGTGGTGGTGGCGGTCAGGACGGCTTTGGCGCCGCGCAGGACGGGCCGGTCGGTGAACGCGCGGGAGGTGAGGGAGATGTCCCCGTCCGCTCCCTCGTCGTCGTTGTCCGTGATCGTGATGCGGCTGCCGGCCCGGAAGGTCCGCACGTCCCACTCCGACATGGGCCAGGTGTCGTCCGGGGCCCAGCGTTCCTCCAGGCTGGGCGGGGGTGTCTTGCTCACCTTGGCGCGACAGGCGCGGCGCGCGGCCTCGTCGGCCGGTTCGACACGCACGCGCGCCCAGTGGAACGGATGCTCGTCCGGACCCACGTCTCCGGCACCCCTCAGCACGACCGGATACGTGCCCGGCCGGGCGTCGCAGGCGATGGTGACGGTGGCAGTCAGCAGCGGGTTCATCATGCGCAGCTTCCCTGCCGCTATGAACGCGGATGAGTGGACGGTGTCGCCGTACCCGGCGACCACGCCCCGCTTGACAATGGCCGTCAGTGTGTCGCCGGGCCGCACCGACCGGACACTTCCGAGCGGGAGCGACGACGCCGACGGGGAGGCCGAGGCCGGCCCGGCTGCCAGGAGTGGCAGCAGAAGCGGAAGCGCCGCCCATGCGGCCGTACGGAGTCGATCCATCGCCTCATCTGTCTGTAATTTAACGTTTGGTCAGGAATTGCCGGATAGGTATGCTGTCGATCTTCATGTAGAACTGCCATGCGATTCCTGGGAGTTCGACATCGCCTGCCGTTCGGCTTCCTCCAAGATGGAAAGACATCTCGTTGCGTTCCAGATACAGATGGATTCCGGCCCTCGCGCTCGGCCTGTGCGTGGGCATACTCGGCGCCGGCCCGGCGTCCGCCGCGCGCGGCACTCCAACGCCCTCGGCTTCCGCCGTGACGGCGGCGCCCGTCCCCGGACACCCGGTGCCGTCCACGAGCGCGGAGTCCGCCGAACCCACCGCGTCCGCCGCCCGCTCGCCCGGGCCAGGTCTCGGGGAGGAGGAGCGGTACTGGACGGCTGACCGCATGGACCGTGCGGTCCCGGTCGACGCCGCAGCGAAGGCCCCGGCCTCACAGACCCTGACCGGCGCGCACCGGCCGCCGCCGTCCGGCACGCCCGATCCCGAGCACTTCGGGGGCCACCCGATGGTGGGCACGTTCTTCTTCGACGGCAGGCCGCTGGGCGGCAAGAGCACGTACTGCACGGGCAGCGTCGTGCACACGGCCGCCAAGGACATCGTCCTGACCGCCGGGCACTGCGGCCGCGGCCTTGAACGCGCAACCCACCGCATCTTCGTGCCCCAGTACCGCAGCGGTAGGTCCGCCGCCGATCAGCGGCACGGCATCTTCCCGGTGTCGCGTCTGTACATCGACCCGCGATACGAGAAGAACACCAAAGCGCCCACCTCCGACCTCGACCTGGCCTTCGCGCAGGTCGGCTCCAACAGCCGGGGCAAGGTGGAGGCCGTCACGGGGGCTTTGACGTTCACGCCCACCACCAGCTACGCCCACAAGGTCACCGTCATCGGCTATCCCAGCTCCGACAGCGTCAATCCCAAGCATGAGACGGTTCGCTGTCCGGTCACCACCTCGCGGCTACCGGGATTCCGGCAGATGCGCATGACGTGCAAGGGCTTCTACGGAGGTGTCTCCGGCGGCCCGTGGATCGAGGACTACGACCCAGCCACCGGCACCGGCAAGGTCATCGGCAACACCGGTGGGTACAACGGCGGTGGCAACGACGCCAACGACGACTGGGTGACCTACGCGCCGATCTACGGCAAGGATGCCCAAGACCTGTTCAACGATGCCGCCGCCCATCGGGAGCCGGGTGACAAGCCGCCCTACCAGCCGGTGACGGACCCGTGGCTGCCCGGCACGGCGCCCACCTGGCAGCACGCCAAGCTGCTGGCCTCGGGCGACTTCCGGCAGACCGGCCACAGCGACATGATCGTGGTCTGGACCGACGGCGAGGTCTCGCTGTACCCCGGCAACGGAAACGGTGGCTACGGCACCGAACGGCAGCTGCTGGCCCACCACAGCACGTGGACCCATGCGGCCACCATGACCGCCGGTGACTTCACCGGCTCCAAGCAGTTCGACCTGCTGGTGCGCTGGTCCGACGGCGAGGTCACCCTCTACGGCGACGTCGGCTCCAAGGGCCTGAACCGGGCCGGCACCCAGATGATCAAACCCAACGGCACCTGGAAGAAAGCGGTCCAGCTCGCGTCGGGCCGCTTCGACGTCTCCCCAAACGTGAACGACCTGATCGTGCGGTGGGCGGACGGCAAACTGACCCTCCACACCAACGTCAGCGCCGGGAGCTTCGGCCAGGAGCGCAAGCTCAAGCCCGCCAACGACAGGTGGAAGGACGCCACACTCCTCACCAGCGGCGAGTTCTCCGGCAACCAGAAGTGGGACCTCCTGGTGCGCTGGACCGACGGCGAGCTCGACAACTACGTCGGCACCAGCACGTCGGGCCTCGGCGCCGGGCAGCGCATCCTGAAGCCCAACAAACGCTGGACCCGCGGCGCGGCCATGACGACGGGCAACTTCACCGGGAACGGCCGTACCGACGACCTTGTCGTCCGCTGGACCGACGGTGAGACCACCATGTACACCGATACGCTCGCCAACCGGCTGGGAACCGAGCACATGCTTGTCGCCCCGACTTCCTGACCTCATCGAAACCACGCGGCCACACCACTGGGCGGCCGTGCCGGGCGGGACCCGACCGGCCTGTGGTGTTGGCGTCACCACCGCCGTGACGGCGCCCACCGCCACTGCGGGGACGACCGTCACGGCGGGGACGACCGGCAGCGCGGCGGTCACCGCGGCTGCCGAGGCTGTGGGTGCTGTCCGTCCGCGCGGTGCACGAGGCGGTCAGCAGCCGCCGCAGTTGTAGTAGAGGACGTCCCAGTGGCTGCCCTCGTCGGCGTAGATGTTGCCGGAACCGGAGCGCCACTGCGGGGCGCCGTCGCCGCGCAGGCCGATGTAGGTGAAGTTGTTCTTGATGTAGTTCCCGACGCAGGTGTACTTGCTGTAGTCGAGCTTGTAGCCGTTCCAGTGCGAGTACGTGCCGGAGGCGTGACCGGTTTCCGTGCCGCCGGTGATGTTGAGGGCGCAGCCACTGGCGCGCTTGAGGGTCTGGGCGCCCTGGGCGGTGGCGAGGTTGAGCTGCTCGAAGGACGTACACGTCGAGTTGTTGCGGTCGGAGCAGTTGCCGGAGGACGACCACGTGATGCCGACCTGGCGGAACATCTGGGTGGCGGTGGCATGGCTGATCTTGGTGACGGCGAAGGCGTCGGTGGCGGTGCCGAGGACGGCGACGCCGGGGGCTACGACGAGGGTGAGTGCGGTCAGGGCGGCGCGGGTTTTCGTGATCCGGGTGGCCTTCATGGAAACCCTTCCTGCGGTTGGCCGTGCTTCCTCTGGAGCGGCTGTGCAGGCGGTGCAGGGAGATGGTGCCCGAGGTCTACGCGTGTCCGCCAGAGGGCGGTACGGGTTGTGGGGCGGCGGTGTCGACGGTCATTCCCGTAGGTGCCGTAGCGGCTGGTCCGGGGCGGCCGGGGGTGAAGGTGACGGGCAGGTGTTCGGGGCCCCGCAGGCTGCCGGGCCGCCAGCGGAGTTCGCCGGGTGGCACACCCAGCTCCAGACGGGGGAGACGGCGCAGGACGGTGGCGATGGCGACCTGTCCTTCCAGCCGGGCCAGCGGTGCCCCCAGGCAGTAGTGGATGCCGTGACCGAACGCGAGGTCGCCATGTCCGAGCTGGCCCAGCGCGCTCAGGATGCTTCAGCCAATCTGTACCTACCAGTCAATAAGTCGAATCCGGAAGGTTGCAACTGGCCGGCCGCCCGCGAGCCAAATGCGCGCGCTCAGTGGACGGCGGCGCCGAACCACTTGGGCAGCCGGCCGAGCAGATCCTGCTGATCCTCGCCGACCCACGCCACATGGCCGTCCGGTCGTAGCAGTACCGCGGGCGCGTCCAGCTCCTCGCTGACGTCGACGACGTGGTCGACGCGATCCGCCCAGCCCGCCACCGAGAGCCGACCGGTCTGGTCGAGCAGCAGTCCGCGGCCGCCGTGCATCAGCGCGTACAGGCGCCCTCGCTTCAGCTCCACGTCCCGCATCCGCCGACCGAGCAGTTCGTGGCCCTCGCCGAAGTCGTAGCGGACCCCGATCGCGGTGATCTTCTCGATCAGGTACCGGTTCACCTCCTCGAAGTCCATCAGTTCCGACACCAGTCGGCGCACTGCCCGGGAACCGGGCTCGGGGGACATCAGCTCCATCTGCGCTCGGGTGTTGGCCAGCACATCGGCAGCGACCGGGTGCCGTTCGGCGTGGTAGCTGTCCAGCAGCCCCTCCGGTGCCCAGCCGCCCACCTCGGCGGCCAGTTTCCAGCCGAGGTTGAACGCGTCCTGGATGCCGAGGTTGAGTCCCTGCCCGCCGGTCGGCGGGTGGATGTGCGCCGCGTCGCCGGCCAGCAGCACCCGGCCGACCCGGTAGCGCTCGGCCAGCCGGGTGGCGTCACCGAAGCGGGACAGCCAGCGCGGTGAGTGCACCCCGAAGTCGGTGCCGGCGAACACCCGCAGCTGTTGCTTGAACTCCTCGAGGGTCGGCGGGACCGAGCGGTCCTCGGCCAGTCCGTCGGCGGGTACGACGACGCGGTACACCCCCTCCCCGAAGGGCCCGAGACCGAACCGCTTGTGAGTCTCGCGGACCTCGGTCACCACGGCGGCAACCTCCTCCGGCGGTACGGACACCTCCATCTCGCCCAGCAGCGTCTCGACCTTGGTCGGCTCGCCGGGGAAGCCGACGCCGAGCAGCTTGCGCACCGTGCTGCGGCCGCCGTCGCAGCCGACGAGGTAGCGCGAGCGCAGCTCCGTGCCGTCGGCCAGCTCCACGGTCACCCCGAACTCGTCCTGGCTCAGCCCGACCAGCTCGCAGCCGCGCCGGATCTCGGCACCGACATCGACGGCGTGCTCGGCCAGCAGACGATCGGTGACGGTCTGCGGGATGCCGAGGACATAGCCATGCATGGTGTCCAGCCGTTCGGGCGCGGGCTTGGCGATTGCGGCGAAGAAACCGCCGACCCCGTACTGCTTGCCGTGCGCGAGGAACCGCTCCAGCAGACCGCGCTGGTCCATCACCTCGATGCTGCGCACGTGCAGGCCCAGCGCCCGGACATACGGGGCCGGCTCTGCCTCCTTCTCCAGCACGAGCACGTTCACGCCGTGCAGCCGCAACTCGCCGGCCAGCATCAAGCCGGTCGGTCCGCCACCGGCAACGATCACATCGATCATCAAGTCCCCCATTCGACAAGGCTGCATTTCGGCCGGCTGCCCCGCGCTGTGCGGCGGCGCACACACCCGCACCGCCGCGCCACGTGCCCGCAAGCGCATCGCGAGTCCCTGATTTCCGCAGGCTCCGGCTTCGGCCGGGAGATTCTGCAGCACGACCGGGGCCTTGCCGCAAGGCCCCCTGTGCGCTATACGTTGAGAAGGGCAAGGAGTGGGAACTCCTTGCCTTTGCCTTTTGCCGAACACACCTGGGGTTCGTCCCTGGTTGGAAGCGTCCGTGGGCCTGTCCGGGATCCGTTTGCCCTCCCGATGACGGGCCTTCAGGCAGACGCTGGGCCGTCCGCCGTCGCGGTGCCTCGTCGTCGGGGACATCCGGGGATGCGAAGTGGAACGGCACGCCGAGGTGGTGGGCCAAGGCCCGTCCTGCTCTGTCGCAGCGGCCCCCGGTGGGGGCCTGCCGGCGTGGTGGTAGACGGTCGCCAGCTGGCCTTCCCCGGGCGGGTTCTCCAGGACCGCGACCAGGAGTACGAACCAGTTGTGGACGGTGTCGCCGTCCCAGAGAGCCTCGACCGCGGCCACCCCGCCAGGGTGGGCGGCAGCACGGGTGGCGAGTGAGGTGACGTCGAGAGCATCCGGCTGCGTATGCCTCACGCGATCACCGAGGACCTCGTAGCGCGTGCACCACCTGTTCTACTGGACCACCGGCGATTCCGTGAAGCGCGTCATGGGGTCGAACCCCGTACCTCAGCAGGGTTTTCCACGGTGTGAGAGTCCCTCGGCCGTTGGCGGTGGCCAGGAGGGTGCGAACGTGGCCTGCTGCATTGGCATTACCGACGTCACCGGGTCGGGGGATTGTGCCGACGGCCACCGGGCCAGGCATCCCGGATAAGTGTGATCATCGCCTTAAGGTGACGTAGCGACTCCCCACCGTCACCACGGCTGGCAGGAGGACCAATCGATGAATCCCACTCTGAAGCGCCTGCTCGGCGCCGCTGCGGCGGTGACCATGGGCGCGGCGGCCCTGCTCGGCACCGGCGCCGGCACCGCCAACGCCACCGGCAGGGCGCACTGCGACCGTGCCGAACGGGACATGTGGAGCGAGGGGCCCGGCACAGACGTGATCGGGCACGACTGCAACATCCCGAACAATAAGCGCCGCTGGTACACCATCGAGGTCGACACCCTGGTGGAGACCTACTACAAGTCGGAGCACCTGGACGAAGGCGTTGCCCGGACCGAGACCCTGCACGACAGCACCGTCAGGTGCATGGGCTACGTCTCCAGCAACGACACGGTGCGCTGGTTCGGCTGTCCGCCCTCCTGACACACCCACCGGGGGCTTCCCGCGCCGACGCCCCTGCGCTACGGCAACTCAGCCGTCAGCAGCGGCTGTTGTGGTGTCCTTGCGTTGGAGTTCGGCCACGCGGTGGAGAGCGGTCTTGAAGGTGGCGTATTCCTGTTTGCCCAGTGTCTTCGCGTGTCGCTCCTCGATCGTGCCGCATGATGGCGGCGGTCTCCATCTGGAGCAGGCCGCGCTCGGTGGGACAGATCAGTTTGGCGCGGCGGTCTGCGGGATCGGGTTTGCGTGCGACGTGGCCCAGGCGCTCGAGGTCGTCGATGAGGGAGCCGATGACCTGTTTGTGCTGTCCGGAGGCGCGGGCGAGCTCGCTGGCCCGGATGCCGTCGGGGCGCAGGTAGGCGAGGGCGGCGCCGGCGCGGGGCTGGACGTCGTCGAAGCCCTGCTCGGCGAGCGCGGTGAACAACTCGCGCTGAACGGAGAAGAGGACCCGGGCCGCGAGTACGCCGAGGTGCCCGCCGGGCAGAAGATCATCGACCGCAGTACGGTCAATGCCTGGCACGACGACCGGGTCCGCGAGGCCATCGAGGCCACCGGCCGGCGCAAACTGATCTTCGCCGGGGTGTCGCTCGAGGTGTGCGCGGCACTGCCCGCGATCTCCGCGACGGCCGCCGGATACGACGCATACGCGGCCGTGGACGCCTCCGGCACCTTCAGCCAGGCCAAGCGGGAGGCGGGCCTGCTGCGTATGCAGCAGGCGGGCGTCATCGTCAGCGACTACGCCACCCTCCTGGTCGAGGCCCTGGCCGACAACGCCCTCCCCGAGGCCGGCGCCCTCTACGCCGCCCTCGACATGCCATTCGCCGTCCTGGTCGGCCAGATCTCCGCGGCCCACCGGGCCTAGCGACCCATCGCCCGACGGCATGCCGACGGCAGTTCACCCAGGCGCAGAGTCATCCGCGGGTCTCCGCAAGGCCCTTCGGATCGACGGCCGGCTCCAGTCGGCTGATTCGGCGGTCCAGGAGATGGTCGGAGGTACGACTCGTGCGCACACGGGGCCGCCGCGTGCGTCGGTGAGGCCCAGGCGTCCATGCAGCATGCCGCTGCGTGCCGCGGCGTCGAGGACGTCGGTGGGGACGGCGTCGAGGAGGAGCTTGGCGCGCCGGAACATCGTGAAGGTGCCTGCCTCGTCGACCGTCCCCCACGACAGGTAGATGAACCGGCCGCCCGGGCGGCCCTGAACGTAGGGGCCTTTCACGCCGGTGCCGGTCGGCGACGCATGCGTGGTGCATTCCAGCGTCCAGGAGGCGGACGTGGCGTCGCCCGGTTGCGGGTCGAGGAGTGCGGTTCTGGGGTCGCGGCGTTGCACGGCGACGTGAATGTTGCGGTGGACGGTCACGCCGGCGTCGGCGGGCGCGCCGGGCGGGCAGGTGAGGCCGGGCAAGTCGACGGCGTCGATGCGGATGCGCATACCGGTCATCATCCTCGGTGTCGTGTGCGCCGTTCTACTGATCGACGCATGCTTCCGTTCACGGTCCTCGCCGACAGCGAGGGCAACGAGTTCTGCGTGCTGGAGCCTCGGGAGATCTACCGGGACACCGGGCCGATCGCCGCGGTGGTGGTCGACTGCGCGGATCCACGGGCCATGGCTCGGTTCTGGGACGAGGCGATGGACTGGACCCTGCACGAGGTGACCGACGATCATGCGGTGCTGCGCTCCGCCAAGGGTGTCGGCCCGTATCTCGAGTTCCTCCGCACGCCCGACGTGAAGCCCGTGCCGGACCGCATCCATCTTGACCTGCTGCCGTACCCCGGTGACGACAAAGCAGCGGAGGTGGCCCGGCTGCGGGCCCTCGGCGCCACCGACCTCGACGTCGGCCAGGGCGACGTCCCGTGGACGTGCCTGGCCGACCCGGAGGGCCACGAGTTCTGCGTCCTCGCCCCGTCCTGACGCGTAGCCTTGACGACACCCCGACACGTGAGCCTTGTGCGCACCAAGTCACACTGACGGCTGGTCGTCCGCTGCGCTATCACCGGAGGCATGCGGCATCCACAGGGGGGCGGGGCTGATCGCGAACCGAACGCAAGCAGTTTCGCGAGGGGTTACGGCTCCGGGCCGCGAAGCGGATGGCTCGAGGCGAGGCGAGCGCGCTGATCGCCAAGTACCTGCGGGTCAGGGTCCGGTCGGGCAGCGGTTGCGGCGGACATGGAACGAGGGCGGTCCGCGGGCGCCCCGGTCGCAGGGGTCGGCGTCGCTGCCGAGGTTCAGCCGGAAGCGGTTCACGCAACTGGAGGCGGACCTGGCCAAGGGGCAAGGCGGTGGGGCTCTGCGTGAAAGACGCGGCGGCGTGTGGAGCCTGGCTCGTCTTCGAGCACGAAGCCGACCTGCTGACCGCAGCCCACCAGCAGCTCGGCGGCCCGGGACTGGCTGACCATCTACTACCTGCCTGCCGCCCTACCCGCCAGATCTCGATCCGGTCGAAGAGATCTGGTCCCTCCTGCGACGCGGCTGGCTCTCCAACGTCGCCTTCAGTACCCCCGAACACCTAGTCCAGCGCTTCATCGGCTCATGCGCTCGACATGCACAGCCGGGTCCTCAGCCCAGAACTGACCGAACGGTCGACCTCCAGCGGCCTCGACCAGCTGCAACACATTCCCGGCGTGACCCTTCTGGGCGACGGAGCGGAACGGGCCGCCGCCACCGCAGCAGCCCTGAAGGCCGGGCTCTTCATCGGCATCGTCACCTGTACCGCGGTCGTTGACTACCTCCTCAGATGACCTGGACGAGCGTCGTCCGTCCCGCAGCTGTTGTGGATTCGGGCACCTCAGTCACCCGATTCGGTTAGCGGGAGACGGCGATCATGCTATTTGCAATGCGATGACCTGCAGGGATCCCGTCCGGCGTGCACACCCAAACGGGCAATATCCGCGAAGCAACGGGCGTCTCACCTGGTGAAGTACGGCGATATAAATCCATGGCCGAAACAGATGGGCAATGTTCGCCCGAACGGGAACACCAGGGAGGTGCTTGCGCGTGAAAGCCGAAGAGCGACAGCATCGGATCCTGGCTCTCGCCCGCCGGAGCGGAAGAGTGGAGGTCTCCGCCTTGGCCGCCGACTTCCGGGTGGCGCCGGAGACGATCCGCAGGGATCTGAACGAACTCGCACGGGGCGGTCTGGTCCGCAGGAGCCACGGTGGTGCCTACCCGGTGGAAAGCGCCGGTTTCGAGACCTCGCTGGCCCAGCGTGAGACTCACCATGTGGAGGACAAGCGCCGCATCGCCGCCGCTGCCGTGCACCTGTTCGGCGAGGCGGAGACGGTTTTCATCGACGAGGGCTACACCCATCGCCTCATCGCCGACCTGCTGCCCTCCGACCGGAATCTGACCGTGGTGACCGCCTCCCTGCCCACCGCCGCGGCGGTGGCGGAGGCCTCCCGGGCCACGGTGTTGCTGCTCGGCGGCAAGGTCCGCGGCCGCACCCTGGCCACCGTCGGATCATGGACCAACCAGATGCTGTCCAGCTTCGTCATCGACCTGGCGATCCTGGGAGCCAACGGCATTTCCCGCGATGCCGGCCTCACCACACCCGACCCGGTGGTGGCCGACGTCAAAGCCCAAGCGATCCGCAGTTCCCATCGCCGGATACTGCTCGGAATCCACACGAAATTCGGAGCGCAGAGCTTCTGCCGATTCGCCAAGATCGGCGACTTCGAAACCATCATCACCGACACCGGCCTGCCGGTTGCCGAAGCTCACCGCTACTCCTTGCACGGACCCAACGTCATCCGGGTCTGAGTTCCTGCCCGAGCCGCCAAGCCTGAGGTCTTTCCCTCGCAGGCTCCTTCAAGCACGCCGCCACTCCCGCGGCGCAAGACCGTTCCCAGCTCGCTGTTCTCTCCCCCAAGAAAGGTGCTCCCATGCACTACAGACCCACCAGGGCCAGACTGACGACGGCGGCCCTGACCGGCCTCACCTGTACCGCCTTGCTCGCCGGCTGCGCCGGTGCGGGAGGCAGTGGCGGGGGCGACGGTGACAAGACCGTGAACGTACTCATGGTCAACAACCCTCAGATGCTCGACCTCCAGAAGCTGACCAAGGACGAGTTCACCAAGAAGACCGGCATCAAGGTCAACTTCACCGTGCTGCCGGAGAACGAGGTGCGGGACAAGATCACGCAGGATGTCGCAACGCAGGCGGGCGGCTATGACGTGGTCACGGTCGGCGCCTATGAGGTTCCCCTGTGGGCCAAGAACGGCTGGCTGTCACCACTGGACAACACGGTCGCCAAGGACCCCTCCTTCAAGCAGGACGATGTCTTCTCGTCCATGACGGACGGGCTGCGCGGCGGGGACGGGAAGCTCTACGCCGAGCCCTTCTACGGCGAGTCCTCGTTCCTGATGTATCGCAAGGACATCTTCCAGGCCAAGCACCTGACCATGCCGGACCGCCCGACCTGGAAGCAGGTCGCCGACCTGGCCGCCAAGGCGGACGGCGCCGACAAGGGCATGAAGGGCATCTGCCTGCGCGGCAAGCCGGGTTGGGGTGAGCTCGGAGCCGCCCTGACCACCGTGGTCAACACCGAGGGCGGCACCTGGTTCACCAAGGACTGGAAGGCCCAGGTCAACGGCGAGGGCTTCACCAAGGCGACCGAGGACTATGTGGATCTCGTACGCAAGCACGGTGAGGCCGGCGCGCCGCAGGCCGGATTCGCCGAGTGCCTCAACGCCTTCACGCAGCAGAAGACCGCCATGTGGATGGACGCCACGTCGGCAGCCGGTCTGCTGGAAGACCCCGCCTCACCGGTCCGCGGCAAGGTCGGCTACGCGCAGGCGCCGGTGACCCAGACCAAGGCCTCCGGATGGCTGTGGACCTGGGCCCTTGCCCAGCCGAAGGCGGGCAAGCACCAGGACGCCGGCGCCCAGTTCGTCAAGTGGGCCGCGAGCCAGGACTACGAGAAGCTCGTCGGTGAGAAGCTCGGCTGGGCCAGGGTCCCGGCCGGCAAGCGGAAGTCGACCTACGACAACCCGAGCTATCAGAAGGCCGCGGCGCCCTTCTACCAGGCCACGTTGACCGCCATCAGCGAGGCCGACCCGAAGAACCCAGGGACACAGCCTCGCCCCACGGTCGGCGTGCAGTACGTGACCATTCCCGAGTTCCAGGATCTGGGCACCAAGGTCACCCAGGAAGTATCCGCCGCGATCGCCGGACGCCAGTCAGTGAAGCAGGCCCTCGACAAGGGTCAGAAGCTGGCCGAGCAGGTCGCCTCCAAGTACCAGAACAACTGACCGCATTCCCCTTGCCCCTTGTGCGGCCCCCTTCCCCCTCGCACAGGGGCAAGGGGGCCCCACGGAGCGGAGAGACACAAGTGAGTAGTGCCCTGATGCAGAAAGAAAGACGTCCCGCCGGGTCACATGCGGCTGCGGTATCCCGGCAACGGTCGGGCCGCGCAAGGGCGTGGGCCAGGCGCGCCCCGATGATGCCGGCGCTGGTGTACATGGTGATCGTCACCCAGCTGCCGTTCGCCGCCACACTGGTGATCTCCTTCATGAACTGGGACGCTCTGCGGCCCGAGGAACGCGGCTGGGCAGGGTTCACCAACTACAAACTGGTCTTCCGCGACCCGGACATGCGTGCCTCGGTGATCACTACGGTGTGGCTCACCGCCGGTGTGGTGCTGCTGAGTCTCCTGCTCGGCCTGGGGGTGGCGCTCCTGCTCGACCACAAGTTTCGCGGGCGTGGAGCGGTACGAACCATGATGATCGCCCCGTTCCTCGTCGTCCCCGTCGCGGCCGCTCTGCTGTGGAAACATGCGCTCTACAACCCCGAGTACGGCCTCCTCAACGGCGCCCTGACCTGGATCTGGTCGCTGTTCGGCTCGGACAGTCCGCCACAGCCCGACTGGATCAGCACCTCACCCCTGGCCGCCGTTGCCGTCTCCTTGATCTGGCAGTGGACCCCCTTCATGATGCTGATCCTGCTCGCCGGACTGCAGAGCCGCCCCCTGGAGATCATCGAAGCCGCCCGGGTGGACGGCGCCAACGCCTTCCAGATATTCCGCCATCTGACCCTGCCGCACCTGCGCCGGTACCTGGAACTGGCGGCACTGCTCGGGTCCATCTACATCGTGCAGAACTTCGACGCGGTCTTCACCATCACCTCGGGCGGGCTCGGTACCGCGAACCTTCCCTACACCATCTACCAGACCTTCTATCAGGCACATGACTACGGTCGTGCCTCCGCAGCCGGCGTCATCGTCGTTCTGGGCACCATCGTGGTCGCCACCTTCGCACTGCGCACGGTGTCGACGCTCCTGCGGGAGGAGAAGACTTCATGAGCACCACCCTTGCCCACCCCCGGTCCCGTCGGCACCGCGAACCCTTCCTCAGGCACCATTCCAAGGCTGTCATAGGACTGGCCGCGTGGGTCGTAGGCCTGCTCTTCTTCGCGCCGTTCGCCTGGATGGTCCTGACCTCCTTCCACAGTGAGACGGACGCCGCCACCAATCCGCCTTCCCTCGCCGCGCACTTGACCCTGCACGGGTATCGCGAGTTCTTCGGGGCCTCAACAGGGGCCAGCCCCTGGCCGGCTCTGATCAACTCCGCGACCGCAAGCGTGGTTTCGACGCTGCTGGTCCTCGCGCTGTCCATCCCCGCGGCCTACGCACTGTCGATCAAACCGGTGCGCAAGTGGTCCGACGTGATGTTCTTCTTCCTGTCCACCAAGATGCTTCCCGTAGTGGCCGGACTGCTCCCGGTCTACCTGGCGGCCCAGAACCTCGGGATGCTGGACAACATCTGGCTCCTGGTCCTCCTCTACACGACCATGAACCTGCCGATCGCCGTATGGATGATGCGGTCCTTCCTCGCGGAGATCCCCGTGGCGATCCTGGAGGCGGCCGCGATCGACGGTGCCGGCCTGCCGACCGTCTTCCGCAGGATCATCATTCCGATGGCCGCGCCCGGCATCGCCGCCACCTCACTGATCTGCTTCATCTTCAGCTGGAACGAGATGCTGTTCGCCCAGGTGCTCACCGGGGTCCAGGCTTCGACCGGGCCGGTCTTCCTGACCAGCTTCGTCACCAGTCAGGGCCTGTTCCTGGCCAAGGTCTGCGCCGCGGCCGTCGCTGTGTCCATCCCGGTTCTCATCGCCGGATTCGCCGCCCAGGACCGCCTGGTCCAGGGTCTGACCATGGGAGCCGTCAAATGAAGGCCGCACTCATCACCGAGCAGGGGACCATCGAGATGGTCACCGTGGAGGATCCCACGCCCGGTCCCCGAGAGGTCGTCGTGGCCGTGGCGGCCTGCGGCCTGTGCGGCACGGACCTGCACATCCTGCAAGGCGAATTCGCTCCCAAGCTGCCCATCATTCCCGGCCATGAGTTCGCCGGTGAGGTCGTCGCCATCGGCCGCGACGTCGCCGAACTGGCCGTGGGTGCACGTGTCGCCGTCGACCCCTCACTGAGCTGCAACGAGTGCTACTACTGTCGCCTCGGCAGGAACAACCTGTGCGAGCGCTGGGCGGCCATCGGCGTCACGACCGCAGGCGGTGCGGCGGAATACGCCGTGGCCCCGGTCGCCAACTGCGTCGTCCTGCCCGACCACGTATCCACCCAAGACGCTGCCCTGATCGAACCGCTGGCCTGCGCGATACGCGGGTACGACGTCCTGCGCAGCAATCTGGCCAATCATGTGCTCATCTACGGCTCGGGCACGATGGGCCTGATGATGTTGGAGCTGGCCAAGCGCACCGGCGCCGCCAGTGTCGACGTCATCGACATCAACCCCGCTCGTCTGGAAACCGCGCGGACGCTGGGCTGCAGCAACGCGGTGACGTCCGCAGACAAGATCGACAAGCCCCGCGGCTGGGATCTCGTCATCGACGCCACAGGGAACGAGAACGCGATCCAGGACGCCCTTGGCCGGGTGGGCAAGGGCGGCACCTATCTGCAGTTCGGTGTTTCCGACTACGCCGCCCGGGCGACGATCGAGCCCTACCGGATCTACAACCAGGAGATCACCATCACCGGATCGATGGCGGTACTGCACAGCTTCGAACGCGCCGCAGAGCTCTTCACCGCCGGCGTGCTGGACCCGGAAATCTTCATCAGCGACCGCCTGCCGCTCGCCTCCTACAGCGAAGCACTCAAGCGATTCCAGGCAGGCGAGGGCCGCAAGATACAGGTGCAGCCGGGCCTCGGCGTCTGATCACCCCAGTAGGGCAGAACAGGGGAAGCCGCCACGCCCACTCGCTCCACCGGGCGGTGGCGGCCTTCGCCCGCTCACTTCGGGCGCCTTTCGGCGATGTCTTTCGGTTCCTCAGGAGGACTCACCCCGTTCGCCGCGCGACCGGGCCGACGGCGGCCCGTACCAGCGGAACGGCCTTGCTGTGCACCACCGCACTCGTCCCCGGCCGGTGCCCCGGAAGCCGTGCGAACCCAGAAACCTCAATCGGCACGAGCCGTGAGCAAACCGCACAAGAAGCTCCCTCAGGGCAGGACCCATGACGCGCGCCATCTCCCTTCACAACGTCAGCAGGAGACACGGGTGCGCGGAGCGTGCCGTGTGACCATCTGGGCCGCAGGGTCTGCGCGGCGCCCGCCGACCAGCCAGGCCTGGACCCTGACCTGCCGGTGGTCAGCCGGTCGGATTGAAGGTCCACAGAAGGTTGTTGTGCTGCTGCCAGGTCCACTGTTTGGTCACGGACCCGGAGGTGACCGGTCCGCCGCCGTCGAGTACGAGTCCCGTGGTGCGATTGGCGATCGAGTACTGGCCGACGCCGCGGTTGGTGATTCTCCACTGTTGGTTCGGACCGCCGTTCCAAGCTGCTTGGCGAGCCGGGGCGCCGTCACTGGTCGCGCCCCAACCGTCGGCGACCATGCCATTGGTGCGGTTGACGAGCTTGTAGTGGCCGTTGCCGAGGTCGATCGCCTGCCAGTGGAGATTGGTGCTGTCGACCGGTGTCCACTGCTTGAGGTTCGAGCCGTCGGCGACGTTGCCACCGCTGTCCAGAGCCAGACAGTCCGTGACATTGATCAGGCGGAAGTACGTGACCGGATTGAACGACACCTTCACCGAGGAAATGGCGTCGTTGTTGCCGGTCGCGCGCAGATCGGGGGTGTCAGCGGTGAACGTCCAGGCGCTGCCGGTGAAGTTGTCGCCGGAGTAGCCCGTCACCTGGTAGCCGTGGGGTACCTGTATCGAGGAGATGACGCCAGGTCCTGTTCCCGCGGCCGACAGCTGGGCGGAGGTGTAGCTCCCCAGCGGCAGGGCGGCCCTGGCCCCGGCGTAGCCGACGTGCTGGAACACTGTCGCCGAGGTCTTGGGCGCCGGCATGCCGCTGACCTCGAGGCACACCACGGAGTCGTCGGTGTTCGGCGCGCTGGTCGGCACGGTGACGTTGACGTATCTGCCGCTGACGCTGTGACTGAGTGAGGTCGAGGGGGCGTTCATCAGGTAGACGCGGCTGACCGTGTTGTCGATCGCGGGTATCTGGAGGGTGCCGCTCGTGGGCCAGGTGAAGACGTGGGCGAAGAGCTTGCCGTTCTTCCTCGTGACCTTCCCCCAGACGGGCTCGGCGGCAAATGGACTGCCGCTTGTGCCATGAATGCTGTCGCTGTACGAAGACATCCAGGAGGCCAGGCCGCTGAGGATGGCCACGGATCCGTCGGTGACCGAACCATCACCCTTGGGGCCGATGTTCAGCAGCATGTTGCCGTCCCGGGAGACGGTCGTGACGAGTTCCTGGACGATGTCCTTGACGGACCGGTACGAGTTCTCCCTCGACTTGTCGTAGCCCCAGGCGCCGTTCATGGTGGAGCATCGCTCCCACGGCCGGTTCATCGGCACGTCGGGGACACCGAACTCCGCAACGGCGTAGTCGCCGAGACCGAGGTCGCGCTTGACCCGTTCGTTGACGACGAGGTCGGGCTTGCGTGCGGGATCGGTCAACCAGTTGTAGAGATCGATGCCGTCCGACTTCAGCCACCAGTCGTCCAGGGTGGGGCTGGACGGTTCGGCGAACCAGTCACCGTCGAACCACAGGAGTGCTGGGTCGTACCGGTCCAGCAGCTCCTGCAGGTGGGCCTTCATGTCGGCGATGTAGGCGGCGCGGGCGGCCTGCGAGGACATCGTGGTGAGACCGGAGTCGTGACGGTCGGTCTGGGACGGATGATTCCAGTCCATGATCGAGTAGTAGAGGCCGAACCTGATGTCACGCTTCTCGCACTCGGTCTTGAGTTCCTTGAGCAGATCGCTCTGAACCCCGTTGTAGTCGTGCAGGTTGTACAGCTTGGTGCCGGTGGTGTCGGTGAAGCCGGGGACGTCGGAGTCCCACATCGCGAAGCCTTCGTGATGCTTGGCGGTGATCACGAGGTACTTCATACCGGCCTTCTTGGCCAGTTCTGCGATGGTGGCGGCGTTGAACCCGGTGGGGTTGAAGGGTGCGGTGACCTGCGCCTGGTAGTTGCTCTTGCTCCAGCCGCTGTTGAACGCCCACTCGCCTCTGCCGAGGTAGGAGTAGGACCCGAAGTGGATGAACATCCCGAAGCGTGCCTGGTACCACCAGTCCAGCTTTGCGGGGACGGAATACGCCTCCGCGGTGGCGGGCCAGAGGGCCTGCGGCAGCCCGAAGGCCACGGCGCCACCTGCGAGTGTGGCGGCTTTGATGAGGGAGCGTCTGCTGAGGGGGCCAGAGGACGACATGGTGCGGCTCCTGGGGGGTGGCGGGGAGTGCAAGTCGGGAATGGTGCCTATGCGATGTCCGGCCTGTAGACGTGTCGGCGCATTCAGTCCTGGGACGCTGCACGACATCAGGAAGCATCGGATGTTTCTTTATATAGAGGGCTCGTTGATGCGTCCAGGGGTCCGGTGGCGCTGCGTTAGATTTCGGCTGCATTAGGCAAAATGGCCGGGGTTGCCGGTCCACCTTCGGTTGAGCCCTCGGGTCGGCAATGCCGTATAGATCGGATCTATATTGCTGGTGGTGGCCCGCAGTAGCTGCGGTCATGAGTGGAGAGCATTGCCGCGGGTCACGTGGCCACGCGGAGCGCGGTGCTTGCGAGTGCGAAGTGCGTGCTGGGCTCCGTCATGGCGTACGCGCTTCGTCCCGCCGGATCCTCAAGCATGGTCCAGGCCATCAAGTGGGCCCGTTTTCATGACGATCGAGGGTGGCCAGGTGAGGGTGAGAGGTGTGGGGTCTAGACCTCTCAAGCGGCGACCTTTACTCTGGCCAACGCTCCTGGGTCGGTGCTTGATGGTGCGCGGCCGCTTGTGTCCCCGCGTGTTACGCCTCTCGCTTCTACTTCTTCATCCCGCGAGGTAGTCATGACCACGTCAGATGACCATGTGCCCGCTCCCGGCGTCACTCGCCGTTCGCTGCTCGCCGGAGCGGTCGGGGTGGCGGCAGCTGCGGCCCTCGCGGACCCCACTCGGGTCCACGCCGCCGGGGCCGATGCGGCGGCCGCCTTCCTCGGCCCCTCGCCGCTCGGCGTCGTCCCGGCCATCCAGGAGTGGACCGGCGGCACGGGCATTCTCAAACTCAGGACCATGGCCAGGGTCGTCACCGCCCCGGGCGCGTCCGCCCGCCTGACGCAGATCGCCGGACAGCTCGTCAGCGATGCAAGGGAACTGCTCGGTTGGAGTCTGACGACCGCCACCGGCACGTCCGCCGCCGGGGACATAGTCCTCGCTGTCGACGTGAACGCGTCCTACGGCGGCGCCCTGGCCGACCTCAAGGGCGAGGCGTACCGGCTGGCTGTCAACGACCGTGTGCAGATCACCGCCGGAGACGAGGCGGGCGCGTACTACGGCACCCGCAGCCTCCTCCAAGCGCTGCTGGCGGCCTCTGACCAAGCCACACTGTCGCAGGGCACCGCGATCGACTACCCCAACTACCCGGTGCGAGGGTTCATGCTGGACGTGGGCCGCCGCTTCTTCACTCCCAAGTTCATCACCGCGTACATCAACTGGATGGGGTGGCTGAAGCTCAACACCTTCCACCTGCACCTGAACGACAACGAGATCAACCCTTCGGACTGGTCGACCGCCTACCAGGCGTTCCGCCTGAAGACCGACAACCCCGCCTTCGCCGGGCTTGCCGCAGCCGACGGCGCGTACAGCCGCTCCGACTGGGACGCCTTCGAGGACGCCGCCGCGGCCAACGCCCTCACGATCATCCCGGAGTTCGACGCTCCCGCGCATGCCAGGGCGTTCACCGCCTTCAAGCCGTCCATCGGCATGAACGGAGGCAAGTCCGACCTGCTGGACCTGTCCAACCCGGACGCGACGGCGTTCATGAAGTCCGTGTTCGCCGAGTTCACCCCGTGGTTCCGGGGGCCGACCGTGCACATGGGCGCCGACGAGTACCCGACCCGTCTGGCCGGCCAGTACAAGACGTACGTGAACACCGTGGCCGAGTACATCCGCGCTCTCGGCAAGAAGCCGGCCATGTGGGGCAGCATCACCTCGATGTCCGGCTCGGCCGCCGGCTATGACCGGAACATCATCGTGGAGAGCTGGAACGACGGCTGGTACGGGCCCAAGGAGGCGCTGGCCGACGGCTACCAGGTGATCAACACCAACGACTCCTATCTCTACGTGGTGCCGTTCGCGAGCTACTACCACCCGCACGGCCTCGACCCCGCCTCGATCCTGGCGGACTGGGAGCCGCACGTCTTCCCGGACAACGAGACGCTCACCCCGCAGCAGCCCGGACTGCTCGGCGCGATGCCCGCCGTCTGGAACGACCTCGTGCACGCCACCTACACCGAACTGGACGTGCACCAACTGGTCGGTACGTACCTGGCTGCCTGCTCCACCAAGACCTGGTCCGGCACCAAGGCCGGCAGCGACGCCGGCGTCTTCCTCGGCTCGGCCGGGACGGTCGGACAGGGGCCCGGCACGTCCTACCTGCCCAACCCTCTGGCCACCCCGGCCGACCCCGACCTCGCCCGGGGCAAGGCCACCACCACGTCCTCCACCGAGACCTCCGCGTTCCCCGCCTCGTACGCCACCGACGGCAGCCCTGCGACCCGCTGGTCCAGCGCCTACAGCAACGACCAGTGGCTTGCCGTGGACCTCGGATCTCCCCAGTACCTCGGGCGGGCGAGGCTCAACTGGGAGACGGCGTACGGCAAGGACTACGACATCCAGACCAGCCCGGACGGCTCCGCCTGGACGACTGTGGCCTCTCGGCGCGGCCTGTCCGGACCCGGTGTCGACAACCTCGTCCTCACCCATCCGGTCACCGCCCGCTACGTGCGCATGCGAGGCATCACCCGTGGCACCGGCTGGGGCTACTCACTCTGGGCCTTCGAGGTGCGCGCCCCCGCAGACCAGGCCCTTCGCAGGCCGACCAGCGCGTCCTCCACCGAGACCTCCGCGTTCCCGGCCTCCTACGCCACAGACGGGCTTCCCTCGACCCGCTGGTCCAGCGCCTACACCAATGACCAATGGCTCGCAGTGGACCTCGGCGCCTCGCCACAGACGTACGGCAGTGCCAGGCTTACCTGGGAGGCGGCGTACGGCAAGGACTACGACATCCAGACCAGCCCGGACGGCTCGGCTTGGACGACCGTCGCCTCCCGGCGCGGTCTGGCCGGGCCAGGGACGGACACTCTCACCTTTGCGGCCACCACCGCCAGGTACGTGCGGATGCACGGCATCACCCGTGGCACCCGCTACGGCTACTCGCTCTACGCCTTCGAGGTTCGCTGATCCACGTACTTCCGAGCACGAACAAGCTCGACTAGAGGAGGCCCAGATCGCCGAGTTCCTTGTGCAGGTCTGCCCGGGGATTGTCGGCACGTACTTGTGGGTCGCGGAGAGCGGGCGCCCCAGGAGAGCCACCCGGGTGGGCGGTCGGGAGGGGCCGTGAGCGCCGATCTCGGAACAGCCAGGCCCCCGCCAGACCGCCGATCAGTCCTCCGAGGTGTCCGAGCCAGCTCACCCCCGGCGTTCCGGGGACGGCAACGGTGAGCATGTAAGCGAAGGAGGCCCCCATGACGATACCGATCAGCGTGTCGATCAGGTGCCGGTCGAAAAGCCCGCGGACCACGACATAGCCGAAGTACCCGAAGATCAGGCCACTGGCGCCGACCGTCTCCACACCGCTTCCTTCGAGGAACCACACCATGAGTCCGCTGGTCACCGCCACCAGCAGACTCAACCCGAGAAAGCGGATCACGCCTCGGTGGGCGGCAAGGAATCCGAAGACGAACAGAGGCCCGGAGTTGCTCTCGATGTGCGCCCAACTCCAATGCAGGAAGGGGGCGATGAGGATGTCGGGCAACGTGCCGAGGTCGCCGGATATCACGCCGTAGTCCCGTGAGAGGGCGTAGTGATCGGAGTAGTTGATCAGCTGCACCAGCCAGACGACCAAGAGGAACCCGAACATCACGAAGAACGCCTTCCGCGCCTCCGCGATCATCTGCTCAGGCCCGAGGGGTCCCTTGCCGGCCCGATCCTGATCCGTCCCACCCATAGCAGACACCTCCCCGGCGGATCCATATCCGCATGCCGCGAATTCTAGGGAGTTCTGCCGCAGTCGTTCATGGGGGGCGCTCACTCTCGTGGGTCGTGACGCCCGCAGAACCTGTCGAACTCTGCCCCTACCGTTATCGGTTTCGATCACCAGGTGGCGTCGTTGTGGGCGAGCTTCCAGAGTCTGTCCGAGGATGGGTACGCGGTGTCGAGGTAGAGGGTCTCGTATCTACCGTTCTCGGCGTACTGCTTGACGGTGAGGGCGATGTTCCGGTTGAGGACAGGTCGCCAGACCCACCAGCCGGTGGGGGAGCCGCCGACCCGCTCCGCCTGAAGGCTCCACAACTGATTGTCCGAGTCGTTGCAGTTCTTCACTGTCACGGCGCTGCCGCGGGCGGGACTGGCATCGACCGGCTGAAGGCACTTGTTCGCGGCCCGGTTCTTCAGTTTGAACGTCCACTCCTCGTTCGCGAACGAGCCGTAGCCGTCCCATGCCTCGGTTGAGAAGGAAAACGCCGGATCGCGCAGGGTGACCGGAATGGAGCCCTCGCTGACATGGTCCAGGAAGAGGGCCAGCCGACCGCCGCTTGCCTTGTTGATGAGGTCCTGGTTCGGGAAGTCCACAGCGGCCGCGGGGGGCGCCGATGCGAGAGCCAGCGCAGCGACAGCGATGCCGGTTGTGCAGGCGGACAGGACGCGACGCCGAGCTGACATGGTTTCTCACCTTTCGCGGCACGCAGAGCTGCTCGCACGAGTGTTGAGAGATCACTACCGCTGGTCGGACATGTACCAACACGGCAGAGCGGCCGTTCACTTGAACAGAGCTACAGGTCCTACCCGAGAGATGGGACGGACGTGCACCGGGGCGGGGAATGCTGGTCGTCCACCTCTGCCAAATGGCGGGTATCGATGAGTGGGAACGTTCGTAGCGAGCACCTACAGGTGGTAAAGGGCGTGGGCGCGCGTCGGATCGGCAGGTCCGTTTTCTCCGAGACGGAATCCGAGAGGGAGGAAGTAGTTCACCTGCCAAGCCTGCGTGCTGTGGGCCTGCCGGTTGGTCGTGGTCACCCACGGCGGATACACGCGGAAGCCCCGCTTCCCGCCACGGCCATTGCGGGAGACGATGCCGCGTTCGCACAGCACCTGGTGCGGGAACACGAACTGCCCGAAGCCGTCGTCGTCACGGCTGCTGATGACGAACAGGTCCACCCCGTCCTCGGTGTCGAAGGGCCGGATCGGCCCCTCCTCGGACCGCTGCCACACGGTGACGAACTGGCCCACCTTTGTCGGGGTGGTCTTGGCCACGCGGAACCGTACCGCGCGGCCATCGAGCGTGAACCCGTTCCATCCCTTCCGGGAATGGCAGCTGGGGCACATCTCGCGCGAGAAACTGACGGGGCTTCGATCGACCGCGCTGTCGGGGCCGAGCAGAAGGTCATCATGGACCCGGTTGTGGGTATGAAATGCACGGGCGCGGCATCCCGCGCACATTCGAGAGTCCCCAGGGAGTCGAGCCCGTATGACACACGAACACTCTGGCCTGGCAGCTGAACTGTTGCGCCGCATGGCTGTGGACCAGCACGCTCGTGGGGTTCGCGAGGACGGACGGGTATCGCCGGACGGTGCAGCCATACTGAGGGTGGATGCCGAGAACGCCTCCTGGCTGGGGCCGGTCCTGGACCGGTACGGATGGCCGGGCCACCGCATGGTCGGTGAGGAAGCCGCCAACGCTGCCTGGCTGCTCGCCCAACACGCCGACGCCAGCCCGGTCCTCCAACGGCGCGCTCTCGAACTTCTCACCTCGGCGGCTGCATCGGGCGACGCCACATCCCGTCAGCTGGCCTACTTGATGGACCGCTGCCAGGTGAACCAGGGCCTGCCGCAGACCTACGGTACGCAGTACGTCACCGGCCCCGACGGGCAGCTCGCCCCGCATCCGATCGCCGACATTGCCCACCTCGATGAGCGGCGGGCTCGGGCCGGTATGGAGCCCCAGGCCGAGTACGACACGGTTGTGCGCCGATTCGCCGGCTGACCCGAACGGCATGCGGCGCGCCCGTGTCCTCCGATCGACAGGGCAAGGCTCCGCCGCTTGCGACCATTGATGGCCTCGATGCCTCCATACCTGCTGCAGTACCGGCCTGATCTTGTGCGGAGTGAGCAAGCGCTTAGTAAGATGCGCGGTGGGTAGTCCATGTGGCAGGGAGGGACAGTCATGTCGATGTCGCAAGTCGAGGCCTTCTATGAGCGGGAGGCCGACGACCGGTTCCTTCCCACCGCCTGTACGCGGGGGCCCTGGGACGCCGACTCCCAGCACGCCGGCCCGCCGGCCGCGTTGCTCGCCCTGGCCGTAGAGGAACGACCGGGCGGACGGCCGGACATGCGGGTCGCCCGGCTCACGTACGAGATCATGCGTCCGGTTCCGATACGGCCGCTGACCGTGGCCACGCGGGTGCTGCGTGCCGGGCGCAGTGTCGAACTCGTGGAGGTGGCTCTGACCCCCGACGGCGGCCAGGAAGTGATGCGGGCGACGGCGTTGCTGATGAAGACAGCGCCGGACTCGGTACCGCAGGTGTCGCCGGGCCGACAGGTGCCCGGGCCTGGGGCCGTACCCACGAAGGCCTTCTTCCCGGTCCCCTGGGACCAGGGCTACCACACGGCCATGGAAATACGATTCGCGGCCGGTTCGTTCCTGGAGCCCGGGCCGGCCACGGCGTGGATGCGGATGCGGGTTCCCCTGGTCGCCGGAGAGGAGATCACGCCGCTCACCAGGGTGCTGACGGCTGCCGACTCGGGCAACGGTGTCAGTGCCGCGCTCGACTTCCACCGCTACGTATTCATCAACGCCGACCTCAGCGTCAACCTGCACCGCTATCCCGAGGGCGAATGGGTCTGCCTGGACGCCCGCACGATGGTGGACGGCGCGGGCATCGGCCTCGCCGAGTCCGCCCTGCACGACGAGAAGGGCCTGCTCGGCCGCAGCACCCAGAGCCTGTACGTGGCCGCGCGCAGCTGAGCCGAGCAGGTCCTCACCGACTCGCCCGTCGGCGTCCCGCGCCGGATCAGGCGGCGCGGCCGGCCTTGAGTGCGGCTGCCGGATCGACGACGCGGCGGGCCTGGTAGCGGGCCGCCTGCAGGGCCACGTCACCGGGCGGGCCGTCGCCGGCCACGTGGGAAGTGCCGTAGGCGTTGCCCGACGCTGACCGGTCCGCTGCGGCGGCCGGCGTGACGCTCGTCGAACGCACGGTCAACGGTCAGCCGGGGCTGGTGGCTCAACTGGACGGCGTCACCCTATCGGTGATGGCGTTCGACGTCATCGGCAACCGGATCAATCACATCTGGGCCGTACTCGACCCCGACAAGCTCCGTTCGTGGTCTACGGGCTGACAGCGCTGCGACGATGGCGCAAAGACGGTCTCGCAACTGCTCCGAGGAGACAGGGCAGGTCGCCCTCCGTCGATGCACCGACGACGCCTGTCCGCCACCGCGAATCGACTCGTCCAGGTCGCCTGACACCGCCCGGGTCCGGACGGAAGGTCGCTCAGTCGAGGATGTGCCGCAGATAGGACTGCGGATCGGCGAGATAGCGGCGCCAGTGGTCGACCAGCGCAAGTTCGTCCCATGCCGCCCGACGCATGCCGTGCTCGCCCACCTCGATGATGTCCGCACCCGGCATCGCGGTCAGCAGCGGTGAGTGAGTGGCGCAGATGACCTGGCCTCCGACCTTCGCCAACTGGTCGATGTGGCCCAGCAGTTCCAGGCAGGAGGCGAAGGAAAGCGCCGCCTCCGGCTCATCCATCACATACAGCCCTGGCCGGAGGAACTTTCCTCGGAACGCGGCAAGGAAGCCCTCCCCATGGCTGACGGAATCCGGCGCGAACCCTTCCCGGTCCAACGCATCCAGAGCTGTCTCGGCGCGCAAGAAGAACCCTTTACGGGCGGACCAGTTGCCCAACATGCGCCGCCCCCGCGGCGCGGCGTCGAAGCGCATGCTCTCGCCCAGCGGCGACCTGGGGCGGTGACTGGCGTAGCGCCAGTCGTGCGAGCCGCCCCAGGAGTCCAGACCGAAGCTCTCCGCGAGGGCCTCGACCAAGGTCGACTTGCCCGAGCCGTTCTCACCAACGAGAAAGGTCACGGGAGCGGTGAAGCGCAGTCCGTCCGCCAAGAGCCCACGTACACAGGGCACGGACCAGGGCCACTCCTTGTCGGTGCGTGAGGCCACATGTGCGTACGCGCGTTCGATAATCACGCGGTGAGTCTTTCACAGGGCACGTCAACAGGCAGGTCGATCCCCGGCCGCGACCGCCGCGAGCGTCTCCGGCGACGTCGGCGGCAGTCAGCTGCTCTCCTCTGGGGGCAAGGAAGCGATCGGATTACTTGCTCGCGTAAAAATCAAAAACAATGGCACTGTCGAGGAACGGCCGGACGAAATTCTTGAATGACTCATGTGCTGGGTCATAGAACTTTGGATCAGTGACAACAGGCTTTCCCACGTAATAGTTCCGATCGCCTTCGGAGTCGAACGTCAGGACGTAACCTTGCTGCATGCCCCTTCCGGCTTCCTCGCCGCTGGTTTGGCTGCCTGAGTCCAGGGACTTGATGTACGGTTTCCCGCCGCGGGTTGCCTGCGTCATGAGGGAACGGAACCGCTCCATCGTCTCGGCCTGTTCCTTTGAGGTTGTGCCCGGCTTGAATTTGAATAGGACGATATGCTGAACCTTGCCCGGCTTGTAATCTGCTGCAGTGAATTTTTCGGGGCCGACGTGCGCCAATTCCTTGCGTAGAACCTTCGCCGCATCCTGGTCGACCTGGTCCGCAGGGGCTTGAGTGGCTGCTGCAGGCACGCTTGCGTCGCCGCCTGATGCTTCATTGCTTTCCATTGAGCATCCTGTAAATGCGATCACGGAAACGGTACTCGGGATGAGGAACCGGATGGCCGCAGATCGTCTCCTTGTCGTCATGAATGAATCTCCACACAAAGTGATTTCATATGTTCACGCCTGGTGGCACGTCCAGCCGGTTCAGTCGGCATTTCGCATCGTAGTCGACTTTGAGTTGTCCGTGGAGAAAGAATGAAATGCAACACCGAAGGAACGATGACGAGAAGCGGAAGGTCGCGGTGTCGCAACTCGGCTCCGCGGCCCGGGCGGGTCAGCAGGGCAGGTCAAGCGTGACCGCGGTCCCCTGCCCGGTGTTCTCGGCATACGCCGTGCCGCCGTGGGCGGTGGCGACTGCGTGCACGAAGGCGAGCCCGAGGCCGGAACCCTCGCTCGTGCGGCTCGCTTCGGCGCGGGCGAAGCGGTCGAAGGCCCGGGGCAGGAATTCGGGCGGGAAACCGGGCCCGTCGTCCGTGACGCGCAGCTGCAGGCCAGCCCCGTGGACGGTGGCGGTGAGGTGGACGTTGCCGTGGCCGTGGTGCAGGGCATTGTCGACGAGGTTGCCGATGGCGGGCCTCAGCCATCGGGCATCGACGTTGACGGTTGTGTCGGCCGACTTGACGGTCAGCTCCCGCCCGGCTCGTTCGGCGGTGCGCAGATGCGGGGCGACCGCGGTGTCGACGAGATCGGCGAGTCGTACGGGGGCTCGGGTGACGTGGTTGGTGCTGCCGAGTTCCTCCAGGTCCAGGAGCGCGTTGGAGAGGTCGATCAAGTGCTGGACCTCGGTGTCCACGGAGCGCAGGGTCTCGGTGAGTTCCCCGGCCGAGCGGGGGCGGTGCAGGGCGACGTCGAGTTCGGCGCGCATCAGGGTGAGCGGGGTGCGCAGCTCGTGGCTCGCGTCCGCGACGAATGTGCGTTCGCGTTCGGCGGACGCCTCGAGGCGGTCGAGCATGTGGTTGAGGGTGTGGCCGAGGCGGGTGATCTCGTCGTCCCGGTCGCCCGGCACGTCGAGGCGCAGGTTCTGGGTGCCGTCGGCGAGGGTGGCGGCCCCGCTGCGGTAGCGCTCGACGGGGCGCAGGGCGGCGCGGGCGGTGCGGTAGCCGACGTAGGAAGCGGCGACGAGGGTCAGGCCGGAGGCCAGGGCGAGTTGGGCGAGGAGTTCGCGCAGTGCCTCGTCGCGGTGGCCGCGCCGCACGGCGGTGATCACGATCCGAGGATGTCCGTCAGCGCTTACCCGCTTGGCCTGGAGGCGCAGGGTGTCCGCGGTGATCGGCAGCAGGGAGCCGATGTCACGGCGCACCGTGGCTCCTCGCGTGACGCTGCCGAGTTCGGCCCGGGTGAGCAGCAGCTTGTCGCGCACGGCTTCGCTGGAGTTCAGGACGCTGCCGTGCATGTCCAAGACCTGTCGGAGGCTGCCGCTGGGGCCCGGAGGAAGCTGCGCTTCGGCACGCACAGCATGGTCGAGACTGCGCTGGTAGGTGGTGAGGTCGTCGTTCAGCTGCTGGTCCAGGGCGGTCTTCACCCGCCAGTAGACCAAGCCCGCCGCGCCGGTCAGGACCAGCGACATGGTGATGGCGACGGCCAGCACGAGGCGTGTGACGACGGGCAGCCGCCGGAACCAGGTCCGCGGCCGGCTGGTCGGGTTCACGGGGTGCTCTCCAGGCGGTAGCCGCGTCCGCGCAGGGTCGTGATGGTCGTACGGTCGAAGGCCCGGTCGACCTTGGCGCGCACCTTGGAGACGTGGACGTCGATGGCATTGCTGCGCAGGTCGGTTTCGCCGTCCCAGACCTCGTCGAGCAACTGCAGGCGGGTGACCACGCGCCCGGCGTTCTCCATGAGCACCCGCAGGACGTCGAACTCCCGCCGGGAGAGGTCGAGTTCGGTGTTCGCGCGCCAGGCCCGCTGCTGCTCGGGGTCGAGGACCAGGTCGCCGACCTGTACGCGGCCGGAGCAGTCGGGGCGGCGCCGGGATATCGCGCGCAGCCGGGCCAGCAGCTCCTCCATGGCGAACGGCTTGACCACGTAGTCGTCGGCACCGGCGTCAAGGCCGGCTACCCGCTCGGTGATCGCACCGCGCGCCGTGAGCAGGACCACGGGCACGTCGACGCCCTCGGCGCGCAGGGTCCGGCACACCTCCAGGCCGTCCAGGCCGGGCAGCATCACATCGAGGACGACGCCGTCCACGCGCGGGTCGCGGGCGGCGGCAAGCCCGGAAGGCCCGTCGTAGCGGCCCTCGGCGGTATGGCCGGACTCGGTCAGGTAGTGGACAACCAAGTCCGTGAGGCGGGTCTCGTCGTCGACGACCAGGTAGTGCATGCCGGTCAGGCTAGCCGCCCGTCCGGGTGCCGGGATTGGCGGGCGTCGGGAGGCTTCATGGTCTGTTCATGTGACATCCCTACCGTCGTTCACGTCGCGGCGCTCCGCGGACCGCGACCGGTCCGCCGTCCTACGCGCCGGGACGGAAGGGACAGACATGCATACAGCGGTCACGGTGCTCGCCGCCAAGGGCATCACCGACCACATCGCGCCCACCGACCTGATGACCCGCGGGGGCCTGGACGTCATAGCCCTGCTGATCCTCGTCGGCTGGCTCTACCGGCGCCGCCCCAGTGCACCGGCGATGCCGTTCGTGCTCACCGCGCTGAACGTCGGCCTGTTCGCCGCGATGAGCACGATCAGCTCCGGGAAGTTCCCGGCCGGGGTCGGCTTCGGGCTGTTCGGCATCCTGTCCCTTGTCCGACTGCGCAGTGCGGCGTTCACCCTACGCGACGTCGCCTACACCTTCGTCACTCTGGTCATCGCCCTGTGCACCGGGCTGCCGCAGCGCCAGGTCTGGCTCGTCGCCGTGCTGGGCGTCGTGGTGCTGGTAGCGGTGCTGCTGGTCGACGACCCCGGCAGATACGAGCCGCCGACCCGGACCGTGAAGGTCACGCTCGACCGGATCTACCCCGAGCCCACGCTCATCGCCCAGGACCTGGCGTTCCGCTTCGGACAGGCTCCGGTGTCCGTGGACGTGGACGAGGTGGACTACGTACGCGAGACCACGCGCGTCTCCGCCCGCTACCCCGCCGGACCCGACGAGCCCGCGACCGCCGCGGGCGACGAACCGCACGAGCCGGTGGTGGTTCCATGACCTCCACGACTGCTTTCGAGGCGCGACTGGGCCTGCCGGCCCTGCGCGGCGCCACCCTCGCCGAGGTCGACGCGGTCGCCGCCCTGCAGCACCGCACCGACCGCAAATATCTGCTCCCGCTCGACCGCGCCCGTGCCTTCGTGGGCCGGCTGGCGGACAGCCACCACGTCCTCGACCTGGACGGCAGGCGTACGACCAGCTACCTCAGCACCTACTTCGACACCCCACAGCTGGGCGCCTGGCACGCTCACATACAGCGCCGGCGGCGACGCTGGAAGGTCCGCACCCGCCTGTACGCCGAGGACGGACTGTGCCGGGTGGAGGTGAAGACCAAGGACGGACGCGGTGCCCCGGTCAAGCACGCCCTGAAGGTCGAATCTCAGACTTACGGCCAACTCGAGACCGAAGCAGCCGAGTTCATCGACGACGTGCTGCACCAGGCCGCCGTCCCGGTCACCACGGCCGACCTGGGCCCCGTCGTCGAGATCCGCTACGTCCGCGCGGCCCTCGCCGACCTCCACCACGGCACCCGAGTCACCCTCGACGGCACCCTCACCTGCCACCACGGACACCGCACCGCCGCCCTCGACCCGCAGACGGTCCTCATCGAGACCAAGGGCGGCACCCGCCCCGCCCCCGCCGACCGGCTGCTCCTGGGCCTCGGCGCCCGCCCGGTCTCCCTCAGCAAGTACATCGTCGGCCAGTCCCTGCTCACCCCCGGCCTGCCCGACAACGACGTACGCCGCCTCGCCCGCACCCACTTCCACACGGTCCCGCACCTCGAAAGGACCCATGCCGCATGAATGCCCCGCGCCGCATCTCATGGCCGTACGCCGTCATTGCCCTCCTCGCGGTCGCAGCCGCCGCCTTCGGTGTGCTCCGGCCACAGACCAGCCCGGCCGCCGCGTCCACCACCGCGAAGAAGAAGCCCGGAGCCACCGAACGCATCAAGCAGAACCCGCCCCCGAAACTCTTCACCGACGCCGCCATCACCCCGATCGGCAAGCAGGCCGCCGCCCAGCGCAAGAAGGCCGACGCCGTCTTCGCCCGGTGGAAGGCCGAGCACGGCACCGCCCGCGACGACAAGGCGTTCGCCGCCTGGGCCGCCCAGCAGGTCCCCGCCCCGCCCACCACCGCCGAGCGCACCGCCGAACTGCGCCAGGTCCAAGAGCTCGCCAAGACCCGCACCGCGGCCGGCAAGAAGGCCGCCACCTGGCTGGAGCTCTACGGCAAGAAGGACATCTGGAAGCTCTACCTCCACGACCAGCGCGAGCTCATCCCCGCCGAGCAGGGCACTGCGGAAAAGGCCGAGCTGAAGTCCGCCCTGAAGCTGGCCAAGACGATCAGCGACCAGCTCGCCGCCAAGGACAAGCAGCCCGCCCCCTTCGTCCTCGACCCCGGCCTGCGCCCGGACAAGCACATCAAGCCCGGCGCCAATGGCCCGTACTCCTACCCCTCCCGCCACGCCGCCCGTGCCGCCACCGCGGTCACCATCCTCAGCGCACTGTCTGCCCACCGCGCCGAGGAGTACCAGTGGATGCAGGACGAAGTCATCTACTCCCGGCTCTACATGGCCGGCCACGTCCCGAGCGACCTCACCGCCGGAACCTTCCTCGGTGACCTGATCGGCGACTACGAAGTGGCAGTCAACGGAAACTGACACTGCGGTCGGCAGACGGGAGCGCCGCACGGCCATGACGGTTTCCGGGCCGACTTTGGGATCATGGCCGTGTGGACGGGAATCCGGTGTTCGGTGGTGCCGGGCCGGTGGATGTGCTCGAGGTGGCGCCGACGGGCCGCACGGCGGTGGCGTGGCTGCCGCCGCGGGAGCTCTGGCCGGTGATCCAGGACATCCGCTGGGAGCACGATCCACAGGTACGGCGGTGGCCTCCGCATGTGAATCTGCTGTTCGGCTTCGTGCCTGAGGAGGAGTTCGCACGGGCCGTGCCGCTGCTGGCCGCCGGGGCGGCGCAGAACCCGGCGTTCACGGCGCGGCTGGCCGGGGTGCGGTACTTCCGGCACCGGCACTATGCGACGGTATGGCTCGATCCGGCCGCGGCGGGCCCGGCGCCGTGGGCCCGTCTCCAGCGTGAGCTGCAGCAGCGGTTCCCGCTCTGCCAGGGGCGCGGCGGCCGCTTCACCCCGCATCTGTCGCTCGGCCGCACCCAGGACCCCAAGCGTCTGGCCGCCGAGTGCGCCGTGCGGCTCGGCGCGCTGTCGGCGGTGATCGAGGAGGTGGTCGTGCTCTCCCGCCGCGGCGAGGGGCCCATGCGGCCCCGGGCCGTGATCACACTCGGTACCGGTGAGGTCCGCCGACCGCAGGAAGACGGTTGAGTGATCGGCGCTGATGTCCACCGCCGCAGACTTGCACGATCCCCCAACCTCACAAGGGCAGGCGGAGGGTGATGACGGTTCCGGCGCCCAGGGCGTTGGCCGCGGTTACGCTCCCGCCGCGCGCCTCGGTGAGCGCGTTCCGGGTAGCGGCCGATGATCGCGGCCTGTTTGGTGTCGTCCTCGGCCACCAGGACATGAGCGCGCGCAGGCCGCCTGCATACGTGCCTACGTGAACGGGCCTTCGATGGTGAACCGACGCAGGTGGCGGGCGAACGTCTCGGCCTCGCCGGGCGGCCATGACGACAGGCCGGCCATGATGTGGGCGGCCAGTCGTTCCCGTAGCTCCGCCACGGTCGATCGGCCCTGCTCGGTGAGAACGAGCAGGTGCGCGCGCCGGTCATTGGGGTCCGTCTCACGGCGGATGAGTCCGGCGGCCTCCAGCCGGGATGCGCGCCGGGTGACACCGGAGCGGTCGACTCCGGCGTCGGGAGCCAGATCGGCCGCGCTGCGGGGGCCGATCCGGGCCAGTGCGCTGAGCACCGGGTAGGTCAGTTCGTCCACCGCCTCGCCCATGCCCTCGGTGAGTTTGCTGTGCAGCTGTGTGCGCGTGGTGCGCCTGAGCAGGACGCCCAGCGCGTCCGCGATCTCGTGTCCTACCTCGTTCTCCACACCACAAGAATAGCGTGCGTTGCGCACGCATCGTGCTAGGGTGAAGGAGATGCGTGCGTGGCGCACGTATTGCCTTCACCCTGCTCCTGCCCTGACAAGGAAGTCCCATGACTCGCACAGGAATCAAGGCCGCCCTCACCGACCTGCTGTTCAACCGGGACATCTCCGTGCAGGAGGCGGCGGACCGCCACTTCACCCCGCAGTACCGTCAGCGCACGGACGGGCAGTGGGCCGACCGCGCCGGCTTCCTCGAGCACATCACGCACCTGCGTGACATAGTCGCCGACGGTCATGTCCAGGTTCACCAAGAGCTGTACGACGGCAGCAAGTACGCCGACCGCCACACCGCCCACATCACGAAGAAGGACGGCTCGGCCGTGAGCATGGAGGTCTACGTGTTCGCCGACCTCGCGCCCGACGGCCGATTCAACCGCATCGAGGAGACGACGTTGATGCTCCAGGGCGACGAGGCCGACCGCAACATCGGCAGCGCCCGCTAGAAGCGCCCCGATCGCGCCCGTTCATACGAGCCCACCGCTGGGGCCGGGTTTCTGAGTCAGCGTCGGTACGACGCCGCATTCCGCCCATGTGATGTCGACCCCTGGAAGAACCCGGCTCCACCTGTCGGCAGTCTCCGCAAGGCGCGCCGCGTCGGGCGGGTCGAGGCCGAGGCCGATCGCGTACCGAGCCGTGCGCGGGCCGGTGTCGAAGGGGTGGGGCCATGCGTGCACGTCGGTCGTCCCACCCTCTTCGAGGCCGCTGACCAGGCTCCGGACCCGCCCACGGAAGCGGCCGAGGGTGTCCTCGAACTCCTCGCCACGGTACGGGCGTACGGTGAGGATCGCCCATGCGGCGTGCCGGCGGTGCAGCGGTGGGGGCGACAGCAGTTCGGGCCACGGGGAGGTGCCCGTCCTGGCCGCCTTCTCCAGGGTCTCCCAGGCCTGGTAGAGCTCCTGGGCCAGCAGGTCCCGGATGCCGACGGTGACCTGCTCGGTGCACGAGCGGACCGGTGCGGTGGGTGTCATGACCGTCAGTGCGGCGGGCGATGCCGGGGCGGGGGCCGCTGAGGGTGACAGGGCGATCGGCTCCCGCCAGTCCCAGGCGGCCCAGGTGGCGAAGAAGTGGCGGAGCAGGTCGGCTGCGGGGAGGTGCCCGGCCTCGCGGGCCGTACGCGCCGCCAGAACCGTCCAGGCCAGGCCGGGCAGTCCGCCGAACGGCGCCGAGTCCAGGCCGCGGGCCCTCGCCCACGCCTTCACCTGCCGGGCCAGCCGGGCGAACGACGGGTGGGCGTCGCCTATCGCCGCACGGACGGCGTCGGCGTCGCTGACCGCGCTCAGGGCGATCGCGCTCGCCTGGCCCAGCTCGGTCCGGCGATCCACCGCCTCACCGCAGGGCACCGGCCCGGCGGAGACCACCACCACATCGACGTCCAGCCCTCCGACGGTGAGCCTCAGCCCCGGCACCCTCGCGCCGTTGACCCGGCGCACGCGGGTGACGTTCGGGAGCGCCGCCGTCACGCGCTCGGTCACCTCTGCCATGTCGACGGGGTCGGGCATGACCGCCACAAGATCGAGGTCGGCCCCGGTCAAGTGGCAGCTCATGCGCCGGGATCCGACGACGTGGACGGTACCTTCGGCCAGCGCCTGGGCGATGCGCCGCGCCGTCCGCCCGGCATCGGCATCGCGCCACGCGTCCTCCGTGGCCGGATCTTCAGCAAGCGCCCCTGCGCCGCCGGGCGTTGCGTCGGTGTCGGGCGTCCAGCGGACGTCTCCGGTGCCCAGGGCGACCCTGGCCCGGTCCCGCATCGGTTCGTCGCCGCGGCGTGAGAGCAGCACGAGCTCTCCGACCTCGGCCGTCATGCTCTCGAGCCGGGCTGCACAGAGGGCGGCCAGCCGCTGCGGGTCCTGGGTGCGGCCCAGCGTCAGGTGCGGGGTGAAACCCTCGGCGCGGCCCCGGCAGCGGGGGAAGCGCCGCTGAAGGGCACGGACAAGCGCCGCCCAGGGGTCCTCGCCGTCGGCCGCCGGGTCGAGCCAGACGGTGGCGTCCTCCCGGTGCCCGAAGGTGTGCACGCCGTCCAGCCGGGCGGTGAAGGCCGGTATCTCCTCGGCCGCTGCGGCCAACAGCGGTGCGGCACGCTCGAAGTGCGCCTCCGGGACGAAGCCGAAGAGCAGGTTGACATGGGGCGGCCAGCGGTGGATCTGCGGGTCGTGTTGCCGACGCAGTTCCTGGATCGGCGGCCACAGCTGCCGGGGCGGGAGCCACGCCACCGCAGTACGGGCGGTCGGCGGCACGTCGAGGACGCCGCTGTCACCGGGCAGCACACCGGCGGGGGAATCGGGGGAACCGCCCCCCAGGACGACCTCCACGCCGTAGTGGTCCGACAGGAACAGGCCTTCACGGGTGGGCGAGTCTCCCCGCAGGGCCGCCCCGGCCACGCACAGCGCGCCGCCGCGTACCAGTACCCGGTCCAGACGGGAGGCGCGTCCGGACAGCGAGGAGACGGCGGCCAACGGATTGACGACGGGATCGAAGGTGGGGGTGGCGTCGTCGGGCCCGTGCACATCGGTCCAGGCGTCGCGCATCCCGAGTACGGCGGCCGGTCCGTCGGGCCCGTCGCCGCCGGCATTGAAGTCGCCCAGCACGACCAGGTCGCAGTCCACACCCGCCAGTCCGTCCGCCAGCTGGACCAGTTCGGCCTGCCGCCGGGCCGGGCCGTTGTCGGAGTGGTCGCTGCTGAGGTGGGTGGCGGCCACGACCAGCGGTCCGGATGCGGTGTCCACGGTGAGGGCGGTGACTGCTTTGTGCGGGCCGAGGACGTGCCGCCCCGCCTCCTGTACCGGCAGGCGGCTCAGCAACAACAGCCCGTTGTCGTCGACGTCCCTGCCCTCCGGATCGGTGTCCAGCGTGTAGCGGGCACGGACCCAGTCGGCGCTCAGCAGCATGTCGAGCAGTTGCGGCTCGACCTCCTGCAGCGCGATGACGTCCGCGTCGGCGTTCTCGAGAGCGTCCACCAGCAGGGGGCGGCGGCGGGCCGTGTCGATCAGGTCACTGTCGTAGCGGTCCCACAAGGTGTTCCAGGTCAGTACGCGAATCGAGCCCGCCCCGCTCGGCGAAGCCGTGGCGGGAGCATCGGCCATCGGGCGCCACCCGGCCCCTTCCTGCCAGGCGTACGGCGTGCCGGCGGTGAAGAACGGGGCCCTCAGCAGGCGAGGCTGCCGTACCCGGCCTGCGTCACAGTCGTCGAGGCGGTCCGTGCCCGTGGCCCGGTCCCACACCAACTCTCCGTCGGCCTCCACGAACAGCACCCGGTGCCAGGGGATGTCACCGCCGGGCGTGAAGGAGGGCAGCGGGACGCGCTTGACACCGGCCCCGCGCTGATGGATACCCAGCACGAACCGGGCCGGGTCGAACCGGGCATCCCAGCGGACCTTGTGGTAGATCTCCTCGCTGGTGCGCATCACGCCTCCTCTCCCTCCAGGGTGCTCTCCAGGGCGCCCGCAATGTCGTCGACCGATCCGCCCGGGCCGACATACCAGGTGCGGTGCGCCTGACCCGGGTAGGGCGGGTCGAACCGGCGCTGCTGAGCGTCGAGCACCTCCGCCGGCACCGGGTGCGTCCGGTCGGCGTTGCGCCGTGCCGTCTCGTCCTCATCGACGAGGACGACCGCGTGGGTCACCAGCGCATCACGGCGCCGTGCCACCGAAAGCACCAGAGAACGCTGCTGACGGCTGAGGGAGGTGGCGTCCCACACGACGGTGCCGCCGCCGGCCAGCGCGGTATCCAGTCGGCCCAGGCCCTCACGCAGGACGTCCGCGTTGGCACTCTGGTCCGCCCGAGAGCCGCGAGCCTGACGCAGGTCGTCCAGGCAGACGAGGTCATCGACACCGGACAGCCCCGCGCCGAACGTGCTCTTGCCGCTGCCGGACGGCCCGACGAGGTGGATCAGCCGGGGAAACGCCCCCGACCGCCACCGCCACGTCGCCGCCAGCGCCTCTTCGACGCTGACGATCCGCCCCTGGGCACACATCTCCCGCGCCTGGGCCCAGCAACGGTCGGCGGCGTCGCCGCCGAGGTCCGTCAGCGCGTCGCGCAGGCCGCCGCGCAGCGGCTCGAGCGCTGCCCGGCCGAGCAGCCCGGCCTCCTCGGCATGCAGCGCGGACCACTCCACCTGCTCGCGCGCCTCGACGGCCTCCACGCCCCCGCGCCCGGCCAGTACGGCGCCCGCCACCGCGTGCAGCACCCCCAGATCCACCGCCGTGGTCATACGTATCAGCCCGCCGCGGCGCTCCTCGTCGGGGAACGGGCGGTGCAGCCCGGTGTGCAGCCCGACCAGGTCGCCGACGCGGCGAGCCAGCGGCATGCCCAGCGAAACCGCGAGCCGTGCCATCAGCCGTGCCCGTGGGCGGCGGTGCAGCAGCGCGGCCAGCACACCGGCCAGCCGCGCGTCCCCAAGCCGTCCCAGCAGATCGAGCCGCGCGGCTGCTTCGGCCACGGCTGCCTCGACGGCCATGGGTTCGGCAGCGGGGGAGGGGCCGTACTCCGGCACTCCGACCGCGGCCAGCAACGACGGCACATCGGGGGCGGCGCCGGAACGCACGGCCCACAGCGCCGCGCCCGGACCAAGTCCGTTCTCCACCACGGGCGCGTGCATCCAGTGCGTACCGGTCTGTACGTGTCCCGGGCGCACCCACTTGGCGACTCGTTGCCCGAATTCAGCCCGCTGGAAGCCGTCGACGGCCCGTACGACGTACCCCTCCTGCCGCGCGGCATCCAGCCGCAGTGCCCGCAGGGCCCGCTCGTCGAACGTGCCGCGCCACAGCACCCGCGGGACGGGCACGCCCAGCCGCCGCAGGAACCGCACGGTGCCGTCCCAGTCCAGGCACCGTTCCCCGTCCCAGACCGAGAAACCGTAGAACCAGCTCTCCAGACCCTCATAGGCGATCGAGTGGCGGGCGTAGAGGTTCTCCCCGCATACGCGCCACCCCGCCGGAATCCCCGGTCCAATCCGTCCCTGAAGGGCCTTGACCCAGGCCCTGGACGGATGGTGCCCCGAATCCAGTGACCGCGCATGCAGCCCGTCCGGGTAGAGAGTGGTGTTCTCCCCGTCGAGCTTCTCGGTGACAACGACCTCTTGGCCCCTGAGCCCCGTCAGGTCACCGGCCCGCACATCGTCGGGCGTCGCACCGGGGGACCACGGCAGATGCGGCGTGCGCGGATAGTGCGTCCGCATGATCCGAGAGCCTCCCCCTGGCGATGTCGTGCCTGGCCACTGTAGGGATCGAGCGGCGGGGGAGCCACGCAATATCCGCCGCGCCGGGGGCAGTCGCACCAACGCGGTGCCGCGCTAGCGGGCCAACTGCCCGCAACCCGGGGTCAGATGAGGCGTGCGATTGGACGGCGGCTCCGTGTAGTGGACGATGTCCGTCGCATACGGTGCGCTGGACGGCCTCGTCGTGGAGATCGTCGTCTTCTACGGACGGATCGCGGCGTGGCAGACCGCTCGGCACGGTGCCCCGGCGCGGAACGAGCAGCGGGAACAGTTGCCGCGGCTCGACAAGTATGTCGATCCGCCGTCCGATGTACTGACGGCCCTCACTCGCCTGTCGCTCGGCGCCGGAGGCGGATGGATCTTCTCGCCACAGCTGACCGGAGCTTTGGCCACAGTTGCGGTGGGCGCCTCCGCACCGGCGCTGCTGCGGCGGCTCGGCAGCGCGCGCACCCAGCAGGCGGTGATCGGCGGTGCGCCATCCGCCCCCGTGCCGGCGCCGGCCGGCTCCGAGGACCCAGGTGTACTGCCGGGCGGGGCCGAGGTGATCGAGTCGTGAACGGTCTCGCGCGGCGGAACTGGGCATCACTGACGGACGTCGACATCGCGTCCCTGCGTTCCCCTCAGGTGTCGCCCCCGTCAGGGAGGCGAAGCGGGCCAGGAGTGATCCATGGGCGTCAACGGCTCGCCACTCGTCATGGCGGTGAACTCCTTCTGTCCGGCGCGGGCGGACTGCTCGTAGGCGAGTTCACCAGACGGGCTGCTGCGTATGACCACAATCGGGTGACACGTGGCGGCGGGCGCCGAGGGTGCCACAGCCGGAGTCGTCACGGGTGTGCGGTCCGGTCCCGGGCCGGAGGCGGGCTTCCGAGACGACGGGCCAGGGATGGTTCCTGGGCCGCGACGGCTCCCGCGCTGATGCTGATCGCGACGGCGACACAGACCACGATCAGCCACGACAGCATGATGAACACCGAGCCGAGGGGGCCGTACTCGGCGAGGGCGTGGTTGAGCGCCCGCGGCAGATACAAGCGGGCGGTCTCGGTCAGCGCGGTGAGGGCGACGGCCGTGATCACTGCTCCGGGCAGCAGGGGTTTCCAGCTGATCAGGCCGCCGAGCAGCAGGTGCTGGGTCCACCACCACAAACCCGTCAGACCCACCAGGCTGATCGGGATCCCCAGCCAGGCCCCGACGCCGAACCCTTCGCGCATGGGGCCTTGCACCAGTAGTGCCCCCAGCCACAGTGCGAGCCAGGCCAGCCAGCGCCAGGGGGCGATTCTGGTCCCTGCCCGGGGGATCTCCCAGGCGCGTTTGCACAGCCGTTGCATCGCCCTGCTGACCGCGGTGGCCGAGAGCAGCACCATCAGTCCGCCCACCACGCCGGTCGCCTGCCGCAGATTGCCCGTCGTGGGACTGAGCGCGTGTACGAGCTGGGCGTCCGCGGCACCCGTGATCCCGAAGACGGTACGGACGGAAGTGATGAGCTGGTGCCTGAGCTGAGGCGGAGCGTATGCCCCGATCACGAAGAGCAGCGGAACCGCGGTCAGGAAGCACTCCGCCGCCAGGCGCGTCGCGGAGTCGAAGATGTTGACCGACACCATGCGGTCCACGAGGTGGGTGAGCACCGGAAACCGGGTCGCTGCCCGCGTGTGGGCGGACCGGGCGGAGGCGACCAGCCGGCGTGTCCACCTCTGTTGGCGGGACGCGTCGGCCGGCCGGCGCCCCGAACGGAGCATGCCCGTTGGCGGCACCTTTCCGGCACTGCGCATGACGTTGCTCCTTCCTCCCACCAGAGTGGGGGACGGAGCGCTGCGCGGCACGTCAGGCACGTCCCACGGACGGAGGACCGCGCAGACACGAGCTGTTGCGGACCGTCCGGGTCGCCTCACCCGGTCACCGGTACGGCCACCGGCGCGAGATGTCCGGTGCGGTGCAGTTGCGCCACCAGCCCGGCGCACACGAGTCCGGTGGCGGCCAGCACCGCCCAGGGCAGCCACCGCACGCCCGTGTCGAACAGCGCCCCGACCGCGAGGTTCCCGACGGAGATCGCGATGCCGGAGACGGTGTTGTAGGCGCCGTAATAGGTCGCGACGAGCCGGTCGCTGGAGAGGCGGACCACGGTGTCCATCTCGAACGGGTAGAGCAGGGCCCCGCCCCAGGCCAGCAGCGCGGCGCAGAGCACGAGCGCGAGGACGCCTGCCGCCAGGCCGACGGCTCCGTCGTACGGACCCGGCAGAACCAGCAGGAAAGCAGCACTCATGACCACCAGCCCGTACGCAATGGCCCGCGGTCCGGGCAGAGTTCGTTTCGCCCACGCGGTCAGCCTCAACTGCCCCGACAGGGCGGCGAGCGCGGAGACGGCGAAGATTGCCGCGGTCACCAGTCCCGTTTGTTCACCGAAGAGTTCCCGGGCACGCAGGGGGAGGGCCAAATAGACCTGGAAGCCCAGGACGTAAGAGCCCGTCATGGCGGCGGTGAACAGGAGGAAGGGCCGATTGGTGGCGACGGCACGCCAGTCGGCGGCCACGGCGCGCCAAGCGGGCTCGGCGCTCCTGCCGACCGGAGGGCGTCCCGGCAGGGCCCGGGCCTGGAGTACCGCCAGGACGGCGAAGATGAGCGCCGCGACCGTGCACACCGTGCTGAATTCCCAGGTCAGCAGGGCCAGCCCCGCCAGTGGGCCGATCAGGATGCCTGCCTGGTAGAAGACGTTGAAGGCGGCGAAGGCCTCGATGCGGCGCTCCTCGCCCGCGTCGGCGGCCAGATACGCCCGCACGGCCGGGTTGAACAGCGCACCCGCCAGCCCTGTCAGAGCGGAGGCCAGCACGAGCGCGGGGAGTGTGTCCGCCACGGCGAGAGTGGCGAAGGCGACCGTGCGCAAGGTACAGCCGATGAGAATCATCGGCTTGCAGCCGTAGCGGTCGGCGAGGGTGCCGCCGACGAGGAACATGCCCTGCTGGGAGAGGTTGCGCACGCCGAGGACCAGGCCGACCGTCCAGGCCGCGAGGCCGAGGCCGTGAGCCAGATGATCGGCCAGGTAGGGCATGAGCATGTAGAAGCCGAGGTTGATGGCGAACTGGTTGACCATGAGCAGCCGCGCCGGCCGGTCGAGGGCGGCCAGCTGGGCCCGCAGCCCCCTCATCGAACGCCCGCCTCGGCAGGCACCGCGGTCGTACGGCCGAGCGGGTCGCGGACCTTGCTGCACCTGGTCCAGCCCGTCACTTCGCACTCGTCGGGCTCGGCGATCTCATCGGGTTCCGGCGGCGGTTCCTGGCCCAGGAGCTGCTGGTGGCGGCACCATGCGTCGTTGTAGATGGTGTCCAGGTAGCGGTGCGGGCCGTCGGGGAAGACCGCTGCGATGCATGTGCCGCGGGGATACGTCCGTGCGACCCATCCCGCGACGAGCGCGACGGCCCCGACACTCCAGCCACCTGTCGCGAAGTGGCGGCGGCCCAGTTGGCGGCAGGCCCACACGGCCTCGGCCGGCGCCACCCAGTGGACCTCGGCGAAGGCCGCGTAGTCGACGTTGCCCGGATGGATGCTGGAGCCGAGGCCGCGCATCAGCCTCGCCCGGGCGGGCTGCCCGAAGATCGTGGAGCCGACCGCGTCCACGCCGATCAGGGTCAGGGCGGGGAAGGACTCGCGCAGCACGGAGGAGATGCCGGCGGAGTGACCTCCGGTGCCCACCGATGCCACGAGGACGTCGATACGGCCGAGTTGCGCGATCAGCTCTGTGGCCAGCGGCCGGTAGGCGGCCACGTTGTCGGGGTTGTGGTACTGGTCGGGGCAGTATGCGCCCGCCGTGCGAACCAGCAGCTCGGCGACGCGCCGACGGCGTGCCTGCTGCCATCCGCCGTCGGCATCCGGAACGTTGACTTGGTCGACGTGCGCGCCGAGCGTGGTCAGCAGCCGCAGCACCGACGGCTCCATGCCGGGGTCGGTCACGACGGTGACCGGATGATCGTAGGTCAGCCCGGCCAGCGCGAGTCCGAGGGCGAAGGTGCCGCTGGAGGACTCGACGATCGGGGTCCGGGGCGCGAGATCCCCGCGTCGGCGGGCCTCTCGGATCATGTGCAGACCGGGGCGGTCCTTGATGCCGCCGGGGTTCGCGCCTTCGAGCTTGGCGTAGAAGCCACGGCCGGGTGGGGCGAAGGGTTCGTCGATCCACAGGACCGGGGTGCGGCCGACCAGCTGTGAGGGGCGGCGGGCAACAGCGGGGAGCGAGGCGCGGGCTCCGAGTGTTTCGGGCAGGGGGCAGTTCATGGATGTACGGCTCCTTCGCACCGCATCGCGCAGGTCAGGTTGCGGCGCGGTCGTCATGGGTCATGTGTCATGAGCGCGCGGGCACACCCCTGCCACGCGATTCGGGCGGGGTCGGGGTGTGCGGGCGGCGCCTAAAGACGCCAGACGCAATGGAGCGCGAGGGTACGAGTGCTGTCGGTGCGGGAGTCGGCGGTGTCGGACGGCCGGCGCCAGATGGCGGGCATCAGTGCGAAGCCCGCCGATCCGGATGAGCCGGCTGCAGGATCGGCTTGGCCGCACTCGGCGACGGCTTCGTCCGCCGTGGTCCTGGGGCGGTCGGCCGCGTGATCGATGTGTCCCCCGGCGCTGTGCCGGTGCGCGGGGGCCGGCTCGTGATCGTGCCCGGTGTCAGCCGGCGGCTGTGCCACCGCGGCGGCCTCGACCGTCGCGGGCGGCCCCGTGAAAGAGGAAGCATGGACGGCACCGGCGAGGTGAGCGGTGATCAGGAGGACAAGGCCCAGGAACAGCCCCACGCGGCCTGGACGCATCGGGGCCCGTCGCACCATCCACACTCCGATCACATACACAGAGTATTTGACCGGCTACGGATTGCGCTGCAGGGTGGAGTGGCGGCCAGTCGGGGCGCCGAGGGCCGGGTCCGCAGGTGAACCGCATCAGCGGCCGAAGGCCGCCGCGGGACGATGACCACGGCACATGGCGGCAGCAGGCCCAGAACCCCGGGTACGGGACCGCCGTCACCCTCGACCTGCCCCGCCGACCGGCGCGCCGCTCCGGCCCATGCACCGGCGACGTACGGTGGGCACATGGCCCTGCCCCTCCCGGGTCCCCTGGCCCACTTGGCCCCGCTGCTCAGCAACTACGGCTACTGGGCGGTCGCCGCCGTGGTTTTGGTGGAGGACTTCGGCGTTCCCGCCCCGGGCGAGACGATCCTGATCGCTGCAGGTGTCTACGCCGGGGCCGGGCGGCTGAACATCGTCGCTGTCGCCGCGCTCGCGTTCGCCGCGGCCGTCGCAGGGGACAACATCGGCTACCTGATCGGCCGGTCCGGCGGCCGCGCCTTCGTCCACCGGTGGGGCCGCTATGTGTTTCTGACCCCGGAACGCTTCCACAAGGCCGAGGAGTTCTTCACCCGCCACGGCGGGAAGATCGTCACCGTCGCCCGCTTCGTCGAAGGGCTGCGCCAGACCAACGGCATCATCGCGGGCACCAGCGGCATGCCCTGGCCCCGCTTCCTCGCCTTCAACGCACTCGGTGCCGCGCTGTGGGTCGGTCTGTGGGCGACCTTGGCCTACGCAGCCGGCACTCACATCACCGCCGTCTACGACGAGATCACCCGCTACCAGCTCTACGCACTCATCGCCCTCGGCCTCCTGGTTGCCGCGCTCCTCGTCCGGCATGTGCTGCGGCGCAGACACCAGAACTGACCGCAGACACCAGAACTGACTCGGGACGTACGTCCGTTCACTGTTCCGTCTCGGGCTCGAGTACGGCCGTCGCCGAGCGGCGGCGGACGAACGCGCCCACCGCGCCCACCCCGATCACGGCCGCGAGTGCCCCGAAGCCGTGGGTGAGCGTGGCGAACGAAGCGACGGCGTCGACGAGGAGGGGCCCGCCGGCGTCGCCGAGTTCGCGGCCGAGTTCGGCGGCGCCCATGGTCTGGCCGAGGCGCTCGGTAGAGGTGCTCGCGGCCAGCGTGGCGAAGCCGAGCGGGGTGATCAGACCCGTGCCGACGCCGATCAGGGCCGCACCCAGGAGGACACCGGTCGGGCCCGGCAGCATCGCGCAGGCCAGACCGGAGGCCGTGGCCAGCAGACCCGCCGCCAGGCCGGTACGCGTCGTGAGGCGCCCGTCGTCCCGAGCGCGCCCGGCTCGCGGCTGGACCACAGCGGCGCAGCCGGCGAGCACCGACACCGCTGCGTCGGTCGCGACCGTACCCAACCCGGCGGCGCGGCCGGAGACCGGAAGGAAGCCGACCCCGACCGACAAGGCCGCGGTCGCCGCCGCGAGCGCGGCCGTAGGGGCGAGGAAGGCCGGGTCCGCCGGGCGGCGGCCCAGATCCAGCACCGTCTGCCGGGCCCTGGGCAGCGGGGGTACGACGACTACGCCAGACAGCTACGGTCGCGCCGAGCACAGCGAGAACGGCGAACAGCAGCTGCGGGCCCCCGGCCCACACCAGGACGCCGCCGAGCAGCGGACCCAGGGTGCAGCCGATGGACTTGTGGAAGCCGTAGCTGCCGAACGCGCGGCCGTGCTTGGCGGCAGGGTTGAGGCGGGCGACCAGCGCCGAGGCGGACGGGGAGAACGCGGAGGCCGCGGCGCCCTGCCCGAGGCGGGAAGCCCAGAGCCGGCCCGGGCTGTCCGCCACGACATACAGCGCGGACGCGGCGGCGAACGCCGCGAGCCCGCCGAGCAGGACGGGGCGGGCCCCGATGCGGTCGGCGAGGGTGCCGAAGAGCTGTTTGAGGAGAACCTCGGCGCCGTCATACAGGGCGAGCAGCCCGCCGAGGACAAGCAGCGAGGTGAGCGCGTCCTCGGAGTCACTGCCGAAGGTCGCGGCCATGCCGTGCGCACCGAAGGCGGTAGTGAACCCGGCCGCGTACAGCGGCCACATCTGCCGTGCCGGCCCGCCTGCGCCGTCACCGTGCTCGAGGTAAGAACGGCTGATCGCCTCCAATATACCCCGGAGGGGTAAGGAAGTCACTGGAACGGCGAGGCGCTCAAGTGCGGGGCCAGAGGCACCACCACCTCGCTTCCCGCGCTGGGAGGTCGCCATGGCTGACGCCGCTTACGACCCGTGACCGCGGGTGGTCCTCAAGACCCTCGCGTTTTCACCAAGATGTGCGGCGTTCGGCTGACCGCCTGTCTGCGGTCGCCCCGCCGCAAAGCGGCAAAGAACGCGAAGTCGCCGCCGGATTCGGCAACGAGTGGGGCGCTACGCTGACCCAATCCCGGCATTTCGGAAACTGCACGATCGGTGCGTGGGAGGCAGCGGACCGGCCGCGGAGAGCCGGCACTGCGTACCAACCGACCCCTCGGAGGCGAGCAACGATGATGGTGCTGACGTGGCTGCTCGTCGCTGTCGGCCTCATGGCCGTCGCCGCGTGCGGCGTCCGGGTGCATCGCGAGGGTGGTCCGTCGCGTGAGGTTGCGATCGCTCTGCCGGTGGCTGTCGTGCTCGCCCTCTTCGGGCTCCTGGCCGACGAAGCGCCCGCCGCTGCCTGGGGCCTGTGGGGTGCTGTCGCCATTGCCGCCGCCTTGACCTGGGCCGTGGCCGACACCCTGCGCGACATGCCGGACCGGGCAGCAGGCAAGCCCCGGAAGACGTCATGACCGCGGGCCGAAGACGCCATCGCCCGGTCGGCGCCCTGACACTGCAAGAGCGCCCAGATGGCAAGCGTGCACTACCGTGCGCGGGAGAGCGATCCAGCGTCGCAGCATGAGCCGTGATGCCGCCGGACAGTCCCGGCACACCGGCCGAGAGCCGAGCCAAGGAGGCGGAAATGGACCTGACCGTGCTGGTCGTACCTGCATGCCCCCATACCGCCCTGCTGCGCGAGCGTCTGGCCCTTGCCTTGAAGGAGCGTCCCGACACCGAGGTGACGTGGCGCGAGATCACCGACGTCCAGGAAGCCGAGCGCCTTGGTATGCACGGCTCGCCCACGCTCCTGATCAACGGAGTCGACCCGCTGGCACCTCCAGGGCAAGCGCCGAGCCTGTCCTGCCGAGTCGGCGCTCTCCCCTCGGTGGACCAGCTCCGAGCGCTCTTCACCGAGGCAGCACCGCGGAACTGAAGCACGGAGGTGAGACGTAGCTGAGCCGTGAATGACAACAGTCTCAATCGCGGTGCGAGGCGCCGCTGTGAGCGTGCGGGGGCGTCGCGTGGTGCATGCGGATACGGCCTTTGCCCGCGGCTTTGGCCGCATACATGGCCAGGTCGGCTTGGTGTAGCAGTTGGTCCGGTGTGATGTCCGGTACCGCCACCGCCATACCGATGGAGGCCGACACCTCTACATCCTTGGTGCCGATCCGGTACGGCTGCGTCAGCGCGGCCAGGATCCGCTGGGCGATGTCCCGCGCACTCGAGGGATGCGCTCCCGCCCCCCGCTCGAGGAGGGCTGCGAACTCGTCTCCGCCGAGCCGGGCCACGGTGTCGCCTGTCCGTACGGATGCCTGGAGCCGGCGAGCGGCGTGCCGCAGGAGGGTGTCCCCGGCGGCGTGCCCGGCCGAGTCGTTGACCGCCTTGAAGCCGTCCAGATCCAGGAAGAGCACCACGGGCGGGTCCGCGCCGGGCGTCCGCTTCCGCAGGGCATGACTGACCCGGTCGGCGAACAGGGCCCGGTTGGGCAGGCCGGTCAATGCGTCGTGGAAGGCGAGGTGCTCCAGATGCACCTGCTGGGCGACGCGCTCGCTCACATCGCGACTGATGAAGATCATTCCATCGGGGTGGTGGCTGATCGTCGACTCGACGTGGCGCCATGTTCCGTCGGCGGCCATTACCCGGCATGACACCCTGAGGGCCGGCCCGCGGGTGTCCGACTCGGCTTCCTGCCGCAGCGTTTGGACCGGCTGTATCAGTGTCTCGAGGTCGTCCGGGTGGCAGTACAGGGGCAGGCGGGCGCCCACGAGGTCCTCGGGTCGGTAGCCGAAGACGGAGAGGGCGGCCGGGCTGACGTAGAGCAGAAGCCCGTCGAGGGAGACGATGGTGATCACGTCGGAGGTGCGGTCGACCAGCGTTCGGTAGTGAGCCTCGCGCGCCGCGGACTCCTGTGTGATCCGCAGGTGGTCGGCGTGGATGACGCCCTGCCGGACGCCGAGCGCGAGAAGCACCGAACCCGCCAAGGCCGACATCACCGTATCGATGGGACCGCCGGCGACCGTGTGCGCCGTGATGGCCAGCACGCAGACGACCACGGGCACGAAGGCCGCCACCACGCCGATGACGGGCATCATCCGCTGGTCGAACCCCACGACACTCACGCCGCCCGGCAACCATGGCGCTGCGGCGACGAGGATCAGCCCGGTCACTGAGCATGCCGCAGCGAGGGGGACCGCGTGCCAAGTGTCCGGCTCGGGCCGCAGGACGCGCAGTACGTCGCCCGTGGTCAGAGCCGCCAGCGCCAGGGCGGCCACCGTGGTCGCCGTGCGCTCCGCGTGCTGCAGGCCGAACCGCAAGGTGACCAGCAGGCCGAACACGAGGATGTCCGCCACCACGCGGGTGAGACCGAGAAACGATGCCGATACGTCACCGCCGTGGTCGGCACGATGGAGCAGCAGGACCCAGCCCACCGTGAACAGGGACCCCGCGATCAACCAGCCGTCCAGGAGCCGCCGTAACCGGATCAGGGCCGTCCCGTTCTCTGCGGCGGCCATGACCAGCGCAGCGACAGCGGCCCCCAGGCAAGCGGCGATCCCGACGCATGCCAGTACCCGGACGAGGGGTTGGAGGTCGCCCGCAGCAAGGGGCTGAGAGGCACTCACCTGATCTTCGAGGGCGTAGTGAAGTCCGCCTGTGGCCACCGAGACGACCGACAGCCTGAGGCGAAGACGGACTCTTCCTGTGACGGTCTGGGCGCGCGCGAGGAGGGAGACGGCGGCTGTCACGTGCGCCGTCGGTACGGCGATGTCCGTCGGCACCACGAGGGCCACCAGCACGCCTGCTCCGACGGCGACCGCGACCGCAGCGCCCTCGGACAGGGCTTTGCGCGCTTTCGTGACATGCGTTCGGCCGACGCGAGCAATCCGGCCGAGGCCGCCTCGACCGGCCCACGCCTGCATCATGCGACCCCCCGACGATGATCGAGCCTGTAAGAGCAGAGGCACACGACGTCCGGGACTGCTCGAGCAGTTACGAGAGTAGGACGATCACTTCGTGTGCTGCACGGTCGGCTATTGGGTTTCACCTGAAGTAGCGACAACGCGGCCGGTTGGGCATGGGAATGCCGGGACACGGGTAATCGAAGGCATTCCGCTCGTCCTTGAGATCTGGCTGAGACGCGACGAATCGTTTCCGACTCGGACGACGGCTGCCTGGTGGGGTTCGGTGAAGGCGATTCTTGAAGCAGAAATCAATCAGGGCTGCTGCTCACCTACTGCCGTGCCGGCCCTCGCCTCGGCACTTTCCGACAGGTGACGTTTGTCCTGCCGAAATCACGGATCCCCTGGTCAGCGCGGTGGCGGACGGCGGTGCATCACCCATTCGGAGTATTCCGATCGCGTGCCCAGTCGCATGTCACCCGTTCGGAGTGGTCAATGGGGAGGGACTTGCACGAGGCCTCTGTTCATCGCCCCAAGGGGTTGATGCCATGGGAACCATCGGCTTCACCGATGCTCTTGCGGATGTGCACGCCGGCGACCCGTACCCCGTCTATGAACGATTGCGTGAGGCTGTACCGGTGTACCGGTGCCGGAGCGGCACCTACCTCCTGACGCGTTACCCCGACTGTCTGCGCGTACTGAGCGAACGCGAGCTCTTCCTCGCGCCGGGTGCTCACCGGCCGTCCCGGGGAACGGCTGGGCACTCCGCGCCGGTGCTGTCGCGCGTCATGAGCTCGCAGAATCCACCCCGGCACACGAGAATGCGTGCGGCAGTGGCACGGCGGTTCGCCGAGCATGTACGACGTCGGCAGCTGTGGCTCAGCAGACTCTGCGACCAACTGCTCGAACCCGTGGTCGAAACCCTACGTCACGGTGTCGCCGACTTGACCCCTGTCGCCGAGGCCTTCCCCCGCGACACGATCATGCACGTGCTGGGACTGCCCCGGACCGACCGAGAGCTGGTCTCGGCGCTCGTCGCCGACATCTTTCCCACCTCGGGGCCGCTGCCCGCAGAGGAAGGCGACGGTGCTGCTGCGATGCGACGGCTCACCGACTACCTCGAAGGGGAAGTGGCCCGCAGGCGCCGTGGGCCCGGTGACGATCTGACGTCCGAACTCGTCCGTGCACACACGGCCCGTCCAGATGCCTTGCCGTACGAGGAACTGGTCAGCATACTCACGGGACTCACGGTGGCCGGATTCCCGCAGATCGCTGCGGGCATCGAGACCGGAATTGTCCTGATGACCCGTCACCACGAACAGGCCGTCTTCCTGGACGACCCGGCCCGTGCCCGGATGTTCGTCGACGAGGTGCTCCGCTACGACGCACCGGTGCAGTTCACACCCGCTCCCCGCATACCCGCCGGCACGGTGGTCATCGGCGGCGTGACCATACCCGCGGGCGCGCGGGTTTGGCCGGTGCTCGGCGCCGCCAACAGGGATCCGGCTGTGTTTTCCCGGCCGGACGAGTTCCTGCCGGGCCGCGGCGGGCCCCGTCATCTCAGCTTCGGCGGAGGCGCCCATTACTGCCTCGGCGCCGAACTTGTGCACCTCGAGATCGCGATGCTGCTGCAGCGGCTGCGACAGCGGCTCCCCGATCTCGCGCAGGCGCAGCCTCCTGCCCAGAGGTACGGGCGACTGCGCGGGTTCACCTGCCTCCCCGTCATGCGAACGGAGTGCTGATCGTGACGAACCGCAGGAGTCCCGGTAGCTGCCCGGCGAGCACACAGGTTTTCCTGGAGCGCACCGCCTGCGCCACGTTCCTCGACGCCGCACTCGGTGTCTACGAAGCGATCAGGCCGGGCCGTCCCTATCCGTGCTTCGGCGTGCTGGTCGGCCGTGTGCACGGCGGCAGCGCCCGCGTCGAACGCGTCGAGTTCGGCCGCAACGTGCGGGCCACCGACAGCGCTGCCCTCGGAGAGTTCGCGGAATCCATCGTTCCGTGCTTCGGGACGGCCTACGAGAACCCCCATCGAGGGTACTGGTGCGATTCCACCGACCTGTTGCGCATTCTGCGGGGCGCCGAGCTGGAGGGCCTGGACATCCTCGGGTCGGTCCACCTCCACCCCGACTGGCACAACATCGACTCACCGGGCGGAGGGTCGCCGCTGAGCGAACACCCAACGCGTATGGACACGTACGTCTTCACCAACACCGGGTGGCCGGTCAACCTCATCTGCTACCTGGAGCGCCGGAACTGCAGCATGTACCACTCGTGGGGTGCCTGGACCCCCAACACCGCCGACCCCTCCGACCCCCGCTGCGAAGCGCTGTCGGTGCGCCTCGCCCTGCCCGCGCATGCGCGGGGCAACGGACAACCGGCGACCGCGTGGCAGGAAGGTCCCATGGACGCAGAACAGGTCAACGACCTCGCCATCGGCCCCGCGCCGGCCCCGGGACAGGGGAATGCCGACCATGCCACCGATCTCATGGACCGGTCGGGCTATGTCGAGGCTCCCCATGAGCTGCTCGCCGGGTTGCGAGCCGAACACCCTGTACGGCGCGTGCTGTTCGCCGGCGCTCCGGTGTGGCTCGTCACGCGCCACGAGGACATCCGGATGGCGAGCAAGGACCCACGGCTGAGCAACGATCCCGGGCACGGAAACAAGACCGTCCGCTCCGCCCCGTGGGCCTTCGCCAACGAGACCTACACCGTCACACACAACATGCTCCGCTCCGACCCCCCGGACCACACCAGACTGCGGGCCCTGGTGGCAGGTGAGTTCGCCCCGGGCCGCATCGAGGCCCTGCGACCCCGCATCCAGGAGATCACCGACGACCTCCTCGCCCCGGTCCTTCCGGTGGGGCACCTGGACGTCATCACCGACTTCGCCAAGCGTCTGCCGCTCACCGTCATCTCCGAAGTGCTCGGCGTGCCTGCCCAAGGGCGGGACACCTTCGCGCGTCTGGCCGGCGTCTACGTCGAGATGAGCGAGGGCGACCAAGGCCGCATGCCCCGCGCCGCCTGCGAGATGCGGGACTACCTCATCGGACTGCTGAAGGAGAAGAGGGAGGCCCCCGCCGGCTCCGACGGCCTGCTCGGGCGCCTGCTCGCTGCCGATCACCAGGAGGATGAGCTGATCGCCATGTCCTTCCTCCTCCTGGTGGCGGGTTTCGAGACGACCGCGAACCTCATCGGCAACGGTGTACTGGCCCTGCTGGAGCACCCTGAGCAACTGGCGTTGCTCCGCGCACAGCCGCACCTCATGGGGCAGGCGATCGAGGAGATCCTCCGCTGGAACGGCCCCATCAAGATGGCGCCCGTCCTGCGGTACACGACCTGCGACGTACGGATCGGAGACGTCACCGTTCCCGGCGGCGGAGAGGGCGTTCTGCTGTCCTACGGCGCCGGCAACCGCGATCCCGCCCGTTTCGCTGAACCCGACCGGTTCGACATCCGCCGCGACTGCCGGGGACACCTGGCCTTCGGACACGGGATCCACCACTGCCTGGGCGCCCCGCTCGGCAAGGCGGAAGCCACGATCGGGCTACGTACCCTCCTCGAACGCTGCGACGAACTGGCTCTCGCCACCGACCCTGGGGAACTGTCCTGGGGATACAGCCGGTTCATGCGTGGACTGACCAGCCTGCCGGTCACCTTCCGGCCCGTCGAACGAGGTGTCGCACCATGACCGTCCCACGACCGCGCGCACTCGTGACCGGCGCGTCCCGGGGGATTGGCGCCGCCATCGCCCGAGCCCTCGCCCCCACGCACGACGTGCTCCTCGGCGGCCGTGATGCCCAGTCGCTCGAGGTGCTCGCCCACGAACTGCCGGGAGATGCCGGTCCCTGGGTGGCCGACCTGGCGGATCCCGGGGAACTCGCCCGGGCCACCAGGGACATCGACCGACTGGACGTGCTCGTCCACAACGCAGCCGTCGCGGAACCCGGCACCATCGCCGACACCTCACTCGACGCCTGGCAGCGCGTCTTCGCCGTCAACCTCTTCTCCGCCGCCGAACTCACCCGGCTGCTCCTGCCGCCCCTCCGCAGAGGCCGAGGCCATGTGATCCTGATCAACGCGGGGTCCGGGCTCCGGGTCAAGTCGCACCGCGGCGCCTACGCCGCCAGCAAGTACGCGCTACGAGCGTTCGCAGAGGCCCTTCAAACCGAGGAGAGCCCCAACGGTGTCCGAGTGACGTCGGTCCACCCGGGCCCGACAGACACCGACCTGCAACGCAGGGCGGCCGAGCGCGCCGGGCGCGAGTACCGCCCGGAGCGGTTTCTGCGCCCTGAGTCGGTGGCCGCCGTAGTCCTCAACGCGGTACGGGCACCGGCGGACGCGACGGTTTCCCGTACCGTCATCGACTGAGGGCTTGCCGAGCATCGAAACGTCGAGGATGACCGCGGGCTGCCCTTCGATCGGATCGGCGGCTGAGGCGAAACCCCGGCACGGTCAGGAACGCAGAACCCCGATTCCGTCCCCGAGCAGCTTCAGCCCGAACACGAAGAACAGAACCGCCATGACGGCTGTGTTGTGCCGCGCCGCCCACTCCTTCCAGTTGCCCAGCATGCTCTTTGCCCGCTCACCCATGACCAGGAAGACCCCGAGCGGAATCAGCAACCCGAGGGAGGCGATGACCACGAAGATCGCCAGCGTGGCGATCTGCTCTGCGACCGGCAGTCCCGACGAGCTGATGGACGCTGCGGCGGCAATGGTCAGCGGGGCGTTCTTGAGGTTCCCGGCCGACAGCAGGAGAGCGAGAAGGAAGACCTTCACCGGGGTGAAGCGGTCGAGCGCAGCCATCCATTTGGGCAACTGCGCCTGCGTGACATCGGCAGGGCGATGACGCCACATCCTCGCAGCAAAGAGAACCAGTGCGACCCCCAGCGCGAGCTTGAGAACCCCCACCCAGTCGGCCGGATGCCCGTGAGAGGCGGAATTCCCATGGCCGCCGATGGCCAGCATCACCGCGCCCAACGCCGACAGACCCACCACCCAGCCGAGCGCGAAAACCAATCCGTTCACGCGTCCCTGAGGCGTGGCCAGCACGATGATGATGGTGATGATCGGCAGAGGGCTGACGGCGACACCGGCCGCCAGGCCCAGCACATCACCCAGTACCTCACCCATGCGTGCCTCCGGCACATCAGAGAACTGCACTCAGCTGTCTCTAAAGAATCAACGACAGCGCACGTTTCTCGCCGCATGGGCACGCGGCGCGCGGGTGAATGGCGGTCACGGCCTGCCAGGTGAATGCGGCACCGAATCGGCAGGACTTCCCCTTCCTTCCCGGGGTGCGGGTGATGTGGGTGCGGGATAGGCTTTTGACGACAAGGTCAGGTTCTCAGGGCGGTTTCACAGACGACGGTCGCCTTGTTCGCGACGATCAATTCCTTCCGTGGAGACCCGACGAGCGCGGTGCGCCCCCTCGAACTCCCCAGGCGTGGGCAACGGCCGAATCCCATCTCTCGCTGCCTGGCTCGCGCCTTGCGCGCCGGGGTGGCACCGGCTTCAGGGTCCGCAGCTTGGAGTCCCTGTGGAGGTCGGGATGAGAGTTGTCGTTGATCTTTCCCGATGTGAAGGGTATGCACAGTGCGCATTCCTGGCTCCGGAGGCGTTCCGGATGCACGGTGAGGAAGCGCTGATGTACGACCCGAACCCCGATGACACCCGGCGGGACCAGGTACTGCGTGCCGCGGCGGCCTGCCCGGTCCAGGCGATTCTGGTCGACCAGTTGGAGGGACGGCACGTACCGGCGGAGGCGTCGAAGCCATGACAAGCGCCGACACCCTGCGAGCGTTCAAGCGCGATGGCCGCATCGTGGTCGTCGGGGCCTCACTGGCCGGACTGCGGGCCGCGGAAGCTCTGCGAGACGAGGGCTTCACCGGATCGCTGACCATGATCGGCGACGAGCTGGGCGAGCCCTACGACAGGCCTCCCTTGTCCAAGCAGGTACTGACCGGGTGGGTGCCGGCAGACGGCACCGCGTTGCCGCGCCGTCGTGACGTCAATGCGGAGTGGCTGCTGGGCGTGCCCGCCAGCGGCCTCGACCTGGCGACCAACCACGTGCGTCTCGCCGACGGACGCGAGGTGCCCTTCGACCGGGTGCTGATCTCCACCGGGGTACGGGCCCGGCCTTGGTTCGTCGAGAGCGAGGCAGCCCTGGAGGGCGTGTTCGTCGTGCGTACGCGCGAGCACGCCGAGGGCCTACAGCGAGCCCTCGCCGCCGGGCCCTCCCGCGTACTGGTCATCGGTGCGGGATTCACCGGCTCCGAGATCGCCTCCATCTGCCGAGAGCGGGACATCCCGGTGACCGTCGCCGAACTCGCGCCGGCCCCACTGGTCGGGGCGCTCGGTGCCATGATCGGGGATGTCGCGGCCGACATGCAGCGCGCTCACGGTGTCGACCTGCGCTGTGGTGTCAAGGTCACACAACTGGAGGGCGACGCACAGGGGCACTTTCGCCGCGCTCACTTCGACGACGGCAGCACGATCGGCGCCGACGTGGCGGTGGTGGCACTCGGAGGCATCCGCAACACCGAGTGGCTGCGGGGCTCGGGACTGGCGGCCGGCGTCTGGGGAATCGCCTGCGACACGGGGTGCCGCGCCCTCGACCTCAACGGCCTGATCACCGACGACATTTTTGTCGCCGGAGACGTGGCACGCTGCCCCAATCCGATTTACGAGTACCGGCTCATCTCGCTCGAGCACTGGGCCAACGCCGTGGAGCAGGCCGAAGTCGCCGCGCACAACATGGTCAGTGGCCAGGCGGACCGCTGGCCCCACCTGTCCATCCCGCTGTTCTGGTCGATCCAGTTCGGCGTCAACATCAAGTCCGTCGGTGTGCCGACCTTCGCCGACGAGGTGGTCGTCACCCAGGGCTCCGTGTCCGACCGCCGATTCGTCGCCGCATACGGCTATCGGGGCCGCGTCACCGCGGCGGTGAGCTTCAACAACGCGAAGTGGCTCGACCACTACCGGCAGTTGATCGAGACCGCCGCACCGTTCCCGCCGCCCTGCCCCACGCCGGACCAGCCCGTCGACATGAAACCGGTGCCCGTCGACTTCCCCGGCCCCACCCTGCTCGCCCAGGGCGCCACCGTGGTCGTCACCGGTCACGACCCGGGTGAGCGGCGCGTCACGGCCGCGCAGCAGCACCGGTAGGAGGGAAGGCGAGATGACCACGACCCAGACGCCCGACACGCTGCGCCGGATCCTCGACTACTCCTCCCGGGCCGACCCGTACCCGCTGTACGCCGAGCTGCGCGAGACGCCGGTGGCCGTGCAGGAGGACGGCAGCTATGTCGTCAGCACATATCGCGAGATCACGGACCTACTGCACGACCCGCACCTGAGCTCCGACGTCCGCAATCTGTCACGTCCGATGCCCGGCGCCGAGGGCGGCGCCACGCCGGCGTTCATCAACCTCGACCCGCCCGAGCACGACCGCCTGCGACGCATGGCGATGCGCCACTTCGGCCCCCCGCACACCCCAGGGCTGGTGACCGACCTGGAACCCGACCTGACCTCCATCGTCGGCAGTCTGATCGACGACTTCGCGGGCAAGGAGCAGGTCGACATCGTCGACGACTTCGCCTACCCGTTCCCCGTCACGGTGATCTGCCACCTGCTCGGCGTGCCACGCGAGGACGAACCGACGTTCCGCCTGTGGGTGAACGACATCATCAACTCGATCGACTACGACCCCAAGACCGACCCGAAGGAAAAACTGGACAACGGCGTCGAGGCCCGCAAGGCCTTGCGCCAGTACCTCGGCGGGCTGCTGGAGCAACGCCACGGCCGACCGGGTGACGACCTGTTGACACGGCTGGCCAACGATGACGGGCCCGACGGGCGGATGACCGACGAAGAAATCATCAGCACCGCGAACCTGCTGCTGATCGCCGGCCACGAGACCACCGTCAACCTGATCACCAACGGCATGCTGACGCTGCTGCGCCACCCGGAGGTGCTCCTGCGACTGCGCGACGAACCGGGTCTGGTCGTCCCCCTGGTCGAGGAACTGCTGCGCTACGAGCCGCCCGTGCACATCATTCCGTGGCGCGCGGCCTACAGCGACATCACCGTCGCCGACACGGTCATCCCCAAGGGCTCGCAGATCATGCTCATGCTGGCCTCGGGCAGCCGCGATCCGAACCGCTTCCACGACGCCGACCACTTCGACCCCGATCGGCGGGACAACCAGCACCTCGGATTCGGCAGCGGCATCCACCTGTGCTTCGGCGGCCCGATGGCCCGGCTGGAAACCCAGATCGCGCTGAGCGAGCTGGCACGCCGCCTCGACCGACCCAGTCTGGTCGCCGACCCACCGCCGTACCGGCGCAGCCCAGTTCTTCGCGGTCCGATCCATCTGCACATCGAGCAGAGCTAGTGTCCTGCGCCAGTAGTTGATCGTTAGTAGTTGTGTGACTTCTGCTGCTGGTGCGTCAGTTCCCCGTCGGGGCCCGAAGCTGGAACCGTTGCTGCTGTCTGATGATGAGCGGGCGGTGTTGGAGCGATGGACACGTCGGGCGACTTCGGCCCAGGCGCTGGCTCTGCGGGCGCGGATTGTGCTGGCGTGCGCGGGGCCGGAGGTGCCGGCGATCGTTGCGGTCGCCAGGGATCTTCGGGTGACCGCGGACACGGTCCGCAAGTGGCGGCGGCGTTTCCTTGCCGAGCGGCTGGACGGGCTGGCCGATGAGCCCCGGCCAGGACGGCCTCCCACGATCAGCGTCGATCAGGTGGAAGCGGTCGTGGTCACCACGCTGGAACAGCTGCCGAAGAACGCCACCCACTGGTCGCGGACATCGATGGCCGAGCACAGTGGTCTGTCGAAGTCGACCGTGGGCCGGATCTGGCGCCAGTTCCAGCTCAAGCCGCACCTGGCGGACACGTTCAAGCTGTCGACCGACCCGTTCTTCGTGGAGAAGGTCTACGACGTCGTGGGTTTGTACTTCAACCCGCCCGAGGGCGCGGTGGTGCTGTCGGTGGACGAGAAGTCGCAGATCCAGGCCCTGGACCGGTCCCAGCCGGTGCTGCCGATAATGCCGGGCATGCCCGAGCGGCGCACCCACGACTACGTGCGCAACGGCCTGACCACCCTGTTCGCCGCCTTCGATGTCGCCACTGGACAGGTCATCACGGCCCTGCACCGCCGGCACCGGGCCATGGAGTTCAAGAAATTCCTGATCCGGATCGACAAGGAGGTGCCCGCTCACCTGCAGATCCATCTGATCGTGGACAACTACGGGACCCACAAAACACCGGCGATCAAGGCCTGGCTCGCCAAACATCCCCGGTTCGAGCTGCACTTCACCCCGACCGGCTCCTCCTGGATCAACCAGGTCGAGCGGTGGTTCGGCTACCTGGCCCACCAGATGATCCGCCGAGGCGCACACAAGAACATCCAAGCCCTTTATCTGGACCAAGACCGCCGAAGAGATCCTCGACTCCCTCGCCCGCTTCTGCCGACGGATCTCTGGCGCAGGACACTAGTGCCGCATCAGGCAATGTTCGCCTTGTTCACGACCTCGCGTAGGCGTTCGTCGGCGGCGTGTTTGTTCCGCCAGATGATGTAGCGGCGGATCATGCTTCCTTGCTCCTTGTGGCTGGTGTGGTCGGTGCCGTCGAGGGCGAAGTAGCGCAGGGCGGTGAACTGGGCCTCGATGCGGTTGAGCCATGAGCTGTTGGTCGGGGTGTAGGCGATCTCCACGTTGTTCGCCGCCGCCCACGTCGCAACCCGCTGGCACCGCTTCGTCGTCAGGTGCGGGGAGTAGTTGTCGCAGACGATCGCGATGCGCACGTCCATCGGGTGCAGTGAGCGCAGGTAGCGGCAGAACTCCAGGAACCTCGACCTGTTCTTGGTCTTCTTGACGTGCCCGTAGAGCTGGTCTTTGGCGAGGTCGTAGGCGGCGAACAGGTGCCGTACCCCGTGCGGGCGGGTGTAGGTCGCCCGGCGGCGGGGCCGGGGCTCACGGTCGGGATCCTTGTGCCGGCCGCCACGTTCGGCCCATTGTCGGCCGGCGTGAGGCTGGAGATTGAGCGGTCCGAACTCGTCCAGGCAGAAAACGACTTCGGGCTCGCCTTTCTCGGGTATGACCTCGCCGTCGGCGATCGCGTAGAGATGCTCGACGCGGGCCTTCTTGGCCGCGTAGTCCGGATCGCGTGAAGCCTTCCAGGTCTTTATGCGTTGAAACGAGACGCCCTCCTCGCGGAGCAGGACCCGAAGGCCCTCGTGGCTGATGTCGTCGACCACCCCCTCGGCGACCAGGAAGTCGGCCAGCTTGGCCAGGCTCCAGGTCGAGAACGGCAGGCCGTGCTCGGCCGGCCTGGACTTGGCAATCTTCTTGATCTCCCGGCGTTCCGGCAGGGTGAAGATTCTGGGCCGGCCGCCCTTGTACTTGGGGTAGAGCGAGTCGAAGCCATCGGTGTTGAAGTTGTGGATCACGTCCCGGGTCCGGTCCGCACTGGTGAACGTCACCTCGGCGATCTTCGCCACGGGCATGCCCTGCGCAGATAACAGCACCATCTGGGCCCGCCGCCAGGTCACCACCGAACCGGTGCCTCTGCGGATGATCCGCAGCAACCGCCTGCCCTCGTCGTCATCAATCTCCCGGACCCGCACACGCTCAGCCACCTGATCATTCTGGCCGTCCGATGCCGACCGGCGCAGCAAGCCGAGCGATACGTCACGACAGGGCAAACGTTGCCTGATGCGGCACTAGCTGCCCCCGAGCGTCGCGATGAGCGTCGTACGCCGATGTGCGCCGCCTACTCCGGAAGGCTTTGCGTCACCTTCAAGCCGTGATGGGCGAGATGAGTTGTAAGGAGCTGAGCCATGACGCCGGCCACGTCGTTGGGCTTGAGCAGACGGTCGGCCTCCGTTCCCCCCGTGGGAAAGCCGTAGTGCTCGGGCCAGACGATGGCCCGGCTGAAGAAGTCGCACAAGACGTCGAAAGACTCTTCATCCGAGCGATCGGGAGCGGTCTTGCCCAGCGCCGTCAGGCCGGCCTCCACGACGGTGTTGATGTATCGTCGGCGCGCGTTCCTCTGGTGCCGAGCGTCGCTGGAGGCACTCTCCTCGGATACCTCCACCACGCGAAACCTACGATGCTCTCCAGCTCGACCCAGTACCGTGGCAGGTCGTTGTCCTGAACCTCGGCCGACTCATCCGGCGCGTGCTTCGGATCCTCGATTCAGGCCCTTTCCGACACCGCAAGCTCGTTCGGGTTCTGATTCGATGGTGACTCACTCATCCGCTCTCCTGACAACCCGCTGTTGCAAGCCAGTTGAGGGGATGCCCCAGGAGCGGTGCAACAGGTCACGGGGGTGGCGCGCGCTGCTCGCAGGCTCATCGAAGGCGCGTTCGTGAAGTGGACTCAACACGGCATGTATACATCGTGTGTATAGATGCCATGTGGAGAAAACGCATCCTGCTGCCGGCTGCGGTGTACCGCATGGTCCGCGCTGTGCCGGACGAACCGCGGGGGTTGCGTACGGCGTCGGAACCGGGGCTCGTTACGATGCGCTGCCGGTCGCGCCCAAGGCGGCGCGGATCCGTTTCCGGAGGGGGATTACCTGTGTTCGTGCTGTCCATCCTGCTGCTCATAGCGGCGGTTGTGCTGTTTCTCGTCGGCCGCACACGCGACACCGGGAGTTGGAAGCTCGGTGCGGTGCTCAGCGCCGTGGCGGGTGTGCTGGCCGGCGTCTTCGCCTGCGTCTATGTCGTGAGCGCCTATGAGGTCGGCGTGCCGGTGACCTTCGGCAAGGTCGGTACGCCACTGGCCTCCGGCATCCACTTCAAGTCGCCCTTCACCGACGTCACGGCCTACTCCACCCGCCCGGTGGACCTCAACCTCTACGACAAGGACGTGGTCGAGGTGCGCTCCTCGCAGGGAGGTGTGCTGTACGCGGACGTCACCATCAAGTGGGCGGTGGTGCCGGGGAAGGCGGTCGCGCTCTACCGGCTGGCGGGCAGTGAGGAGTCCATCCAGGCGCGCCTGGTGCTGCCCGACAGCCGCGAGATCATCCGCAACGTCTTCGCGAAGCACACCAGTGAGGAGGGCTACGCCTCTGCCCGCGAGCAGATCGGCTCGCAGATCGAACGCCTCATCAAGGAGCGCCTGGCACCGCGCGGGATCGACGTCACGGCTGTCAACCTGCGCAATGTGAGGCCGTCGGACAAGCTGCAGGAACAGATCGACAAGAAGATCCAGCAGGAGCAGGCCACCGAGCGGGCCGTCGAGGCGTCGCGCACGGCCAAGGCGGAGGCGGAGCGCAAGCGGATCGAGGCGGAGGGCACCGCCCGCGCCAACAAGATCATCGAGAAGTCGCTGAGCGACAAGGTGCTGTACAACCAGTGCCTGGAAGCCTACAGAGAGGCCGCCAAGGCCAACCCGGTGTACGCGGTGCCGTGCGGCACGGACTCGAACGGCACACCGGTCATCGTGAACAACAGCAAGAACTAGCCGGAACCCGGCTACGCCTGAACATAGAAGCGTTGGCCTACGACATGGCCACAGAGGCTCCGCCCTGGATACAGGGGCGGAGCCTCTGCGCTGCATCGGAACTACGGACCTACCCCGGATCCGCGACGAGCAGCGGCCCTGTCCGACGGCGCATTGGCGGTGTGTGCGGGCTAGCCGGTGTCCAGCGCGGCCACCAAGCTTGTCCGTCGAGCAGCAGGGCGACCGTGGCGTCGAGGAAGCCGACGCTGCCGCAAAGCAGTCACCGGTCTTGAGGCGCAGCGGCTCGGCTCCATCGGCGCCGAGCCAGCAGGAGCCGTCAAGTACATGCCGAGCAAGCTGGCGGAGGCAGTGGACGATTGCCCGTCTCGACCGGTGCGGGTAGGCGGGACAGGACGCCAACGAGGGTCCTGTGCCGGTGGGTCGAGACTTCGAGCAGTGCGCGACCGGTCAGCGACACCGGCGGGAGTTGAGCCGCGCGGCCTGGCGCGTCAGGTGGTCGCGCTCTGCGAGGTTGGGCGCCTTTTGGGCCGCCTCGGCGTACAGCCGTGCCGCCGTTGCCAGGTCGCCGTCGCGCTCATGGAGGTACGCCGCCACCGCGGTGTGGCGGGGCAGTGAGTCGTCCAGCGCGGCGAGCACGGCCAGCCCGGCGCGCGGTCCGTCGGCCTCGCCGACGGCGACCGCGCGGTTGAGCCGGACGACCGGGCTGTCGGTCAGGCGCGTGAGCTCGTCGTACCACTCGACGATCTGCACCCAGTCGGTCTCCTCGGCGGTCGGCGCGTCGGCGTGGAGTGCGGCGATGGCGGCTTGGGCCTGGAACTCGCCCAGCCGGTCGCGGGCGAGGGCCGTCTGCAGGATTTCGACGCCCTCGGTGATCAACTCGGTGTCCCACCGGCCGCGGTCCTGCTCGGCGAGCGGCACCAGGCTGCCGTCGGGAGCGGTCCGGGCGGCGCGCCGGGCGTGGTGGAGCAGCATGAGGGCGAGCAGCCCCGCCACCTCGGGGTGGTCGATCGCGGCCGAGAGCTGCCGGGTGAGCCGGATGGCCTCGGCGGCGAGGTCGACGTCGCCGGAGTAGCCCTCGTTGAAGACCAGGTAGAGGACACGCAGCACGGTGGCGACGTCGCCGGGCTGGTCGAGCCGCACGCCGGAGACGGTGCGCTTGGCCCGGCTGATTCGCTGCGCCATGGTCGCCTCGGGCACCAGGTAGGCCTGGGCGATCTGGCGGGTGGTGAGTCCCCCGACTGCGCGCAGCGTGAGCGCGACCGCGGACGCCGGCGTCAGCGACGGGTGGGCACACAGGAAGTACAGCTGGAGCGTGTCGTCCACTGCAGGCGCGGGTCCGGGTGCAGGCTCCTCGTCGACGAGGTCCTCACGCCGGCGGCGGGCGGCGTCCGCCCGGGTCGCGTCGAGGAACTTGCGCCAGGCCACGGTGACCAGCCAGCCCTTCGGATCCCGCGGCTGGTCGGCCGGCCAGCCGCGGACGGCCTCGACCAGCGCGTCCTGCACGGCGTCCTCGGCCGCCGAGAAGTCGGCTCCGCGGCGGACGAGGATGGCGAGCACGCTCGGCGTGAGGCTCCGGAGCAGGGCCTCGTTCATAGGAGAGGTCACTCCGTGATGGTGGGCGGCTCGGCGAGGAACGGGCGCAGCTCGAGCCACTCGTGGATCGGCTTCCCGCCCGCGCCGGGAGCGGCCGACAGCTCCCCGGCCAGCTCGACGGCGCGCTCGTAGCTGTCGACGTCGATCACCATCCAGCCGGCGATGAGGTCCTTGGTCTCGGCGAACGGGCCGTCGGTGACCGGCGGGCGTCCCTCGCCGTCGTACCGGACCCAGGTCCCTTCGGGGGCTAGTGTCCTGCGCCAGTAGTTGATCGTTAGTAGTTGTGTGACTTCTGCTGCTGGTGCGTCAGTTCCCCGTCGGGGCCCGAAGCTGGAACCGTTGCTGCTGTCTGATGATGAGCGGGCGGTGTTGGAGCGATGGACACGTCGGGCGACTTCGGCCCAGGCGCTGGCTCTGCGGGCGCGGATTGTGCTGGCGTGCGCGGGGCCGGAGGTGCCGGCGATCGTTGCGGTCGCCAGGGATCTTCGGGTGACCGCGGACACGGTCCGCAAGTGGCGGCGGCGTTTCCTTGCCGAGCGGCTGGACGGGCTGGCCGATGAGCCCCGGCCAGGACGGCCTCCCACGATCAGCGTCGATCAGGTGGAAGCGGTCGTGGTCACCACGCTGGAACAGCTGCCGAAGAACGCCACCCACTGGTCGCGGACATCGATGGCCGAGCACAGTGGTCTGTCGAAGTCGACCGTGGGCCGGATCTGGCGCCAGTTCCAGCTCAAGCCGCACCTGGCGGACACGTTCAAGCTGTCGACCGACCCGTTCTTCGTGGAGAAGGTCTACGACGTCGTGGGTTTGTACTTCAACCCGCCCGAGGGCGCGGTGGTGCTGTCGGTGGACGAGAAGTCGCAGATCCAGGCCCTGGACCGGTCCCAGCCGGTGCTGCCGATAATGCCGGGCATGCCCGAGCGGCGCACCCACGACTACGTGCGCAACGGCCTGACCACCCTGTTCGCCGCCTTCGATGTCGCCACTGGACAGGTCATCACGGCCCTGCACCGCCGGCACCGGGCCATGGAGTTCAAGAAATTCCTGATCCGGATCGACAAGGAGGTGCCCGCTCACCTGCAGATCCATCTGATCGTGGACAACTACGGGACCCACAAAACACCGGCGATCAAGGCCTGGCTCGCCAAACATCCCCGGTTCGAGCTGCACTTCACCCCGACCGGCTCCTCCTGGATCAACCAGGTCGAGCGGTGGTTCGGCTACCTGGCCCACCAGATGATCCGCCGAGGCGCACACAAGAACATCCAGGCCCTGGAAGCCGACATCCGCGCATGGGTCAAAGACTGGAACGAAGACCCCAAGCCCTTTATCTGGACCAAGACCGCCGAAGAGATCCTCGACTCCCTCGCCCGCTTCTGCCGACGGATCTCTGGCGCAGGACACTAGCGCCTGACCGTCCACGAACTCCCCGGTCTTCTCGAGCCGGGCCGCGAAGTCCTGCATGTACTGCACGTGCGCCGAGATCTCCTCCGGCGTCCACTGGTCCATGCGCACGTCGTTGACCGGAGCCGGGGCGCCGCGGTAGTGCTTGAGCAGCAAGTACTTGGCCATGGTGTTTCTCCTCGGTACTGGTGCGACCCATTCTGGTCGCGTTCACCACTGGGACGGAGCCGACCACGGGTTCTCGACATCGTCGTCCCAAATTTTTTTGGGATCTTGTGGATGAGTCTGAGCGAGCCGTCTTGCGGGGTCCGGGTCCAGGGCGTGGCGCGAGGCCGGGGCAGCGCGAGACCCTCCAAGATCAGCAGCGCCTGACCCGCGCTCGGGAGAAGGCAGACAGCCAGGCCACCCGCCTACGGCTCACGGCGCGGACGGCCCCCAGGTTCCGACGAAGAGCGGTACAAGAAGCGGCTCCGCACGTGATCGCCGGGACGGGACGTAGAGGCCGGCAGCTTGATCCGCAGGCCGCGACCTATTGCTCGCTGGTGCGGTGACTGCTGTACCGCAAGGTCGGTGGGCTTGCCTTGGGGGTACGGCGGTTCGTGTCAGATCAGCTTCGGCTTGTCCAGCTGAACCGCTCACCTGTCCTCGTACGCGCCGGTCAGGTATTCAAGTTCAGGATGGGGCCGGCCACATCGGAGGATCGCGTTCACCGCGGGCCACAGCTCGTCGGACACCGGATAGGAGTGGACCATCCAGGGGTCGTCCATATCGGGCCTGATCACTTCCCGCAAACGGAGGATCTGCTCGCGGCTGATGGGGTGCTGGGTGCGCAAGGTGTCGTCCGCCTTGCTGTATCCCTCCAGGACCCAAGCGAGGTCAGGTTCTTCCGTGGACATTCACTGATCATAGGACGGTCCGACATTGATATGAGCGGCTGCCGCAGTGTTCCATTTCAGCGGTTGCGAGCCCCGCTGCTTGGACGAACGCACCGTCATTGCGCCAAGCGGACGGTGGCGAATGAGTGGCTTCGCCGTGCGTGGACTGTGCCCACCGCCTGCCGTCCGCCGATAGGACAGCACTCCAGCGGTGCTCCCGAGCCCATAACGGTCCGCGTTGCGCAACTCAATTGCCACTCGAAAAGCTCAACAAGACGTGTCGTCCGAAGAGCCCAATAAAAGTTGCGTCACTCGAACGCCGGACCTGCCATGCGGACAGTTGCCGTGCCGGGAAGCCTAGGATCCGTCACCGACGACGGGTCAGCGTCCGCCGTGCCTGGAACGGCGGGCCGATTTGACGACTGAAGGAGACAGGATGCCGCATCGCGCAGGCAGAACTCGCTGGAGACGCTTCGCGGCAATTCTGGTCCCCAGCGTCGCAGCCAGCGCAACCATTGCCATCGCCATGGCACAGGGAGTACTCGCCGCGTCATTCCTCATCTCCGGGCAGAAATTCCAGGTCTCAGCGGACACTATGACCGCCCGCGGAGTCAGCATCTACGGCATGGTCGACGTGACCAGGAAGGGCGAACTCGTGCCCGTCTTGGTCACAGGAACCCGGCGCGCGTCGATCACCGGTCTGTGCCAGTCCGTTGTGGTTGAAATTCCAGTGCTCGGCCCGTACACACTGAGAGTCACCGGCGGCAATGAACGGCCGGCCGAGGCATCGAATCTGTTTCTCGACGCGACAAGTCAGGCGGCCGATGAGGTGAAATTCAGGGACCTCGACATCGGAATCGCGCAGGGGGCGATTACCAAGGGGCCGATCAATCCCGGGGACAGGCACTCGCGATTCTTCGACCCCGATGGCGTTGGCCAGCAGGCCGAGTCGTCCACCCTGACCAACGTGCGCTGGACCACGGTCGCGGTCTCTGCCGGCACGTTCAGCATTCCCGGTCTGCTTACTCGCCTCAAGCCAGGCCACCACGAATGCTTCTGATCCCCGTATGGGGAGGTCGTGCCCAAGCCCCACGTCGGCTCTCAGGTGCTTGATGCACACGCCGTGCTGCTGATCAGGACAGGACACGTGATCACCAACTTCTTCGGCAGACGACGCGATCTGCGCGTTGTAGTGGCAGACGCCTGGTGCCGGTTCAGAACCTGGTGTGGACTACGCCCCTTCTGGGCCGGGCTGTTCACGCTCCTGGCCGGCCTGCCGATCCTTTACTGGCCCTATGCGAACCTGGACTTGGGCGGAATTCCGCTGGCTCTGTCGACCACGTCCGGTGCCGGAGCACTGGTCATTGGCGTTCTCCTCATGGTCCTGGGGTTCACTCTCTGGTATCGCCCCGCGGTTCGCGTGTTCGCCGGGGTCGCGACCCTGCTGCTCGCTCTCATCTCCTTTCCCGTGGCGAACTTTGGTGGCCTGTTCCTCGGACTGATCTTCGGCTTGATCGGCGGCTCCCTGGCTTGTGCCTGGCTGCCACCCATCGACGCCGAGCCGTCTACAGGCTCGACGGACTGCGCGGCCTCGGTCGGTTCGGCGGGAGACAGCCACCGTGGCATCTGACAACCCCACCCGTCGGACCGCGGACCTTTCCGCCCCGAGCTTTGCCGGCCGGCCGCACCGAACTGCCCACGCCTGCAGCGACCTCGACGGGACTGGCCAAGGCGGTAGGGGCGGAGCGCGCGCAGCACGGGCGCGATTGGGCGGTGAACATCGATTCCATGTCTTGCGGGCACATCGGCACGCGGAGGGAGGATTTCGGAGTTGCTGTCGTTCGGCGTGAGCGCTCTGCGGGCTGGTGGCCGGTCGGCCTTGAAGTGGGCCAGGTGACTGGAGGGACGCAGCGGCTTCCTGGCCTCTGCTACTTGAGACCGACAGGTCACGTGTGCTCGATCCCGACGCGGTTGGCGTGGTCATATCCGGCCCGGTGCAAGCCGAGCTGCCGGTTGTGCTGTTCCCTGGTGCATTGTCTCAGCATCGGACTTCGGGACCCTGACGGATCACTGGGTGACTCGTGTCTTCGGGTTCCGTGAAAGCGCCCATTGAGTTACTACCGAAGCGCAACGCGGGCCGGAATTCCGGTCTGGGAGTCCCGACCCGCGGCCCTGCATGCGCGCTACTTGCCTTCCAGCGCCGCCACCAACTGCGGCAGGCTGTCGCCGCCTACGATGAGGGCCAGGTGGTCGTGGTAGTCCCGGCTGCTGACGATCAGGCCGCCACGGACCCGTAGTACCTGGATGTTGGCCGCCTCGAAGGTTCGTCCGGTCACCCGGTGGTGCACCCGGTAGTCCCACTCGGCGACGATCACCTCTGGGTCGTCGGTCTCCCGGATCACCACATTCGTCGAGGTCAGCTCTATGGGCGAGAGCGCGCCAACCTGCGCGAACCGCTCCGCGAGCACGGCTCGACCTTCGAACCGGCGTGGCCCCAGCGGCTCGAAGACGGTCTCCACCACGGCGTCCTCGGCATAGAGCTCGGCCAGCTCCGAGAACCGCCCGGCGGTGATGCCTTGGAGCAGTTTCTGGAACACTTCGCGCGGTGACAGGGTTTCGGGCATGACCAACCTCCGGCAGAACACAGTCGTTAGAATCGGACTAGTGACTCCGGTTTCGACGATACGGACTGCCGACTCCGGTTGTCCAGACGGCTCTGCCGTCGGCGGGGAGAGGTGAGAGGGATGGGCGGCGCTCAGGAGCGTCCGCTGCGTGCGGACGCGGCCCGCAACCGAGCCAGGCTGCTGGACGTTGCCACGGAGGTGTTCACCACCCGCGGCGTCGGCGTGCCGACCGAGGAGATCGCCCGGGCCGCCGGGGTCGGGGTCGGCACGCTCTTCCGGCACTTCCCCACCAAGGAGGCACTGCTGGAGGCCGTGATGGTGCGCAGGCTGGAGGTGATGGCGGCCCAGACAGCACAGCTGACCGCCGAGTCCGAGCCCGCCGAGGCCTTCTTCGGCTGCTTCCGCCTGCTGATCGACCAGTCCGCAGGCAAGAGCGATTTCGTGCAGGCGCTGGCCGAGGCCGGAGTGGACGTGCACTCGACCCTCCGCGAGTCGAGTACGGCAATCCAGGCTCAGCTGGGAGAACTGCTGGCCGGGGCGCAACAGGCCGGGGCGGTCCGCCAGGAGCTGGGCCTACCGGAGCTGCTCGCCCTGCTGGCCGGAACCAGCAAGGCCATGGAGCAGCTCGCGGCGGACCCGGCTGCCCGGGAGCGAGTCTTCGAGGTGGTCTTCGCGGGGCTGCGGCCAAGCCGATGACCGGGCGTTGCTTCTTCGGCGATCTAGGCCATGCCCAGTTCCTGGCGGCTCAGGAGATCCTTCGCGACAGCCATGCGCCCTGCCCGGCGGTCCATGGGGGCTTGTCCCACGTTGCGTGTGAAGCGGTCGAAGAATGCCGATCGGGCGAGCGCGGCTGTGCGGGCGAGCGTGTCGACGGTCCAGGGCTGCTCGATGTGTTCGTGCATCTGCTGGATGGCCGGTGCGAGCCGGGGGTCGGTCAGGCCTCGCAGCAGGCCGTGTCGGAGGAGTCGAAGACGAAGTTCCTGCCCAGGATGCGCACGTCCGGAAGCCCGTCCTCGCTGTGGTGCGCCTCGCTTGCGGCATGCGGGATGGTCCTCGGGTCGCGGACGGGAGGGCCCACCGGCTCGAAGCCCGACGGGGTGAAGGCGGGTGTCGACGGCAGGGGGATGAAGGCGCCCTGCTCCAAGGTGACCGGCGGATGGTCCTCGACGGCGAGCAGGCACCGTCCTTCGAGGAGCACGCTGAAGCCGGGCCGGCCGAGCTCGGAGCGGCGCACGCCCCAGGCGCCGGCGCCGCTGATGCTCTTGGAACCGACCTCCACCGCCGCACGGTCGCCGAGAGCCGCGTATGCCAACACCTCCGTGACCAGCGCGTAAGAGAGGGGCAGGCACAGGTGCGCTGCCCAGGGGCGGGCCACGAGGATACGCGGCGCCGACGTACGCGTCGCCAGGCCGAGATGACGGTGGTTCTGCTGGAGACTGAGGGTGATGCGAAGGCTGGTCAGGGCCTTGGCCGGTTCGACGATCCTCAGGGCCGGGCTCAGGAGCCGGCCCTGAGGAACTCGATGAGTGCCGCGTTCACCTCGTTCGGGCGTTCCTGCTGAGTCCAGTGACCGCAGCCCGCGAGTTTGAGGGGCTTGCGCGACAGGTCGGGCATCAGGTCGGTGAGTTTGTCGATGAGTTCGGGCGTGCCCGGGAAGGCCGGGACGACGTCGCGGTCGCCGTAGATGTACAGGCTGGGCCGGGTGACGACGGCGCCGTGCCAGGGAGCGGTCAGTTCCCAGTTGCGGTCGAGGTTGCGGTACCAGTTGAGAGCCCCGGTGAAGCCCTTGGAGAAGCTCTCGGTGAGCGCGTCGAGATCGTCCTCGGTGAACCACTCCGGAAGGACCTCGGGGTCCGGCATGGTCGCGAGCCAGCCGCGCTCGGGGTCGACCAGTGGCTGCTTGCCCTGGCCTGCGTCGGGAGAGTCACCAGAGGCCCAGTAGAAGAACTTCCGCAGGGCGGTGCGCGTGTCCTTGGCAAACTCGGCGTCGGCGACTCCAGGGCGGTTGAAGTAGTTCCAGTAGAAGCGGCCGCCGAACCGCTTGTCCATGGTGGCCAAGGGAGGCTCTGTGCCCCGGAAGGGGGGCGGCACGCTCAGCCCGGCCACCCCGAGCACCATGTCCGGTCGCAGCAGCGCGGTGTGCCACGCGACCGGCGCGCCCCAGTCGTGCCCGACGACGTACGCCTTGTCCTCACCCAGCGCATGGATCAGTCCGACGACATCGCCGACCAGGTGGAGGATGGTGTACGCGTCGACGTCTTCGGGATGGTCGCTGCGTCCGTATCCACGCTGGTCCGGTGCGACCACTCGGAAGCCCGCGTCGGCCAGAGGACCGAACTGATGGTGCCAGGAGTGCCATGACTCGGGGAAGCCGTGCAGGAGCACCACCAGGGGGCCGTTGCCCTGCTCGGCGATGTGAAGCCGAATGCCGTTCACGTCAACCATTCGATGCTCGACCATGTGCGTGAGCGTATGCGTCGTGATCTTCGAACGGCGACGCCGGTCCGTGGACTGTCGCGAGCCTCCCCCATTTGTCTCACAGAGGGCCACCGCGGGCTCGGGTGGGTCCCGCCCGGCAGTGTCCCTGGCCGGCCGGTAGCGGTGCCCGCTCGTCGTGACGGAGCGGTTCCACCGCTTCTACACGGTGACATGCAGTGGTGTGCTCGAAGTGATGTCGTAGGCCTCGGGGTCGAATTCGGCCAGGCGACGCCGCATACGACCTGTCGACCAGGGCCAGCTGAAGCTGTTGCGGCCGTTGTCGTCGAGGTAGTAGCTGGAACAACCGCCCGCGTTGTAGACGGTACGCGGCAGAGCCTGCTGGACCTCGGCGCTGAAGGCGGCCTGGACCTCGGGGCGTACGTCCATGCTGGTCCAGCCTGCGGCGCGGAAGCGACGCACCGCGGCTGTCACGTAGTCCAGTTGTGCCTCGAGGATCGTGTAGGCGGAGGAGTGCCCGGTACCGAGATGTGGCCCGAGCAGAACGAACGCGTTGGGGAATCCATTGACCGTGGTGCCCAGATATGCGTCCGGGCTGCCCTTCCAGTGGTCGTCGAGGCTGGCACCTTCGGCGTCGAACACCCGGTGGGCGATCGGCATGTCGAGGATGTGGAAGCCGGTTCCCATGATGATGGTGTCGACGTCCGCGCCGCTGCCGTCCGCACCGATGACGCGGCTGCCGCGGACGGCCGCGACAGCCGTGGCGTGGACGGTGACATTGGGCCGGGCCAGCGCGGGATAGTACGTGTTCGACAGCAGCAGCCGTTTGCAGCCCAGGGTGTAGTCGGGTGTCAGGGCCTGGCGCAACTGCGGGTCCTTGACCGTCGCTTTGAGGTGGAGCGTGCCGACCCTCTGCACCGCGCGCAGCAGGGACGGGTGCCGGAAACCGATTCCCAGGGTCTCCAGCGCTGCATATTCCACGTTCCGCAGGGCCCGTTGGGCTGCCGGGAGGCGTCGCATGAGCCATCGCTCGGCACGGGGCACGTAGTGGTCGGGCTTGGGCAGCACCCATTGGGCGGTGCGCTGGAACAGATGCAGTCGCTCCACCTGTGGCTGGATGGCGGGGACGAATTGGACCGCCGACGCGCCGCTGCCGACAACGGCGACACGTGTGCCCGTGAAGTCGTGGTCGTGGCGCCAGCGCGAGGAGTGGAAGACCTCGCCGGGGAAGTCGGCCAGGCCGGGGATGTCGGGGAGCAGGGGTTCGTGCCACGGCCCTGCCGCCGCGACCAGGAGGCGGGCCGTGTAGCGGTCCCGGCTGGTCTCGACATGCCAGCGGGCCTGGTGGGGGTGCCACTGGGCACGTATGGCCTCGGTGCCGAAGTGGATGAGCGGGGTGATGCCGTACCTGGCCGCGGTGTCACGGAGATACGCGCGTATCTCCGGCTGGCCCGCGAAGGCACGCGTCCATTCCGGATTGGGTGCGAAGGAGTACGAGTAGAGGGCGGAGGGGACGTCGCAGGCGCAGCCTGGGTAGGTGTTGTCCCGCCAGGTGCCGCCGAGTTCGTCCGCCTTCTCTATGAGGACGAGGTCGTGCACGCCGGCTTGGCGCAGTCTGACGGCCGCTCCGATGCCGGACAGGCCGGTGCCGATGATGAGGACCTCCACGTCGCGGGTCTCGCCGGTGACGGCTGCCGCGGCAGCGTTGGGCCGGGCCATGTCAGGCTCCCGTCCGAGCGTCGAGGCCGTGGCCGGCGGTGGCCTGTGGAGCAGGCAAGTCGGCTGACCGGAGGCGATCGCGGACGGTGGCTCGCGTCGTGCGCAGAGCTGCCTCCAGGACCGTCAGACGACGTCGCCCGTTCATGAAGTTGCCTCCCATCACCTTCAGTTCGGCGGCAGCGGGCTCGATCCGGATGACCCGTGTGCCCGCTGCCTGCAACGCGGCGCATTCGGCGTTCAATGTGCGGGTCATGACGCGGCGGAGCAGCGCCTCCGCGCGGCCGAGTCCAGTGCGTGGTGCGGGGGACGACGAACTCATCGGCGCCACGACGTACACCTCATCGAGGCCACGGGACACCAGAAGGTCGGCCGAGGCGGTGGACATGAGGCCGCCGTCCGCGTAGCGCCGGCCGGCGATGCGTACGGGTGGAAACCAGCCGGGGACCGCCCATGACGCGCGCAGAGCGTCACGCAAGGCGACCGGCGGGGTGTCCGGATGACCGAAAACGGTACGTCGCCCCATGTCGAAATCGGTCGCGACCAGCCAGGTCGCGGGATGGCTGACCCAGCCTCCGGCAGGGGCGAGGAAGTCCGCCAGAGCTGCCAGCCAGTCGGCTGAACCACGTCCTTGGGGCAGCAAGCCGGACAGGCCCGCGAGCGCGGGAGTCCTGCCACCCAGCGCGTGGCGCGTCAGCCGGGGCGATCCGGGGAAGAGCGCGGGCCGTGGCGGCAGGCCTCGGGGAGGGGCCGCGAAGTGGCGGCGGAGTTCGGCTTGGGCCTCTGGGTGGCCGAGTTGCGCGGCGAGGAGTTGTGCCACGCCGATGCCGCTGCCGAGCATGGCCGCCAGTTCCGCCCCGGCCGAGGTGCCCACCAGGACATCGGCCTCGCGTGGGTCCCACTGCACGAGCTGCTCGAGTGAATGCAGCGCGCCGATCGTCCAGGCCGCGCCGAGCGTTCCGCCGCAGCCCAGTACCAGTCCGCGGGAAGGGGTCGTTCGCCTGCCAGTCAAGGTCACTGAGTACTCCGCCCAATCGGGACATCGGGATACCGGCGAGATCGAGATACCGACGGTATCTGAATTCGGGATACTAGCGGTATCCGAGCGGGGTGGACAGCCCATGTCGGGGATAGGATCCGAGGACTTCAAGAACGTCACGAGCCTGCTGGTCAAGCCGCGCAGGCGGGAGAGGGAACGGAAACATGGCCCGCCTCAGCCGCGTTGAGAGTCAGGAGCGCACGCGCGAGCGACTCGTCGCCACCGCGCGGGACCTGTTCTTGCGCAAAGGCTACGGCGCGACGTCCCTCAGCGAAGTAGCGGAGGCGGCCGGGTATTCGAAGGGCGCCGTCTACTCCAACTTCCGCAGCAAGGGCTACCTGTGCCTGGCCGTCCTCGACGACATCCGTGCCGAGCAGCTGACCCTGCTCACCGACTCCGTCATGCACGACGCCCGGATCGAGGACCGCCTGGCGGCGTTCACCGCCTGGAGCGAGGCACACATCGGGGACGAAGCCTGGACCACGCTCGAAGTCGAGTTCCTTACCCAGGCCCGCCACGACGACGAGCTCCGGCATGAGATCACGGCGCGCGTCGTCGCAATCCGCGAGGCACTCGCTCAACTACTCGAGGCCTTGGTCCAGGAGTTGGGCGCCTCCCTGGCCATGCCCGCCGAGCAGGCCGCGATGACGCTGCTCAGCCTCGGCATCGGACTCGGCATTCAACGGATCACCGACCCAGCCGTTCCCACCAGAGTCCTGACCGACACGCTGCGTCTCATCCTGCGTTGATCGTGCCGTGCGTGCTCGCCCACTGCTTCTTGGGCACGTATGTCCCGACCGGGAGGCCACGGGGGAGGGGTGGCTGCACCAAAGCGGCCATCGTGCGTCTCTGGCACGCCGGGAATTCTGTGTCCCCTTGAGTCACAGGGCGTCGGAGCGGCCGGCGGTCAGTTTCTCGAGGCGGGAGACTTTCCGCCGCTGTTGACGGGGACGGTCGGTGCTGCCGCGCCGGCAGGGTTGTCCGGCGGGCCGATTCTGCAGGGCGACCAGTCCTCGTCGGTGGCCGGAAGCACGCCGACCTGGCGGGCGGCGGCAGCGACCGACTCAGGACCGGTTGCGTGGCCATCGTCGCCGCGACCGGGTGACCGGTCCGTCCTGTGGTCGCACACCGATGGGGGGCGGCCGGTTGGATGACATCCTCAGCCGCGACGGCCCGCCTCCACTGTCGCGGCCACGGACCACCGTACGTCCCTCTTCCTCCGCCGTCCCGGTTCGTCGCCGCCGGTGCGGCGTGGTCCGTCAGTCCGAGGCGGGGAGCGCCGGAGAGTGAATCCAGACGCGCTCCCGCGCGGCGCGACGCAGCCACCGAGCCTCGGAGTGAGAGTGCCGTGATGGCCGTGGCCAGTCCGTGCCGTCCCGCGCCGGGATACGCAAGCGCGTGGTCCGCAGGGACGTCGAGCTGCGTTCGTACACCGGAACCAAGAGGAGTCGCGAGATGATCACGAGCGCTGGTCGGGGTCGAGGCCGCAGCCGTGCCCGGATCATCCCATTTTTTTCCGAGCATCTGCCAGCGCACGAAACCTTGTGGCTGGAGTTGCGTCGTACATAAAATACTTTCGCTGCTTCTCGCATTCAGCGAAAGATATTCGGTGAACGGCTATCGAGAGTAGGTGCCTCCATGACGGTTGCTGCTGCGTCGACGGTCCACCCTGACGAGGTGCACGAGAGACTCGGCCGCTATGTGCTGACCGACGGTTTCAAACTTGTGCTCGACCCGCTCGCCAGTCACGGCTCGTGGATCGTCGATGCGCGCACCGGTGAGAAGTTCCTCGACCTCTACTCGTTCTTCGCGTCCGCTCCGCTGGGTCTCAACGCGCCGGGCATCGTGGACGATCAGGCGTTCATGACCCTGCTCGCGCAGGTGGCTGCGAACAAGCCCGCCAACCCCGACATCTACACCACGCACTACGCCGAGTTCGTCGAGACGTTCGCCCGGGTGCTGGGTGATCCCGACCTGCCCAGACTGTTCTTCGTCGAGGGCGGGGCGCTCGCCGTCGAGAACGCGCTGAAGACCGCGTTCGACTGGAAGAGCCGCCACAACGAGGCCGCGGGCCACTCACCCGAGCTCGGCACCCAGGTGCTCCACCTTCGGCGGGCGTTCCACGGCCGCAGCGGCTACACCCTCTCGCTGACCAACACCGAGCCCAACAAGACGGCTCGCTTCCCGAAGTTCGACTGGCCGCGTATCGACGTCCCCGCCGTGCGGTTCCCCCTCGAGCGCCACCTGGCCGAGGTCGAGGAGGCCGAGCGACGGGCCCTCGAGCAGGCGCGGCGAGCTTTCGAGGACAACCCGCACGACATCGCCTGCTTCATCGCCGAGCCGATCCAGGGCGAGGGGGGCGACAACCACATGCGTCCGGAGTTCCTGCAGGCGATGCAGGCGCTCTGTCACGAGTACGACGCGCTGTTCGTGCTCGACGAGGTGCAGACCGGGGTGGGAATCACCGGCACCACCTGGGCCTACCAGCAACTCGGCCTCGAGCCGGATATCGTCGCCTTCGCCAAGAAGGTCCAACTCGGCGGCATCATGGCCGGCCGCCGCGTCGACCAGGTACCCGACAACGTGTTCCAGGTCTCCGGGCGGATCAACTCCACCTGGGGCGGCGGGCTGGTCGACATGGTCCGGGCACGCCGCATCCTGGAGATCATCGAAAGGGACGACCTGGTGGCCCGTGCCGCTGCCGTGGGATCATGGTTCCTGGCCGAGCTACGTGATCTGGAAGTCCGACACGCACCGGTGGCCTCCAACTCGCGGGGGCGCGGACTGATGAGCGCCCTCGATCTGTCGGACAGCGGCGTCCGCGACGAGGTGGTACGCCGGTTGCGAACCGAAGAGCAGGTGATCGCATTGCCGTGCGGTGAGCGTTCGGTGCGCTTCCGCCCTGCCCTGTCCATCACCCAGGACGAACTCGGGATCGCCCTGCGGGCCCTCGACCGGATCCTCGCCGGTCTGCACTGACCCCGTACCAGCCGACAAGGAGCAAAGTCATGGCTCGTTCCGTCGCCTCGATCGTTGCCGGCCGCAGGGTCGCCGGCGCTCCCGGCGGGACTCTCCAGCGCCCCAATCCCGGTCGTACCGCCGAGCTGGTCTCCGAGGTCTCACTCGGCGACGCCGCGACGTTCGTCGAGGCCGCCAGGGCGGCCAAGGCGGCTCAGCGGTCCTGGGCGGACATCCCGGCACCGGTGCGCGGATCCGCGATCGGAAAGATCGGCAGGCTCGTCGAAGCCAACAAGGACCGGCTCGCCCGCATCGTGACCGAGGAGATCGGCAAGCCGTACGCAGAGGCACTCGGCGAGGTCCAGGAGATCATCGACACCTGCGACTTCTTCCTGGGCGAGGGCCGTCGGCTGTACGGGCAGACGGTGCCCTCGGAGATGCCCGACAAGCAACTGTTCACCTTCCGCAACCCTGTCGGCGCGGTTGCGGTGATCACCGCGGGCAACTTCCCGGTGGCCGTGCCGGCCTGGTACCTCGTGCCGGCGCTCGTGACCGGCAACACGGTCGTCTGGAAGCCCGCCGAATACGCCGCCGCGAGCGCGAAGGCCCTGTTCGAGCTGTTCGTGCACGGAGGCGGCCTGCCCGACGGCGTACTCAACCTCGTGCTCGCCGACGGAGAGCAGACGTACGCCGGTCTGGAGGCATCCCTCGAGGGCGGGCTGGTCGACAAGGTCGGCTTCACGGGGTCCACGCTCGTCGGCCAGAAGATCGGCGCCCTGTGCGGAAGCCATCTGCAGACCCCGTGCCTCGAGCTGGGCGGCAAGAACCCCCAGGTGGTCACCCCGAGCGCAAACCTCGACCTGGCGGTCGAGGGGGCGTTGTTCTCCGGATTCGGCACCGCGGGGCAGCGCTGCACCTCCCTTGGGACGCTCATCGTGCACGAGTCGGTGAAGGAGGACTTCCTCGCCCGCTTCGACGCCGCGAGCCGCGCGGCCCGGATCGGCGACGCGTTCGAGGACGTCCTCTACGGCCCGATGCTCGACGAGCGGTTCGCGCAGCGCTACGAGACCTTCCTCGGGTGGATCAAGGACCACCACCGAACGTACGGCTCCGACGGCATCGGGCGGATCACGGCCGACAACCCGCGCAAGGGCTTCGTCGGTGACCCTGAGGCGGGCATGTTCTACCACCCGGTGATCGTCGACGGGGTGCGCCGCGACGACGACCTGTTCCTCAGCGAGACCTTCGGCCCCATCGTCGCAGTGACCACCTACCGGGACTTCGACGAGGCCCTCGAGCTGGCCAACGCCCACGGCTACGGCCTGTCCGCGGCGGTCTACACCACCGATCCGCACGAGGTGTGGTCGTTCCGGCGCGGGATCTCCGCGGGCATGGTCAGCGTCAACAACACCACCTCCGGGGCCGAGGCGCACCTGCCGTTCGGCGGCAACGGCAAGTCGGGCAATGGCAGTCGCCAGTCGGGGCAGTGGGTGCTCGATCAGTTCACCCGCTGGCAGTCGATGAACTGGGACTACTCCGGCCGTCTGCAGAAGGCGCAGATGGACGTGGCCACGCTCGAGCCCGACATGGCCTTCCGCCTGTGAACGGCGTCGAGGACCTGGACCGGCACTTCCGCGAGGCGGTGGCCGGTCTCCGGTCTGCCGCCCACGCTGCCGGTCCGGGGTCGGCGGGCGGCGCTGCCGGTTCCGGGCCGCTCGCCGCCGGCACGGACGCGGCGGTCCAGCTGCGCCCCCGCGCACTGGACGCCCGTACCGCACTGGATCTGTTCGACGCCCAACTGGAGAGCCGGCACGCCGACGCCGCTGCACGCTGGATGCAGCAGCAGGGCCGTGGCTACTACACCATCGGATCGAGCGGGCACGAAGGCAACGCCGCGGTCGCCCTCGCGTTGCGCCCCAGCGACCCGGCGTTGCTGCACTACCGGTCCGGCGCCTTCTACTGCGCCCGTGCCCGGCAGGCCGGCGGCGGTGATGCGGTCAGGGACATGCTCCTGGGGGTGGCCGCCGGGGCGGAAGAGCCGATCGCCGGTGGACGGCACAAGGTGTACGGGCGTCGCGAACTGGCCGTCATCCCACAGACGTCGACCATCTCCTCCCACCTGCCGCGGGCCGTCGGGGTGGCGTGGAGCATCGCCCGCGCCAAGCGGCTCGGGACCGAGTGCGCCTGGCCCGACGATGCCGTCGTCTGCTGCTCCTTCGGAGACGCCTCGGTCAACCACTCCACGGCGGCAGGCGCCATCAACAGCGCCTGCCACGCGGCCTACCAGGGCCTTCCGATGCCAGTGCTGTTCGTCTGCGAGGACAACGGCCTGGGGATCAGCGTGCCGACACCGCATGACTGGGTGCGGCGCGCCTACGGCAACCGGCCGGGTCTCGCCTATTTCGCCGCGGACGGGTGCGATCCGTCAGCCGCCTTCGACACCGCGTGCCAGGCAGTGGCCCATGTGCGCAAGACCAGGCAACCCACGTTCCTGCACCTGTCGATGGTGCGGTTCCTCGGCCATGCGGGCTCGGACGCCGAAGCCGCCTACCGAGTGCCTTCCGAAGTCGCCGCGGATCTGCAACGCGATCCGCTGCTGGCCACGGCCCGGCTGCTCACAACGACCGGCGTCCTCACCCAGCAGCAGGTCCTCGACCGGTACGACGAGGTGGGCGGACGGGTGTTCGCCGTCGCCAAGGAGGCCCTCGACAGCGAGCCCCTGACCACCGCAGCGGAGATCGCCGCCCCCATCGCACCCCGCCGTCCCGACCTTGTTGCGGCTGCGGCACGCCGCACGAGCGAACCACCCGCAGTGCCCGTCGGCGAGCCCGTCACCGTCGCCCAGGCCATCACCCACACACTCGCCGACCTGCTCGGCAGCTACCAGGAGATGGTCGTCTTCGGCGAGGATGTCGGCCGCAAGGGCGGGGTCTACGGACTGACACGGGGACTGCAGCGGCGTTTCGGCAGCGCTCGGGTTTTCGACACCCTGCTCGACGAGCAGGCCATCCTCGGCCTCGCGCTGGGGGCGGGGCTGTCCGGGCTGTTGCCGGTGGCAGAGATCCAATACCTTGCGTACCTGCACAACGCCGAGGACCAACTGCGCGGCGAGGCGGCCACGCTTCAGTTCTTCTCTCAGGGCCAGTACCGCAACCCCCTTGTGGTCCGCATCGCCGGCTACGGCTACCAGCGAGGATTCGGCGGTCACTTCCACAACGACAACGCGCTGGGCGTCCTGCGTGACATTCCCGGTCTGGTCATCGCCTCCCCGTCCCGTCCCGACGACGCCGCCGCGATGCTGCGCACCTGCGTGGCGGCCGGCAAGGTGGACGGAACGGTCAGCGCCTTCCTCGAGCCGATCGCGCTCTACCACACGCGAGATCTCCACACGGAGAAGGACAACGGCTGGCTCGCGGCATACCCGCCCCCCGCACTGCACGTACCGATCGGCCGGGCACGCACCTACGGCACAGGCACGGACCTGACCCTCGTGACCTTCGCCAACGGCCTGCCCATCTCGCTTCGAGCCGCACGCCGACTGGAGCAGCAGGGCATCGCCTGCCGGGTCGTCGACCTGCGCTGGCTGGCACCCCTGCCGCTCGACGACCTGCTGCGCGAAGCACGTGCGACGGGACGCGTCCTCGTGGTCGACGAGACCCGCCGCACGGGAGGAGTGTCCGAGGGAGTCGTCACCGCCCTGGTCGACGCCGGATTCACCGGCGCCGTCCGACGGGTCGCCGGCGCGGACAGCTTCATCCCGCTGGGGAACGCAGCGCAGCTGGTGCTCGTGTCCGAGTCCGACGTCGAGCACGCCGCCGGCGAGCTGCTCTCGGCAGGACCGTCTGCTCATCGGTGACGGTTGGTCAGCTGGTCGAGGAGGTCGGTGGGCAGGGCGGCCAGTGCCTGCGGGGCGGTGACCCAGAGGAAGTGGCCTGGACACGATCGGCGGGCAGGTCGGACGATGAGCGCATGCTCGGTACCCTCCTTGCCTTCCTTGGCGCTTGCACCCTGGTCGCGGCCTCACCCGGCCCCAGCACCATGCTGATCATCCGGCAGTCCTTGCACAGCAAACGCGCTGGGTTCTTCACCGTGCTGGGCAACGAGACCGGTGTGTTCGTGTGGGGTGTCATCGCAGCGCTCGGGCTCACGGCGTTGATCGCTGCCTCACAGCTGGCTTACGACATCATGAGGACAGCTGGGGCAATTGTCCTGCTCCTGTTCGGAATACAGACTCTTCTGGCTGCCCGGCGCGGGCATGCGCAGCCGGTCGAGCAGGCGGCGGCAGACCCTGTCCAATCCGGTTGGAAGACGTACCGCTCGGGCCTGCTGTTGAACCTGGCCAATCCGAAGGCCGCTCTGTTCGCGATGTCGTTCCTGCCGCAGTTCGTGCCGACGGGTGCACCCAAGCTGCCCACGATGATCGCGCTTTCTGCGATGTGGGCGGTTTACGAGGTCGGCTACTACGGCTTGTACGTGTGGTTTGTCGGCCGAATGAAAGCGCTCATCTCGAAGGCTGATGTGCGGCGGCGGCTGGAGCAGGTGTCCGGAGGGGTGCTGCTGATCCTGGGTGTTCGGATGGCTGTCGAGAGCTAGCTCTGACGGACGTACAAGCCTTCCAGCAGCGAGGTCAGATAGCGGCGGGCGGTCTCTGTACGGGCTTCAGGGGCGCCGTGGACGTTCGCGGCGTAGGCGATTCCGCACATCAGCGGGACCAGGTCGTCAGAGGTCAGGTCGGCGCGTACCACCTCGGCATCGCGGGCCCGCTCGAGCAACTCTCTGCCGACCGACGTCAGGGTCCGCTTCAGTTCGGTGGTGCGTGGCAGGGCGTCCGTGGGTGCGGCGGTGACCGGGGACAGAGAAGCGTCGGTGACCTGTGCCTCGATGGTGCGGGTCAGAAAGCCGGCGAGGGCGCGCCCGGGGTTGTCATCGGCCAGCGCCTGCTCGCCGTGGGCGGCGAGTGCCTCCAGGCTGGGGGTGGCGACGGTCTCCAGGAGCGCCTCGGCGGTCGGGAAGTGGCGATACACGGTGCCGACGCCCATGTGGGCACGGCGGGCGATGTCGTTGAGTTGCAATGGTGTGCCTTCGTCGACGAGATCGCGAGCCACGGCGACGATCCGTTCCCAGTTGCGGGCAGCGTCCTTGCGTAGGCGGGCGGTCGTCATGCGAGAAGTCTAACTGGATGGCTCATCCGAATGGCTGTAGGGCGCGATCCGGATGAGCCACCCGTTTCCTCTCCCGAGCGGCCGAGTGCTGAGCCTGTGAGAGGTGCGCGAAGTCACTGCGTACGGCAACCTCGCTGCCCCTGATGGGGAACCGATCCGCCTTACGGTCACGGCTGATCGGCATCAGATCTCGTCACGCATGCGTGAGTGGCGCGAGGTGCTCACTGAGGCGGCGGACGGCTTCGGCGATGCGGGGATCCGTTGCCGAACGGAAGGGGGTGACCGGATGCGCCTGGGGTCCGATGACGACGCCGGTCCGGCCGGCCAGGGAGTCGTCGGTCGCGGCGAAGATCGAAGGCTTGGCCGCCAAGGACGCCGGTCCCGAAGTCGAGCGCTCGAACTTGCGCCGGACCAGCGGCCAGAGCAGCCGCAGCCCCGGCGAGACGATCTTCGGATCGCGCATGGTGCCGTTGGTCATGTCGGTCGCGGCGCCGCCGGGATCTGCGGCGAAGACCGAGACGCCGGTGCCGTCCAGCCGGCCGGCCAGATCCAGTGTGTAGGCGAGGTTTGCCAGCTTGGCGCGGCCGTACCAGTGAAAGCCGTAGTAGCCCCCCGGCGGCTCGACGGAGTCGAAGACGCGCTTTGCGGTACCGATCGCTCCCGAGGTGACGTTCACGATCCGGCTCGGCGCACCGGCTCGCAATGTCGACAGCAGCAGTTCGGTCAGCAGGTAGGGCGAGAGGTGGTTGACGGCGAACGTCGCCTCTATCCCGTCGACCGAGTCCTGTCGGTCCGGGAACATCGCCCCGACGTTGTTGACCAGCACGTTCAGCGGGCCTTCTGCGGCGATCCGACCGGCGAGGGCGCGGACCGCGTCGAGAGAGGAGAGGTCGGCGGCCAGGAACCGGGCGGAGTGCAACGGTGCCGTCGCGTTGATCCGTTCGATTGCACGGGCACCGCGCTCGGCGTTGCGCCCGACCACGGTGACCTCAATGCCTGCCTCGGCCAGCCCCAAGGCGGTCTCCAAGCCGATTCCCGCTGTCCCTGCTGTGACGACCGCTGTCTGCTTCATTGCGCAACCCGTTCTGTGTATCTGGATGAGCTATCCGGTTGATGCCACCGTAGCAGATCCGGATGACCTATCCGGTTTGTTGGGAGTGTTGCGGCTCCGGCAGGGGCGGCCCGTGCTCGCGCCCGGTGCTTGTCGCAGGAGTCCGTCACGGCCGGGGGCCTCGTCGATCTCGGCGCACTACTGGATGTTGTGCGGTTAGGTGATCAGTCGAACCAGACCACGAGTCGAACGTGTTCTGGTCCGTGCAACTCGGCAAGCGTGCGCATCACATCCCAGACCGGCGCCCAGTGGGTCGCCGCCCCGGCGATCGCACTGCGGCTGAGAGCACCGGACCGATCGGTCTCGTCCCAGTCGGCGGCCGCCAACCATAGGAGTTGCGGACGCCGAAGAGGCGGGCGAGGGCGCCGCAGGCGTTTCCAACGTCGAGGAGGAAGAGTTCAGTGCCGGCGTCGCCTCGATTTCGATGGCCGGGTTTGGGAACTGTCTGGATGCCCCTTGCGTCGACGGTTCTTGGGGAGTGGGGCTTGCCCTGGGGCACTTGTGGTAGGCAAAGCCGGTGATCAGCCGACTCCCTCTCGATGAGCAACTTGAGTCCCTGCGTGCGGTGCTGACCCGCAACGACGTGTTGGGGCAGGTGCTGGCGCGGACTGCGACGCTGGAGCTGCCCGGGTGGTATCTGACGGCAGGTTGCCTGTTCCAGACCGTGTGGAACGTGGTGACGGGCAGGCCGCCGACCGTCGGCATCAAGGACTACGACGTCTTCTATTTCGACGCCGACGATCTGTCCTGGGAGGCGGAGGACGCGGTGATCAAGGCCGGGCGGGAGATCTTTGCTGATGTGCCTGCGAAGGTGGAGATCCGGAATGAGGCCCGGGTTCACCTCTGGTACGAGGACAAGTTCGGCGTGGCGTGTGAGCCGTATGAGTCCACCGAGGCGGCGATCGACAGCTTCGCCGCGACCACGTGCTGCCTGGGAGTGCGTCTGGAGGCTGATGGGCGGTGGCGCGTGTATGCGCCGCACGGCCTGTCCGATGTGTTCAACCTTGTTGTCCGGCCCAACCCGGTGCTTGCTCCGCAGTCGGTCTATGAGACGAAGGCGGCGCGGTGGCGGGAGCAGTGGCCTGAGCTGACCGTACTGGACTGGCCCGTCGGGGAGCGGGCGTCGGATCCCGGGGTGCGTGGGTCGTGAGGGGGATGGCACGTTGAGGGCTCAGGGCGCGCGGTGGTGCATCGCCCTGAGCCCTCGTCATTGGTCTTGCTTCTGCCGGTGCCGGGCTCAGCTCAGACGGGGCAGGCTGCGTAGTTCTCCAATACGCAGGAGTCGTGCCAGGACGAGGAACAGCAGGGTCATCGTGATGGCGCCTGCTGCAAGCGCGATGGCCGGTGTCCAGGAGGCCGATGTGGGGCTGTCGTTCAGCGAGCGGCTGATCAGCCAGCCGACTGCCCCGGCGCCGGTGGCGGCCGCGGTCAGTTTGGCGTACGTGCGGCAGATCCGGCGGCCGTCGAGCAGTCCCTCGGTGCGCCGCCTCAGGCGCAGAGCCGTCAGCAGCAGGCCGATGCCGTACGACAGGGCATAGGCCGCGGCCATCCCAGTGACGGCCCAGCGGGGGGACAGCAGAAGATGGCAGGCCACGGCGAGAGTGATGTTGATACCGCTGATCCACAGCGCCATACGAAACGGCGTGCGGGTGTCCTCGAAGGAGTAGAAGCCGCGCAGCAGGAGGTACTGGGCGGAGAATGGGATCAGTCCCAGGCCGAAGGCTTGCAACATGTGCCCCAGGGGGACGGTTGCTGCGGCGTCGGCGGCCCCGTGGGCGAACAGGAGCTGCGCGATCTGCGGGCCGAAGGCGACGAAGAAGAACGCTGCCGGGACGATGACGACGCCGCTGACCCGGAGCGCGCGGGACAGGTCGGCGCGCAGGTCGTCGAGGCGATGCTCGGTCACGGCCCGGCTCATGCGCGGCAGGAGCGCGGTTACGAGGGAGACCGTGACGATCGACTGGGGGAGCATCCATATCTGCTGGGCGTAGCTGTAGGCGGTATAGCCGACGCCGTCGCGGGGCAGGACGGCGTCCGCGGCGGAGGCCAGGCGGGTGACGACGGTGCTTGCCGCGAGGTTCGCCAGGACGAACAGCAAGGTCCAGCGGGCCGCGTTCACGCTCTTGCGCAGGCCGGTGCCCCGCCAGTCGAAGCGCGGTCGCAGGCGGAAGCCGGCCTCGTGGGCGTACGGGATCAGGGCGAGTGCCTGGAGGGCCAGGGCGAGGGTGGTGCCGATGCCGAGGAGTCTGACCTGGGCGTCGGTGATGTCCGAGACGTGCCTGGGGACGGTCAGCATGCCGAGGTACAGGCCGAACATCGTGATCAGGATGAGATTGTTCAGGACCGGGGTCCACATCATTGCCCCGAAGCGGTTCCGGGCGTTGAGGACCTGTCCGAAGATGCTGAACACGCCGTAGAAGAAGATCTGGGGGAGCAGGAAGCGGGCGAAGACCACGGTCAGCTCGAACGCGTCGTGCGTGGCGGGTGTGTCGTGCTGGTAGATGCTGATGATCTCGGGAGCGGCCCAGGTGGCCAGCGCGGCGCCGACACCGAGGACACAGAGCACCAGGGTGACCAGGCGTTGCTCGAATGCGGCCCCGCCATCGGGGTCTTGTGCCCGGGCCCGGACCAGTTGGGGGACCAGGACGGAGTTCAGCGCGCCGCCGATCAGCAGGAAGTACAAGCTGGTGGGCACCGTGTTGGCCTGGTTGTAGGTGGTGGCCAGCAGTCCGGTGCCCAGGGCGGCGGCTTGCAGCACTTGCCGGATCAGTCCGGTGGCGCGCGAGACCACGGTTCCCGCGGCCATCAGCGCGGACGACCGCCGTACCGTGCCTGCCTGGGCCTCCTTGGGGGCAGCATGCTTCCTGCGTCTCGTGCTTGACGGCTCGAACTGCTCGGGCGACGTGTCCTCGATCATGGGACCAATCTACGTTTCCCGATCTCACCGGTTTGCGGGAGCCTCGGGCTCGTCGCTCGGCGGCAGCGCCCGTGCTCCCACCGGCACTTGTGAGTGCCGGCGTCGAGGCGCAGGGCCGCGCTGACGAACGCGGCGTAGGGGGGCGGGGTCGACCTTGACCCAGTGGTGCCCATGCCGCGTCCGGGGGAGGAGCGTACGCCCGGTGCTCATGCCAGTCAGGATGCGTTCAGGTGTCCGGCAAGGTGCTGTGCACGACGGTCGGTGAGACCGCAGCCGACCTGCTGAACGAGAAGGCGGGTCTCGGCCTGACCGGTGTCTCGGTGCTGATGAGCGCGTTGCTGGCCGCAGTGCTGGTCGTGCAGTTCCGCACGAGCGCGTACCGGGCGGGCGTGTATTGGCCCGCCGTAGCCCTGATCAGCGTCGTCGGTACCCTGATCAGCGACAACCTCACCGACAACATGGGCGTGCCGCTGGAGCTGAGCACCACGGTGTTCGGACTCGTTCTCGCGGTCGTGTTCGTCGTCTGGTACCGCCGGGAACGGACGCTGTCCATCCACAGCATCGACACCGTGAGCCGCGAGTCGTTCTACTGGCTGGCCGTCCTGTTCACCTACGCCCTGGGCACCGCGGCCGGTGACCTGGTCTCCGAGCGCTTGGATCTCGGCTACTGGCTGTCCGCCGTGCTGTTCGCCCTGGCCATCGCCGCAGTCGCCGTCGCGCACTTCGCCCTCGGTCTCAACGCGGTCTGGAGCTTCTGGATCGCGTACATCCTCACCCGGCCGCTCGGCGCCTCGATCGGCGACTACCTCTCCCAGCCGAGCGGCGACGGCGGTGTGGGCCTGGGCACCGTGATCACCAGCGCCCTGTTCCTTGCGGTCATCCTCGGTCTGGTCGTGTACCTGGGCGTGACCCGAAAGGACGTCACCGAGCCGGAGGAGGCGGCCCTACACGTGGCGTGACCTGCAACCCGCTTGTGTTCAGGATGCGTTCAGGATCTCTGTGCCACGGTCGGAGATCTCGACCGCCGCCGGCGGCCGACTCATCTCACAGGGCGCTCGTCCCGGTTCCCAGGGGCGAGCGCCCTGTCGTTCGAGCGGACAGGAGAATCCGAGTTGGAGAAATCCGAGGTCCTCACCGACCTCGACGTGGCAAGTACGTCGAGTACGACCAAGTCGGTGATGAAGAAACTGCCCGAGGTTACGCTGGCCTTCTGGATCATGAAGATCGCCGCGACGACCTTGGGTGAGACGGCGGGCGACCTCTTCGCGCAGACCCTGAAGCTGGGCTACTTCCTCACCACGATCGCGCTGTTCCTGATCTTCGTGGTGACCTTGGTGGCCCAGCTGCGATCCAGCCGCTACAACCCGTTCTGCTACTGGACCGTGATCCTGTCGACCAGCATGGCCGGCACCACGATGTCCGACTTCATGAACCGCGACGCCAGCGCCAAGTACCTCTCGAACGGTGCGACCAAGCTGGGCTGGGGCCCGCAGGGCCTAGGCCTGGGCTACCCCGCCGGAGCGGCGATCCTGATCTCGATCCTCCTGGCGATCTTCCTCGCCTGGAAGCTGAGCGGGATGACCTTCCAGATCCGTGACATCGTCACCTTCAAGGGCGAGGCCCTGTTCTGGTCGGCGATCCTCGTATCGAACACCCTCGGCACCTCGATGGGCGACTTCCTGTCCGACAGCTCCGGCCTCGGGTACGCCGGTGGCGCACTGCTTGTGACCGGGTTGCTCGCCGTGCTCGTAGCGCTCATGAAGGTGCCCACGGTGCCGAATGTGCTGCTGTTCTGGATCGCCTTCGTCCTGACCCGCCCGCTGGGCGCCACCGCGGGTGACTTCCTCACCAAGCCGGTCGCCAAGGGCGGCCTGGACCTGGGTACCGTGGGCTCGTCCGCCGTGCTGCTCGTTGTTCTGTTCGGCCTGATGGCCTACGCCCACATGAAGGAGCGTCAGTCCGCCGAAGGAAAGGCGCGGGAGGAGCGGGAGTCGGTCACCCGGCAGGGAGACTGACCGTGAATCTGGCCCCGGGCGCGTGTCCGGGGTCGTAGGAGACCTCGCCGCCGACGGTGCGGGCCAGGCGCCGCGCGAGCGGCAGCCCGAGGCCCGCGCCGTCGTGCCCGTCGTCGGCATCGGCGCGTCGGCCGGGCTGGAACAGATCCGCCACGAACTCTGCTGGTACACCGGGGCCGTCGTCGACGACATCGATCCACACGGCACTGGGCAGGCGCCGCGCGGACAAGGTCACGCTGGAGCGGGCATAGCGGACGGCGTTGGCGAGCAGAGGGCTGAGGATACGTTCGATGAGCGCGGGTGGGACCCCTGCCTGCAGCACCTGCGCGCCCGTCTCCACCGTGGCCTTCACCCGATCCGGCGGGGCGGCCTGCTGGAGCAGGCGGCCCAGGAGGGGTACGACGTCGGTGGTCGTGGCGGCCGTCGCCGGGTTGAGCGCGTTCTCGCGGGCGTCGTTGAGGAGCGTGTCGCAGATCGTGCGCATGGACCGCGCGGCCTGTGCGATCACCTCTTGGGTGGCGCGGGTCTGAGCGTCCGTGCGCGGGCGGGACTGCCACCAGTCGAGTTCCATGATGATCCGGGTGAGTGGCGTACGCAGTTCGTGGGACAGCTCTCCCGTCAGCTGCCGTTCGTGGCGCAGCACGGTGCGTATGCGGTCCAGAAGCGCGTCCAGTGAGCCACCCAGGCGGGCAAGTTCGACCGGGTGATCCTCCGTTCCGAAGCGGTCGTCGGAGCCCATAGCGCTCCACTGCGTTGCCTGGTCGGTCATCGTCCGCACCGGTCGCAGTGCCCGGCCGACGGACAGGCGCGTGAGCACGTACGTGCAGCCGAGCATGACAACGTCCAGGACCAGCGATCCCAGCAGCAGGGTGTCGGCCGAACTGCGGTACGGAGCCAGATCCAGCGCGGTGACGACAGTGGCTCTGGCACCGTGGTCGGGGATCGGCTGCGAGCACAGCCGGACGGGGCGGTGACCGTCCACGGTCGTGCAGGCGTGCTTGCGCTCTGCGGCCAGCCGGTCGGCGACCTGGGTCACTGGCCGCCCGACGGTCGCGGACGGCGGCTTTTCCAGCAGGCGGGTGTCGGCGTAGATCCACACGTTCGCGTCGAGGAGGCGGTCGTTGACGGTTTCCAGTACACGTACCCGGGGACCGCTGGTGTCGACGGTCGTGGTCACCGCTGCCGCTCTGGTGCGCAACTCGTCGTCCGCCTGGCGTTGCAGATGCTCGTCCATCACGGCGTTGAATGCCACGGTCAGGACCGTTATCAGCAGCGCGGCGGCGGCCAGCGCCACGAGGGAGAGCCGGCCTTGTAGGGAGCGCGGGGCCAGGCGACCGCAGACGCGGGAGGCACGGTTCATGACAGGCGGTGTCCGACCCCGCGCGCCGTATCGATCGTCAGACGGCTGCTCGCCTCGCGCAGTTTGCGGCGCAGCCGGCTCAGGTACTGGTCCAGAGTGTTGTCACTCACTTGCGCTCCCTCGGGCCAGCCGGCCCGCACCAGGTCACGGCGGCGCACGAGGGCCCCGTCCGCGGCGACAAGCGTGGCCAGCAGCCGGAACTCCGTCGGGGAGAGATCGATGCGCGTACCGTGCACGGTCGCACTGTGATCCACCGCGTCCAGGACCAGATCACCGGTTGTGGCGCAGGATCGGGGGACGGCCCGTCTGAGCGCGGCGCGCAGCCGCGCGGCGAGTTCGGCGAGATGGAAGGGTTTGGGCAGGTAGTCATCGCCCCCGGCGGAGAAGCCGGAGAGGCGGTCGGTGAGCTGGTGGCGGGCGGTCAGGAAGATCACGGGGGCGAAGAAGCCATTGGCCCGCAATGCCTGGCATACGTCCCGTCCGTCCGCGTCGGGCAGGCCGACATCGAGTACGGCCGCCGCGATGCCGGCGGTCGCCAGTCGCAGGGCGCTGGCGCCGTCGGGCGCGAGGACGGGCTCGAAGTCCTCGTCCTGAAGGCCCCGCCGCAGCACGTCTCGCAGGGCGTGATCGTCCTCAACAACCAGGATCTTGGGTTGCATGATCCTCCGTCGGTCCTCCGGTCATGGTCGTAGCCGCGGTGAACAGGTGGGCAGCCACCGGGTCCGCGCCCAGCAGGCTGTCGGCCTCCTGGGCCGATGGCGGTCAACGAGCGTGGGCCACGTCATGGACGGACGGCCGCTTCGTTGCAGCGCGTATTACCGCCATTGCCGCCAGTCCTCGGACTGTCCCCACGCGGGTGGCACGCCACCACCGTGAGTGCATACGTCGACCGGACCAGACCGTCTCATTACTGCGCATCGCGCATCGCGCACCGTGTCAGGGATTGCGGAGCCGTCGTTCGGGGCCCGTCAACGGCAAGGATCATCTGGCGGCCAGGTGCGACGAAGTGGTCATGCGGGACGGGACCCTTTCCGTGCAGGTGAGAGCGGCAAGCCGAACGGATGACTACAGGAATGTAGACCGTCTATGTCACTGTAGACGACTGACGGTGGAAGGGCGTTCCCGAGCGACGGGCGCCGCGCAAAGCCCATCCGTGGTCACACAGCCGGCGCAGCCCGGTCCTCAGAAACACACCCTCACCGATCGCTGCACGGTGCCGAGCTGGGGCGTTTGCCTTGGCCCCGGCGGCGCTTTCACGAGCGCGCAGATGCGGTGGCAGGGTGCCCGGTCGTGGCGCGGAGTGCGTCGGGGTAGGCCAGGAAGAGCCGTGGGCGCCCTGGTTCGGCCGTGTCGGGGGTGTCAGTCGAGGACGCCGAGGTGTCGGGCGTGGGCCTCGACGAGTTCGGGGACGGGGTTGGCGGTGACGCCACGTTCGGTGCAAGGGCACTCGCCGGGTCGGCTACGGACCGCAGGAGGGCCTTGTGTCCGCGGTCTTCCTGCGTGAACTGGCCTCCTCAGACCGGGCGTCCGCAGAGTCGTAACTTCTGCTCGCGCATGCCCGCCATTGCTCGTGGGCGCAGCGACCGGCGGCGAGCGAAAAGGGCCGGTGGTGGCTTCCGGTGAGGGGTATGCGGCGTGGGACCCGCGGGACGGCACGATGGTTGCGCCGCCTGCCCTGTCCCTCGTGCCGCAGCAATTCGCTGCTTGGCGGCACCGACCACAGTCCTGATCCGACCTGGTCGATGCCGGCCCTGTGCGGCTCTCGCGCGCTCAGCTCTCCTTGCGGGTGGGCAGTCGCCATCCCGGGCGCGGGAAGTGGCAGGTGTAGCCGTCGGGGTAGCGCTCCAGGTAGTCCTGGTGCTCGGGTTCGGCCTCCCAGAAGGGGCCGACCGGCTCGACCTCGGTGACGACCTTGCCCGGCCACAGCCCGGAGGCGTCCACGTCCGCGATGGTGTCCTCCGCGATCCTCTTCTGCTCGTCGTCCACGTAGTAGATCGCCGAGCGGTAGCTGAGACCGATGTCGTTGCCCTGGCGGTTCTTGGTGCTCGGGTCGTGGATCTGGAAGAAGAACTCCAAGATCGTGCGGTAGTCGGTCTTCTCGGGGTCGAAAAGGATCTCGATGGCCTCCGCGTGGGTGCCGTGGTTACGGTACGTCGCGTTCGGCACATCACCCCCGGTGTATCCGACCCGGGTCCCCGTCACGCCCGGGAGCCGGCGGATGAGGTCCTGCATCCCCCAGAAACATCCGCCCGCCAGTACGGCCCTCTGCGTCTGCGCTGCCATTACGGCCCCTTCGCTGTCTCTCGTAGGTCGTCCGGGCTGCTCGGCTCGCCTGATGCCGGCATCCCTCACCCTCTGGCTCCATCAGCACCTGAGGGGGGCAAACAATTCCGTGCCTGCCCGGCGCATGCCTGAGGTGAGTAGACAGCAGAACGTCGCATGGTCGCAGACGTGGCTGGGGCTCGCGGCACGGTGCCCCCCGCAACGCTGTCGGCCAGCGGTTCGGGGTGGAGTCCAGCTCACCCCAGGTGGCTGGTGCAGGACGGTGCGCATCTTGTCGGGACCCAGAGGGTGTGACGGCCTTGTCCGTCGCTGTGCGTCGGGGTGGTCACGCAGTCAGACACGCACCGCCCTCCAGCCCTTGACTGAAGGGTCGTCTCGGTTGGTGTAGCTGCGGTAGCAGATGAGGGCGACGGCGATACCGACGAAGGCCAGGAAGTGCTCGCCTTTGCGCCTGTAGCGCCTGTAGCGCCTGTAGCGCCTGTAGCGCCTGTAGCGCCTGTAGCGCCTGTAGTGCCTGTGGAGGCAGCGGCAGCCAACCCTCGGCCGTCTTATGTCTGCGCCGTGGCCCCGGCCCGCCCGTTACGGTCGGACGGCAACCTAGACCTTCGAGTCCGGCTTCCAGTCCCGGACGAGGAGCCCGAGCAGCACCTCGTCCAGGAACTCGCCCATCACCCAGGCCGAGGAGCGCAGCACGCCCTCCCGGACGAAGCCGTTGCGCTCGGCGGAGCGCAGCATCGCGGCGTTGTCCGACAGCGTCTCGATCTGCAGCCGCTGCAGGCCGCGCACGACGAAACCGTAGTGGCACAGCACCGCGACCACGTCAGTGCCGTAGCCCTTGCCGCGGGAGGACGGCAGCAGCCCCAGCCCGATGTGCGCGGACCGGTTGTGGTTGTCGATGCCCCACAGCACCGCGGTGCCGACCAGCGTGCCGCCCTCCAGCTCCACCACGGAGAACTGGACGCTCCCTTGCTCCTTGTCGTCCACCACGAGCCGCGGATCCTTCGAGCCGGGCGTGATGGGCCGCCACGGCCCGCCTTCGGCCCGCGAGGAGTTGACCACGTCGTCGTAGAGCTCGGCCCGCAGGATCGGGATGTCGTCCTCGTGCCGGGCCCTGAGCCCGACCTTGCTGCCTGTAAGCATGCGATCTTCCTATCCGGCCGGACTGGCCGGCGGCAAACCAATATGCGGTCGCCTCAGTTGGTGTAGCGGCGGCGCAGACGGCGGCATCCGTTGAGCCAGGACATCGTCCGTTCCACCACCCAGCGGTGGCGGCCCCGGCAGCCGGAGGTTTCATCCCCGTGACGGGCGATGGGCGGCACAATCTGCCGCCGACGCAGCCAGTGGCGCAGGCTGTCGACGCCTTGGCCCTTGTCCGCGTGCACCTTGGCCGGGCGGCGACGCCGGGGACCGTAAGGCGAGCGGATCGGCGGGATGCCCCGATCAACGGCACCAGGGCCTGACTGTCGTGCAGGCCGGCGCCTGAGACACCGGCCGGGCAGCCCGTTGCGGGTCACGGACGACGTGGATCTTCGAACCGGGCCTGCCGCAGATCGGCGGCCGCTGCCGCCCTGCGTCCGTATCGGCGGCTTCGGCGCCACGGCCTGGAAGATCTCCACCACCCCCAACACCTCGTCCAGGGTCGCAGGGCTGCCGGCCTGCTGGGATCAATCAAACGACCGAAGATTTCTATACCATGACAAATGCGCCGATAATGCAAAACACCTGCCGAGGTACTCGACGCGCTGGAATGCTCATGGTTAGTGACGCGAGAGAGGTGCATGTGAGTCAGTCGGCAAATAACTCTGGGGCGCCAAAAGCGCTCAATCCTCTGTGGATCATCTCGCTTTTCTTAACGGTCTCGGAGGCCGCCGCGGGCACAGCGGCCACTCAAACGCAAGGTTGGCTGCAGGCGGTTCTTGTGCTCTTCTCCGTGGCCTTCCCGGTCGGAGTTGCGTCTGCATTCTTTGCGATCCTTGTGCAGCGGCCGTATGTTCTTTACGCGCCCAAGGACTATTCCAAGAATCCGAGTGTGCGAGACTTTGTCAGTGCTCTCAATACGTCACGGAATCGTAGCGTGGAGAACATGGAAGCCTCCATTCGCTCGGCGATGGAAGAGGTAATCCCCAGGATGTTCGACGCCAGGATGAGCGCCCTGAGTAAGGACCTCATAGTGGCGGAGGCGGTTGAAAGCGCACGCGAAGACTTCCGTCATCGTTTTGTTGAGATTTCTTACGGGCAGATGGACAACGACGTGGTGTCCGTGCAAATTCCTGTACATGAAGACACCACAGTGCAGGAATTCCTGAACGAGGTGTGGTCGTTCGCTCCAGAGTGGATCCCTCCCTACACCTACGGTGATAAATGGCTGTTGGTCGATCCAGGGAAGGGTCGTTCCTATCATGAGATGGGAGCGCACTGGGCCCGCCGTAACGGGAAAGAGTCCGACGACAGGATGCTTTACGGCACGGGTATTTCGGCGGGGGATATGTTGCAAGCCGTACCGCTCTAGTAAGAGGCGGACTCCCAGTACGTGTGACCTGAATGTCTTCGAATGGGATAAGGGGGAAACGGGACTGCCGGGCGCCCCCTCTTCGGGGCGCCCGGCAGTCCCGTTCGCCGATGCCGGTGCGGCCGCGACTCAGTGCCCCGCGGTCCCCTCGGGGCGGGCGTGGCGCGGCAGGAGGAACGCGAGCAGGAAGGTCAGGGCGAGCATGCCGTCGACGACCCACAGCAGCGTCTTCATGACGGAGCCGAAACCGGTCCGGAAAGCCGACGACGCGGTGGCCTTCAGCGCGGTGGGTATCCGGTCGCCGGCCTGAGGCGAGGTCACGGCGGACCGAGTGTCCTTCTCCAGGCGCGCGCAGGACGCCGGGGTCGCGGCAGGATCCTTGGCCACGGCGCGGTCGGAGGTGCACGTACGCAGGTCCGCCACGATGCGCTCCTGAGCGGCGGGCGCGACGTGCGCGGCGGCAAGCTGCCCTCGTAGGCCGTCCGAGTGGTGATCGACGGCGGACGCGATCCCGCCGCCCAGCAGACCGAAGAAGACGGTGCCGAGGATGGCCACGCCGAAGGCGCCGCCGAGTTGCTGTATCGCGGTCATCGTGCCGGACGCCGAGCCCGTCTCGTGCTGCTCGACACTGGCGAGCACGATGTCGAAGAACGGCGCCATGAGCAGGCCCATCCCGATACCGGTGACAAGGAGGGCCGGCAGCAGCTGCCAGGGGCCGACGCCACTTCCCACCATGTCGAGGGTCAGCCACACGCCGAACACACCCACGGCCATGACCAGCGTGCCCGCCTGCAGGACGGCCCGTCCGAACCGGGCGACGCCCTGAGCGATCCCGAAGCCGACGATCATGCCGCCGGACCAGGGCACCATCACCAGTCCAGCCTTGAGCGGCGAGTAGCCGAGGCCGATCTGGGTGTACAGGTTGAAGACCAGCATGAAGCCCTGCATGGTCGAGAAGAAGACCAGCCCGAGGGTCATGCCACCGCTGAATCCACGCTTGCGGAACAGGCTGGGGACGACCAGCGGGTCCCGGCCGTCCTTGCTGCGGCGCGACTCGTACTTGGCGAAGGCCACGAAGACGACCACGGAGGCGGCCATCATCACGAACGTCCACGCGGGCCAGTCGTACTCACGGCCCTGGACCAGCGGGAAGATGATCAGCAGCGCGGCCAGCGAGACCAGGAGCATGCCGGGGATGTCGAGGCGCGGCTTGCTCTCGGACCGGCCCCTCGGCAGGTAGCGCAGGGCACCGAGGATGGCCGCGGCACCCAGCGGCAGGTTGATCAGGAAGATCATCCGCCAGCCGGTGCCGAAGTAGTCGGCGTCCACGAGCCAGCCCGCCAGGATCGGCCCGCACACCGCGGACAGTCCCATGACCGGGCCGAACATGCCGAAGGCCTTCTGTGACTCCTTCGGCGGGAACATCTCCTTGATCATGCCGAGGCCTTGCGGCAGCATGACCGCGCCGAACAGTCCCTGTACGACGCGTGCGGCGATCAGCATCTCGGACGACACGGACGTCGCGCACAGCAGCGACCCCAGGGTGAAGCCGGCGGCCCCCAGCAGGAACATCCGGCGACGCCCGTGAATGTCCCCGAGCCGCCCTCCGGTGACGAGCCCGACGGCCATCGAGAGCGTGTATGCGGCGGCGAGCCACTGCAGGGTGGAGGCACCGCCGCCCAGGTCGGCCCGCATGGAGGGGCCGGCGATGTTCGTGACGACGGCGTCGAGGAGGTCCATGACCTCGGCCGCGAGGATCACGAAGAGCGCAGCCCAGCGCCATCGGTAGGGCGCTGGTGAGTCGGTGGGTGTCTCGGCGGACGCGACACCGGTGGTGGACATCGGAACTCCTCGCAAAAGGGCCGCGCCGCGGTGACGACCCGTGGGCGCGGTGGGACGGATGGGTGTGGCTGCCCGGCTTGCTGATTCGGCCCGCGGAGCGGACGTCCGGACGCTCAGGAGAACGCTGTTCACCCTAACAGAACAGTGCACACCTGGAGAACGGTGTTCATTAAGATATAGCGCAACTTCAAGCGAGGGCAAGATATATCGCGTCTTGGCTTGGTGAACGCTGCTCGTCTGGAAGAACACTGTTCTCCCCGCGCCTAGACTGTCCTCATGACCGACGCGGCCGCCGGCACCCCCGCACCCCCTCCGCCGTCCCCCTGGGAGCGTGAGCGCCCCGCCCGCGCCCGCGTCGCCCCCGCGCGCACCCCGCTGTCGCGCGAACGAGTCGTCGAGGCCGCCTTCACCGTGCTGGACCGCCAGGGGATCGACGGGATGTCGATGCGCCAGGTGGCGGCCGAACTGGGGGTCACGGTCTCCGCCCTCTACGCCCACGTCAGCTCCAAGGACGACCTTCTGGAGCTGATGTACACGCGGCTCTTCGACAGCTTCGAGATGCCCGCACCCGACCCGGAGCGGTGGCAGGAGCAGCTGCGGGACTTCGCCCGCTCCCTACGGCAGCGCCTGCTGTCCCACCGGGACATGGCCAGGATCTCCATGGGCCATGTCCCGTTCACCGCCGAACTGCTGCCGCACGTCGAGGCGTTGCTCGCCGTCTTCCGTACCGCCGGGCTGCCCGACCGCATCGCGGCGGAGGCAGGTGACCTCATCTCCACCTACATCGACGGGTTCGTCCTGGAAGAGGGCATGTGGCAGGACCGCGCCGCCCAGTACGGCGGTGACGATCCCTCCATGGCCCGCCCCGACTGGCGCGAGATGGCCGACGAGATGCAGAACTACTTCGCGTCCCTGCCCGCGGCGGACTTTCCCCATCTGCGCGCTCTGTCCGGTCTGATGGTGACGGACTCCTCCGACGAGAGGTTCGACATCGGCCTGGAGATCATCTTGCGCGGCCTGGCGAGCTATCTGTCGGAGCCGGAGGCGCGCACGAGTTCGGGCGATCACCGGGCTCCGGACGCCACCTGATGGCGACTCATGGGTTGGGCGAAGCCTGTGACACCGTGGGGCGCTACCCGACCTCCATTGGCGGGACCGCGCCGCCCGTCCCCACTCTCACCGGCCCACTGATTCCGACGCGCAAACGCGGGGGCGGCGCCGAGGAGCCGACTTGCAGCCACGCGCACGGAAGTTGTGTCGGTACGCAGCGCGCCCGAGGCGGTCTCGTGCGGACAGGCTACGGCCAAGTAGCTTTACGGCTCGTACAGAAGTCCGAGTGCCAGGGAGGCCGCGATGGGAGACCCCCGTCCCTTAGTCATCGACGCGACCGGCCGTGACATCCACGGCGAGGCCGCCCGGATCCGCGAGAGGGGACCAGTGACCCTCGTGGAACTTCCCGGCGGTGTCGAGGCATGGGCCGTCAGCAGTCCCGACCTGCTCAAACGCCTGCTCACCGACCCGCGGGTGTCGAAGGACCCGCGTCAGCACTGGCCGCGGTGGATCAACGGTGAAGTCTCCCCGGAATGGCCGCTGTTCACCTGGGTCGCGGTGCAGAACATGTTCACCGCGTACGGCGGTGAGCACAAGCGGCTGCGCGCCTTGGTCGCCAAGGCGTTCACTGCCCGCCGCACTGCGGCGCTCCAGCCCCGGATCGAGGAGATCACCAAGACGCTGCTCGACGGGCTGGAGGAGGCCGGGCGGCGGAATTCGGTGGTCGATCTGCGGGAGGGCTTCTGTTACCCCCTGCCGATCCAGGTGATCAGCGAGCTGTTCGGGCTGCCCGAGGAGCAGAGCGCGGAACTGCGGGCCGTCGTGGACGGCGTCTTCCACACCTCCGCCGGCCCGGAGGAGGTCACCGACATCTACGCCCGGCTCTACGCGGCGCTCGGTGAGCTGGTGGCCCTCAAACGGCGCTCACCCGGCGACGACCTGACCTCGGCCCTCATCGCGGCCCGCGACGACGAGGGCGACACCCGCCTGAGCGAGCAGGAGTTGCTCGATACTCTGGCACTCATGGTGAGCGCGGGCCACGAGACCACGGTCAACCTCATCGACAACGCCATCCACCTGCTGCTCACCCACCCGGCGCAGCTCGCACGCGTCCGCTCGGGCGATGCGTCCTGGGACGACGCGATCGAGGAGGTGCTGCGGGTGGATGCACCGGTCGCCAGCCTGCCGTTGCGGTACGCCGTGGAGGACCTCGGTATGGAGGAGTTCGGTGGCCCGGCCGGGGTGGTGATCGGCAAGGGGGAGGCGATCCTCGCCGCGTATGCCGCCGCCGGACGTGACCCCGAGAGGTACGGCGCGGACGCCGACAGGTTCGACGTCGCCCGCGCCGACAAGGAACATCTGGCGTTCGGCTACGGCGTGCACTTCTGCCTGGGCGCCCCGCTGGGACGGCTGGAGGCCCGGATCGCGCTCCCGGCGCTCTTCGATCGCTTCCCCGGGCTCCGTCTCGCCGCGAAGGAGGCGGAGCTGGAGCCCGTCGATTCCTTCATCTCCAACGGCCACCGCGTCCTGCCCGCGCTGCTGTCCTGATCACTCCCCGCGCCACCAGGACCGCAGCCGCGCCAACCAGCCGCGGCCGCGGCCCGTGCGGCTTGCCGGCGATGCCTCGGGCGGCGATACGTCCGATGAGGAACTCATGCGCCGCGCGGACCGATCGCCCTCCGTGGCGGGCTCGGCGGGTGCCAGGAGCGAAGCCGCCGGGTAGACCACGGGCAGCGCGGCCAGCGCCCGGTGGAAGGGGCCGGGCCGCCAGGTCAACTCCTGGACCGGGATGGCCAGTTCGACATCCGGCAGGCGGTCGAGCAGCTTCTCGACCGCCACCGCCGCGATCAGCCGGGCCGGACTCTGCGCCGGGCAGGTGTGCGGGCCCGCGCTCCACGCCAAATGGGCGCGGTTGCCCGCACGCTGATCCGAGGTCAGGGACGGGTCGGTGTTGGCGGCGGCGAGGCTGACCACGATCGGGTGGCCCACCCGCAGTGGCACCCCTTCATGGACGACATCGTGAACGGGATAGTGCACGGCGTAGTTGGCCATGGGCGGGTCGGTCCACAGCACCTCGTCGAGGGCGTCCTCCACCGGCAGGCTGCCGCCGGACAGGGTACCTTCGAACCGGTCGTCGGACAGCAGCAGCCGAAGGCTGTTGGCGATGAGGTTCTGCTGGGGCTCGGTGCCCGCGCCCATCAGCAGGACCAGGCTGTGGACCATCTCCTCGTCGGTCAGTGCGGCGGGGTGAGCCATGAGCCAGGACGTGACGTCCTGCCCGGGCCGGGCCCGCTTCAGGGTCACGAGGTCGAGCAGGGTCGTGGCGAGCAGTTCGTTCGCCTTCTCGGCGTCCACGCCGTCGAAGATCCCGGACATCCCCTCGACCAGCCGCACCCCGTACTCGGGCGGGCAGCCGAACAGCCGGTTGAACACCAGCAGCGGCAGGACCTGGGCGTACTCGCCGAGCAGGTCGGCCTTCCCGGCCGGCGCGATCCGGTCGATCAGGGTGTCGGCACTTGCCTCGACGTAGCCGCGCAGCGTGTTGGGATCCACCTGGGCGAGGCTGTCCGTGATCGCGTCGCGCAGTCTGCGGTGCTCGGCTCCGTCGGTCCACAGGGCGTTCGGCCGGTACATCATCATCGGGACGACCGGGCTGTCCATGGGGACGGTGCCGTCCGCCAGGTCCTTCCAGCGGCGGGGGTCCTTGGAGAAGGTCTCGGGGCTGCGCAGGACGTGCAGGGCCGCCTCGTAGCCGACGACGAGTGATGCGCGTACACCGGGCGCGAGTTCGACCGGCGCGATCGGGCCCGCGGCCCGCAGCCGCCGGTAGGCGGCCGCGGGGTCGGCCGCGAACTCGGGCCCGTACAAAGGCTCGTACAGGGGCTCATGGATGGGGCAGCTCGGTGGTGGTGTTGGCGAGGTCACGCGTTCTCCAGTTCGCCGGTGCGGGTCAGGAGGTATTCCACGAGGGAGATGAGGGCGTGCGTGGACGAGATCCGGTCGCGGGCGTCGCAGCGGACGAGGGGGGTTTCGGGGAGCAGGTCGAGGGCCTCGCGTATCTCGTCGAGGTCGTGCGAGGGTGCGTCGTCGAACTGGTTGAGGGCGACGGCGTACGGCAGTCCGAGCTCTTCCAGTACGCCCATGACCTCGAAGGACTGGCTCAGGCGCCGTGTGTCGGCCAGCACGAGGGCGCCCAGCGCGCCGCGCGTCATGTCCTGCCACAACTGGGTGAAGCGCTGCTGGCCGGGGGTGCCGAAGAGATAGAGCACCAGGCGGTCGTTGAGGGTCAGACGGCCGAAGTCCAGGGCGACGGTGGTGGTCGTCTTGTCCTTCATGCCGTCCAGGTCGTCGACGAGTGCGCCGGCCTCGGTCATGACCTCCTCGGTGCGCAGCGGCCGGATCTCGGAGAGCGCGCCGACGAGGGTGGTCTTGCCGACCGCGAAGTGGCCCACGACCAGGAGCTTGGCCGCGGTCTGCACGCTGGGGCGCAGATAGAGGTTGCCGGCGGCGGGTTCAGAGGCGGGCGCGGAGCCCATCGAGCACCTCCTGGAGGATTCGGGCGTCGGTCGGCCGGGCTGCGGGGATGGGTGCGCGGGTGACGATGTGACCGCTGTCCATGAGGTCGGCGATCAGGACCTTGGTGACGCCGACCGGGAGGGCGAGGTGGCCGGCCACCTCGGCGACGGACAGTGCCCCCGGCCGGCACAGTTCCATGAGCCTGCGCTTTTCCGGGTTGAGCCCGGTCAGCGGCAGATCGTCGGTGGCGATCAGCAGCGTGACCAGGTCCAGGGTGTTGCGGGAGGGCTGGGCGCGGCCGTCCGTGATGACGTACGACCGCACCAGCCTGTCTGCGGGGCGGCGCCGGGGAGTCATAGCGGGCTGCCGGTGTCCTGCCGGGCCGGGCTGGTCAGCTCCTTGCCGAGCCGGTCGACGAGCTTGTGCATGCGGTACGTCACCGCCTCCATGTCCACGTCCTCGCTGGTGGAGACCGCGAGGTAGGCGCCCTCGCCGGCGGCGACGAGGAACACGTAGCCGTGCGCGAACTCGATCAGGGTCTGCCGCCACGGGGTGTGCGGGGTACCGCAGAACTCGGCCGTGCTGCGGCTGATCGACTGGACTCCGGACAGGCCCGCGGCCAGCCGTTCCGCGTCGTCCCGGTCGATGTCCTTGGAGTAGGCGCGGAGCATGCCGTCGGCGGAGAGCAGGATCGCGTGGAGCGCCTCAGGCACCTTCAGCACATCGTCCAGCATCCAGCCCAACTCGTTGTTGGTGGGCCCGGTCATTCGTGGCTGTTCCCTTCGTCTTCCTGGGGGGTGTGCTGGGCGGACCGGCCGGAGCGGGTGCCACGGGCGAAGGCGCTCATGCGCCGGGCGTTCTCCTCGGCCGAGCGTCCGCCGACCTCGTCGGCGGGCGGGGGAGCGGGCTGTACGGCGGTTTCCCGGAGGGCACGGCGACGGCGTTTGGGCAGGCCTCCGGACGTGGTCGCTCCCGGGGTGCCGGGGCCGGGTTCCGGGTCGGCAGCCGGCGCGGGGTGCTCCGTCGGGCCTGGCGGGGTTGCTGTACGGGATGCGGGGGCGGACACGACGGGGGAGTCCGGGGTGCGAACGGGCGCCGCGTCAGGGGTGGGTGCGGCCGGTTCGCCGGACGGCCGACGCTCGGGAGCGGCGTCCAGGTGTGTGAGGAGAGCGGACGGCAGGAACAGTACGGCGCGTACGCCGCCGTAGGGGGAGGCCGTGTCCACGGAGACGCTGAAGCCGTAGCGCCTGGCGAGCACCCCGGTGACGGCGAAGCCGAAGCGGGGCGGGTCGCCGAGCCGGGCGACGTCGAGGGCGTGCCCGCCGCTCAGCAGCTCGGCGGCATGCCCGGCGGCCTGGCCGTCCATGCCGACGCCTGCGTCGTCGATGACCACGCAGGCGCCGTTGTGCACCGCCTGGATGGTGACCTCGACGGTCGTGTTGGGCTGCGAGTGGCGTGCCGCGTTGTCGAGCAGCTCGGCGACCGCGAGCACCACCGGCTCCACCGTCCGGCTGGCCACGGCGATGGCGACCTCGCCGTGGATGCGGATGCGCCGGTAGTCGCGGATGCGGGAGGTGGCGCCGCGTACGACCTCGATGAGTGCGGAGGTGGCGCGCTGACGGCCGGGCCACGAGCCGCAGAGCACGGCGATGGCCTGGGCCCGGCGGCCGAACTGGGCGTTCGTGTGGTCGATCTCGAGCAGGTCGCGCAGCACATCGGGGTGGTCGTGCCGGTCCTGCATCTCCGCGATGGATACCTGCTGTTCGTTGGCCAGGGCCTGGATGGATCGCATGGACGCCTTCAGGGCGGCCTTCGCGGACTGGTCGGCGCGGGACTGCGCGTGTTCGACGGCTCCGGCGAACCGTGCCAGGACCTCGTCCAGGCACTTGGCGAACTCTGTGTCGGCGAGCCGGGCGTCCAGCAGACCGACGGACGGGGACGGCTGCCGGGCCGTATCCTCCAGGGCCGGCAGCCGTGCGGACACGAGGTGACGCACTTCCTCGTCCCGCGCCCGCAGGCCGTCCGCGAGTTCGGCGTTCCGACTGCGCTGCCGTGCGGTGATCCCACGCTGGCGCACCAGCAGCACGGTGACGGCGAACAGGCTTACGGCCAGGCACCAGAACACCGCGTCCGGTATCTGTTCGGTCATGAAGTCCTCAAAGACGGACGTGAGTTGACGGGCGCTTGACGGTAGCGACGCTTCCGCGCCCGTACTTGTGCGTGTGCGCAAGGAAGTTGTCACCAGACGCAAACAGGCCGGATGAGACGTTTCAGGCGACCGGCTTACCTTTGGCATATGCCAAACGGCTGTCATTGCCCTACGAGGACCGGCTGTTGCCCTAGTCTGACTACGCGTAACGGACGGCGGCGGCGCGCAGCGACGCCGCTCACCAGGAGCCGTCGTGACGCGTCGCAGCGGAGGAGATGCGTTGTCCGCGGGAAGCTACTTCGTGGAGACGACCAGGACCGGCGAGGTCTCGCCGCCTGAGGGGACCGACCTCTGGAGCGAGCGCATCGACGTCTACCAGACGCGCATGGACTACCGGTTCACCCAGCCCGAAACCTTCCGGGGCGAGCTGGTCCGGCAACGCAGTGACAACTACCAGCTCGTCAAATGGCGCAGCGATCAGATCGAGTACGTCCGCACCCCTGGCCTGATCCGCCAGAAGCCCGACCCCGACTACCGGTTCGTCCTCCCGCTCTCCGGCGAGGTGGTTCTGCGGCAGGACGAACAGGAGACGCGGCTGACGCCGGGGACGGGCAGCCTGCTCACGCTGGGCGAGCCCTTCGAGCTCCTCCATGACGCGTCCTTGCAGGGTTTCATCCTGTCGATCCCGGCCCGGGAGATCGACAGCCCGCTGAACCGGAAGGCTCCCCTGGCCACCGGAATCGATCTGGCGCGAGGGCTGGGCCGTATCGTGCTCGGCATGGTGCGCACCCTGCACGAGGAGCGCGACCACCTCACCGGCACCGCGTTCGAGGCGATCTCCGACCGCATCGTCGAGCTTCTGTGCATGCTCGCCTGCGGCGACGACCGCCCCGACGTCCCGGGCCATCTCAGCGAGGTCGAGGCGCTCGTCCGCCGCTACGTCCGCGACCACGCGGCTGATCCCGGGCTCACGGGTGCGTCCATGGCACGCGCCCTCGGCTGGTCCCTGCGCCAGATCCAGCTGGCCCTCCAGTGCGTGGGCACCACTCCCCGTGGGCTGATCCGTGAGGAGCGCCTGCGCCTGGTTCGCGACCGCCTCCAGTGCGCCGACTGCGAACACATGACGATCACGGAATTGGCCTACGCCTCGGGATTCTCCTCGGCCAGCGCGCTGAGCACGGCCTTCCGCCAGCGCTACGGGCTCAGTCCCCGGGAGATGCGCGACAGAACCCGGCGGGCGTGTGCGCCGAGTCCGGCCGCCGGGGACCTGCGTGCTGTGTGAGCGTCCCCGGCAGGGCGAGGCGTCAAGGGGATGGCACGGCGTCGGCTGTGAAGTCCGTGCACAGCAGACTGCTACCAGGTGTCACTTGCACCGGTTCGCCGGTGCCGATCGGATCCGGGGTGGCCGTTCAGCCGACCTTCAGGAGGCCGGCTTCGACGACGGCGCGGCCGAAGGGGCTTGCCAGTTCGGCGAGACGTTCGCAGTCGGCGTCACCCAGGGCGGCGTAGGCGGGGAGGGCCAGGCGGTCGGTGCGGTCCTCGATGTGCTGGCGCAGGCGTACGCCGTCCGGGCTGAGGGAGTCGCCGTCGAGGAGACCTCGCGTGCGCAGGCGCTCTTTGGTGGCGGCCCACTCGTCCTCGGGCCACGCGCGGCTCGCCTTGAGGAAATCGACGGGAACCTCACCGGTGGCAGCGTGCAGAATCAAGGCCTCCAGGCCTCCCACACCCTCGGTCAGCAAGCACGCGACATGGCCGTCTCCACGGAACTCCCGGAGCAGCGTCTGGGCGTGCCACAGTTGCAGTACCGGTTCGTCCGGCCAGGGCAGCGCGGCATGCGCGGCGAACAGCGGGCGGCCCTGAGCGTGCTCGGCGGCGGCGCCGGCGGCCCTGCGAGTCAGTGCCAAGACCTCGTCGAGAGCGGGGAGTTCGTGGATCCCGGCCCGCCGCAGGGCCTCACCCGCGGCGGCGTACCGCGCGTCCAGCACCTGCTGTGGTGTCGTCGCGTCCCAGACGCCGTGGACCGCCTTCCGTATCAAATCGGGGTTGAAGTTGTAGAAGGTCGAGATGACGAGCTCAGCTGATGCTCGACCGAAGGCGGCGCTGCGGGAGGCGAAGTACCCGGCCCGTCCACCCAGTCCGAGGTCCGCGTACCGCCGCCTTGCCTCGGGGGCGAAATAGATCATGCCGTGTACGGGCTCGAGTCGGCGCCAGGCTGCTCGCGCTGTCTTCATTGCGTCACCTTCCGGGGTTCGGCGAACGGGTATTCGCGTTGGTTCCTTACTCGCCGTGCGCGCGCAGATGTTCGAGCAGAAGACGGCTCAGCGCCTCAGGCGCCTCCTCGGGGACCCAGTGGCTGACGCCCTGGAGGGCCTCGAAGCGGTACGGCCCGTTGACCCACTGCCCGGTCTCCTGCGCGGCCGCCGGGCCGAACGCGCTGTCCTCCGTGCTCCAGACGTACAGCGTGGGCATGTCGATGGCGCCGATCGTGCCGTCAGGGCGGCCGGCCCGGTACCAGTTCAGCGCCGCGGTAAGAGCGCCCGGCTGGGAGAGGTGCCGCACGTAGGCCTCGACGCTGTCCTGCGGAACCTTTCCGGCGTAAATGGAGCGAAGTGCCTCGGCGTTGTCGGCGAGCATGAGCTCCTCAGTCGCGGGCGTTTCGCGCCAGTCGATCATGTAGCGTGATCGTTCGCGCTGGTCCGGGTCGGTGCGCAGAGTGGCGGCCAGGGCGCCGGGGTGCGGGGTCGAGACGACCGTGAGGGTGCGTATGCGGCCGGGGTGGGCATGGGCGGTCCACCACGCGACTGCGCCTCCCCAGTCATGGCCGACCAGGTCGAATGATGACCAGCCCAGCTCCTCCGTGATCGCGACCACATCGTCGACCAGGGTGCTGATGCGGTAGTCCTCGGGCCGTTCGGGGCGAGCCCCGGGGGAGTACCCGCGCTGGTCGGGTGCCACGACCCGGTAACCGTGCGCGGCCAGGGTCGCGATCTGCTGCCGCCATGCCAGGCCCGTCTGTGGGAAGCCGTGCAGCAACAACACCGGGCGGCCCGCGCGCGGACCCGCCGCGACCGCGTGAAACAGGCCCGCCGCAGTGGAGATGCTCAACTCGGTCACGATCCGCCCCTTCATACCGACTGGTCGGTCAGCCTTCAGCCGTACCAACGGTTTGTCAAGGGGCCGACCCTCACGCCTGGCAAGTGCGCGAGGTCGTGAAGCGAACCGCCCTTTCGGGGAGGTCGCCCCTCGACCTGTCACCCCAGGTAGGCGGGGGCCAGGGCCGAGGTCATCAGTCGGCGGGCCGTGCCGGTGCCGTCGGCGGGGACGGTCCACAGGTCGGAGCCGTAGTCGCCGGGAAGGGCGTAGACGAGGGTGGAGTCGTCGCGCCACAGGGCCTGGTCGTCGATGTTGCGCTGCTCGGCGGTCGCGGTCTCCTTCATGGTGCGCAGGTCGAGGACGTACAGCCGCCAGGGGGCGTCGGGTGAGACCCCCCGGACGCGCTTCTTGTAGGCGATCCGGGTGCCGTCGGGTGAGAGCGAAGGGCATTCGACGTTGCGGTGCACGGTGGTCAGGGTGCGTGCTGCGAGGTCGCCCCGCACGAGGTAGGTACGGCCGCCGGTTGCCAGCGTGGCGTAGAAGCGGGTGTCGTCGGCGAAGGTGACACCCCAGACGTTGATGTCCGCGGCGCGGTAGGTGCTGTGGTCCTTGATGATGCGGAACGTCTCCAGGTTGTCGTCGATCGCCCAGGTGCGGGTGTCCACGATGGCGGTGCGGGTGGAGAAGTTGGTGCCGGCATAGGAGTCTCCGCTGACGAAGACCGTCCAGGCCACCAGGTGGCCGGAGGGCGAGACCCGGGCCCGGGTGGGGATGCCGGCTGCCGGGAAGTGGTGCAGCTCGTGCAGATGCGAGTCGAGCACCACGGCCCGGTAGGTGTCCTGCAGCGTGCCGTGCACGGCCTGCAGACAGATGCCGGTACCGGCTGCCGCGTGGAAACGCAGGCACTTGACGCCGGATGTGGTGCGCGGCCCCTGCGGATGGTCGGCGGGCACTGTGGCGATCTCGTCGCGGTGCGGTCCCCAGGTCAGGTTGCGTACCAGCAGCCGACGGCCACCGGCCGGCCGGAGCGAGACGGTACCGGCCTGCACCGTCGGACCGTTCGCCTGCTGCTGGTCGCGCATCCCGGACCGGTGGGCGGCGTACAGCACCGCCCCGGTGCCCACGCTCCCGAGCAGCACGACGGCGACCAGCAGGATCACGAGTCGGGTGGTTCTGGTCATGCGGGCACCTCATCGGCGGTACGGAGGACGAACGAGGCCACGACGGCGCTGACGGCCAATGCGACGGCGGTGACGGCAAGTGCGTCACGCCCGCCCCACAGGTTCCAGGCCGCGCCGAAGGCGAACGAACAGGCGAATCGGGCCAGCGCCTGGCCGGTGCCGACCAGTGCTTGGCCGGCACCCTGGTGTTGCGCCGGTACGGCGCCGGCGGTGGCGGCCGCAAGGATTCCGTCGGTGGCCGCATAGAAGGTGCCGTGCAGCACTAGGACGGCGACCACGGCCGGGACACCGTGCCAGGGGCTGAGCACCAGGCCGTAGCCGAGCAGCAGGACGCCGTGACCGGCCAGGAACAGCCGACGGCGACTGATGCGGTCGGCGAGTGCGCCGAGCGGTACGGCGAGCGTCAGGAAGACAGCGGCGGTGCCCAGCGGCAGCAACGGGAACAGGTGGGCAGGCAGGGCCTCTTCGCGCTGGAGCAGCAGATAGAGGAAGGAGTCGCTGACGGTGGTCAGGCCGAGCAGCGCCGCGCACACGGTGAGTCGGCGCAGTTGCGGGCGGCGCAGCAGTCCGAGTGCATCGCGCAGTGTCGGCCGCTCCGGCTCGGGCGGCTGTGCGGGACCGGCGGGGGAGATGTGGCGGGGCACGAAGAGCACCAGCACCAGGACGCCGAGCACGGCGACACAGCCGCTGACGGCGAAGACCGCGTCGTAGCCGTCGACGGTGGCTCGTAGCACGGCGAAGGCGACGAGCGGGCCGAGCAGCGCGCCGGTGGTGTCCATGGCGCGGTGCACGCCGAATGCCCGGCCCCGGTGCTCGGGTTCGGTGGCCAGCGAGATCATCGCGTCGCGGGGGGCCGTGCGCAGCCCTTTGCCGGTGCGGTCGGCCGCGAGCACGGCGCTGATCACGGGGAGGGTGTGAGCGAGCAGCAGCAGCGGCTTGCACAGCGCCGACAGGCCGTAGCCGACGCCAGCCACGATCTTGTGGCGGCGGCCTCCCCGGTCGGCGAGGTGGCCGCCGGCCAGCCGGACCAGGGCCCCGACACCGTTGTTGATGCCGTCGAGGAGGCCGAACCCGAGGGGGGACAGGCCGAGGCCCGCCACCACATAGAGCGGCAGCACGGCCGTGACCATCTCGGAGGAGACGTCCGTGACGAGGCTGACCGCGCCCAGGGCAAGCACGGTGCCGGGCACAGCGGCCGGCCGCCGCCCCGGACGGGTGTCCGGGGCGACGGCGGGCTTGGTGCTGCGGGAGTCCGCGAGATACACGGGCGTCAGTTCCAGATGCCGGTGATGTCGGATGCCGAGGCGGCGTTGCCCGCGTGCGTGGTCAGACCGGCCAGGTCCTCCACGGTGCGCAGTACGTTGTAGTGGTTGTAGGTGGTTGCGGTGGAGCTGCCGGGGGCGACGTGCTGTCCGTAGAGGACGGTGGGGATGCGGTTGCCGGACTGCCTGTTGTCCTCGTCGAAGGTGACGGCGAGGATGCTGTTGTGGGTCTTGGCCCAGGTGGCGTAGGCGCCCAGGTTGTTCTTGATCCAGGTGTCGCCCGTGGAGACCGAACAGTCGTGCATGTCACTGCACAGGTTCGGTACCACGAAGGAGACCTTCGGCAGCGTCGTGTAGTCGGTCGGGAACTGCGCGAAGGTCATCGCGGTGTTGGTCGGCACGTTGGAGAAGCCGAACCACGGGTTGTGCTTCTGCGCGTAGTTGCCGCTGCTGCAGACGGTCGAACCCTGGCTGGGCAGCGACTCGTTGTAGCTCTTCCAGGTCTTCCCGGCGGCGATCAGCTCGGAGGCGAGGTTGGGCGCGGAGATGGAACCCACCGGGACGCAACTGTCGTCGGTGCGGCCCTGGTTGGAACCCGAGAAGAGCATGTAGTAGTTCGGCTCACTGGGGTGGGTGAGACCGTACGACTGGGTGAGGTTGGCGCCACCGGCCTTGAGGGTGTTGTTGATGTACGGGGCGCTGGAGCTGCCGATGACCTGCGAGTAGGCGTGGTTTTCCATCACCACGACCACCACGTGGTCGGGGGTCGGGAGAGCGGCGGCCTGAGCGGGGGATGTCGTTGCGGCCCACAGACCGATCGACGTGGCGGTGAGGGCGACAGCCCCGGCGAGTGCGGTGAGCGGGCGACTGGTGCGCTTGGGAGCCTTGACGGCGGTCATGACTGTCCTCCGGACAGGGGTGACGGTCGTATGGGGAGCGGCGCGGCAACCCTAGGAGCCCCAAGCAGGGTCTGCGTGAAGGACAGACGAACGGTGGACATCAGCAGGCAAAGGTCGCGCACAAGTCACTCAAAGCAAGGGCTTACTGAACAGGCGTCACCTCACTGCGCGCCGGGCGCAACAAGCTGGGTGGGACGCGAGGGCCACCGCGGGCAACTGCTGGACGAGCCGACCACGGCCCAGTCCCAGGGCACGGGTGGTCGAGCGGCGGTCGACGTCACCGGAGTGGCGAGCAGGCGGTCCTCGGGCCGTGCGCGTCGCGGTTCAGCCGGGCGGAGTCGACAGGTGAGTGAGGATTCCGCACACCTCGTCCACGATCTCCCGGGCCTCTGTCTCGTCCGCGCAGTCGCCCAGCTCGCGCGCCGCCCCTCCGATGACCGTGGTCAGCACGATCACCCTGACCCGGCCTGCGCGGTGCTGCTCGTCCACCTGCAGCAGCCTGGCGTTGCGCCGTACCCATGCCCGGTCCCATTGGCGGCGCAGCGCGTCGAAGCCGGCCGGGCCGTCGTCCTCGGCGAGGAGCCTGCCGAGTGGCCGGTTGTTCCAGATACCGTCCAGGTAGGCCCGTGCGCCCGCGGTGAGGACGGCGACGGGGTCGTCCACCCCGCGGCTGCGCGCCGCTGCCAGCGCTGCCGCGGTCCGGCGCTCTTGCCCCTCCCGAAACTCCTCCCACAGCGCCAGATACAGCCCGCGCTTGCCGCCGGGGAGGTCCGGCCCCCGGGTTTCTCCGGCAGGCCGGATGTCCCGTGCTCGTCCGGTCGATGACGTGCCGCCACCTCAGTCACTGCAGGCTCCACGATGCCGCTCATGGGCAGTCCTCACCTTCCCCGGCATCCTCGCGGGTCGACTTCCCGATCGAGGCGCTGCAGTTGATGCGATTCAAGGGCGAACGGTGGCGGCTGTTCGGCAAGACCGTGGACACTCGCAAGGAGTTCGGTCCGCTCACCGATTGAGCGCGTGAGGGTCCGGGGGCGATTCAGCCGCTCCCGGATGCCCGTGACATACCGACCGGTTAGTATCTGGTTGGAGCGTCGCGGGCGCCCAGCTCTCGCCGACCGTCACTTGGTCATGTCCCGGCGCAGGCCGCCGCTTCCCGCTGAGATGCGAGGTGGTGAACTCGGCTCCCACTGCGTGCGCTTCGAGCGCGCCGTCAGCCCAGCCGTGTCCAGCCAACGTCCAGGTGATCCGAAGGCCGGCGGTCATGGCCACTCACCTCTGCGAGCGGGTGAGGAAGTGCCGGATTTCAGCCGCTAAAGCCGACATCTGCTCCCCGGCCTCCAGCCATGTGGTCACCGAGGCGCTCCAGCCGCCCGTGGCCTTCGGCCACGGGCGCAGAGTCCAGGTCAGACCGACATGCCCACCGGGCCGGAACACCGCAGAGACGGCCAGGTCCGGTCGTTGGTCTGCCAGTCCCGTTCGCCGTCCCACCCTCGGTAGTCCGCAGCCAGTTCCTCCAGGAACGGCGCGAGATCGCTGTCCCCTTCCCAGGCCACCACCTCGTTCACACGGGCAGTCAGTCCTGGAGCCCATGCCTCGACGGCGTAGTGCACGCAGTCCTCGTCGAAGCTGAACCGATCACAGAGCTTCACACCGATGGACTGGTTGTCCCGGCAGCGGATGGTCACACCCAGCTGCTCGTCGATGGCGCTGTCACCGTCTGGAGAGGTCATGGGCCGAACGCTAGGCCAGCAGCGCATCCGTCGTCACCAGAGTTCCTCCAGGGGACAGGGAGCAGCTCACACGACAGCCCTGCAAACACGACACCAGTCGTCGGATGTTAGCTGCATGTTAGATCTCGGCGCCGAATCTTGATGGGCCCGTCGGGCGGCCGCATGCTCATGCGCACTCCCCGCCAGGGGCATCGTTCACCGTCCCCCGAGCCGTCCCGACTGGAGCCGCCATGTCCTCGTTTGCTGTCCTGCCCGAAACCTCGCCCGAGGACCGGGCGAAACGCCGGTTCGCCCTCATCGGGGGATCATTGGGCAATCTCGTCGAGTGGTACGACTGGTTCGTCTACGCCAGCTTCGCGATCTACTTCGCCGACGCCTTCTTCCCGGGCGACAATCCGACCACCCAGCTGATGAACACCGCAGGGATCTTCGCGGTCGGCTTCCTGATGCGACCGGTGGGCGGCTGGGTGCTCGGCCGCGCCGCCGACCGGCACGGCCGCAAGAGCGCGCTCACGCTCACGGTGGCCATGATGACGCTGGCCGCCTTGCTGATCGCCGTCGCACCCGGCTACGACCAGGCGGGCTACCTCGGGGCTGTGGTGCTGCTGCTGGCGCGGCTGCTGCAGGGGCTGAGCATCGGCGGCGAATACGCGGCCAGCGCCACCTACCTGACCGAGGCCTCGGCCCGCAACCGGCGCGGCCTGGGCTCGTCCTTCCAGTACGTGTCGATGACCTGCGGCCAGCTGCTCGGTCTGGGCGTCCTGATCACCCTGCAACACACCCTCAGCACCGCCCAGTTGGAGAGCTGGGGCTGGCGCATCCCGTTCGTCCTCGGAGCGCTCTTCGCCGTGGTGGTGTTCTGGCTGCGGCGCCGGCTCCAGGAAACCGATGCCTTCGCCGAGGAGTCGGACGCGGGCCACGACGACAGCGGCCGCGGCACGCTGGCCCTGCTGTGGCAGCATCGCCGCCAGGCGGGCCTGGTCATGGCGCTCACCCTGGGCGGCACCGTCGCCTACTACACGTACACCACCTATCTCACCAAGTACCTCATCGGCAGTGCGGGCATGGCCAAGAACACCGCCACCCTCGTGAGCTTCACCGCCCTGTCCGTCTTCGCCGTGCTGCAGCCCTTCGCCGGGATGCTCTCGGACCGTATCGGACGCCGCCCGCTCCTGATCACCTTCGCGGTCGGCTGCACCGTCGGCACGTACCCGATCATGACCGCGCTCGGGTCCGTGTCCTCCTTCTGGCAGGCGCTCGGCCTGTCCCTGCTGGCCCTGTTCATCGTCACCGGATACACCTCGATCAACGCGGCCGTGAAGGCGGAGCTCTTCCCCACCCGGGTGCGGGCCCTGGGCGTGGCGCTGCCGTACGCGATCGCCAACGCACTGTTCGGCGGCACGGCGGAATATGTGGCGCTGTGGTTCAAGGACGCCGGCCACGAAAAGATGTTCTTCTGGTACGTCTCCGGGTGCGCGCTGGTCTCCTTGATCACCTACGTGTTCATGCCGGACACGCGCACAGCAGTCCTCAGCCGCGCCGAGGCCGACGCCGACACGGCCCCCGCCCCGGCACCGTCGGCGTACCGCGCCGAGGGCGAGGGCGTCCGCTGATCGTCCCGGTGACCTGGGCCCACCGTTTCCGTAAACTGCAGTCCAGGTCGGCCAGGTCACCGCTCCCAAGGACTCCCCATGCACGCCCTTCTCGTCGAGGACGACGACCGCATGGCCCAGGCGCTCGTCACGGCCCTCGCCCAGCGCGGACACAGCGTCCGCCGGGTCGGCCGGGCCCTGGACGCCCTCCGGCATGTCCGCGAGGCGCAGTTCGTCCTCCTCGACCTGGGCCTTCCCGACCTGGACGGTCTGGAGCTGCTGCGGCGCCTGCGCACCGTCTGCGACGCCCCACTGATCGTCGTCACCGCCCGCTGCGAGGAGCGGGACATCGTCCTGGGACTGCGTGCCGGAGCCGACGACTACGTGGTCAAGCCGTTCCGCATGGCCGAGTTGATGGCCCGGATCGACAGCGTGCGCCGCAGGACTGCGTCGCCGCCCGGCCGCCCGGGCGGCGCCGCGTCTTCCGTGCACGCGGGCGACGTGGAGATCGACCTCGCGGGCCGTACCGTCAGCGTGGCCGGTTCGCTTGTGCGGCTCACTCGCCGTGAGTTCGACGTCCTCGCCTTCCTCGCCGAGCGGCCGGACCAGGTCCACTCCCGGGAGGAGATCCTGGACCGCATCTGGGGCGACGCTTTCCTCGCCGCGTCCCGTTCGCTGGACGTGCACGTGGCCGGCATCAGGGCCAAGACCGGCCGGACCGCTCTGGTGCGCACCGTCCGCGGCTTCGGCTACCAGCTCGGCTCTCCGCCGGCCGACAGGGCGGAGCACGGCGCAGGCGACGGCGGCGGCGGATGAGACGCCGACTGATGATCGTGCTGATGGTGCTCATGGGAGCGGCGATGCTGCTGCCGTCCCTGCCGTTGGCGGACTCCTACGCGAGCGGACGCACCGAACGGCTGCTGCTCCAAAGGCGCTCCGAGGCGGTGCGGTTCGCCGATCTGGCCGACCGGGTGCGCACACGGGCCGACCGGACCGAGCTGTCCGCAGAGATCCGCCGCTACGCCGAGTTGTACGGAGCCTCGGTTGTCGTCGTCGACACGACAGGGCGTACGGTCGCACGGGCCGGGACGGCCCCCACCGTCTCCGTCACTTCCACAGCTGGGGAGGCCCTGCGCCGTGCGCTGACCGGCCGCTCCACCGAACAGCTGCCCACCGTGCGGCCCTGGGGGCCCGACACGGTGGTGCTGGCCGAGCCGGTCGGCCAGGACGAGCGCGTCAGCGGCGCGGTGCTCGTGGCGGCGCCCACCGACGCCGCCCGTCGGGACGTGTCCGTGCGCTGGTCCCTCATAGCCGCCGGAGCGCTGGCCGCGTTCTCTGCCGCGGCACTGGCCGCGGTGGCCATTGCCCGGTGGCTGATGCGGCCGGTCCGTGATCTGGACCGGGCCGTGGAGGGCCTGGCCGCCGGGAGTCTCCAGACGCGGGTGGTCACCGAGAGCGGACCACCGGAGCTGCGTCGGCTGCGCAAGCACTTCAATGCCATGGCGGAGGCCGTGGCCCACTCCGTCGGCCGCCAGCGCGACTTCGTCGCCGACGCCTCGCATCAACTGCGCAATCCGCTGGCCACCCTGGTGCTTCGGCTGGAGAACGTCGAGCCGCACCTGGGCCCCGGCCCCGGCAAGGACGAGCACGCCCGAGCCCTGGAGGAGGCGGAACGCCTCGAGGAACTGCTCGACGGCCTGCTCGCCCTGGCACGGGTGGAGTCGGGCGCGGCGCAACCGGTCGTCCAGGACGTCTCCCGGGCGGTACGGGAGCGGGTTTCGGCCTGGGGACCGGTCTTCCGCGACGCCCAGCTGGAACTGACCGTCACCGCCGTCCCGGACGGCCTGAGCGCACGGGCGCTGCCGGACGCGGTGGGCCGGTTCCTGGACGCCGTCCTCGACAACGCCACCAAGTTCATACCCCCCGGCGGCCATGTGGAGGTGCGAGCCATATCGCGGGACGGCGAAGTGAGCGTACGCGTCAGCGACGACGGCCCGGGCGCGGACGAGGAGCAACTACCCCTGCTGCTGCGCCGGTTCGCCCGGGCCCCGGAGCACCAGAACCTCCCCGGCAGCGGTCTGGGCCTGGCCATCGCCGACGAGATCGCCCAGCTCAGCGGCGGCCGGCTCACGGTGGCCCGGAACCTCCCGCGCGGCCTGGTCCTGGAACTGACGCTCCCGTCCGGCTAAGTTGCTGACGCCGGTCGGAGGTGGGTGTGGTGATGCTGTCCGGTCGTAGCTATCGGCTTGAGCTGACGCCGGTACAGGCATCGGCCCAGACGTGCCGCAAACGTGGGAAGACCTCGGCTGCTTTGCAGGGCAGGACTTCGGCGCCGTCGTGGTCGTCGACGTTGGCCGGGCTGACACACGCCAACAGGACCGTGCCGAGGGTGTCGACCAGTCCGCGGTCGACCTGGCTGCCGGAGCGGACCACGCGCGCTCGCCCAGTATCGACCGCGCGCTCACCGCGGGCTGGCGTAGGGCGTTACCGATCTGGAACAGGGCTGCCGAGCAGGCCATGGCGGGCCGCGACGGCAGCACGGTCAGAAGCCTGGGGCGGAGCCGGCGAAGAACCACAAGGCGGCTGTGTACCACATCAGTGCGATGGCGGTGACCAGGGCACCTCCGGCGACCGGAAGCGCCCAACCGGGCAGTCGGCGGCTGCGTACCACCAGCACCTTGGCGACGAACACGCCGTACAGGACGCAGCCCGTGATGGAGTGCACCGCCACTCGGCTGCTCGTGAACTCAACTCCGTAGGCGGTGATGCACTGGTAGGCGATGGGCAGCGATAGCAGAAAGGCCAGGAGGCCGATGAGCCGGTGTGTGGGGTGCACCCGGTGCGGCGCGGCCCCCGCTCCCGGTAGGCGCCGGTACATCCACAGCCCGAGCAGCAGTTGGACGACCGCGAGTGCCATCAGAGCGTTACCCAGGCGCGATTTGAGATCGATGACGCCGACGCCGTGCTGCCCGAACAGGCCGCTGGTGTAGTCCGGTGTGTGCGTGTGGCCGAACACATATAGCCCCACGGTGACCGCGACCGGTAGCAAAGCAGCCCCAATGCCCGCCACCGTTCGTGCGGGGCGCCGCTTCCGGGCGCCCGTGTGCCCGGTCATGAGTCCACCATCAATCGGGTTCGACCTTGCTGCCGGATGCGGTTACGACGTACCACTGCGGCGTCGCACGCGCTGGTTTCCTCGCCGTCGGTGTCACCGGCCGTCGTGTCACCCGCGAAGCAGTGCAGCGGGTGCCCGGTGTAGGTCACTGGAGTGATGCCGTCGGAGCGCTTCGAGGTACTGATCAGGTTGCTCCTGGCAAACCGCGCCGCCTTGGGCGTGCCGGAGGGGAGCGGAGGCGGCCACGCAAACGCGCATGCTCCGCCGCCGGTCGGCGCAGTCGACTTGGCGTGCTCCTCGGGGAGGTAGAGCGTCTGCCCTTTTCCAGATGTGGGCCCGGCACAGGCGGACGAGATCGTCCGGCTGGGGCAGCCGCTTGCAGCAGAACGCGGCACTGCGGAAACCGCCGGCACCGTCGCCGCGGCCATTCCTTTCATGAGCGCTCCATGGTGTCGGACGGCGCATCAAGGCAGCCGCGGGAGACGGCTCCAGCGGACACCTTCTCCCAGTTGGCCCAGGTGCTTGGGTCCTGTCCACTCCAACTGGTCCGCCTGGGCAGTCGCTGCTCCATTGGTGAGGACTCCGGTTACCTGACTTTGGCTCGTCAGGGTGACGTTCGGTCGTCGAGGGGCAGGCCGGCGCCCGCCATGAAGCCGTCGAGGGCGTCGGGGCCGTACTGAAGGCGTTCGAGCCGGTTGCGTACGAGGGCTTCGAGCCGATCGAGGGCGACTGCGGTCTCAGCCTGCGGAGACCTCGGCACTGGCCGGTCCGGGAGGCAGGGAACCCGTAGGCCGGGCGATCGGCCGAACCTCCTCACAGGGAAATCCCGGCCCCTCGGGACGGCAGGAAGTGGACGGTCAGCCGTATACCGAGCGGTAGTAGGCGACCGCGCCCGGGTGCAGGGGCACCTCACCGGTGGAGATGGCGAACCGGGGCTCCAGCCGCGCTCCTGCAGTCACCTCGCGCAACAGAACCCGCCACTCATCGAACACCACCTGCAGCACCTCCCGCGCCGCACGCTGCGGCACCTCTGCACGGGCCATGAGGTAATTGCCGACCCCGATGGTGCCCACTGGCTCCTTCAGTCCATAGGCCCCCGCCGGCAGCGTCACCGCCGTGTAGACCGGTCCGTACCGCTCGCGCAGTTCGCTCACCTGCCCGTCCAACGGCAGGAATCGCAGCGGCAGTTCGCGTGCCAGGGCCGACAGCGCGGGCGTGGGCACGCCACCGGACCAGATCAGCGCGTCCACCGAGCCCGCGCGCAGTGACGCCACCGACTCCGAGAGCCCGAGCTCCCGCTCCCGCACCGCCCCGCCTCCGGTCAGTCCGGCCACCTGCAACAGCCGCCTCGCCACCACCTGCGCCCCAGAGCCGGGCGCACCGACGGCGACCGGCCTTCCGGCGAGATCCTGAACGATGTGCACCGGCCCGTTCGCCGGCACCACGAGGTGCGTGTAGTTCACGTAGACCCGCGCTAGCGCCGTGACCGCGGCTGGGCGGGTGAAGGGTGACCGGCCCCGTACGGCGTCCTGTGCGCTGTCCGCCATCGCGAGAGCGAGCTGAGCCGAGCCGTCGTCCAGCATGCGCAGGTTGTCCACGCTCGCCGCCGTACTCACCGGATCGATGCGCAGCCAGTGCGTGCGCTGAGCGACCGCCGTCGCCAAAGCCCTTCCGAAGGCGTTGTACGGTCCGCCCTCCGGCCCCGTTGCGAACCGGAGCCGCCGCACCGATGGCGAGTCCCGGGAGCAACCGGCCAGCACGGCGGCCGCGGCGGCAGAGCATCCTGCCCTCAGCAACCGTCGGCGGCTCGCCTCTGCCCCAGTCACGACGGAAGAGTAACCGCATCCTGGCATGCACCACCGCCGACGGCCCTTGAGGCTTTTGGCAGGAGGCCGGGCTCTGTCACGGCAGGAGTGCGCGGGACCCAGCGGCCACAGGCTTTCTCGGTCGAGGTGCTCAAACGTCCCTTTATGAGAGATTTCTCCCCTTCGTGCCGCCTGTGGTCGGCCGACGGGATGCGGGAGTGTCTGCTGCAGCAGGCCCGGGCCTTCGACCACGTCGCGGACCGTGTCGATGAACGGCGGATCGGAGGACGGCTTGGATGTCTGCGATCCGGGGCAGATCCGCTCATGTGTCTGTCGGCTGATGCAGCGCGGTGTCGGCCGGTCCTCGGGTGAAACGGGTGAAGCGAACCTTCAGGCCGTCCCGCTGTGGCGAGCAGCAGAAGGGCCCTGCTGTCGCCAAGGCTTCCGCAGACAGTGGGGCAAGCCGGACCATGCGCCAGGGACCGTCCTCGCAGCGGGCGCGGATGATCACCGCGTCCCCACGGCGGCTGGCCCGCACAGTGACCCTGCGCTTGTGCCAGTCGGGAACCGGGGCCAGCGACCAGTCCGAGACACCTCGGGTGACGACCGCGCCCAGTTGGGGCACTCCGTCGGACGCCTCGACCCCCGCCTTGATCCATGTCTCGGCGTCGACGCGCACCATCAGGCCGGCCTGGTCGTAGAGCGTCTCGAAGTCCGCAAGGAAGGTGACTTCGGTTGCGCTGTCCTGCGGGAAGTCGCGGAGCAGGGCATGTCCGTCATCGCGTACGAAGCCATAGCTGGTGGTGCGCCAGAAATCGCTGCGGGCACGGGCGGTGACCAGAAGATCGGGTCCGTCGGTCTGCATGTGCTGGGGCTCATTGAGCCAGGCACCCTCGTGCCAGGGAACCTCGCGGTGCTGATCCATCTGTCCTCCGTGCCTGCGACTGACTCTCAGAGCCGGCCTTCGGAAAGGCCCGTGCTCTCGCTCCGAGGGGTGGGAGGCGGGGCTGTGGTGGCCCGGGGAATCAAGTGCGTGGGGAGGACGACGTGTTGCTTGCGGTCCGCGTCGGATTCGTGGATGAGCTTCAGGGCCAGTTCGCCGGCCAGGCGGCCCATGTCCGAGGGTGACTGGGCGACCGTGGACAGGTCTGTCCACTGGGCTATCTGGTGGTCGTCGAAACCTATGACGGAGATCCGCTCGGGCACCTGGATCTGGGCCTTGCACAGGAAGTAGATGATGGCGATGGCCAGTTCGTCCATTTCGGCGAAGATCGCAGTGGGCGGCTCCCTCAGGCTCAGCAGCTTCCCGACCCCCTCCATGATGTCCCGCTTGTCCTCGAACGACATGGTGACCACCAGGTCGTCGTCCAGTGGGATGCCCGCCTCGGCGAGTGCCTGCTGGTAGCCGAGCAGCCGTTCGCGCGAGCTGAAGCAGAAGCCGCTGGCGCCCAGGGTCGGTGCGTAGGCGATCCTGCGGTGCCCGAGGTTGAGCAGGTGCCGCGTGGCCTTGCAGGCTCCGGCCACATCGTCGACGTACACGCTCGGGCGGCCCTCGGCGTGCTGGCTGACATAGATGACCGGCATGCCGAGGTCGTCCAGCCGCAAGGTCTCCTCTTCGGTGAGGTCGAACCCGAACACCGCCAGCGCGTCGGCGTTCCGCCGGGCCGGGAGGCGTTCGAAGAACGCGGTGCGCTCGGTCATGTCCGGTATCACGTATACGGACAGCTCCATGCCGGCCGCGCGCAGCAGCGGCCCCAGGCTGGACAGCGCCGACCCCATGAACCACGAGTTGAGGGTGGGCACGAGCGCCGCCACGACCCCGGTCTTGCCCGTGACCAGGCTCGCGGCCTGTCGCGAGACCGCGAAGTTCAGCTCACGAGCGGCCTCTTCGACCCTGGCGCGGACCTCCGGCGAGACGGTGGGCAGGCCGCGCAGGGTGCGCGAGACGGTGGATGGGGAAACCCCTGCCCGTTCGGCGACGTCGGCCATCGTGGGGAGCCGTTGAGCGGATGACATGAGCGGAAGTTAGCACAGATCCGCTTGTCTGTTCACCGTCTTGTGACAGCGCTGTCACGAGGCTGGATTCGTTCCTTTTATTCCGTTTTGCTCCACAAATAAGGTGTGCGGTTCATCTAAATCCGCCTGTGCTACCGGCAAGTTACGCATTGACTTCCCACAGGTGCACTCCTAGCGTGCAAGCGTTGTCTCGACGGGATCGACCCCGTGTCCGGGTAGTCACCCGCTGGCTCATTGACCAGCACTTCTCATTCCCGAAACGTCGTGACAGCACTGTCAGCCGCTGCTTCGGTTTCGCACGACCAGGAGAAAGACAGTGAAGACCAGGACCACCAGAGCCCTTCAGTGTTCGGCAACGCTCGCCACCGCCGGACTCCTCCTCAGCGCCTGCGGCTCGTCCGGGGGCAGTGGCTCCGGGGAGCAGGCCGGGAGCACGTCGTTCCAGGGCCGCGGCCCCATCACGTACGTGGCCGGCAAGGACACCTCCGGCGTCGTCCCGAAGGTCATCGCCCGCTGGAACGAGCTGCACCCGAAGGAGAAGGTCACCTTCATCCAGCTGCCGACGGACGCGGACTCGCAGCGCCAGCAGATGATCCAGAACGCGGAGACGAAGTCCGACGCCTACACGGTGCTCTCGCTCGACGTCGTGTGGACGTCGGAGTTCGCCGCCCACCAGTGGATCGACCGCCTGCCCGAGAAGCAGTTCCCGCTTCGGAGCATGCTGAAGCCGGTGGTGGAGACGGCGAAGTACCGTGGCAACCTGTACGCGGCCCCGGCGAGTTCGGACGGCGGAGTCCTGTACTACCGCACCGACCTGCTGAAGAAGGCTGGAGTCAGCAAGCCTCCCACCACGTGGTCGGAGATGACGGCCGACTGCGCCAAAGTGAAGAAGCTGCCCGAGGCCGCGGGCATGTCCTGCTACGCCGGCCAGCTCCAGAAGTACGAGGGCCTGACGGTGAACTTCGCCGAGGCCGTGAATTCCGCCGGCGGTGTCGTCACCGACGCGAACGGCAAGCCCGACGTCGACACCCCGGAGGCGAAGAAGGGTCTGGACTTCCTCGCCGGCTCCGTCAAGGACGGCACGATCCCCAAGGAGGCCATCACCTATCAGGAGGAGGACGGCCGTCAGGCGTTCCAGTCAGGGAAGCTGATATTCCTGCGCAACTGGCCGTACGTGTACTCCCTGGCCCAAAAGGCCAAGGTGGCGGGCAAGTTCGCCGTCGCACCTCTGCCCGGCCTGAACGGACCCGGCTCCTCCAGTCTGGGCGGTCACAACCTGGCCCTGTCCTCCTTCGCCAAGAACAAGGCCACGGCCCTGGACTTCATGAAGTTCTTCAGCAGTGAGGACAGCGCGGGCACGTTCCTCAAGGACGCCTCCCTCGCCCCGCCGTACGCGGACCTGTACGACGACCCGTCCCTGGTCAAGCAGTACCCGTACCTGCCCGTCCTGAAGGAGTCCATCCTGCGGGCCGTGCCGCGTCCGCGGGTCGTGCAGTACGGAGACGTGACATCGGCGATCCAGCAGGAGGCCTACGCCGCTCTGACCGGCAGCAAGAGCAGCGCGCAGGCGCTGAAGGACCTGCAGAACGACCTGCAGAAGTCCACGGCGCAGTGAGGAGCGGGGCCATGGCCGACACCAAGACCCCGCCCGACACTGCCGCGGACGAGCCGGGCGGCGCGGCGGATGGTCCTTCAGGACAGTCCCGCAGGCCGACGAGCCGTAGGCGCACGCGGACCAGGGCGACCGCGGGCTCGGGGCGGATGGCGGCACTGCTGGTGTCGCCTACGCTCCTGGTGCTGTCGATCGTCGTGCTCTATCCGACGGTCATGGCGCTGAAGGAGTCGCTGTACGGGACCAAGGGGCTGGACCCGAAAACCGGCTTCATCCGCACCAGCGAGCCGTTCGTCGGGCTGAAGAACTACACCGAGGTCTTCGGCACAGCCGGGGACCGATTCTGGAACGCCTTCTGGAACACCACCTTCTTCAGCGTCGTCACCGTGGGGCTGGAGACGGTGATCGGTGTGGCCATGGCCCTGATCATGCACAAGGCGTTCCGGGGCCGGGCCCTGGTACGGGCCGGCATCCTCGTGCCCTGGGCGGTCCCCACGGCCATCTCCGCCCTGCTGTGGCGGTGGATCTTCAACAGCAACGGCATCGCCAACGCCGTCATCGGCCACCAGATCCTGTGGACCACCGAGGGCTTCCATGCCAAGGTCGCGGTGATCATCGCCGAGGTGTGGAAGACCGCCCCCTTCATCGGACTGCTGGTCCTGGCCGGCCTCCAGGTGATTCCCAAGGAGGTCTACGAGGCGGCCCGGATCGACGGGGCCAGCGCTCTACGCCAGTTCTGGCACATCACCGTGCCCCTGGTGAAGCCCGCGTTGCTGGTGGCGGTGCTGTTCCGGTGCCTGGACGCGCTGCGGATGTTCGACCTGCCGTACATCCTCATAGGCGCGCAGAAGAACTCGGTGGAGACCCTGTCCATGCTCGCGCAGAACGAGGCCTCCAACGTCCGCTTCGGACCGGCCTCCGCCTACGCGGTGCTGCTCTTCCTCTACGTCTTTCTCATCGCGCTCGCCTTCGTCCGGCTGCTCGGCGCCGACCTCGTCGGCGGCGGCGCCGCACGCGGCAGCGAAGGCAGGAACAGGCGTCGGCGTATCGCGGCGCTGCGCCGTGCGGAGGTGACGGCATGACCATCACGGCAAAATGGCGGAGTCGGCTGCTGTACGTGGGTGTTGCCGCGGTGGTGGCCTACTGTCTGGCCCCGTTCTACTGGATGCTGGTCTCCAGCCTGCGGCGCACCTCGGACATCTTCGACACCTCGCTGCTTCCCTCCCGGGTGTCGTTCGAGAACTACCGGGCGGTGTTCAACCCGTCCCAGGGGTTCACGCACGCGCTGCTCAACAGCCTGATCGTGGCCGGTATCACCACCGTACTGGCGCTTCTGCTGGCCACGTTCACCGCCTATGCGATGGCTCGGCTGGAGTTCCGTTTCAAGCGGCTGATCCTCACGCTGATCATCGCCACTTCGATGTTCCCGGTGGTGTCGATCGTGGTCCCGCTGCTGAAGCTGTTCACGGACATCGGCTGGATCAACACCTATCAGGCCATGATCGTGCCGAGCATGTCGTTCGCGCTCCCGCTGGCGGTGTGGAACCTGACCACGTTCTTCCGGCAGATGCCGGACGAGCTGGAGCACGCCGCCATGATCGACGGCTGTACCCGGGGGCAGGCCTTCCGTAAGATCATCATTCCGCTGGCCGCGCCGGGCATCTTCACCACGGCGATCATCACCTTCATCGCCGCCTGGAACGAGTTCCTCATTGCCCTGTCGATGACGAACAAGCCCGTCATGCAGACCGCACCGGTCTCCATCTCCAAGTTCTCGGGCGCCACCCAGTTCGAGACTCCCTTCGGCAGCCAGATGGCAGCAGGAGTCCTGGTCACCGTCCCTCTGGTGGTCATGGTGCTGCTCTTCCAGCGCCGCATCGTCGCCGGACTCACCGCCGGCGCGGCGAAGTAGACACCGGGCGGCATGCCGTCCTGCCCTCATCCTCCAAGGAGTAACGCAGCCGTATGTCCGGTACCGCACCCTGGTGGCGCAGCGCCGTCATCTACCAGGTCTACATCCGCAGTTTCGCCGACGGAAACGGTGACGGCGTCGGTGACGTCGCCGGCATCCGCTCCCGCCTGCCCTACCTCAAGTCCCTCGGGGTCGACGCCATCTGGATCAACCCGTGGTACAAGTCACCGATGGCGGACCACGGTTACGACGTGGCCGACTACCGCGAGATCGACCCGCTGTTCGGCACCCTGGCCGAGGCCGAGCAGCTCATCGAGGAGGCACACCGGCACGGAATCCGCGTCATCCCCGACATCGTGCCCAACCACACCTCCGACCGGCACGCATGGTTCCGGGCGGCGCTGGCCGCCGGACCGGGCAGCCCCGAGCGGGAACGCTACATATTCCGGCCCGGGCGTGGACCCGGCGGCGCCGAACCACCCAACGACTGGGTTTCGTGCTTCGGCGGCCCGGCCTGGACCCGGCTGCCGGACGGGGACTGGTACCTGCACCTGTTCGCCCCCGAGCAGCCGGACCTCAACTGGGAACACCACGAGGTGAGGGCCGAGTTCGAGTCGGTGCTGCGGTTCTGGTTCAGCCGGGGCGTCGACGGGTTCCGTATCGACGTCGCCCACGGACTCGTCAAGGACCCCGAACTGCCCGACCTGCCACCACGCCAGGAGCCGGCCCGGCTGGGTCCGCTCGTCCCCCGCGACCCCGCGCAGGAGCAGCCCCGGCAGCACGTCGATCACCCCCACTGGGACCGCGAGGAGGTGCACGACATTTACCGCGCCTGGCGCAAGGTGGCCGACGAGTTCCCCGGCGACCGGTCCTTCGTCGCTGAGGCCTGGGCGGACACCCCCGAGCGGCTCGCCGCCTACGTCCGCCGGGACGGCCTGCACACCGCGTTCAACTTCGATTTCCTGATGTCGAGTTGGAACGCCAAGGAGTTGCGCGCCGTCATCGACGACTCCCTTGCCATGCTCGGCGCGGTGGGCGCACCGGCCACCTGGGTGCTGTCCAACCACGATGTCATGCGCCACCCCAGCCGCTACGGCCGCAAAACGGTCAAGCGGTGGACGGCCAATGAGCCCTACCGGCCGGAAGGTCCCCTGGACCTGAACCTGGGCACCCGGCGCGCTCGCGCCGCTGCCCTGCTGATGCTCGCACTGCCCGGCGGCGCCTACATCTATCAGGGCGAGGAGCTCGGCCTGCCCGAGGTCGAGGACCTGCCCGAGGCAGTGCTGCAGGACCCGATCTGGGAACGGTCGGGAGGCTCCGACCGTGGGCGCGACGGCTGCCGGGTACCGATCCCCTGGGCCGGGCAGAGTGCTCCTTTCGGCTTCAGCCCCGAGGACGCTTCCGCCGGGCCCTGGCTCCCGCAGCCTGTGGGCTGGGGCGAGCGAAGCGTGGAAGCACAGACCGGGGACGACACGTCCATGCTGGAGCTGTACCGCACGGCGCTGCGCCTACGCCGCGAACACCCCGCTCTCGGCGACGGCGGCTTGACGTGGCTGGACGCCCCTACTGGAGTCCTGACCTTCCGACGCGAACCGGGCTTCGTCGCCGCGGTCAACCTCTCATCCACGTCCTACCGGCTCCCCGACCACACCACGATCCTGCTTGCCAGCGGCAGCGTGGAGGGCGGCCTGCTCGCGCCCGACGAGGCGGTCTGGCTCTCCGCGTAGCCGTCCACCTGTCCACCAGGGCCCGTCCGGTGTTCCACCCCGCTGACCGGATGGGCCCTGGTCCTCCTGACGGCACGTCTTGGACTGAGTAACGTCAAGCCGCAGGAGCCGCAAGGCTGAGACCCCCCGACTGCGTGCCCCGCTCAAACTGCCGGGGCACGCATCGGAGGGTTCGTCGGCATGGACGGCGGACAGTAGTTACGGGACCGCCCCGAGTTCGGGTTGCAGTCCCGGTTGCCGTGCTGGTGCGGCCTGCGGTTCCCACAGTTTGGTGGCCCGTACGTAGCCGTAGACCACTGACGTCATCGCCAGAATGAGAAGCGGACCAAACGCCAACGGATGCTTGGCCATCTCCATCGGCAGATAGCGATACGACAGCAAGAGCGCAGCGAAGACCGTTGCGCCGTAGGCGACCAGCTGGATTCCCGACCGGTCCCAGCCACGTTCCTGCAAGCGCAGCGCTGACTCGATCGTGAGCGTAAACACCACGCCGGCCACGAGATCCGCGCCGTAGTGGTAGCCGAAGCCCAGCGTTGCGCCCAGCGTGGCAATCAGCCAGAACGTGCCTGCGAATCGCAGAACCCGTGGGGCCCTGCGGGAATGAATGAAGATCGTGGTGGCCCACGCTGTGTGCAGGCTGGGCATGCAGTTGCGCGGTGTGATCTCGTCGAAGGGCATCGGGTGTGGGCTATTGACCGCCGGCGGCGTGTCCGGCCACAGGTTGGCCAATGCCCAGTGCCCGCCGTCGGCGCCGTAGGCGAAGACCGGTCCGACCACCGGGAAGATCATGTAGATGCCCGGTCCGAGGAGGCCGATCGCCAGAAAGGTGCGCACCAGATGATGGCGCGGGAACCGGCGCTCGACCGCCACGTTGCGCAGCTGGTACAGCGCGACGATGACCGATGCCACGGCAAGCTGGACGTAGACATAGTCGAGAACGTGGGCGCCGATCGGACCGGTGGCCCTGACCAACCGGCCGACCAGCCACGACGGATTGCCCAGCGCGTGATCGGCGGTTGCCACGTACTGGTCGAGCACCGCCGGGCGGGTTTTCGACGTGATGAGCAGCCAGGTATCGCCCGTCTTGCGGCCGGCCACCAGCAGCAGGGCCAGCCCGACGCCCTTCAGCAGCAGGACACGTTCCCGGCCGGTGCGGCGGGTCATGGCGATGACCGCATGTCCCAGAATCACCCACAACGCGCCGTTGCCGAAGGGATGGCCCTCGGTCACCTTGGCGCCGACCGCCCACCGCACCAACACGAAGGCGACGTCGATGCCGATCGCGACTCCAGCCGCGATGAACCGCTGCCGCCGGGGGAGCACCACCATCATCAATGCCAAACTGGCATACAGAAGAAACCCCGACTTGGGCGGGAATATCACCTCTCGTACCTGATTGGTGATCGGCCCCGGTAGGCCGTAGCGACGTGCGGCGATCTCCAGAGCGATGAGGAATCCCAGGGCCGCCGCACCCGCGCCGGCCCACAGAATCGCGCGTGGTTGACGCCATGCGGCGAACGGAATTCTGCTCTTTATCTGCGAAAACATCCGTGATGCTGTCGATATCAACTGTTTGGCCGGTTTGCTAGAAGTTGGTAACTAGGGATCTGTTCATGTCGGATGGCATGTTTTTCCGGTGAAGGTCGGGCAAGGGCGATCATCGTGAGTTCGAACATGTTAACGGGGGAGAGAGGGGAGGTAGCGCTGGCGTTACGGTCACGACCATGATCGCTCAGATGGTGACGCTCGTGCCGAGTGCCGACGTGCGATGGCCATCCGCTGGAGCGGGCGAAAGCTCAACGCGTACATCGAGTACGCCGCGGGCGTGACGGAGGTGGCAGACGCCTCGAAGCGCGCTCGGCCGGCGGTCGTGCAGGGCACGCGCGCGATCAGCGCGGCAGCGGTGCGTAAGGCGTGGGGGATGCGTACGGACCCGCGGAGATCAGGGACCGGGTTGTGATCTTCGTGACGGCGTATGCGGTCACTGTCTGGGGATTGGCTGTCAGTTCAGCCGCGCGACCGGATACTGCCGCGGCCAAACGACATTCACCGGCCCGCGTGGTGGGCCACGCGTCGATGACGGGCCTCGCCGTGTCCCTGGGGCGATGAAGCCGGCGGTGTCCTCGACCGGTTCCACAGCCGGGTTCTTGGCGCCTGCCATGTCCGTACCTCCCGGCCGGTCAAGGCCTCGTGACGGCGCCCGGCCAGTCTGGTGCGGCACGGTCGGGGCTCCTCGGGAGGCCGATGGTTGGCTGTGCTGATGGTCGTACGGGAGCGCCCCCACTACGATTCGTCACTGATTGCACGCGGGTGATTGCGCAAGGCGAGGGGTGGGGGATGGATCCGGTATCGGTGGGGCTGTTGGCGGCGCTGGCCGGCGGGGCCGGCGGGGAGGTCGGGCGCCAGGCGTGGGCGGGGCTGACCGAGTTGGTGCGGCGTCCGTTCCGCCGGGAGGGCAGCGGACGGGCGACGGCGGTCAGTTCCGGGGAGCCGGAACTGGTGCGCCTTGCCGGAGATCCGGGCGACCAGGGCCGGGCACAGGCTCTGAGCACGGCGCTGGCGGTCCGGGCCGCGCTGGATGAGGACTTCCGTACCGGGCTGGCGGCCTGGGCCGAGCAGGCCGAACTGGTGCGCACCGGGGATGGGGCGGTGACGAACACCATCAGCGGCGGCACCCAGTACGGGCCGGTTGTACAGGGCCGGGATTTCTCCAGCCTGACTTTCACCGCTACGTCACCGCCGCCTCGGCCGCCCTCTGTCGGCGCTCCTGGTGACAACGCAGGCGACTCGGCGTCGTGACCGGCATGAGCGACGACACCCGTGAGGGCAGAGCGATGGGCGAGACGGTCGCCGGGAGTATCTTCTGCCACGCGGTGGTCCAGGGCCGAGACATCACCGTGAGGTTGTCACCGCGGACCCCCCAGGCGCTGTCAGAGCTCCTGGCCCGGCCCTTGCTCTGAACGCCCGCGACAAGCACGCAGAACAGCTGATTCCAGAACCCTGTTGCCCGTCAGCACGGCGTCTGCGTCCACCAGTCGACGGTGGTGCTTGAGCGTGCTTGGACCTTCGTGGGTGGGCAGCGCGTCGGCGCCGAGCGCTACGACGGCCTGGCCCCCGAGCATGCACAGTTGGTGCGCGGACTGGCGGGCGCGGTGCAGCGACGAGCATACGGTGCCCTCGGGACAGCAAGTTCGGCGGCGAGCGCAGCAGCGTCCGGCTCTCGTCGGTGCTCACCGGCCGGACGAACACAGTCGATCGGTGCCCAACGGCGAGCCTCAAGAACCGCTCTTGGAAGCGGTCTTCCCTTTGACGGACAGGAGAACGATCACCCGGCCGAGAATGCGCGACGAACTACTGGCTCTGGCTGTCGGGCAGCCGCAGAGTGCGAGTGCTGTACACGTGTCGGAACCCGAGTCGCTCGTACAGTCTGCGAGCCGGATTGCCTTCGGTCACTGCCAGGCGCAAGTCTTCTGCCAGACCGTCCAGATGCGATGTGGCCACTGCGTACTTCATGAGAAGTGAACCGATTCCCCGGAGGGAACACTCGGGGTCCCGGAACAGGTCGGTGAACCCCGGCCCCGGTAGGGCCGGGGGCCCCATTTCGGCATTGGCCAGAATGGCGCCTATGGGCTGTGGGCCGAGAAGGGCCACAGTACTGCAGGCGAGATTTGGCCCATAGAGGGCACCGGTCAAGAGCGGCACCAGATGCCTGGATCGATCCGCGCTGCGATCCGGGTGCCCCGGTGGGTAGGCGCGCTCCCGGACATGACGCAATTGCTCGATGTCCACCTCCGAAGCAGGAACGAGGTGGACGCCAGGGGGAAGCCTGGGGCGTGCCCAGTCCGGGTCGGGCGGGCACGACGGCAGATGCCGGAGATAGTGATGGACATGGCGCAACGGCACGGCTCCAGGGATGTCAGGTGATGCGCCCCCGCCATCCCGCAGGGAGACGGTCCAACCGGGCAGTTTGTCGAGGAGGACGTGGACGAGATCACTCGCTCCGTCCCCGATGAGGCGGACATCGTCCGCCCAGGGAGACCCGTCCCGGGCTGTGCCCTGTACGAACTCGACTCTCGACTCATTCTGGCCATACCCAAGAGTCATGCGCGTGTGAACCATAGGGTCGACTTGCCGGTACCTCATATTGAGCCCGCCTCTCTCGGCTGCCGGCCATCTCGCCTGAACGGCTGGGGCGTTGTGCGGCAAACTGATCTCGGATAGCATTCCTGAAAATCCATCGGCTGCGGGGCTTCAATGGGGGATGTTCGAGATCTCGTCGGTTCCTTGGTGCTCGATGACAGGACGATCAGACTGGACTGCACGCCTGAGTGGCTCTCATCTCGCCTCGGGCGCCTTTCCTTCTGCGGTATTCATTTGGCGACAGGCTACGAGACCGATGTGCTTGGGTATGCCTGTGATGCCGTCATCCCCAATGTTCCGAAATCGCTCTTGGCTGGGGACGTGGCTCTGCTTGAACGGCTTGTCGCAACTGATGACACGCCTCCCGGCCTCTGTTTGGGATTCGACCGTATCCCCCTGCCGGACGCCTCAGTGAAAGCCATGCTCGACGAGGCGGGCCGACAGGATTTTCAGCCGAACCACGGAGGCCGTTACCAGTTGGGACGCCTTGAAGGGCGGCTGATCGGTGTCCTGGAGGCTCACGCCGGAAGTATGACGACAACGAGTTTCGACCCGAACATACGGCAGTACTCAGACCATTCGGCAGCCCGGTGGGTGGGCATGCACTACGACAATGCACTGACGGGTTCCCGCGAGGGTGAGCGATTTCCGCGCAGTGTCAGACTGGAGTCGGCGGAACGCCGGTGCCTGTGCAATCTGGGGCCGGGAGACCGAATTCTCATCCTCGGTCTGAACATGACAGCACTTCATCTCTCTGACACGGTCCGGCCGGGCGACGGGGACCATGTGCCCGACACCCCGCAGCTGCGGCGCTTCCTGCGGGCCCACCCCGAGGAAGTTCGACGGACGGTCTGCATCGCCGTGCGGCTGACACCCGGCGACGCGGTCGTCTTTCCGGCGGGGATCGCGCTGCACGACGGCTCGACGCGGGGAATCGAGGCACGGTCCCGTGCCTTGGTCCTCGCTGGACGCTTTCCACGTCGCAGGAGTGACATATCACCCTTGGGGCGGTCCAGTTGCTCGCTGTGAAACCGTGCCCCCCTCTCGGTTCATCGAATCGGAGTCGTTGAACTTGAGGAAGGCCAACTTGCTGTTCCGGGGCTCTGTGGGCGCGCTGCCGGCCGGAACGGACATGCATTTGCGGCGAGCGGGCTCAGATCCTGCCGTAGGTGCCCTTTCACGGGCTCCACGCCAATGGGGAAAAATGATGGACCAAGCTGCACGACGAGTCCCGAATGAGGGAGATCCAAATACTTTTTCGCCGTTCGATCAGGCAGTGACGTAGCGCAACGGACTCGACCTGGAATCGAGGCAGTTCATAATTCCAGGCCCTTCGAGACCTTGTCAACGGCAGTAGACCGCCAACGGTATGGGAATACGGCCCTCCGGTCTGGGTTCCCTGGACGCCGACCGCCCTCGGCTGTAACCTCGAATTTCAAGGTCAACGCGTCCTCGGAGGGCGGACATTGTGAGCGACGGGGACGCCGACCGGGCGGACCGGGTGAACAACGATCTTTCCGGTTCGGTGACCAATTCCGTCCAGGCGCGAAATGTCTCCGGCGGCGTGCACTTCCACGGGCAACATGCCGGTGCCCCCCGTCCCTACCAGCTTCCCCCGGAGTCGTCCCACTTCACAGGCAGAAGCGAGGACCTCGCCAAGCTCGACGCCATATTTGAAGGGTGGACCCAGGAGGTCCGGCCGACCGTCATCGTGTCGGCGGTGGCGGGCACCGCCGGTATCGGCAAGACAGCTCTGGCCATCCACTGGGCTCGGGGTGTCGCCGATCGCTTTCCTGACGGGTTGCTCTACGTCAACCTCCAAGGGTACGGTCCCGGCCCCCTGATCACACCGAACCAGGCACTCCACGGATTCCTGCTCGCGCTCGGGACGCCAACCGAGGGACTTCCCGAGGACCTTGAGGGCCGTAGTGGACTTTTCAGAAGCCTCCTTCACCAGCGGCGCATGCTCGTTCTGCTGGACAACGCCCGCGACGCTGAGCAGGTCCGTCCGTTGCTGCCCGCTTCCGAAACCTGCTTTGTCCTGATCACCAGCAGAAGCCAACTCTCCAGTCTGGTCGTGCGCGACGGCGCGCAGCGACTCGTTCTCGACATGCTGTCCCCGGAAGAATCGCTGGAGCTGCTGGGCTCGATCATCGGACAGGACCGTCTCGATGCGGAACCGTCGGCAGCCGGGCTACTCACGGTCAGATGTGCGCGTTTGCCGCTGGCCCTGCGCATCGCAGCTGAGATGGCCGCGGCGCGCCCCCATGCCTCGCTGGGGGAGCTGGCCGACGAGTTGACGGGCAGTGCCCGGATCGAAGCCCTGGCCACATACGACGATGACGAGACGTCCGCCGTCAGGAACGTGTTCTCCTGGTCATATCGCAACCTCACGCCGGCTGCTGCTCGCGTGTTTCGTCTGCTGAGCCTGCCGACCGGTCCGGAGATCAGCCTCAAGGCGGCCGCGGCCCTGGCTGACCTGACACCGGCCCAGACGCTGCGCATAGTGTCGAACCTGGTCAGCGCCAATCTCCTTGAGATCGCCGGCAACAATCGCTATCGCTTCCACGACTTGATCCGCGACTACGCCGGTGAATGCAGTGTCGAGGAGGACCACGAGCACGACCGGTCACAGGCACTGCACCGCCTGTTCTCATGGCTTGTCGCCACCGGGGAGAAAGTCGGCGTAGTTCTTGGAACCCGTCGTGGTGCGGCTCCGTTTTCGATCTCCGACGAAGAACGACCCTCCGCACATCTGTCCGTCGCTCTGGACTCGCCCGCAAGTGCTCTTGGTTGGTGCGAGACCGAGTTCGCGAACATCGTGGCGGCATGCCGGCAGGCGGCGGATGTCGGCGACTTTGCTTCCGCCTGGAAGCTGCCTGCCGCGCTCAGGCCCTTCTTCCAGCTCAGAAGGCCCACATTGGACTGGATTGCGGTCAATGAGATCGCCCTGGCCGCAGCAGAGGCCCTGCGCGATGAACACGCGCAGTTGGTGGCGTTGCGTGATCTGGGCGCCGCGAATGTGTATTGCGGCAGACATGAAGAAGCCTACGCGTGCTGTATGCGGGCACTGGCGCTCAGCCAGCGCTTGGGGGAAGACGAGGGCTGGAACCTGAACAACGTGGGCGATGCACTGATCTCCCTGCGTCGCTTCGAGGGGGCTGTCGACTATCTGCTCTCTGCCCTGCGGATAGCGCGCCGATCGGGCGACGCATGGCTCATCGCTCATGCGCTGGAAAACCTCGGTTCTGCCTATCTGGGCCTGAACCGGCCGGAAGACGCCGTGGAGTCACTCAGAGAGTCCTTGGCGATTTTCGAGGACCTCTCCTATCCCTTTGGGCAGGGGCTCGTTCTGGACAAATTGGCCGGTACTCATTTGTCTGTGGGGCGCTTCGGCGAGGCGATCACGGCGGGCCTGCAGGCATCCGCCTTCCATGCAGCAGCGGGCAACAGGCTCGGCGAGGCGTCCACTCTGGAAATCCTCGCCAGCGCGTTTGACGCCGCGGGCCGCCGCCAGGAGGCAGAAAGCCATCGGCTGCGTGCTCTGCAGATTCTCGAGGAACTTGGTCACCCGGACGCGCAACGGATCCGATCAACGATCCGGCATCCAGAGGACTGAGGGGCACGCAGGGTTGCCCCATGCTCGCCGGGCCCGCTGGACGTCCCCCTCCGGACCCCCGGATCCCGCTCTTTCCGTGGACTTCGAGAGGGTTCTCCGCCATGCAGATGGTCAACCCCCACTTCAGCGTCCTCTCCGAGGACTTCGCGGCCGACCCCTACCGCTGCTTCTCCTTCCTGAGGGAGCAGTCACCGGTGCACTACGAGCCCGCGATCGACAGCTACTTCGTCTCCCGCCACCAGGACGTGAAGCAGGTACTGACGGACCACGCTGCGTTCACCACCGAGCCCCTGCAGGTACGCGCGGAGCCGGTGATGCGCGGGCCGGTCCTCGCCCAGATGACGGGCGCCGAGCACACCGCCAAGCGAAAGATCGTCGTCCGGGGCTTCACCGGGCAGGCTCTGCAAGATGAGATACGCGCCATCCACGCCAACGCCGCCGCGCTGATCGCGCCCTTCCTCCCGCGGGGCAGCGTGGACCTCGTCAACGAGTTCGGCAGACCTCTCGCCGTCTACGTGACGCTCGACGTCCTCGGCCTGGACAAGAAGGACTGGCAGCAGGTCGCCGCCTGGCACAGCGGGTTCGCCGAGTTCATCACGAGCCTGACCCTCACTCCCGAACGACGTAGGCACTGCCTGGAATGCGCCGAGCGACTGGAGGCCTACCTCGTCCCCGTCATCGAACAGCGCCGCCGCCACCCCGGCGAAGACCTGATATCGAAGCTGTGCACCGCCGAGTTCGACGGCATCGCCATGAGCAACCGCGACATCACAGCGCTGATCATCAACGTTCTGGCCGCCGCCACCGAGCCCGCGGACAAGACCCTCGCACTGCTCTTCAAGCACCTGATCGACCACCCCGATCAGCTGGCCCAGGTCCGCCAGGACCCGACCCTGCTGCCCGCCGCGATCGCCGAGACGCTGCGCTACACTCCGCCGGTCCAGCTCATTCCCCGTCAGGTGGAGCAGGACGCCGTGTTCGCCGGCACCACCGTCCCGGCAGGTGCCACCGTCTTCTGCATGATCGGCGCGGCCAATCGAGACCCCGACGCCTTCACTGCCCCGGACACCTTCGACATCCACCGCCCGGACCTGGGTATCGCCCGCTCGTTCACCGCTGCCGCCCAGCATCTGGCATTCGGTACAGGACTCCACCAGTGTGTCGGTGCGGCCTTCGCACGCGCCGAGATCGAGACTGTCGCCGCGATGCTCCTGCCCCTGCTGGAGCAGGTCCGCTACAGCCCCGGCTTCCACTACCAGGAGGCGGGCCTGTACACCCGCGGCCCCGCCTCCCTGTCGCTGGACTTCACACCCGTCCACGAAGGAGCCACCGTCCCTCGCTGACGGAAGGGACCTGCGGAGGGCGCTGCATTCCGGAGATTCCCGCGGCCTCTCCACCCGCTGAAGCAACCGACGCCCTGGTTACGATCTCTAACGGAGTAGCGTGGCGCGAAAGGGGCTGGACCACCGCCCCGCGCGCGTCGTAATGGTGCCTGACTCCGCGAGGCCCCGCGGGTGTCTCCGAGCATGGTCGCCCGGTGCTGGGACAAGGGGAGGGGAGCCGCAATGGCCTCCGTGGGAGCGAGACTCAGCAGTGCGCGCGTACGGGCCTTCATCGGCCGGGACGAGGAACTCGGGTACTTCGGCAAGGCGTTGGCCGACGATCCACAGGCGCCGTTCGCGTTCTACCTGTTCGGGCCCGGCGGCATCGGCAAGTCGACGCTGCTGCGGCGCCTGGCGGACGACGCTCGAGCGGCGGGCCGGCTGCTCATCGAACTCGACGGCCGTTTCGTCAGCCGGGACCCGGCAGACTTCGAGCGCGCGGCCGGTCCCTTCCTGGACGTCCCCGGCACAGTCCTGGTCGTGGACTCCTTCGAGCACTGCCAGTGGCTGGAGAGCTGGCTGTGGCAGCACTTCCTGCCTCGCGCCGCCGAAGACACCCTGGTTGTCCTGGCCGGCCGGCTCGCTCCGCAGCCGCAATGGACCGCCGACCCCGCCTGGGCAGGGCTCCTGCACGTGACCGAACTACAGCCGTTCTCCGAGGAACAGGCACGAAGCCTGCTGGCCGCGGCGCAGATCCGGCCCGAACTGCGGGACCGGGTACTCCGCTTCGCCGCCGGCAACCCGCTGGCGCTGTCCCTCGCGGCAGCCGCGGGATCGACGGGCTGCAGCCGGGAGGAGATCTGGGCCCCTTCGGCGGACGTCCTGCGAACCCTGTTGGCAGGATTGATCGGTGAGGTGCCCACGGCGGCTCACCGGCGCGCCCTGGAGGTGGCGGCACAGGCTCACTCGACCTCGGAGGAACTGCTTGACGCGGTGCTGCCCGAGCACGACGCCCATCTGCTCTTCTCCTGGCTGCGGGACCTGCCCTTCATGGAGTCCACGCATCGGGGGCTCCACCCGCACGACGCCGCACGTGAGACGCTGGCCGCCGACCTGCGCTGGCGAGCGCCCAACGCCTTCGTGACGATGCGCGAGCGCCTGGCGGACGAGTACCTGCGCCTCCTGCGCGAGGCACCCGAGGAGCGGGTATGGACCGTCACCGACGAGCTCTTCTACCTCTTCCGAGAGGGCAAGACCCTGGCCCGGCTCCGCACGTGGTCCCGCGAGGACGAGGTACACGACCGCCCGCTGCACCCGGAAGACCTCGACGTCATACTGCGCATGACAGAGGAGACCGAGGGAGCCGCCTCCGCGGAACTGGTCCGCTACTGGGCGCAGCGCCAGCCGCAGGCCTTCAGCGTCTACCGTCTCGTGAGTACGGGCCGGACCGTCGCGTTCACGGCCCGATTGGCTCTGCCGGCCCCTCCCGATCCCCAGGACCTGGACACAGATCCCGTCGTCGCCGCCGCGTGGGAGTACACCAACGCCACCGAGCCGGTGCGCCCCGGCGAACACATCGGCATAAGCCGCTTCTCCGTCTACCCGGAGCGTTACCAGGTCCCCTCGCGCGTCATCGACCTGAGCAGTTCCCGCGCCCAGGCGGAGTCGGCCCGTGCTCGCGGTCGCGCCTACGGGTTCGCCGTTTTCCGGGACGCCGAGACATGGGCCGAGCGCGTCAAGGGCACCCTCGGCGACACCGGGGCGCGACCGCGCGTCGGTGATCACACCTACGGGCTGTTCAGTGTCGACTGGCGCCGGGAACCCGTGGAGACCTGGCTTCACCGCTTCATATCGGCCACCGAGGTACCGGTCCGGTCCGGACCGTCGCCCGTGTCACGAACCGCGTTCGACCAGGCCGTGCGCGAGGCGCTGACGCACTGGCGCGACGCGGGCACCTTCGCCGCCTGCGCCCTGTTGCGCGCCCGTCTCGCGGCCGACTTCCGTGAGCCTGTCGAGGAGTTGCGCACCCTGCTGCGCCAGGCCGTCGACGACCTCGCCCACGACCCGCGCGGAGCGCGGGCCCGCGAGGCCCTGACGGCGGGCTACTTCTCCGGCGCGCCCACCCAGGAGGCCGCCGCCCGCCGCCTCGGCCTTCCGTACGGCACCTACCGTCGCCACCTGCGTCTGGGCCTGGACCTGCTCTGCGAGGCCCTGTGGCAGCAGGAACTGCACGGCCCTCAACAGCAGTAGCGGACGCGCCCTTCGGCAGGAGGGGTGGACAGCTGTGGACAGGACTGGACAGTCCCCGTCCCTGCTGAGCCTGGATAGTGGACAGGGCCCCGCACGAGGCTGTGCGCCATGAACCTCCAACGCACACAGATGGACCTGGCGCCGCCCGCCCCTCGGCACCCGGCCGCCCTCCCGGCGCTAGCCGCGGCCCAGTTCACGGTCATGCTCGCCACCTCGATCGTGAACGTGGCTCTTCCGCAGATCCGTGCCGGGGTGGGCCTGTCCGACGGCGGAACCACCTGGGTGGTCAACGCCTATGGCCTGGCGTTCGGGGCGCTGCTGTTGGCCGGCGGGCGGGCGGCCGACCTGCTCGGCCGGCGCCAGGTGCTGATCGGTGGCCTCGGGCTCTTCGCGGTGGCCTCGCTGGCAGCGGGGCTGGCCGACTCCTCGACCGTACTGATCGCCGCCCGCGCCGTACAGGGCCTCGGCGCCGCCGCCATCGCCCCGGCCGCGCTCGCCGTGACGATGGACCTGTTCCCGTCCGGTCCCGCCCGCGGCAGAGCGCTGGGAGTGTGGGGAGCGGTCTCCGGCGCGGGAGGGGCGGGGGGCGTCCTGCTGGGTGGTGCGCTCACCCAGGCCTGGGGCTGGCCCTGGATCTTCTACTCCGTCGCGTTCGGGACGGTGTTGGTGCTCGTCGCCGTCGCGGCCTTCGTGCCACGGGCGACCGGTCGCGTGGCCGGGCAGTTCGACCTGCTGGGGACCGCCACCGTCACCCTGGCCCTGACCTGCCTGGTCTGGGGTCTGACCACCGCACGTGGCACCGGCTGGACGGACACCCGGGTGGGGGGCTCCCTCCTCGGCGCCGCCGCGCTGCTCGGGGCCTTCGTCGTGATCGAGCGTCGCCGACCGAACGCGTTGATACCACCGCGGCTCTTCACCACGGGCCAGGTCGCGGTCGGCAATGTGCTGATGGCGCTGCTGGGATCCGTGCGGATCGCCCTGTTCTTCTTCTTGCCCGTCTACCAGCAACAAGTCCTCAAAATGGACCCCTTGGTCACCGGAGCGGCCCAACTCCCGCTCGCGGCGGCCAATATGCTCGGCGCGGCCGCGGCGCCCCGAATCTCCCGACGCATTGGCGCCACCGCCGCCGTGACCGCGGCCCTCCTCACCACGGCCGTCGGCCTGTTGTGGCTGTCACGCATCAGCGCCGACGGAAGCTACCCCGGCCAAGTCCTCGGCCCGAGCATCCTGATCGGCCTCGGCCTGAGCATCGCCTTCGTCCAACTCACCGCACTTGCCGTGGAGGGCGTCCCGCCCCAGGACGCGGGCCTGGCCGGGGGACTGGTGAACACCACCCGCCAGGTCGGCGGTGCGATCGGCCTCGCCGCCCTGGCCACCCTGGCCGGCTCCGTCACCGGCCACGCCTCCACCCACCAGTCCCACCTGGCGGCCCTCACCGCCGGCTACCGAGCCGCTTTCACGGTCTCGGCCGCGATCCTGGCCGCTGCCGCACTCCTCGCATTGCTCCTCACCCGTTGGGCCGGCCGGCCGCGGACCACGAACACCCCCACCATCGGCCCGGCCGCCGAGCCGCAAACCGCCGGCATCTCCTGAACCCCCGAATGAATCCCCAAACCGGCTGAACCGATGGATCAGCCGCGCCATCGGCACGCACCCACCAGGAAAGGAACCACAGCAATGGTCACCGTCGACGAGACCGCCCCCGTCATCGTCCGCCTGAGCACCGTGATCCACGCCCCGCTCGCGACGGTGTGGGAGTTGCACACCGACATCGCGGCCTGGCCCACCTGGAACGCGGACGTCGAGCGGGCCGAGCGCAACGGCCCGCTGACGCCCGGCAACTCCTTCAGCTGGCGCACCCACGGCCTGGACATCACCTCCACCGTGCGCGAACTGGTCCCCGGCGAGCGCATCGTGTGGGGCGGCCCCGCCAGCGGCATCACCGGCATTCACGTCTGGACGTTCGAGCAGAAGGGCGACGACGTCATCGTCCGCACCGAGGAGTCCTGGAGCGGCGCCCCGGTCGACGCCGCGGCCGACGACCGCGGCAAGGCCCTCCACGCCTCCCTCGACAACTGGCTCCGCCACCTCAAGTCCCGTGCCGAACAGTCCGTCTGACCGCGCGCATCACATCCGGCCCACCGATCGCATCCACTGAAAGAAGGTTCCCGCCATGACCGCTGAGAAGCCCTACCTGATCGGCCACTACGCCCCGGTCGCGGACGAGATCACGGCCACTGAGCTCACCGTGGAAGGCACCCTGCCGTCCGAGCTGACCGGTCGTCTGCTCCGTAACGGCCACAACCCGAAGCCCGGCGTGACTCCGACGCACTGGTTCAAGGGCAGCGGGATGGTGCACGGTATCCGGCTGCGTGAGGGCCGCGCGGAGTGGTACCGCAACCGCTGGGTGAAGACCCCCGCCCTGGACGGCGCCCCCTATATGACCGAGAAGGGCCCGGACCTGACCGCCAGCACGGCCGGAACCCACATCATCGAGCACGCCGGCCGGCTGCTCGCCCTGTGCGAGGCGAACTTCCCCTTCGAGCTCACACCCGAGCTGGAGACGGTCGGCGCCTACGACTTCGACGGCAAGCTGCGCACCGCGATGACCGCGCACCCCAAGGAGGACCCGGTGACGGGCGAGCTGCACTTCTTCGCATCCTCGCCGTTCCCGGCGTACCTGATGTACTACGTCTGCGACGCCAAGGGCTCCATCGTCCACAGCGCCGAGATCCCGTGCGCGAGCGCCTCGCTCAAGCACGACTTCGCCATCACCCGCCACCACGTGGTCTTCATCGAGGGCAACGTCACCTTCGATCCCGCCGAGCACTCCGGCATTCCTTACGGCTGGAGCGACCAGCAGCCCGCCCGCATCGGTGTCATGCCGCGCGGCGCGGACGGCACCCGGAACATCCGCTGGTTCTCCATCGAACCGGGCAACATGCTGCACGTCTCCAACGCCTACGAGGACGGCCAGGGCCGCATCGTCCTGGAAGGCCCCACCGTGGACCGCGAGGGCTTCCACCTCTCCTGGAACTGGTGGGTCGGCGCCCCCGGACGCGGCGCCGAGCCCAACGCCCGCTCCTACACCCGCCGCTGGGTCATCGACATGGCTGCCGGTACCGTCGACGAGCAGATCATCGACGACCTCGCGGTGGAGTTCCCGACCCTCAACGAGGAGTACCTGGGCGCCGAGAACCGCTACCAGTACGCCATCTCCTTCCCCGACGAGCAGGGCTTCGGCGGCTACGGCATCGTCAAGTACGACCGCACCACCGGCGCCCGCCGCATCCACCAGGCCGGCGACGCCCGGCTGCCCAGCGAAGCCGTGTTCGTCCCCGCCGCCGGTGCCACCCGCGAGGACGACGGCTACCTGCTCACCGTCGTCTCCGACCTCAAGCAGGACGCCTCGCAGCTACTGGTTCTCGACGCGTCCGGCCTCGACCGGGTCGCCACCGTCCACCTGCCCCGACGGGTGACCGCCGGAATCCACGGCTCCTGGATCCCCGACACCGCCCTGGACGACATCAAGGGCTGACCCGGACACCCCCGGCCGAACAGCCGTACCGCAAGCCGGCGTCCGGCCCGCGAGACGCTCGCGGGCCGGCCGCCCGCAGCACACCCCGGACAACGCCTGGGATCCGCTCAGGCCGGGGCACACGAGAACCAAGGAAAGCCGACATGAGAAGAAGCCAGAACCGGAAGCGCGCAGGACCGATTTCGCCCAGCCGTGCGGCTGAGCACCGCCGACTCGACGCGCATCGCAAAGGTGCGCCCGTCGGCAATTCGCACGACACACAGCCCGGCCTCGAGCGCGGACCGAAGCCGTGGGCGAGCTATCGAACGTTTTGGGGTTGCGGTGCTAGGGGACCGTGATGCTGCTGAACGCATCCAGCAGGCGGACGTCGACGCCGTCCGCTTTGGCGCGGGCGAGCACGGTGTCGAACGCGGCGGGTGTGTTGTCGATCAGTTTGCGTTGCAGCGGAAGGCCCTCGTGTGCCGGGCAGAAGAAGTCGTTCCAGTGGGTGGGGACGACAAGGGCGGGTTGAACGGCACCGATGGTTGCGTCGAGGAAGCCCTCGCTGAAGCGTTGTCCGGCGCGTCCGAGACCGCCGATGCCGAGGAACAGTGCGTCGGCGTGAACTCCGGTGAGCGCGCCTGGGATCCAGTTCGCCGAACCTTTGAACAGGATGCTCGTCTCCGGAGCCGCCACAAGGAAGTCGTAGGTGCCGCCCTCCTTGTATGCGCTGATGCGCGCGGGCTGCGGGAGAGGCCTGTCGATGGTCGCGCCCTCACCGCCCATCGGGTTGGGGGAGTGTTTGGAGACGATGGTTCGTACCGTGAAGTTGCCCACCTCGACCGGATTCTCCGGGTCCAGCAGTGCCAATCTTTCCTCGGGGACGTTCCCGCCCCTGGCGATGTTCAACGTGGACGGTGAGCCGTGGACGGTGGCTCCCGTGCGGGCTGCGATGTAGGCGACGTCCAGCGCGTGGTCATGGTGGGAGTGGGAGATGAAGATGGCGCGCACGCGATCCGCCCCCACCCTGTCGAGTGCGGCGTCCACTGCGCTGCGGTCGGTGGAGACCGGCCGGCCGAGCGCGGCGTCGAGAAGTGCGGCCGGGGTGATGAAAGCGTCGATGAGAATCTGGGTGGTTCCGTCATCGACGAGCATCATGGTGGTGCCGAGCGAGGTCACCTTGACCGTGGCTCTGTCTGGTGCGCCGGCATCGTCCACGAGAAGGTCGCGGTAGTCGTCGAGGTCTCCAGAGTGGCGGATCTTGGTGTGCCACACAACGCCCAGGGCCACGGCGGTCGTCAGCTGCAGTGCGAGGGCGATCGAGAGGACGGGGTGTTGCCGCACGGCTCCCGCCAACCGTGCTCGCAGAACCGGTGCGAACCCGCTGTTGTCTGGCATGACGTCTCCTTGCTCATCCTCGCAGCGCCGCTGAGACGGGTGCCGCCATGATGCCTGCGCCACCGAACGCAGCCTGTGCCGGGGCTTGCACGGTGGATGTCACTGGCGTGGGCTTGACTGACCGCCATGGGAATCAGTGTGCGGCCTGGTGTCCTCCCCGCACGGGGCCTGTGCGGTCGCCGTGATCGCCCACCGCGAGGACCCGGCGTTCGCAAGCTTCCCGGAGAGGGCGTCCTGGGCCGAGAAGCTGCGCATCGTCCCAGGCTGGGAACCGATACCCGGGCCCCGCGTCGACTGGCCCACCATCGAAGCCGATCTAGGCACCCGACTGCCCAGCGACTACAAGGAGATCGTCGATCTGTTCGGCGCGGGCAGCTTTGACGAGTACTTCGGGCTTGCCGTGCCCCGTGATCCCCGCGCCGGCCGTAACCCGTGGAAGAGTCCCGGTTTCGACCTGGCACCCGGCGGACTCCTGCCTCGGGGCTGGTCGGAAGACGAAACTGCCATGCTCGTTCCGGCTCAAGCAACCTTCGCGAGCGTCGAGAGGTCTTGCCGGATGCAGAGGTCGGGCAGTGCCCTTGACGACGCGCCGGCGTAGGGGCACGGCTTGCCGAGTGCCTGAGTGAGGATGGCGATGACGCATCTGAACAGCGTGGTGACGTGGGTTGACGCACGCGAGAGGCTGCCTCGCAGCGGTACACCGGTGGCAGCAGCGATCACGGGCCGGTATCCGGCTGACAGCGCCGCTGAGTCCGATACGGCATTGGGTGAGGAGTTTTGGCTGGTGAGGCCGATGTACTTCACGACTCTGCACTGGAGTGAGGACGGGGCGGAGCACAGAGACTGCTTCGTCGACTCCGACGGGGTTGTCCGTTTGCCCTACGGCCTCAGTAGTGCCGAGACCGTGACTCATTGGGCTGAGCTACCCACCTTGCCGGGCGGGACGACGCACGTCGTTCTTGGGAAAGACGTGGAGTCAGCTCTCCAGAACGCGTGGGGCGCGCGTCCCTTCTCCTGACCCACGGCCTGCTCGGACGCCGGCGTGCAGGGTTCTGGTCTGCGACCACGCCGATAGTGCTGGCCGCGCGGTGTCTGCCGGCGGCGTCGGTCCACGGCGGACCGACGCCGCTGGACCGAGGCGCCGTTGTGCTCTGTGCGTGTCAGGGCACCCCCGTGGCCCTGGCACGCTATCCGGGCACGTGGGCCTGTTGAGCGACCGGGATCAATGATGTGCGAGTGCGTCGAGGGTTGTCGTTCGCACAGCGTCCACGGCCGTGTGCACAGCGTCCACGGCTATTCGCTTCAGCGCCTGGTCCCTCAGCTCACTGGGTGCCATGCCGTGCGCGGCGCGGAAGGCCCGGGTGAAGTCGCCGGGGCGGGAGTAGCCCCAGCGGGCGGCCACGGCATGGATGGGGAGCGTGCGCAGGCCGGGGTCGGTGAGGTCCCGGTGGGCGTTGGCCAGCCGCTGGTCGCGTATGTACGAGGCCACAGTCAGGCCTTCGTCCTGGAAGAGGCGGTAGAGGTAGCTGCGCGAGATGTGGTGGGCCGCGGCGATGTTCGCGGGGGTCAGCTCCGGATCACCCAGATTCCGCCGGATGAAGGACTTGATGCGCAGGGTCAGGGTGCGGGCGTGTGTTTCGGGCGGCAACTCCGCTTCCGCGTCGAGGGCGTGGGCGAAGACGGCGTTGACGAGATCGGTGACGACCATGCCCAGCCGCTGCGCGTCGGCTGCCCGGTAGGAGGAGGTGTCCGAGGTCAGTTGCACGAGCATCCCCGCGAGGAGCGCACCCATGCCCTCCCGGCCGGATATCCGGTGGCCCACCACCCGGTCCGCCCGGCCGGCCGGGAGATCCAAGGCGGCGCGCGGGATCTCCACCCCGACGATGGTGACCGGGTCCGGGCCGGTCGATATGTCGTAGCACCGGGACGAGTAGTTCACGTGGAAGTCGTCGATTCGGTACGCCACTTGTTGCTGGCCCCAGCTTGCCGCGCCGTCGCCGTGCCGCAGCAGGGACAGATGGAACACCTCGGGGTCGGACCGGCGCACGAGCCTGGGCGTCCGGCGGAAGACCAGATGGTCGAAGGTCGCAGGCCACACCGTCACGTCGCCCAGCCCGATTACCCGCTGGTGTCCCCGGTAGTCCGCGGTGCGCTCGCTGCTCAGCTGCATCGGCGCGTGGGTGCGCCCCAGTTGCTCCGTCCAAGCCTCGAAGCGGTCGCTCGCCGGCAGATCCTGGGTGGTGAAGACGATTTCGGGCAACACGGTGGTAGTCAATCACAAGGCTGATCACGACCCGCGAGCCGTGGAGGCATGGGCGTCTCGGGGCCGTGGAGCCTGGGAGCACGTCAGCACGCAAGCCGTCGACGTGACCCGTCCTCTACCTCCCCTGGCGCGCAGCCTGCGGGGGCGTCGTCGGCGGTGAGGCGCTCCAGGACATGGGCCAGTTCGCGACATGCCTGCTCCATCGAGGCCAAAGGGGGCGAGTCGATGCCGTCGCCCGCGACGCAGCCGAGAGCCGCGGCCCGGAAACGGAGCCGGTGCTTGCGTTCGGCGGTGTCCGGGAGCGGCCGGATCTGAGCTCGTTCATCGGTCACGATGTCCGGCCGTGGTGGTGGCGCGCGGTTGTGCCGTAACGGTGGCCAGGCGCGAGGGCACAAGAGTGACGTGTCTGATCAGTGGCAGTTCGGGTTCTGGGTCCTCGGCGGTCAGGTCTATCCGTTCGAGGATCTGCCGGATGATCACGCGCATTTCGAGAAGGGCGAGTTGGGCGCCCACGCAGTAGCGGCGGCCACCGCCGAAGGGCATCCATGACTTGTTGGCTGCGGCGGCGTCGTTGCCGAGAAATCGTTCGGGACGGAACTCGTCGGGTTCGGGGAAGGCGACGGGGTCGTGGTGGATGAGGGGGATGGCCGGGCCGACGGCCCAGCCGGCGGGGACCGTGTAGCCACCGAGTTCGAGTGGAGCATCCAGCAGACGGAGCGCCGAGTACACCACGGGACGGGTGCGCAGTCCTTCCTTCACGACCGCGTCCAGGTAGGTTTCCTGGCCGGTGTCGAGTTCGGCGCGGAGCTTGTCGAGCACGCGTGGGTTGCGCAGCAGGCGCTCGAACGTCCAGGCCAGGCCGGTCGCCGTGGTCTCATGCCCGGCTTCGAGCATGGTGATGAGCTCGTCGCGAAGCTCTTGGTCGGTCATCGGCCGACCGTTGTCGTCCCGGGCGGCCAGCAGCCGTGACAGCACGTCAGTGGCGTGCTGCTGGGGCTCGGCTCGGCGCCGAGCTATCTCGCCGTACAACAATTCATCCACCGCGTCGCGGGCTGCGAGGAAGCGGGTTGTGGGCAGAAAGGGAATCCGCCGGAGCAGGCGGGATCCGAGGGCGCGATCCCGGGCAGCCGTCGGCATCAGCATGAGCGTGTACGGGTTCCCCGGGTCGGCGAGCGTGGGAAGTAACGGCCGCAACCGGTCGAGCCGTTCGGTGTCGGAGATACCGAACACCAGCCGCATGATCACCTCCAGGGTGATTTCCTGCATGCGGTCCCGCAGGGCAAACGGTCGTCCCACCGGCCATCGGCTGATGTTCTGCGCCGCGATCCTGCCGATCTCGTCGCGGTAGCCGGCGATCGCCTTGGCACGCAGGGGCGGTGTGAGCAGTTTGCGGTGCCGCTGCCAGGGTTCGTGGTCCAGGCTCAGCAGGGAGTGCTCGCCGACCGCGGGTGCCATGAAGTCACGCCGAGTTTCACCGGCCCGGCCGCTACCGGCATCGGTGGCGTAGATGTCTGCGGCGAGTTCGGCGGTGGCGACGAACACTTCCTTGGGCCGGCTGAACCAGCCGATCCGGAAGACGGGGGCGCGGAACACCGGGCCGTAGCGGCGCCGACGGTCTTCGAAGAATCGCATCGGATCACGAACGAGCCGGAGGACCTGGAACGGGCTGGGCGTCCCTGAGCCGGGCGGCAGTTGGGGCATCACGACTCCGTATATGTACGTACGTCAATGACGGACGTACATCTGCCTATCATAGAATCAGTTCTATGCAACAGTCCTCTGAGAGTCCCCGCGAAAAGCTGCTTGCCGCAGCCGTCAGCTGTCTGCAGGACAAGGGCTACGCCCACACGACGGCCCGCGACCTGGCCACTGCCTCGGGAACGCACCTTGCATCGATCGGCTACCACTTCGGCAGCAAGGAAGCCCTGCTCAATGTCGCGCTGGCCGAGTGCTTCCGGACTTGGACCGCGCGGGTGGAACAGGCGGTCTCCGCGGCGCCGGCAGCCAGCCCACGAGACCGGCTCAAAGTGGCGCTCACCGCAATGATCGACGTCTTCGACGAGATGCGCCCCGCCATCGTCGGCTGCGTCGAAGCCTTCCCACCCGCCCTGCGCTCGACCGAACTTCGCACCCAGCTCGCCGCCCACCTGGCCGAGACCCGCAAGTCCGGCGCAGCGCTGATCACCTGGTCCTGTGCCGAAGCCGGCTTGGAGCTCCCGGTGCCCGCCGAGGTCATGGCATCGATCCTCATCGCGTTGAGCGAGGGCCTGATGCTCCAATGGCTGCTGGATCCCGCCGCTACACCTACCGCAGACCAGGTACTGCGGACTCTGGGGGCCCTTGCGCCGTTCCTCGCGTCCGACCAGCAATGAACCCCGGCTCAGCCGACCTCAAGTCGGCCCCGCCGTACTGCCGTCTCAGCGGCCGACGGCGACCGCCCCCGCGGTCGGGCTGACGGCAGCGGCTCGTGGGGAGCACGCGGTTCGGCGGAGCGTCCTCGAACGCCTCGTGGTCGGGGTGGACGCGCAAGCTCGGAGCGTATGTGGACGGGGCACGCGGGCACCCTGAGCGCCGCGATCGTCCTGGACATCCCGACCTTGGCCAAGCCAGTCACAGCACGATCCCGGGGGAGCAACCACAGGCTCCTAGCTGGTTCTACAAGGCCCTGACGCCGAGCGATGCCCAAACGGACGCAGCGCGATCCAGGCGGCCGTCGCCACAACCGCGGCGAAGGCCTCGCACAAGGCAGCGGCTCCAGGTCCTCGTCCGAGCATCGCGTCACAATCCCGGCGGCTGTGTTGTCTTACTGCTGAGACAACATCCAGCACAGAGCAGAGGAGAGACCGCATGCCGGCAGCCGGGCCGGCACGCAACACAGCGACGCTCAACCGTTTCCATTCCGCCGTGAACAGCGGCGACCCGGGAACAGTCTCGAAGGCCATCGACGAGTTCGTCGCGCCGGACGTGCTCTTCGACGCGCCGGTACCGATGGGCGCGACGGGAGCGGAGGCCCTGAAGCGGGTGTGGGAGGTGCTTCTGCGCGCGTTCCCAGACATCCATGTCGTCGTCGAGGAGACGATCACGGAGGGCGACAAGGTGATCTCCAGGAATACGGTGACCGGGACCCACCGGGGCGAGTACCGAGGCCTGCCGCCCACCGGAAAGACCGTCACCTACAGCGAGATCTTCATCTTCCGCTTCACCGACGGGCGGATCACCGAGGTCCGGGGCGTCGTCGACGTCCTCGCGCAGCTGCGCCAGCTCGGCGCCCTCCCCGCCTGACGAGGCCCACGGGCCGCCGACGCCGTCCGGCGGCTCCACCCGCGGCGCGTGTCGGCAGCCCAGCCGGAGTCGGGGACCGGTCATCCGACGGGCCGGAGACGTCCCTGTTCCGTAAGAGTTCAAATGTTCCGAAACGGCCTCGTGGCGAGTGGGATGGAAGGCATGAAACTGCGTGTCTCTCCGCCGGTGTTCAAGGGCCGACTGCACGATGCCCGCACCGCAACCTCGATCGGTCGGTGGCTGGGTGCGGCGTTCGTCGTCTGCTTCGTCACCGGTTTGATCAGCCACTTCATGCAACATCCGCCGGGCTGGCTGGCGAACGACATCCCGAGCCGTCCGGCATGGGGCTATCGGGTCACCCAGGGCCTGCATGTCGCCTCCGGTATCGCGGCGATTCCGCTGCTGCTGGCCAAGCTCTGGACCGTGTATCCGCGCTTGTTCGAGTGGCCGCCTCTGCGGTCGGTCCGGCACGCGCTCGAGCGGCTGTCGGTCGCGGTGCTGGTCGCCGGGGCCGTCTTCGAGCTGGCGACGGGGCTGCTGAACACAGCCCAGTGGTACCCGTGGCCGTTCTCGTTCGTGCCGGTGCACTACGCGGTGGCGTGGCTGGTGGTCGGGGCGCTGATCCTGCACGTCGCGGTCAAGGCGCCCGAGATCCGGGCGCACTGGAGCCGACGGTCGCCCGGGACCGTCGCCTTGCCCGCGCAGGACGGTCCTGACCGGCGGTCGCTGCTGGCCGCGTTGGGCGCGGCCGTCGGGGCCGTCACGCTGACCACGGTGGGTCAGTCCTTCACTCCTCTGAAGGACTTCATCCTGTTCGCGCCCCGCCATCCGGACCACGGCCCGCAAGCCCTGCCCGTCAACCGGACCGCGGCAGCTGCCGGGGTCGGCCGGATCGCGGACGAGGAGTACCGACTGGTGGTGGCCGGGCCGCGGCCGTACACCCTGGAGCTGGACGAGCTGCGCGCATTGCCCCAGCACGAGGTGGAGCTCCCCATCGCCTGTGTGGAGGGCTGGAGCAAGTCGGCGCACTGGACGGGCGTGCGCATCGTGGACCTGTTGGAGCGGGCGGGCGCACCGCCGCATGCGCGGGTGAGGGTGGTGTCGTTGCAACTGCGCGGCGGCTACCGGGTGTCGGAGATGGGTCACGAGCACGCCCGCGACCCCCTGAGCCTGCTCGCTCTGCGCCTGAACGGAGAGGAACTCGATCCCGACCACGGCTACCCGGCGCGGCTCATCGCCCCCAACCGTCCGGGCGTGCTGCAGACCAAGTGGGTGGGCCGGCTGGAGGTGCTGGCATGAAGGCGACGCGTTTCCTTGCGGGTGCGCTCGGCGTGGCGCTCATGGGCGTCGGTGCGTCCCTGCTGCTCGACGTCCGTGACTTGACGGACGTGCTGGTCTGGCTGGGCGGGGCAATCGTCCTGCACGACGCGTTGATCGCGCCGTTCGTGCTGCTGGTCGGGCTGGTGCTGGTTCGCGGTGGTGCGCGCGGGCCGGTGCGCGGGGCACTGTTGGCCGCGGGAGCGCTGACGGTGGTGGCGCTGCCGGTTCTGCTGCGTCCTGGGCCGCGGGCCAACGCCTCGGTGCTCCCGCTGGATTATCCGCGCAACCTGGTGATCGCGCTGGTGGTTGTGGCCACGGTGACGGCGTTCTTGGTTGCCGTGCGGGGGTTCGCCCGCAGCCGGCGGCCGCCGTCGTGAGGGCCGCCGCATCCCGACCGTGCCGTCTTACGGGTGTCTTACGCTGTCCGGCAGGAGAGCTGCGGCGCCGGTGGGGGCTCCTACGGTGACCGGATGCGAAACCTCGGTGTACTTCGTACGACCGCACTGGTGACAGCCGCTCCACTGGTGCTGGCGGCCGTCGGCCTGGCGCATCCTCGGCATCTGACGGCGGCGACCGCGGGCCATTGGGCCGTACTCCACATCGCCCTGCTGCCCGCCTTTCCCTTCCTGACGCTCGGCCTGGTGGTCCCGCTGTGGGGAAGGCCGCGCCGTGATGCCGAGGGGGCCTTGACGGTGCTCGCCTGGGCCGGGTGCCTCGGTTACGCCGCGTACTACGCCGGGCTCGACGCCGTGGCCGGGATCTCCGCCGGGGTGGTGGTGGATCACGGCGTCCACGGTGCGGCGGGACGGCTGTTCGCAACCGGCGACGAGCTGGGCCGGGCCGGGGTGTACGGGCTGGCCGTGGCCTGTCTTGCCACGTGCGCGGTGCTCTGGCGGAGGCACGGGGCACGGGTGCTGCCGGGCGCGCTCGTGCTGCTCTGTGCCTGTTGGTCGTTCGTCGACAGTCACATCTTCTGGCCCCGAGGGGTGTTCACCATGCTCGGCTTCGCCTTGGCCTTCGGCCTGCTGACGGTGGCGACGCCCCGGACGGGACAGGACACGGCACAGACCGGAAGGCCTACGAACCCCTGACGTCCCCGCGACGAAGGCTTGCGGCCTCGTGCAAGGCGAGGGGCGTCACGAGTACTCCCCGCACGGTCTTGTGCAGCCGGAGCCGCGCAGGGTGGCGGGACCTGCCAAGCGGGTGTTTCGAACCGCCCGGCATGCCGCGCGACACCCCGCACGCGGGCGTTGCGTCCCTGTTCCGGTCAGCGCTCGCGCGCGGTGAGGCCCCGCGGGTGTTCGAGGACGGCGGACAACGGCGGGACTTCGTGCACGTTTGGGACGTGGCAGGAGTCAACCTCGCCGCTCTGGACTGCGTGGACGGCCTTGGGGCGGGCAGCCTGCGGGCATCAACGTCGTCAGCGGCGAGCCGCACAGCTCGGGGGAGACGGCTGCCGCGCCGGCGGCCCTGCTTCACCCGCCGGGCCGGTCCTCGTCTTGCATGGGCCTCGATTCGCCCCGCTGCCGCCCTCAGACCGCAGCAGGCAGGTGGACCTCGAATCGGCAGCCGCCCGGGACGTTGCACACGGCCGCGCGGCCCTGGTGGGCCTCCACGATGCCGCGCACGATGGCCAGACCAAGCCCGGCCCCGGCGGGCGGGGTACGCGCGTCGGTGCCGCGCCAGCCGGTGTCGAAGACCCGGGGCAGGTCCTCCGGGGGGATGCCGCCGCAGCCGTCGGTCACCGAAAGTACGACGCGGTCGGCCTCACGGCGGGCGGCCACGGCGACGGTGCCGTCCGCCGGAGTGCGGCGGATGGCGTTGACGAGGAGGTTGGCCAGGACGCGGGACATCTCGCGGCCGTCGACCTCGACCGGCACCGGCTCCACCCCGTCGCCCACGAGCCGCACCCCGCGTTCCTTGGCCAGGGCGTCGGCGCCCGCGATGGCGTCGCCGACCAGATCGTAGACCGACATACGGGTCGGGGTCAGGGCGAGGACGCCGGCCTGGATGCGGGAGAGTTCGAACAGGTCGCTGACCATGGCGCTCATGCGCTCGACCTCGGCACGTATGCGGCTGTGGTAGACGTGGGGGTCGTCGACCACGCCGTCCTCGAGCGCTTCCGTCATCGCCTGGAGGCCGGCCAGCGGGGTGCGCAGATCGTGAGAGATCCAGGCCACCAGCTCGCGGCGGGAGGCTTCCAGAGCCCTCTCCCGTTCACGGGACGCGGCGAGTTTGGCGCTGGTGGCGGCCAACTGGCTGCTCAATTCGGCGAGTTCGGCGGTGGGTGCGGTGGCGGGTGGGGTGAAGCTGCCGTCGTCGCCGAGCGCGCGGGTGGCCTCGGCCAGGGCTCGGCTGCCCTTGACGACGCTGCGGCCCAGCAGGAGGGCGACGGCGAGGGAGACGACCGCGGCCATTGCGCACACCATCGTCACGACCCACAGGTCGTGGTCGGACAGGAGCATCGCCCAGGACACCAGCAGCGTTCCGGCGAGCATCGCGGCGACCGTGACGGCCGCGACGACGGCCAGGGAGAGCGCGACCGACCGGTTGCGCAGCAGTCGCAGGGCGACGGTGCCGAGAAGTCCGGCAGCGGCTGCGCCGATGGCCGCGTACAGGGCGATGAGCAGGGTGTCACCGACCATCGTCGGCTCCGTTCTGGTCGGTTGCCGCCGGCCGGGGAGGGTCGAAGCGGTATCCGACGCCCCATACGGTGCTGATCAGGCGGGGTCGGGCCGGGTCGTCCTCGATCTTCTCGCGCAGCCGCCGTACATGGACGGTGACGGTCGAGAGATCGCCAAATTGCCAGCCCCACACCTGGTGCATGAGCTCCTCCCGGGTCGTGGCCCGGCCGGAGTGGCGCAGGAAGAATGCCAGCAGGTCGAACTCGCGGACGGTGAGGGCGAGTTCGGTGCCGTCTCGGGTGGCGCGCCGGGCGGTGGGGTCCAGGGCGAGGGGCCCGCTGCGCAGCCGGGGCTCCGCGGGCGCGGTCCCGGTGGTGGCCGGCGTCCCGGCGCGACGCAGCACGGACTCCACCCGCAGTACCAACTCCCGCGGGCTGAAGGGCTTGGTGACGTAGTCGTCCGCGCCGACCTCCAGGCCGAGGATGCGGTCCTCTTCGTCGCCGCGCGCGGTCAGCATGATCACGGGTAGCGGCCCGTCCTCACGGATGAGGCGGCACACCTCCAGCCCGTCCATGCCGGGCAGCATCAGGTCCAGCACCACGAGGTCGGGCGGCCGAGTGGCGGCCCGGGCCACGGCGGTGGGGCCGTCGGCAGCCACGTCGACGGCGAAGCCCGCCCGGCCCAGGTACCCGGCGACTACCTCGGAGACGGTGGGGTCGTCGTCCACGACAAGTATGCGTTTCACCCTCGGGAGTCTCGCACTGGAAGGGGTCGGCGGCGGACGGGGTGGTCGTCGTGACGGCCGCCGTCATCGTTCCGTAAGGAACGGCGACGTCAGCGATCCGTAAGAACACCAAACCCCTTATGTCCGCTTTGCGTTCGTAGGGTGAGTGGGGTGATCGAGACTTCCCCCTTCCCTGTGGACGTCGTGCTGCCCTGCCTCGACGAGGCCGAGGCGCTGCCCTGGGTGCTGGACCGGATCCCGGAGGGCTGGCGCGCGATCGTCGTCGACAACGGGTCCACCGACGGCTCCCCGGACATCGCCCGTTCCCTCGGGGCGTATGTGGTCCACGAGCCGCGCCGCGGCTTCGGCGCCGCCTGCCATGCGGGTCTGTCCGCCGCCACCGCCGACGTCGTCTGCTTCTGCGACTGCGACGCCTCCCTCGACCCGGGGCTGTTGCCCCAGGTCGCCGGGCCCGTCCTCGATGGCTCCGCCGACCTGGTCCTGGGCCGCCGCCGGCCCACAGCTCGCGGTGCCTGGCCGACGCACGCCCGGCTGGCCAACCTGGAACTGGCCCGGCTGATCCGCCGCCGCACCGGCCTGCGCCTGCGCGACCTCGGCCCCATGCGCGCGGCTCGCCGCGAGGCGCTGCTGGCCCTGGACCTGACCGACCGGCGCTCCGGCTATCCGCTGCAGATGGTGGTCCGCGCGGCCGACGCCGGCTGGCGCGTGCACGAGACGGATGTGCCGTACGGCGCGCGTACGGGCCGGTCGAAGGTCACCGGCACCTGGCGGGGCACCTGGCAGGCGGTACGGGACATGCGTGCCGTCCTTGCCGAGCAGCCTGCCCCCAACTGGGCTGCGGCGGTTCCGGGCGGTGCGCGATGACCGCCGCCACGGGGCCGGCCACGCTGCTGGTCATCGCCAAGGAACCGGTGCCCGGGCGGGTCAAGACGCGGCTCACCCCGCCGTACGCGCCGCACGAGGCCGCCGCCCTGGCCGAGGCAGCCCTCACCGACACCCTCCACACGGTGCTCCGGACTCCCGCCCGGCGCCGCGTCCTCGTCCTCGACGGAGCCCCCGGTCCGTGGCTGCCGCCCGGCTTCGAGGTGGTACCGCAGGTGTCCGGAGGGCTGGACGAGCGGATCGCGGGAGCCTTCGAGCTCTGCGACGACGGCCCGGCACTGCTGGTCGGCATGGACACCCCGCAGTTGACCGAGGATCTGCTGTCCGGTGTCGGCCACGACGGCCCTGACGCCTGGTTCGGTCCGGCCGCCGACGGCGGCTTCTGGGCCTTGGGCCTCGCCGACCCCGCCCGCGCCGGATCCCTCGTCCGAGGCGTACCGATGTCCACCGACCGCACGGGCGCCATCCAGCGGCTCAGGCTTGCCGATGCGGGACTGACGGTCTGTCACCTGCCGCTGCTGCGGGACGTCGACACCGCGGCCGACGCCGCCTCGGTGGCCGTCCTCTGCCCGCCCGGCTCACGCTTCGCCGCGGCCCTGGGCTCGCTCGCGCAGGCCGTCCGGTGAGCGGCATGGCCACAGGCATGGAATCCCCCGTCGCCGAGCGGGTCGAGCCGGGCGCGACGGGACGGCATCCGCAGACCGTTGTTCCACTGCCCGCCCACCTCGTTGCGCCGGCACAGCCCGTCGAGCGGCTCGCGCCCGTGGAGCCCGGCGAGCCCTGGACGGACGACCCCTACGCCCGTGCCCTGCGCACCGGTCACGGTCCGCTGTATCTGCGCCGCATGACGCCACGCACGACCGGGGCGGCGGAACTGCTCCCGCTGGACGTGGAGCGGTGGTGCGCCGCTCCCGACGCCGCCGACACCGGCGTGCTGCGCCGCTGCGCCGGCCCCGTCCTGGACGTCGGCTGCGGGCCGGGACGCCTGGTGGCCGCCCTGGCCGCACGCGGCGTACCGGTGCTGGGCGTGGACATCAGCCCGGCCGCCATCGCCAGGACCCGGCGCCAGGGCGGAGCCGCCCTGCGGCGCTCCGCCTTCGACCGCCTGCCGAGAGAGGGCCGTTGGGGCACCGTCCTGCTGATGGACGGCAACGTGGGAATCGGCGGCGACCCGGTCGCCCTGCTCGTCCGTATGCGGGGTCTGGTCCGCCCCGGCGGCCGTCTGCTGGTCGAGGCGGCCGGCGACGACGTCGACGAGCGCCTCACCGTGCGCGTCGAGGACGCTCACGGGCGCCACGGGCGGCCGTTCGCCTGGGCCCGCGTCGGCACGAGCGCCCTGCTGGATGCCGCCAATGCCTCCGGCTGGACGCTCACCGGCCGGTGGACGGCCGGCGGCCGCCCCTTCGTGGAACTCCACCGCCCGAACCCTGGGCCCGACAAGCTCGCCACGGTTCACGAAGCACTCCCCACGGTTCACGAAGCACTCCCCACGGCCCACGACGACCACCTGACGGCCCATGCTGACCACCCCACGGCCCATGGAGGGCCCACACGGCCATGACCGACACCGTCACCACTCACCGACAAGGCTCCGGGCCCTCCGCGACGCGGCCGCCTCGCGAACGCGCCACGCCCGCACGCCGGAGGGACCGGGTCGCGATCACCGCGACCGCGGTCCTCCTCGCCGCGCTCACCGCCGTCGTCGTGGACACCCTCCACGCGGGAGACAACCTGAGCGACCCCGGCCGCCTGCTGGCCGGATACGCCGTCGCCTGGGCGTTGTTCGCCGCCGCGGTGTGGACCGTGCGCAGGGTTCCGGCCCGCGCCGCGACCGTCCTGGTCCTGCTGGGCGCGGCCGCCGTCGCGCTGGCCGGGCTCGCCGCTCCGCCCCGCACCAGCAACGACATGTACCGCTACGCCTGGGACGGCCGCGTCCAGGCCGCCGGAATCTCCCCGTACGCCTACCCGCCCGCCGCCCCCGAACTGGCCCACCTGCGCGACGACTGGCTCTTTCCCGCGTCCGCGTCCTGCAACGGCTGGGGACTGACCCACACCGACAGCGGCCTGTGCGTCCGCATCAACAGGCCCACCGTCCCCACCATCTACCCGCCCGTCGCACAGGGCTGGTACCTGGCCGTCCACGCGGTCTCCCCACCCGGCAGCCGCCACAAGCCGCTCCAAGTCGGCGGCGCGGTCCTGGCGTTCGCCACCACCGTGGCCCTGTTGGTCGTCCTGCGTCGCCGCCGCGACCCACGGCGGGCTCCGGCCCGGGCCGCCCTCTGGGCCTGGTGCCCGGCGGTGGCCTTCGAAGCGGTCAACAACGCCCACATCGACACGCTGGGCGTCCTGCTCGCCGTGCTCGCCCTCGGCACCGCGACCGCCGGAACCCGCCGCGGAGCGCTACTCGGCGCCGCCATCGCCGTCAAACTCCTGCCCGTTCTCACCTTTCCCGGTGCCCTGTCCGGGCAGCGCGGTCCGGCGCGCACCCTGCGCGTCGTCGGGTCCGCCCTCGCGGCTGTCGCGCTCGCCTATCTGCCCCACGTCCTCGCCTCCGGTGCGGGCGTCCTGGGCTACCTGCCCGGCTACCTCCACGAGGAGGGCTACGAACCGGGCCACGTACGCCGCTTCGCCCTGCTACGCCTCCTGCTGCCGGACTCCGCCGCCGGCGCGACCGCGGCCGTACTGCTCACCCTGACCGCCCTGTACGTGTGGTGGCGCGGCGACCCCACCCGCCCCTGGCGCGGCGCCCTGCTGCTGACCGGCACCACGCTGCTCCTCTTCTCGCCCAGCTACCCCTGGTACTCCCTCCTCACCATCGCGCTCGTTGCCCTGGACGGCCGCTGGGAGTGGCTCACCGTCACGCTCGCCGGCACCGTCCTCTACCTCGCCGGCCGGCTCCTGCCGGGCTTCCCCCTCCAGGCGTGGGCGTACGGCTCTGCAGCCGTGTTCATCGTGGCAGGGACCTGCCTGCGCTCCGGCCCGGTGGGGCGTCTGATGAGCCGTCCTGCCGTCACACAGGCTTCGTGAGTGCCAGGAGCGGATCTGACGGTTCGATGAGGTCAGGAGGCTGCTCAATCAACCCCGTGACTGCAGTCTGTACGACGCCGTGGTGGACGGCGCTGTGTGGCAGGATCCGTTCGCCGCCCAGACGTGCCGGCCTTCCACGCCGACCTGTGTCCGCCGGTGCGCGAGGCCACCGGGTCGACTACCTGCTCGTCGACGGCGACCCCGATCGCCACCCGGTCACGGAAACCGATCTCCTGTTCACGGAGCCGGTCGCACTGCCCCGCGGGGGTACCGCCCAAAAGAAATCCCTGGAGACCGGACTGACCGATCTGGCAGTCAAAGCGGGCGCCACGCCGAGGCGACTGCAGGTGGCCCCTAACGGCAGGAAGCCCGCTGGAGGACCTGGCCCTCACCGCCCTGGAAGGGAACGGACAGGTTGCCCAGAAACGTGCCGCGCCCCGGGCCGGCCCACGGCTGACGGGGCGATCCCGGCGCGACCTTGAGGCCACCTGAACAGGGGCGTACGGCACAGAGCGGCGGGTGACCGAAGTATTTAGGGTATTAGTGTCTATTTAGCTATTTGTTCACAAAGACGAGTGTTCGGTGACGAAAGAGCAGACGCCCGAGTTGCCTGGCGCACTGGGAGCAGAGCAGGCCGCGGACCTGCCGTACCAGCAGTCCGCCTTGGACGCTGCTCTCGCCGTGGCTCAGGCCGCCGCCGTGGTGGCCGCTGTGCTGGGCGCGGCGGGTCTGTCCGGCTGGATCCTGGGCATCGATGTCCTGAGGCGCGCTCCGGGAGCCGACGCGACCATGAGTGCGAACACCGCCGTGGCTGTGCTGGCACTCGGCGTTTCTCTGTTTTTGGTGGCTCACAGATGCGTCACCCCGTGGATGATCACCGTGTCCCGCGCGGCGGCAGCCCTGGCCGCCGTGATCGGCGGGCTCACCGCTGTGGAGTACGTGACCGGGGTGGGCTTGGGTATCGATGAACTGCTCTTCAGGGACGACACCGTGCGGGTGGCGACGGACGTGCCTGGACGGATGGCGCCCAATACGGCTCCGGCGCTGTTGCTCGGGGGAGTGGCGGCCCTGTGCGCGAGCACGTCCCGCCTGCCCGCCTGGACGAGTCAGGTCCCGGGCCTGGCCGTTCTCACGCTGGGAATGCTGCGGCTGTACGGGTTGGTGTACGGCGTACCGGAACTGGAACGGTTCGGCGCGTACAAGGGCATGGCCCTGTACACCGGACTGGCTCTGGTGCTGCTGGGCATCGCCGCCTTCCTCGCCCGGCCGGACCGGGGTCCTGCCGCACTGCTGATGAACGCGGGTACGACGGGGGCGCTGGGGCGCCGGCTGTTCGCCACCGTCCTGGTCGTACCGCCTCTGCTGGGCTGGCTCGTCCTGGCCGGTGAGGACGCGGCCCTGTTCGGGACACGACTGGGTACCGCGCTGCTGGTCTGCGGGCACGTGACCGTGTTCACCGCGGTCATCTTCTCGGTCTTGGTCGTGGGCCGCCGCATCGAGGTGGCGCACGCCCGTGCGGAGTGGCAGGTGCGACAGAACGAACTGCTGCAGGCGTTCATGGACCACACACCCGCGGTGATGTTCATCAAGGACCTGGACGGGCGCTTCCTGGCGGTCAACACGACGTTCGAGGAGAGCCTTGGCCTGTCCCGCGAGCGGGTACTGGGCCGCCGGGACCGGGATGTCATGCCGCCCGGCCTCGCCCGTCAGGCGCGGGCCGCAGACCTCGCCATGCTGGCACGGGGCGTCCCTGTGCAGCGGGAGGAGCGGCTCGTCCTGCCGGGCGGTCCACGGGACTTCCTCACAAGTCTGTTCCCGCTCAAGACCCCGTCCGGCAGGCCCTACGCCGCATGCGGTGTGGTCACCGACATCACTGAACGAGTCGCTGCCCAGCGCGAGGTCCGGCGGGCCAACCGGCGCTTCCTGGCGCTGCTGGAATCGGCGCCCGACGCCACGCTGATCACGGATGACCGAGGCATCGTCGTCATGGCCAATGCGCAGGTGCAGCGATTGTTCGGTCATGCGGCCACCGACCTCCTGGGCACCGACCTCGTCGACCTGGTCCCCGGCCCGCGGCGCCGGCGGCACAGCGCCCTCCTCCATGCCTACCTGCGGCAGGCGGACCCGAAGCCGATCGTCCTGGACCAGGGTCTGTACGGGCTGGACGGTGACGGCGGTGAGTTCCCTGTCGAGGTGAGCCTCAGCAGTCTCGAGGCCGATGAGGAGATGCTCGTGTTCCTGACCGTGCGGGACATCACCGAACGCAGACAGACCGAGGCCGAACGCGCCGAGCGCTACGAGGAGCACCGACGCATCGCCTACACCCTGCAGCACAGTCTCATGGGCGAGCCGTCCCGCCTGCCCTACTTGCCGAGCGCCCACCGGTACCTGGCGTCCGTCCAGGACCCTGGAGTCGGCGGCGACTGGTTCGACGTCATTCCTCTGGACCGAGCCCGTACCGGCATCGTTGTCGGCGATGTGATGGGCCGGGGCCTGGAGGCGGCCGCCGTCATGGGCCAACTGCGCGCGGCCTCCCACGCGCTTGCCCGCACGGGCATACCGCCCAGCCGCCTCATGACCGGCCTGGACGCGTTCGTCGGCGACCTGGCGGACCAGCTCGTCACCTGCGTCTACCTGGTGATAGACCAGAGTGCTCACGAAGTCACCCTGTGCTCGGCGGGGCACCCGCCGGTCATCGCCCGGCCCCCTGGCGGGCCCGCCCGCCGGCTGCAGGCACCGGTCGGTGTGCCGCTGGGCGTCAACGATCCGTGCGGCGGCGGCGTGCCATTCCGGCAGACGACCCAGCCACTGCCGCCGGGCACCACTCTCGCGCTCTACACCGACGGGCTGGTCGAGCGGCCCGGTACCGACATCGAGGCCCAGATCGACATCCTCGCCCACACTCTCAACGACGCGCTGAAGGGCACTCCCACCGATCCGGACAGCCTCGACCAAGCCGCGGAGCGGCTCATGACAGCCCTCGTCCCGGCCACGGCCGCGCACGACGACGACGTGACGCTGCTCCTGATCGGGCTGCCCGAGCCCGATCGGAAAGACTCCCGTAGCGCGCGTGCCGGTCCCGGCGTGGACGGTACTGACGGCCCATAGCGCTTAAAATCTGTACCTTGTGTAAGAGGAGTCGCGGCTCTCAGGTGTGCGACGGTCGCGCCCGTGCTCATGAACCTCGCAGGCGAGGGCAACATGGTCGAGTTGAGTGCGCCGATCGTGGCCACATTCCTCGTGTATGTGGCCGTCATGATCGGAACTGGGGTCTGGGCCCACAGCCGCACTCACACCTTCGCCGATTTCGCTCTCGGGGGCCGCAGGCTCAGGGCGGGCGTCGCCGCCCTGTCCGCGGGAGCCAGCGACATGTCCGGCTGGCTGTTCCTCGCGTTTCCCGGAGCCGTGTACGCGGCCGGCGTGGGCGCCAGCTGGATCGCGGCCGGTCTGGTGCTCGGTACCTATCTCAACTGGCTGTTCGTCGCGCCGAGGCTGCGCACCTACACCGAGCGGGCAGGAAACGCCGTGAGCCTGTCGGCCTATCTCGAGGAACGGTTCGAGGACCGCACCCGGATGCTCCGGATGGTCTCGGCGGCGGTCACGCTTGTGTTCTTCACCGTCTACGTCGCCAGTGGGCTGGTCGCCGGCGGGCTACTGTTCGAGCACATTTTCGATGTCGGGTTCGGGCTGGGAGCGACCCTGACCGCCCTGGTGATCGTTGTCTACTCATGCCTGGGCGGCTTCCTCGCCGTGAGCCTCACGCACGTCATGCAGGCCACGCTGATGTTCCTCGCCCTGCTCGTGCTCCCCGTCGTCGGCATCGGAGCGCTCGGCGGCTTCGGGGCACTGCGCGACACCCTCACCAGCAAGACACCCAGCCTGCTGGACATGGGTGCCAGGGTCGACTTCACGGACGGACGGTGGTCGGCAGGCGGGTCGCTCGGTGTCGTTGCGATCACCTCGCTGCTCGCCTGGGGTCTGGGCTATTTCGGTCAGCCGCACATTCTGGCCCGCTTCATGAGCATCCGCAGCACCGGCGCCATCCCCACAGCCCGCCGCATCGGAACGGGGTGGGTCATCGTCGTGCTCACCGGCGCGACGCTCGTCGGCCTGGTGGGCATCGCGCAGACCGGCGCGCCGCTCAACGACCCGCAGACGGTGTACATCACCCTGAGCCGGACACTGTTCGATCCTTGGGGCGCCGGGGTGATGCTGATCGCCGTACTGGCCGCGATCATCTCGACCGCGGACAGCCAGCTCCTCGTGTCGTCCGTCGCTCTCACCGAGGACTTCTACCGCGCGTTCCTCAACCGGCGCGCCTCGGACAGGGCGCTGGTGTGGGTGGGTCGCGCCGCTGTCGTCGTCGTGACCCTGGTGGCCTTCGTGATCGCGCTGAGGGGCGGCGGGCTGCTGGGCATCGTCGCCTACGCCTGGGCAGGCTTCGGAGCCGCCTTCGGGCCGGTCGTCCTTCTCTCGCTGTACTGGCCGCGCATGACCTGGGCCGGGGCCATGGCCGGAATCGTGTCGGGGGCGGCAACCGTCCTGCTGTGGAAGAAGATCAATCCGCTGCTCGGCCCCTTCGAATCGGGCGTGTACGAGATGGTCCCGGGCGTCCTGGTCGCCACGGTGGCAGCGCTGCTCTTCGGCAGGTTCGTCGGTCGGCCCCCGAAAACGGCCTTCTGGCGGATGCCGGGCGGCGGGGTGAGTCAGCTGATGCTCACTCCCTTCCTCGCCCACGCACCGGTCGGCATCGCCGTCCTCGACACTGACCTGCGGTACGTGTGGGTCAACGAGCCGCTGGACCGCCAGATCCCCCTCGAGCGACGGCTGGGCCGGCGGATGGCGGAAGTACTGCCGAAGCAGGAGGCAGAGGCCTTCGAGGAGAAGATGCGTGAGGTTCTGGAGACCGGCGCTTCGGTGATGGACTACGAGTACCGCGGCCCCGGCCACGTGGACCCGGATGCCAGCCGCGCGATCTCCGCCTCCTTCTTCGCCATGAAGGACCGCCACGGCCGGAACGTGGGTGTCTGGTACATGGTCATCGACGTCACGGAGCGCTGGCGGGCCCAGGAACGCCTGGCCCTGCTCAACGACGCCGCTGCCCGCATCGGCAGCACCCTGGACGTGACACGGACCGCACAGGAACTGGCCGACGACGCCGTGCCGGCCGTCGCCGACTTCGTCGCCGTCGACCTGCTGGATTCCGTCATGAGGGGTGAGGAGCCGGCCCCCGGGCCGGTCGGTATGGCGCCCGTCATCCGGCGCGCGGGGCAGCAGTCGGTGCGTGAGGGCTGTCCCGAGGCGAGTCTGGCGGTGGGGGAGTCGGTACGGCGTGCGCCCTTGTCGCCCGTGACCCGCTGTCTGCTGGAGAGCAGGACCCTCGTGGAACGGGTCCTGGACCACACCGCCAGCCCGTGGGTGACCGAGGACGAGTCGCTGGGTGCCTCCCTCCTCGGTTACGACTTCCGATCGGTGATGGTGATTCCGGTGCGGGCGCGCGGCGTCACGCTGGGCGCGGCGACGTTCGCCCGTTCCCGGCGACTGGGCCCGTTCGAGGAGGACGACGTACGTCTCGCCGAGGAACTCGTCTCCCGCGCCGCGGTGTGCATCGACAACGCGCGCCGTTTCACCCGCGAGCGCACCGCGGCCCGTTCCATGCAGCGTTACCTGTTGCCCCAGGACCTGACCGGAGGGTCCGCTCTGGAGGTGGCGTCGTGGTATCTCCCGGCGGATGCCCCCAGCGGTGTGGGCGGCGACTGGTTCGACGTGATTCCGCTCTCCGGAGCACGGGTCGCACTGGTCGTCGGGGACGTGGCCGGGCACGGCATCAACGCGGCGGCGACCATGGGACGCCTGCGCACCGCCGTACGCACGCTGGCCAACCTCGACCTCTCCCCGGACGAACTGCTGGCTCATCTGGACGACCTGGTCATCGGCCTCATGGGGGCGCACGACAGTGATGCTTCGACGGCGGCCGAGGGTGAGGACGCGGGCACGGCCTTCATGGGAGCCACCTGCCTGTACGCCGTCTACGACCCGGTCAGCAGGCGGTGCACGCTGGCCCGGGCAGGTCACCTCCCGCCGGTGATCGTCGGTCCCGACGGCGGTGCCGACATCCTGGACCTGCCCGCCGGACCGCCGCTCGGCCTCGGCTACCTCCCCTTCCAGTGCGTCGACCTGGAGCTGGCCGAGGGCAGCCTCATCGCGCTCTATACCGACGGCCTCATCGAGTCCTTCGACCGGGACATCGACGTCGCGCTCTCCCGACTGAGCGACGGCCTTGCGGCACCCCGTCCGGCATTGGAGGAGACCGGCCGCAAGGTGATCGACGACCTGCTGGTCGGTCCGCCGGCCGACGATGCCGCACTGCTCCTCGCTCGGACCCATTCCCTGGCCGGGGACCGGGTCGTCTCCTGGGATCTGCCCAGCGATCCGGCCACGGTCGCGAACGCCCGCGCGCTCGCCGTCCAGCAGCTGACGGAGTGGGGCATACCCGATCTGACGTTCACCACGGAGCTCATCGTCAGCGAACTGGTCACCAACGCCATCCGCCACGCGAGAGGACCGGTGTGCCTCCGTCTGATCCGGGACCGCAGCCTGATCTGCGAGGTCTCCGACGCCAGCAGCACCTCGCCACGCCTGCGTCATGCCCGGACCACTGACGAGGGAGGGCGGGGCTTGCTGATCGTGGCCCAGCTCGCCCGCCGTTGGGGCACCCGCTACACGGCGACGGGCAAGATCATCTGGACGGAACAGGCCATTCCGGACGGCAGCGTCGCCTAGCCGCCGAGGGCATCCGATGTTGTGAACCCGGGATCCGGCACAGCCCGACTCCGTGAGCAGCGTCCCGTCGGCCAGACAGCCCGATGGGAAGGGAGCACACCGTGCGCTGTGTCCCGGGTGGGTTCAAGCTGGAGACAGATCTCCATACGGGCACTGGCTCCACTCAGGGCCGGGCCGGCGGCGCCCGTGGTCAAAAACCGTGACACGAGGCAAGGGAGAGCAATCATGCGGGTGGGAGTGCTGACCGGGGGCGGCGACTGCCCCGGTCTCAATGCGGTGATCCGCAGTGTCGTACGCAAGGGTGTGCAGGAGTACGCCTGGAAGTTCGTCGGGATCGTCGACGGGTGGGGCGGTGCGGTCAAGGACGTGACCATGCCCTTGGACGTCCCTGCCGTGCGCGGCATCCTTCCGCTCGGCGGCACGATTCTCGGCTCCTCTCGCACCAACCCCCTTCGGCTCGAGGACGGCATCGACCGCATCAAGAACACTCTGGGCGCGCACAAGATCGATGCTCTCGTGGTCATCGGCGGCGAGGACACGCTCAGCGTCGCAACCGCACTGTCCGATGCCGGGGTCAACCTGGTCGGCGTGCCCAAGACCATCGACAACGACGTGAGCGGCACTGATTACACGTTCGGCTTCGACACTGCCGTCGGCATCGCGACCGAGGCCATCGACCGCCTGCACACCACCGCGGAGTCCCACAAGCGCACACTTGTTGTCGAAGTGATGGGACGCCACTCCGGGTGGATCGCTCTGCATGCCGGCGTCGCCGGAGGCGCCAACGCCATTCTCATCCCTGAAGTGGAGTTCGATCTCGATCAGGTGTGCGCCTGGGTGGAGAAGCGCTTTGAGATCAACTACGCGCCCATTGTCGTCGTGGCGGAGGGTGCTGTTCCCAAGGCCGGGCAGATGGTGGTCAAGGACGAGGCGCGTGATGAGTTCGGGCACGTGCGCCTGTCCGGGATCGGGGACTGGCTGGCCCGGCAGGTCGAGCACCGCACCGAGAAGGAGGCCCGCACGACGGTTCTCGGTCACGTCCAGCGTGGCGGCACGCCGAGCGCGTATGACCGATGGCTCGCCACACGCTTCGGTCTGCACGCCGTGGACGCGGTCAAGGACGGCGACTTCGGCACGATGATGGCTCTGCGCGGCACCAACATCACACGTATCCCGCTCGCTGACGCGACGAAGGCGACCAAGGCGGTCCCCCAAGAGCTGTACACGGAGTTCGACGTCTTCTTCGGCACCTGACGCTGCCACGTGGCGGCGTCACACATGCGGTACGACGACCACCGGGCAGCGAGAGTGATGCAGGACGGCGTGGGCCACGGGGCCCAGCCGCCGCTCGGCAGCCCGGGGGCTCGAGCGCCGGCCAAGGACGAGCAGGTCGGCCCGTTGGGAGGTGTGTACCAGGGCGTAGGCCGGGTGGAGGAGAACGACATCAGGCAGCACCGGGACTTCCGGATACTTGTCCTGCCAGCCTTGGAGCACGTCGGACAGCCGTTGGACTTCCTCGTCCTCCCACGCCGCCCGGTCTTCTTCGGGCACTCCGTGCGCACTCCACGGAGCCGGGCCGGAGAGGGACCACGCGTACACGGCACGCAACCGAGCACCACGGAGCCGGGCGGCGCCGAACGCGAAATCCAGAGGTGCCTCGGCCGCGTACCGCACGTCGGCGCCCACGCACACCTCGGCATCATGCGCTGCCGCGGCCGGGTTCCTGGGCACGATCGCGACGGCGCAGGAGGCGGCGCTCGCCGTCGCCAGCGCCGTCGAGCCCACGACGAGGCCGTCGAACCCGCCTTCCCCCCGTGCCCCGACGACGAGCAGTTCGGCAGTCTCGGAAGCAGAGAGCAGTGCGGCCGCGGCCGAATCGGCAATCCGTACGCCGCTCACCGCCACGCGGGGACACCGACTGGCAAGGTCGGCCGTCGCACGCTGGAGCAGTTCCTCGCCTGTCTGCTGCCACGTCAATGCAACCGGCCCATCACCACAGGAACGGGCGGGAGTGGGAGCGGCGTACACGAGACGCAGCTGGAGGCCTCGAAGAGATGCCTCCCTGGCGGCCCACTCGGCCGCGACGAGACTTTCTCGGGATCCGTCGATACCGACTACGACAGAGCGGGTCATCCTGTACTCCTTCGCGGCACCGCCTCCTGGTGACCATTGTGAATGTGGAACCGCTGTGACACCCCCCGAGGCGGCTGTACTGCCAAAGGAGGGAGGGGCGACTCGAGGGGTCCAGGACGCCGAGCTGGGTCCGGCTGGACAATGCCCGGGGAAGCCCGACGTGCGGAGCCGGATACGCTGGCGGCATGATCGAGAATCTTCCTCCGTGTCCGAAGTGCAGCTGTGAGTACACCTACGAGATGAACGCCTTGGCGGTCTGCCCCGAGTGCGGCCACGAGTGGGTTCCGGCCGAGGCCGGTGCCGAGGGCGGCGACCTCGCCGGAGAGCGCGTCGTCAAGGACGCCGTCGGCAATGTGCTCCAGGACGGCGACACCGTGGTGGTCGCGAAGGCGCTCAAGGTCAAGGGCAGCCCCTCCGGGATCAAGGCGGGGACCAAGGTGCGCAACATCCGGCTGGTCGACGGGGTCGACGGCCATGACATCGACTGCAAGGTCGACGGTTTCGGAGCGATGCAGCTCAAGTCGAGCGTGGTCAAGAAGGCCTGATCCCGAGCGGGGCCCCTGGAGGGGTCGTCTGGGGCGTAGCATGATGCTGAATTGCAAAAGTTCGCAATTAGTTAGATGCTTGGTTTGCTGTGTTCGCAGGTAGCCGCGGACGTAGCCGTTCGCGTGTGCCCCGCAGTGGGGTCTTGTAGGGGAAGCCGAGGGGCCGTGTCCGTTCCGCTGTACCAGGCCAAGGCCGAGTTCTTCCGGATGCTGGGACATCCCGTGCGGATACGGGTGCTGGAGCTGCTGCAGGACGGGCCGATGCCGGTGCGGGACCTGCTGGCCGCCATCGAGGTGGAGCCCTCCGGCCTGTCGCAGCAGTTGGCAGTGCTGCGCCGCTCGGGGATCGTCACCTCGACGCGGGACGGATCGACGGTTGTCTACGAGCTGGCCGGCGGGGATGTCGCCGATCTCATGAAGGCTGCGCGGCGGATCCTCACCGAGATGCTGTCGGGGCGGAGCGAGCTGCTGGCCGAGCTGCGGGAAACCGAGGTCGTCGCGCCGTGACCTCGGCATTCGGCCGGGTGTGGGCCCGGATCACGGTGTTGCTGCCGGGCCGCGCCGATCTCGCTGAGCTCCGGCGCGACCCGCGCCGGGACCTGCTCGCCGGTCTGACCGTGGCGGTCGTCGCGCTGCCCCTTGCGCTCGGCTTCGGCGTCTCCTCCGGGCTGGGCGCCGAGGCGGGCCTCGCGACCGCCGTGGTCGCGGGGGCGCTCGCCGCGGTGTTCGGCGGATCCAACCTCCAGGTCTCCGGCCCGACCGGCGCCATGACGGTCGTGCTGGTACCCATCGCCGGTCAGTACGGGCCGACCGGACTGCTGACCGTCGGCCTGATGGCGGGTGTACTGCTCGTCGGCCTGGCGGTGCTGCGGGCCGGGAAGTACATGCAGTACGTGCCCGCCCCGGTGGTCGAGGGCTTCACCCTCGGGATCGCCTGCGTGATCGGCCTGCAGCAGATCCCGAACGCGCTCGGTGTGCCCAAGCCGGAGGGCGACCGGGTGCTGGTGGTGACCTGGCGGGCGGTGGAGGAGTTTGCGAAGGCCCCGAACTGGACGGCGGTCGGCTTCGCCGTCGCGGTGGCCGCGGTCATGCTGCTCGGTGCCCGCTGGCGGCCGACCGTGCCGTTCTCGATCGTCGCCGTGATCGCGGCGACGATCGTGGCACAGTCGGCCCACCTGGACGCGGCGAAGCCGATCGGCGACCTTCCGGCGGGACTGCCCGAGCCGTCCTTGGCCTTCCTCGACATCGGCTCGGTGGGGATCCTGCTCGCTCCCGCCGTGGCGGTCGCGGCCCTCGCCGCCCTGGAGTCCCTGCTGTCCGCGTCGGTCGCGGACGGCATGACGGTGGGTCAGAAACACGACCCGGACCGGGAGCTGTTCGGGCAGGGCTTGGCCAACATCGCCGCCCCGCTGTTCGGGGGCGTGCCCGCGACCGGCGCCATCGCGCGCACCGCGGTCAACGTCCGTACGGGCGCCGGCTCCCGCCTCGCCGCCCTCACCCACGCCGCCGTTCTTGCCGTGATCGTCTTCGCGGCGGCGCCTCTCGTCGCCCGGATCCCGCTGGCTGCGCTTGCCGGTGTCCTGCTGGCCACCGCGATCCGCATGGTGGAGGTCGGCTCACTGAAAGCCATGGCGAAGGCGACCCGCTCCGACGCCCTCACCCTCGTTCTGACCGCCGTGGCGACGCTGGCCCTGGACCTCGTGTATGCCGTGATCATCGGCCTCGTCGTGGCCGGCGCCCTCGCCCTGCGCGATGTGGCCAAGCAGGCGCGCTTCGATCAGGTACCACTCGACCGCGGCGACCACAGTGCCGAGGAGCACGCACTCCTGGCCGAGCACATTGTGGCGTACCGCATCGACGGCCCGCTGTTCTTCGCCGCCGCCCACCGTTTCCTGCTCGAGTTGGCAGACGTGGCCGACGTCCGTGTCGTCATCCTGCGCATGTCCCGGATCTCCACCATGGACGCCACCGGCGCCCTGGTTCTCAAGGACGCGGTGGACAAGCTGCACCGGCGCGGCATCGTGGTCCTGGCGTCCGGCATACGCCCCGGTCAGCGTCAGGTCCTCGACTCCGTCGGCGCGCTGGAGTTGCTGCACGACGAGGGGCGCGAGTACGCGACCACCCCTGACGCGATCCAGGCTGCCCGTGGCCACCTGGAGCGCTCCGGGACCCTGTCCGCCCTGCCCGCGCCAGAGCCCCGAACCCCGAGCGAGGAAGGCCTGCGATGAGCACTCTTCCCGCCATCCTTCGTATGGTCGAGGTCTCCGGTGCGGAGGCCCTGTGGCTGCTGGAGGGCAGCAGTTTGGGGCGACTGGTGTATGCGCAGCGGGACCTGACGGTGATCCGACCGGCCCGGCACGTATGGGAGTACGGCCGCCTGGTGGTCCGTACGCCGGCCCCGGCGACGGCGGTGCCGACGGCAGCGACGTACCACGTGGACGACATCCGCGCCGTGCCAGGCACCGGCTGGACGGTGACCGTCTCCGGAGCGGCCGAGCTGGTCACGGACCCCGACGAGGCCGCCCACTACCGGCGCAGCCTGCCCGGCTGGGCGCACGGCCCGCATGACACCCTGCTGAGCCTGCACCCCAAGACGGTCACGGGTTTCCGTCTCGCCCGCGGGGAGGCGTGAGCGATGTCGACACAGCTGGAAGCCCTGCCCTACCGGCACGTGCTGACCCTGCCCGCCGAACCGCCCGCCGTACGGATGGCCCGCGAGACCGCTGAGCAGGCGCTGGTCGCGTGGGGGATCGGGCTGCGCCACCCCACGGTGGACCCGGCCCTGCTGATCCTCGCCGAGCTGGTCACCAACAGCGTGCGGCATGCCGCCTTGCTCTCCCCACAGTTGACGGTGATCTACGCGGCGGGCCCGGACTGCCTGGCCTTGGCCGTCCATGACCGCCACCCGTACCAGCCCCCGTTGTACGGGTCGGTCACCGGCACCGGCACCGGCACCGGCACCGGCGGTCTGGCGACCGTCATGGAGCTCACGCTCGCCCTGGGGGGCACCGCGGTGCTCCGCGCAGATGCCGACGGCGGTGGTAAGAGCATCTGGATCACCCTCCCTCTCTGACCCTGCACGGCAGCCTTCGACTGCCCTCCCGCGCAAGGAAGTTCACCACCATGACCATCGACTGGCGCTACACCGTCGAGGACAACTTCTGCATCCTGTCCGTCGCCGGATACCTGGGCCCTGACGCGGCCCGGCGCTTCACCGGCGCGGTGGGCTGGGCGCTGGCGCGTGGCACCGGGCCGGTCGTCGTCGACCTGACCGAGCTGCGCGGCTGGTCGGCCGAGGGGCAGCTGGCGATCGTCGAGGCCGGCCGCCTCCTCGGGGACGCGGGCCGGACCCTGGAATTGGCCGCCATTCCCGCCGACGGGTCGCTCGTCCCCGCCGGGGACGGCCCGCCGATCCCGGTCCACACCGACCTGGCCGCCGCGCTTGCCGTTCACGGCCCGGAGCGCGAGGAACAAGCGGAACAAGTGGAGGGGCGGCATGAGTGGCGCACCACAGGATGGCCGACGGGAAAACAGGCAGACGAGTGACCTCTTCGGTGCATCCCCGTGCGAAGGCGCCGTCGCCGTCCCTCACGGGCACGACGGTGCAGACATCTTCCTCGGTGGGGATTGCCACATCCTCGACGAATCCCAGGGCAGCCGGCTGGCGACCGGAAGCGCTGGTGCCGACCGCGCGGGCGAGGTGGCGGCCCTCGTAGCTTGCCGTTGCGGCCGCGGCCTCCGCGGACAGCGGGCCCGCACCCTGGGAGCAGAGCTCGGAGATGAGGGCCCCGGAGCCGAGCGGGTCCTCCAGGGCGGGACGCAGACTCCCGTCCGGCCACCGCTCACCCGCGGCGATCACGGCGACCGGATGCTCGGGAGTGCCGTAGCCGTCGGCGGTGAGCCAGCTGCTGACCGCGGTGACGTTGCGCAGACGGGCGGCGATCACCCGCACACCGCGTGGTGCGGCGGCTGTGATCGACGCGCCGTTCGGCGACGGCAGCACCAGGCGGGTCACGAAGGGGGTGGCGCGCAGGTGGGCGGGGGACAGGGACCATGGGGTCGCGGGGTGATGGCGTTGCGGTTCGCTGCCGGCCGGGCGCCGGACTGGCGGGCGTACGCCGCGGCGGCCTGTCCGGCGCCGGCCCGTTCGACCTCGGTCGCGGACACGCCCGGCTTGGAGGCCGAGTGGTCGCGGTGGTTGCCGAAGGACAGCTTCAGCAGGCGGGCGTTACCGCAGCGGGGACAGGTGCCGTACGGGGCAAGGCCGGTGGGTCGGCACTTGAGACGGCAGGCCTGACACTTGTGCCAGATGACGCCGGCGCCGCGCAGCGGGGGTGATCCTCACGCAAACCTCCCTCACACGACCAGTAATTGCTAATCTTAGCAATTGCTGAGGTCGTCACTGCTGGATCAGGTGGCTCTCCTGCTGAGTGTGGATTCTGCCTGGCCGGGGCCGCACGCGAGGATGGGCCACATGTTGTCGACGAATGGGTGGATGCGATGCGCCGAGGCCCGGCCGGAGGGGCCGTGCAGCTGCACCGCGGAGGTGACGGCACGGTGAGTACGCCGCTGTATCAGCTGAAGGCCGAATTCTTCAAGACCCTCGGCCACCCGGCCCGCATCCGTGTCCTGGAGCTGCTCAGCGAGCGTGAGCATGCGGTGGCGGAGATGCTCCCCGAGGTGGGCATCGAGCCCGCGCATCTCTCGCAGCAGCTGGCCGTGCTGCGGCGGGCGAACCTGGTCAGGACCCGCAAGGAGGGCCTGAACGTGTACTACTCGCTGGCCAGCCCGCACGTCGCCGAGCTGCTCCGGGTGGCCCGCACGATCCTGTCCGGGGTGCTGGCCGACCAGGCCGAACTCCTCGCCGACCTGCAGGCCGCGCAGGGCGAAGGAAGGCCGCCGTCGTAGCGACGGCCTCTTGACGGGCGGCCGTTTCCCGAGAGCCGGAAAGCGCTCTGCGGGTTCGGGAGACGGCCGCCTCCCGGACCCGCACGAGTTGACCCCGGACGCAAAACCACGGCAATGCCGCCTCCCTTCTGCGACGCCGAACGGTACGGGGCGGCCGGTGGCCTCGCCCTGGCACGCGGACGTTGCGTTGGTGACCGGGCTCGGGACCCGGAACCTGGCCCAGCCGCTGTGGTCCAGCCCCTTGCCGTGTTGCGGGCGCGGCGCTCGCGGATCTCTCGTCCGGCCAGGGCGATGGCGGCGAGGTTGCAGGGGAAGGCGATCAGACGGGCGGGGTTCGGAGACGTCCACGGCTCGCGGCAGTTCGGAGTGGCCCTGTTCGCCCGGTGGGCAGCCGAGTGGTTGTGACGGAGGATGTCTTCAAGGCGCTGGCCGACCCCACCCGTCGACGCATCCGTGATGAGCTGGTGGAACGAGACGGCCAGACGCTGTTCGAGATCTGCACACGGCTGGTGACCAAGCACGGTCTGGGGTTGTCCCGCCAGGCAATCAGCCAGTACTTGGCCGTACTCGAATCCGCGGGTCTGGTTCGTTCCCGGCGCCAGGGCCGCTACAAGTTCCACGACCTGAACACCGAACCCCGTGAGCACGTCATGACCCGATGGCTCAGGCCCGATGCACCGGAGGGCACCCCATGAGGATCCACCTGTCCAGCGTCTTCGTCGACGACCAGGAGAAGGCCCTGCGCTTTTACACCGACGTGCTCGGCTTCGTGAAGAAGCACGACGTCCCGCTGGGCGAGGACCGGTGGCTGACCGTGGTCTCGCCGGAAGATCCAGACGGAACCGAGCTGCTGCTCGAGCCCTCCGGTCACCCCGCGGTGCAGCCGTACAAGACGGCGTTGGTCGAGGACGGCATCCCGGCCACCTCCTTCGCCGTGGACGACGTACCTGCGGAATTCAACCGGCTGCGCGAGCTCGGGGTGCACTTCACCCAGGAGCCGCTGGAGATGGGCCCTGTCACCACCGCGGTACTGGACGACACCTGCGGCAACCTGATCCAGATCGTGCACCGCAGGTAAGGCGGCCCGGACGCCCGCCGCCCGAACCGCCCACTCGTCATCCACCCCGCCGCGCACGATGCTGACGGGTGTGCCCAGCGCCTTCCCCAGGTGCGGCCACGGTCAGCTGTCGGTCAGCAGTTGGCGGACAACGTACCCGGCGGAGTCGACGCCGGAGCTGCCGCCTTCGACCAGGGCCGCGACCGCTATACGGGAGTTGTACGCGGTCAGCCAGCCGTTGGTGTGGTCTCCTTCCTCGGCTGTGCCCGTTTTCGCCCCGACGCCCGGCAGCCCGCCGAGACGCGGCGCCGCGGTGCCGCTGGTGGCCACGCTGCGCATCATCGACTGGAGGTGGCCCGCGGTGCGGGCGGAGATGGTGCGGGGGGCCGTCTGCTGGTGCTGGCCCGGCAGGATGATGGGCTGCTTGAAGCCGACGCCTCGTACGGTGGCCGCCACGGAGGCCATGAACAGCGGGGTGGCGGTGACCTTGCCCTGGCCGATGAACTGGGCTGCCTGGTCCCCGGCTTGAATGTCCTCTGGGATGTTCGGATCGGAGGTGGCCACGCCGCCGCCGATCGACCAGCTGCCCATGCCGAAGACATTGACGGCCTCGTCGTGCAGGGCGGAGGCGTCTCCGTCGTGTACGAGGTAGTGGAAGCCGTCCTTGATGAAGGACGTGTTGCAGGACACCGTGAACGCCTGGGCGAGGGTGGAGCCGGGGTTGGCCTTCACGCCCGGGTCGTTGTGGAACAGCTGACTGTTGGCGATCACGGAGTCGGTACAGGGTGCGGGGCTGTTCGCGGTGAGGCCTGCCTGGTCGAACAGCGCAGCGGAGGTGATGATCTTCATGGTGGAGCCCGGAGACTTGATGCCGTTGATGGCGATGTCCCCGTCCGCTCCCGTGTGTGCGAGCGCGAGAATGCGGCCGTTCTTCCAGTCGAGCGCCACGGTTCCGGCGGGCTTCTCCTGGAGTTGAGGGTGCTTCACGGCGCGCTCGGCCACCGCCTGCAGCCGGGCGTCTATGGTCGTCTTGATGACCGGGGTGCGGCCCTTGGCGAAGACCTTCAGCGCCTTGACCCCCTCACCGCCACCGTCGACCACCGCCACCCCCGTGCCCGTACTGCCGCCCGCGGGGGCGGCGTTCTGGCGGATGGTCGCCGCGATGTCCCGCAGCGAGGAGAACGTGGACAGGTCCGTCTTGCCGTCGTCGGCCACCACCTTGACCGGGCCGGCGCCGGCAGGGAGCTTGCCCGCAGTGAGCGACTGGCCGTTGCCGAGGCCGGGATAGAGCACCGAGTTGTTCCAGTGCACCGCCGATGCGCCATTCGTACTGTGCACTACTGCCACGGCGCTCGAGTACGTCCATGTGCCGCCGGCCACCTTGGCCGTCACGTCGAAGGTCACCTTGGTCGCGCCCGGCGTCACCGACGACGGACCGGCCGGGAGAACGTGATCGAACGATAAGTTCGTCAGGTGCAGGCCGTCCGTGTAGTTCCGCAACGCTTGCGCAGTCGTCTCTGGCGCGTCGGAGTCGCGTGCCGCGCCATCGAAGTGCTGCTCGGACCAGCTGTTCAGGAAGGCTCGGGCCAGCTTGACCGCCTCTGTGTTCGACGGTGGCGTGCTCGACAGTGTGGACGGATCGAAACTGCCGGAGGCGTCGGGCTGACCGTCCTGCGAGGTCCCGGCGGTCAACGTATGCACGACGTTGTAGATACCGATTCCCCCGACGACAAGCAGTGCCGTGCATGTCCCGGCTATGCCGAGCTTCACAGGTCTGTTCATGACAGGAATTCTGTCGGCTCAGAGGTGGTGTTGCCTGAGTACGCGTACTCAGGCAACAGCGATCAATGCGCCTTGCCGAGCGCGAGAGCCCAGCGTTACGCCTGCCTGGGGTACGGCTTCTCATCCAGGGCCGGCCATGGTCCGCGAGAGAGCGGAGGCACCCGGCGTACCGCCTCCCCGACCGTGACGGTGTCGGCGAGCACCGTCGGCTGGAGGAGGCGGCGCTGGCTCGCGACGCCGACACCGCGGCCGAGGTACTGGCCCAGCACCTCACCCTGACCGCGGCCGGACTGACCGGCTGAACGCGTTACCAACCCACGGTGGGCAGCGCCCGGACGCGGGGTGCCGCCGAGTATCTGGAGGGCCGGCGGCGAGGCACGCGGCGGCCGTGATGCCGCGGGCTGCCGGCTGCTGCCCCTCGCCCATCGCGCAGCCGGCGCCGACGAAGACGAGCCAGGACCTGATCCGCACTCCTGTCCCCGTGAGCTGGAAGGTGGTCAGCCGGCCCCACCCCAGCAGCGCCGGCACCCCGCCCGGCCTGGGCCGGCACCCCCGACACCGCCCCCAGCCGTTGGCCTCGCGACATTTCTGGCGGCGTCCGTCCATTCGGCGGGCCCGCTCCGCTCGGCCTCTCCCCATCGTGCAGCCTCGTGGACCGAAGGCTTCTGCTCGCTCCACGGCGAAGGGAGCAACTCCTGCGACCGGGACTGCGGCCTGGAGCGGGCTGCGGCCGGGGGCCTAGTCTGGCGAAAGGGGACGTGACTGTCCGAGCAAGCCGGTGCCGGGCCCACGGGCGGGGCTCGATGGCCCGAGCGGAAGGAGTCGTCGTGGAGCTTCAGCGCGACCAGGTCCGCCTCGTCACCCCTGACGACAGAAGGCCGGGACCCTGCACGCCAGGGATGGACCGGCAGGAGGCCTTCACCACCGACCGAACCTGGTCGGGATACGTCCGCACGGAGGCCGGGATGGTTTCCGGTTGGCATCACCACGGCGAGTACGAATCGGTGATCTACGTCCTCACCGGAGCCCTGCGGATGGAGTTCGGCCCGGACGGCTCGGACACCGTAGAGGCCGGTCCCGGCGACTTCGTCTACGTGCCGAAGAACGCCGTGCACCGAGAGAGCAACCCCTCGGCGGAGCCTGCCGACATTATCGTGGTGCGCGCTGGAACCGGGCAGTCCACGTTCAACGTCGACGGGCCGAGCGAAGGCTGAAGTCTGCGCGGCTCCGGCCGCGACTTCGGGCACTTCCGCCGGCAAGCTGCCTGGGCCGCTCAGGGATCAGTGGAGACGTGTGTCAGAGTGGAGGGGCGACACGGCCCGGTCGGCGGGGGAGACAGGAGAAATTGGCCTGTCATGTCCATATATTTCGATCCCCAGCGTTCGGCCACGGCACACTCCGTCCCGATTGCCAGACGGGACGAGGAGTACGCGGACCTGTTCGGGCAGGCCCCGGTGATCTTCGCCGCGCTCAGTGGCCCGAGGCACCTGCTGGAAGCGGCGAATTCAGTCTTCTTCGAGACCCTCGGATGCGACAGCGGGCGCATCGGAGAGCCGGTCGGCGAAGTGATTGCGGAACTGGCTCCACAGGGCGTCCTCGACCGGCTCGACACGGTCTACCGCACCGGCCTGGCGTACCGGGCCCAAGATGGGCGACTCCTGCTGGGCGGGCCGGACAGGCCGCGGGAGAGGTTCTTCGACTTCACCTACGAGCCCCGCCGGGACGCGGTCGGCCGGATCGACGGGGTCGTGGTGATCGCCGTCGAGACCACCGCGTACCACCACGCGCATCTGCTGGCCGCCGAGCAGCGCGCGCTGCTGGAGCAGATCGCGCGCGACGCCCCACTGGACGAGATCCTCTGCGGCATGGCCACGGCGATCGAGGACCTCTCCCCGGACATGATCGTCTCGGTACTCCTCGTCGATGGCGACGGAGAGCGTCTGCGGCACGGCACCGCCCCACGCCTGCCCGACTTCTACAACGAGGCGGTCGACGGGACACCCATCGCAGAGGGCATCGGCTCCTGCGGCACTGCCGCCTTCCGGCGCGAGCCGGTGATCGTCACGGACATCGCCACCGATCCCCTGTGGAAGGACTACCGAGACCTGGCGCTGCGGGCCGGGGTCGCGGCGTGCTGGTCCACGCCGATCCAGGACGCGGACGGTCTGCTGCTGGGCACCTTCGCGATGTACCACCGCACCCCCAAGTCTCCGGAGGACAAGGACGTGGCGCTCAGCGCCGCGTTCGCCCGCATAGCCGCGTTGGCCATCGAGCGCCACTGCGCGGTGGAGGCGAGCCATGCCGCCCAGGAGCGCGAAAAGGCAGCGCGTGAGGATCTGGCCTTCCTGCTGGAAGCCAGCACCGCCATCACGGGCGAGACACACTATTCCGAAAGCCTGCAGCGCATGGCCCGACTGACCGTCCCGGCCCTGGCGCCGCTGTGTGCGGTCCACGTGCTCGAGCGCGGCCAGACCCAGCGCATCGCCGTCGCTGCGGAGACCCGTGAGGGGGAAAGGCTCCTCACTTCTCCCGCACTGTGCGACGCGGTGGACGCCGCTGTTGCCCGCGTGCTGACTTCCGGCACCACCGAAACCGCCCACGCGGGCGGCCTCTGCGCGCAGCTCGGCGTCACGGGTTACGTGTGCGTACCGCTGACCACCCGGGGCCGCACCTTCGGCGTGCTGACTCTCCTGGACACCGACCTGCCCCTGGACGGCCACACGATCGCCTTGGCCCAGGAGCTCGCCCGCCGGGCCGCGTCGAGTGCCGACAACGCCCACCAGTTCACCGACCGCGTCCGGCTGGGGCGCGATCTACAGGCGGGGCTGCTGCCTCCCGAGTTGCCCACGATTCCCGGCGCTGCTCTGGCCGCGTCGTACCATCCGGCCGGTGAAGGACTCGAGGTCGGCGGCGACTTCTACGACGTCTTCCCGCTGCCCGCCGGCCGCTGGGCACTCATGATCGGTGATGTGTCCGGACGCGGCGCGCTGGCGGCCACCACCACCGGAATGGTCCGCCACACCGCACGTGCCGCCGCGCGCCTTCTGAACAACCCAGCGGCGGTGGTCGCCGCCATCAACGACGCGTTGGCGGAGAGTGCCGACGATGAGGACCAGTTCGTTTCGCTCATTTACGGCGAGCTGCGGCACACCGCGTCCCACCTCACGCTCAACTTGATCCGAGCAGGCCACGTACCGCCTCTGGTGCGCCGCGTCGACGGCACGGTCGAAGAACTCGCGCAACCCGGACTCCTGTTGGGCATCGGTCCCGACCCAGGCTTCTGCCCGTGTCGCGTTGACCTGCATCCCGGCGACAGCCTGGTCCTGGTCACCGACGGCATCACCGAGGCTCGTTCCGCCAACGGTGAATTCTTCGGCGAGGACCGCCTGACCGAAGCGCTCGTCCCTGGCCGGACCGGGACGCTCACCGCCGCCGCCCTCATCGAGTCCATCACCACCGCAGTCGCCACGTTCGCAGGCAGTGCCACCCTGGACGACCAGGCCGCGCTGGTCGTCACCGCCACCTGATGGTCCCGACGGCCACAGCCAGATCGCGGTCCGCGCCAACCGCTACTCGGTGCCGGCAATGCCACCCTCGGCGCGGCGTGCTGGGTTGCGGTTCCGGCGGGCAAAGACGTCGTAGGGCCTCATCGAGCGGGCGGAGTGTGTTGCCGGTGCCGGCGTGAAGCGTGGGCTGGAGAGTGCGCAGTGTGCTTGTGGTGCGACCGTGAGCAGGTGTCAAGCAGCTTGGCCTCTATCCCGCCGGCGCTGTCATCCCCGTCCCGACGTCGGGCGTCCCGCGTCAGGCGCGGGAGCTACGGGAAGCGGTGTGCGCGCTGCGGACGGCGGCTCGCAGCGCCGATGGGCCCGCCAAATGTCCACCAGGAGAACGAGAGTTGCTGAACCGGTCCGCCGCGGCGGCGCCCCCCGGTTCCGGTGCTCGGCGACGACGGCTCGGTGATCCACACCGCCGAGGACGCGGTCCGCGCGGTGCCTGACGACAGCGCCCGCGACGCGCTCGACCTGGCAACCACCCCCGCCCTGGACCGGGTACGGGCCTGCTCTGGACCGCACTGCGCTGCCTGGTTCCTCGACACATCCCGCCCGGGCAACCGCCGCTGGTGCTCGATGGATGCATGCGGCAACCAGGCCGAGAAGAACACCTTGCGGACCAAGCACGCCTCCGGAAAGGCGTGCTCTGCCCCTCGAGGCCGGGAGGAAGTCGACTGCCGTCATAGGGGGCTCCCGGCGGCGCACACCTCCGCGGTCGCGTACGCCCGGTCTCAGACGTGGTTCCGGATGGCGGAGAGCAGCCGCTCGCACCGCACACCCATGTCCTGTGCGGACAGCTCGGGGTGGGAGACCCACCAACCGACCAGCGCGCTGACCGTGCCCGTCCACACATGTTTGAGGGCGTCCGCGTCCAGGGGATCGGCGTTGCCCTGGCCGTGCAGCAGCGCGGCGGTACCCGAGGTCGCCAGCTCGTCGATGGCCTCGCGGTGACGTTGGGCTGCGCGCCATGGTTCGGAACCGTGCAGCAGCGTCCGGTCGTAGAGGACGAACCACGCGTGCCGCCGTTCTTCCAGAGCCCCGAACACCGCTGTGAGTACGGTGACGGGGAGCCGCTCCTTGGACGGGCCCGCCTCCACGGCTTCGCGCATCGCCCCGAGGAGAAGGGGGCCGATGTGGTCGAGGCAGGCCGTGTACAGGCCGTCCTTGGAGCCGAAGTATGTGTAGAGCATCGGCTTTGTGACGCCCACGCGGCGGGCGATCTCTGCCATCGACGCCGCGGCGTGTCCGTGCCGTCCGAACTCCTCGAGGGCCGCGCCGAGGATCTGCTCCTCCCGCAGGGCGCGCGGGACGCCCTTGGTCCCGGCGCCGTGGCTGCGGCCCGCCTCCGGACCGGCGACCGGATCCGGCGCGGCCGAGGCCCTTGCAGTCGTCATGCGGAGACTATACGTTACGGAAAATTACCGAACGGTAAATTACTGAAGGGTCAATTCATATGGCCGACCGAACCGCACCACCCGCGTCCGCCGATGACTCGTCCCGGCTCCGCTCCTGGTGGGGCTGGGGCGCTGCGGACCAGGCACTGCCCGATGCGGACTGCGTCGCCCTCGGGTCGCTGGTCCCCGCTGCGGCACAAAGCCCGCTGCCCGTGCCCGATGTCTCCGCGCTCGCACTCCCCAAGGTGCGCATCGATCCGCCCCGCGCACTCGCCCCTGTGATGTCGTCCGCGCCCCCGGACCGGGCCTCGCACACGTACGGCAAGGCGTACCGCGACGTGATCCGCGCCCTGAACGGCGACCTCGCGGCAGCGCCCGACCAGGTCGCCCGTCCCCGAAGCGAGCAGGAGGTCATCGACGTCCTTGACTGGGCGGCGAACACGCATGTGGCCGTCGTGCCTTACGGTGCGGGAAGCTCGGTCGTCGGCGGCGTCGAGTACCGCGCGGACCGACATCACGGTGTGGTGTCCCTGGACCTCTCCTCCCTGGACCGGGTGCTGGAGATCGACCGGGTCAGCCGGGCCGCCCGGATCCAGGCCGGCGCCCTCGGCCCCGAGCTGGAGGCTCAACTGCGACCGCACGGACTCACCCTGCGCCACTTCCCGCAGAGCTTTGAGTTCTCCACCCTCGGTGGCTGGCTCGCGACACGGGCCGGCGGCCACTACGCCACGCTCTACACCCACATCGACGACCTCGTGGAGTCCCTGCGCGTGGTGACGCCCGTCGGGGTCAATCAGTCCCTGCGCCTGCCCGGTTCGGGAGCCGGTCCCTCGCCCGACCGGCTGTTCCTGGGCTCCGAGGGCACGCTCGGTGTCATTACCGAGGCCTGGATGCGGCTGCAGGAGCGTCCGCGTCACAAGGCGTCGGCCACGGTGCTGTTCGACGACGTCCACAAAGCCATGGACGCCGTACGAGCCGTTGCACAGTCGGGTCTGCACCCGGCCAACTGCCGGCTGCTCGACCCCGGGGAGGCCGCCCTGGCAGGTGTCGCACGGGACGGCCACAGTGCGCTCATCCTCGGCGTGGAATCGGCCCATGCCCCTGTCGACGGGCGCCTGGCGGAACTCGTCACCCTGGCCCGCGACCACGGTGGCTCGCCCGCGCCCACGGTGCCGGGCGCCACGGACGCCGCAGCGAACACGTGGCGCTCGGCGTTCCTGAGAATGCCGTATCTCCGCGATGCGCTCGCCCGTATGAGTGTGGTCACCGAGACGTTCGAAACGGCCTGCACCTGGGACCGTGCGCCACAGTTGTACGAGTCGGTGCGCGGCCAACTGTCCGACGTCGTCAAAGAGGTGACAGGCCACGAGGGCACGATCAACTGTCGCTTCACCCATGTCTATCCGGACGGGCCCGCGCCCTACTTCACCGTCATCGCACCCGGGCGGCGCGGTGCGGAAGTCGCGATGTGGGACCGGATCAAGTCAGCCGCCATGGAGATCCTTGGCAACCTCGGCGCGACCGTCACCCACCATCACGCGGTCGGCCGCGACCACCGGCCGGGCTACGACCGCCAGCGTCCGGAGCCGTTCGCTCTCGCACTTCGTGCCGCGAAAGGGGCACTCGACCCGGCCGGGATCCTGAACCCGGGTGTACTTCTGGACCCGCTGCCGCCGGTGGGAACCGAACGGCGCTGACAACCTCCGGAGCAGCCGGGCTCACAACGCACGGTGCTGCACGGTGCCGCAGCACGGCGATCGGGGAAGGCCGTGGGCGACCTGCTTGACGAACTGCTCCGGGGTGCGCCGTCGCTCTCCCGCAATCGGGGCAGCGCATGGCTTCAAGGCCGACGTGGCCTCGGAAACAGTGCACTCAGTGTCCCGCAGACAATCGCTCCGAGCAGCAACCATCCCCACGGCGCCCCGCCCGGCCGATGCGAAGCCACCGCGTACGCGAAGAAGCCAACGCCACCGCCCACCAGGAAGAATGCAAAGCCGCGCAGCCCGAACCACCACCTGGGGCGATCTGTATCTGGAGTCACATCGGGCATTATCCACACTCGCCGGCAGGCCCACGAGACATGCCAGGAGCGATCGTCTCTGCGACACAGAGAACCTGTGCGGTCACAGCACTACGACCTGTCCGGGTGATCACGTGACTGCGTACTCCACCATCGTGCGGGCGCATCAGCACGCGGTCGGCGCCCGCACAGGTCTGCCGCCGGCTCCCGGGTCAAAGGGGGGACGACGAACATCAGGCGGAGACGCCGTGGCAGAGACTGCTCGCCCGCCCGGCGGAGGTGATGCGGGAGGCGAGGGCCAGGGGCCGCTCGCGCGGCGGGGATCCGCGTCCCACAAGAAGCGCAGTACCGTCGAGCGGGCGATCAATAAGCTCAAGCAGTCCCGGGCCCTCGCCACCCGCTACGACAACCGTGGCTACGTCTTTCTCGGCACCGCCACCGCTGCAGCCCTGGTCATCTGGCTACGTACACGATGGCCTGGACATGTCCCAGGCGCCCGCCGAACGGCGGCTGAGGATGGGCTCGGCCAGAAGTCTCGCCATCCCGCAGAGGGTCTGGCCGTGCTGGGCGAAAAGTTCGTCACGCGAGTCGAAGTGGCCGAGGTCCGCCAGGACGTAGGCCGAGAGATCGCAGGCGGCGTCGGCGGCCGGGCAGATCGTCGCGCCGTCCCAGTCGATCGCTGTCCTGGACAACGCCTCGAAGAGTGTCTCCGCGCCGGTGTTGGTGAAGCCACCACCGCTGCCTTCGCTCAGCTCGTTGAGACCACCGAAGAGTTCCGAGACTGTCAACCAGGGCGCGGTGAGGTGTTCGGTCAGTGACAGTCCGTCAAGGCGGAACTCCGGCCATGCGAGCACAACTTGGTGCGGGACGATCCGATGGAAGCGAGGGAAGCGTGGATACCAGAACCTCCCGTCCACCAGCAGGCCACGCACCCGCGTGGCCACCCCGGATGCCCGCGCCACGGATTCCAGTACCGCGAGGCGCTGACTGCACGAGCCACGGCGGCGCCGAAGCACCTCCGAGACGGGCCGCTCGTCCTGAACCGAGTACACCGGCTGCACAACTGCGGCAATCCATCGGTGAGCCCGGCGCAGGGCCGCTATGCGGTGGGCGGGACTTGCGGGACTTGAAGTGTCCCCCGAGTCCTCCGGGATGCCGATCCGTCGGACCAATGAGGAAACGTTCGGATGCTGCCAGTCGAGAATCTGCGTCGGGACCGTGCTCCCCGCAACTGTTCCCCTGTCGGCCATGCGCATGCGGAGACGGCCTCGCCGCGTGAGAAGCGAGCTCGTCATGACCGTGATCCTCTCGTCCAGCACACTCGCCAGGCGGCAAGACGTATCGTGACAGGAAATTTGAACGCGTTCAACTTGGGTGCACTTCTTTGCCGGCCTGACTCGGAAGGACCGACGGACAGGTCCTAGGCGTTCTGGTGGAGCACGCCCGCCCGTGCGCGCAACTTCTGCACCGCCAGGACCGCTTCGTCGAACAGCGACAGCGCGCAGTCGGACAGGTCCACAAGCTCGAAGTCCGGGGTCCGGCTGCGTGTTCCCCTGCCAGGTCCCGCACCCGTCGAGCCACCTGATCGCCCGGGCGGCCGGGACGGGTGCTGCCGAGGATGATGCCGACGCCGCCCTGGAATCACGCAGGCGGACCTTGTCCAGCAAGGGAGCCATGTCCTGGGTGCCGACCACGGAGAGGAGCCGGAGCGCTTCGTGGGAGGGGCTGCCGCGTTCGGCGGTGAAGCAGACGAGAAGTTGGTCGCGCATGGGCACGGCAAGCGTGTGGCAGTTGAGCTGCAGCGTGCCGACCACGGGGTGCTCCACGGTTTTGCGGTGGTGGGCGCCGCTTTCCACGTAATGGTCGTCCCACAGTGCGGCGAACTCGGCGCTCTGCTTGTGGAGCGTGTCGACCATGGTGCGGATCTGCGGGTCGGCAGGGTAGCGGCCCGCGGCGGCCCGTAGGTGACCGACCGCCAGCCGGCTGAATTCCTCGGCGCCGGTCATTCCGTAGCGCCGCCTCACTGATCGAGTGGATGGGGCCTGGATGGAGCGACCTGGCGGGCGCGGTCCTTCGGTTTGTCGATGAACAGCTCGGCCATGGAGGCTTCGGGGAGGTAGCGGCGGTCGAAGGCCCACCATGCGGTGGGGAGTTCGCCCAGCTCCGTGGCATCGAGCCGGTCCAGGGCAGGGGGTGGAGAAGATCTTTCAGGACCACACTTCCAGCTCCCCATCGACGACCGGGCCGCCGTGCGGTGCTTCAGGCGGGGCGGCCGGTACGCCTCGAACACCGGTGCTCGCTGCTGCGCACCGACGCTTCGTGCGCAGCGCCTCATGGTGTCCGGGTGTCACGCCTCGGCCCGCTGGGTGATGGCTGCCTCGGTGCGGTCTCCCAGGAACTCGTACCACCGGCGTTCCAGGCAGACGTAGCGCACGTCCGCTTCTACGAGGCTGAGGAACCCCGACACGGTCTCGGTGAGACGTTGCTGCAGCCCCGGGTCGGCCAGCGTTCCGTTCTCGGCGAAGGCCTGGTAGCTGTCTGCCAGGCTGAACATGTCCGGGTAGACGCGGGTGCCCAGGTGTTCCAGGGGAATCCTCAGGGCCCACAGCCCGCGGTTTCCGCCGATCAGGGATGGCGAGGCGGAGAGGAGCATCGCGTGCTTGGTCTTGAACGGCTGCGGCCGGACACGGGAGACCCAGTCGATCGCGTTCTTCAGCACTCCCGGCACGGAGGCGTTGTACTCCGGCGAGGAGATGACGACGGCGTCGCTCCACTCGAGCCGGTCGCGCAGGGCGAGCGCGCCGGGCGGCAGCCCTTCGGCGACTTCTACGTCGCCGTCGTACAAGGGCATGTCGAAATCGCGCATGGTCGCGAGGTCGACGGTGGCCCCGGTGTCGGAGATGAGCCGGGCCACGAGGGAGGCGAGGCGGGCGTTGGCCGAATCGGCCCGCAGTGCCGCGCCGAAGGCCAGGACCCGCAAGGGGCCGGGGGACGTGTCCGTGGTCATGGCTCTGTCCTTCCGTCGTAGTCACGCGCGTCCAGCGGGGCGCCCCTCCGTCCAGTGTGGTTCCGAGAGGGCCGCTGTGCGACCGACAGCCCCGGTGCCGGTCAGGCGGGTGGTCCGATACCCGTTCCAGAGCGTCGGAGTACCAGCCGCCGTGGCGCATCCGTGCTGGTCAATGCCGGTGTTCAGTGCACCGACGCATACGCCAACAGCAGGGCACAACGGCGGCGCGCCGAGATCCGCTCGGGCTACCTGATCGGCCTCTCTCCGGGGCACGGCGCCGACCCGGCACTGCGTTTTTCAGCAGGGGACAGGTGACCGTGTGCATCGCCATCCCGCAAACCGCTCCCGTCCCTGATCACTCCCCTCGGCACCGCACACTGCCGAGGAACGTCGTATGCACCTGCTGACTTCGACCACGCCGCATTGGAGCTCGACCGCCCGTTGAGCCGCGACATGCTGGACGCGGTCCGACCGGTCCCGGCACCCGGGCCGGTGCCAGGGGTGGACCGGGTCGACCACGTGGAAACGAATCCGATCCGGGCTCTGGAATCGTTCGTCCTCAGCCGGTTTCCCGCTGAGGAGACGAAGTCGGCCGAGGAAGAGAGCACGGCGGGTGAACTGGGCTACATACCGGCGGCGTTGGCCGCCTTCCATCGCCCGGCTCGCCTCCGACCGGCAATCCGCCGATTCCACGACCCTGTGCTGAAGCAGCCCCAGCATCCTTCCGGACCGCTCGGCGACCGGCTGGTCTTCGCCGTGTGGAGTGGGGCCGGGATGGACTGGTCCATCCCGTGGCCACTGGAGGAACCGGGCGAAGGCGATCCCCACGCATGGACCCACTGCATGCCGACCGCGCGCCTGGACACGTTGTGGACCATGCTGCGTCCCGTACCCCTGGGTCCCTTCCTACCGACCTACGCGGCCGAGCGGTTCTTCGTGGCCCCGGGACTGCTTACGCAGGTCAGCAGCGGCGAGAAGGAGGCGGTTGTGAGCTTCGGCGCCCTCCACCGTGGGACCCTGACGCCGTTGCTCGAGCACGGGTTCCGCTGGTCCCGCTTCGACGGGTGAGACATGAGGCCCGGGGCGAGGGCACACATGGCCCCAGTCGACAGATCAAGGCGAGGGGTCAGCGATCGGAGGTGAGAATCGGCTTGATGTCCAGGATCGGGGTTCCGTCGAGGGCCTCGAGGTTGCGGACGTGGATGCGTGGGCCTGCAACGGACAGGATATGGACGGTGTGCAGGCCGATCGGGTTGGGGCGGTCGGGTGAGCGGGTGGCGAAGACGCCGGTGACCGGGCGGGCGGTATCGCCGCGCGGGCGGACGGCGAGCGTGTCGCGGTCGGCTCGGTCCAGCCAGGTGAGCAGCAGTACGTCGGTGCCCGGCGCGAGGCCGTCCACGGCGGGGAGGTACTCGTCGCCCAGGACGAGCCAGGCGTCGGGTGCTCCCTCGTCGGCTTGGCGCGGTGCGGCCGCGCGGTCCTTGAGCGACGACTCGACGTGGCCGATCGGACGCAATGGGTATGCGGTCAAGGGCCCCTCTTCCTTCTCTGTGCGGGACGGCGAGTTGTGCCGGTGGTGCGCCTACCCGCCCGCGGGTGGGCTCGTAACCTGCGTGCTCGCGCTCAGTGTGTATGAATTCCCCATGCGGGAGTGTGCTGTCGGGACCTCATCCGTGCGGACGGACGACTTTGTCACAAGATCGGCGAACGTGATCCCCTCCCGATAGGCTGCCGCGGGCAGGGATCAGTCGTTGCCCGCATGCGAGCGGAAGGCACAGCTGTATGGGCGTTGCACTGTTCACGCTCGGCGGCACGATATCGATGGCAGGCCACACCCGGGGCGCCGACAGCGGACCGGTGGTCACCCGGTTGAACGGAGCCGACCTCGCCGCGGCCGTGCCCGGGCTCGACCAGCTCGGAACGCCCCTGGACATCCACGACATTGAAGCAGTCCCCAGTGCGAATCTGACCTTCGCGCACGTCCTGACCCTGGTCGAATCGGCGTCACAGGCGGTGCAGGCCGGGGCCTGCGGGGTGGTGGTCACCCAGGGGACCGACACTCTGGAAGAGACCGCGTTCCTCATCGACCTGGTCTGGCCGCACGCCGAGCCGTTCGTCTTGACCGGAGCCATGCGCAACCCGACACTCGCGGGACCCGACGGACCCGCGAACCTGCTCGCCGCCGCCCGTACCGCCGCCTCTCCCGCGAGCCACGGCTTGGGAGCACTGGTCGTCTTCAACGACGAGATCCACGCGGCCCGCTGGGTGCGCAAGACCCACAGCACAAGCACCGCCACCTTCGCCTCGCCCAACACCGGCCCGATCGGTCACGTCATCGAAGGCCATGCCCGAGTACTCATGGCTCCCGCACGTCGCTCGGCTCCCTACCCGCGGCCTGAAGCGCTGGAGAAGACTCGAGTCGCGCTCCATACCGTCACCCTCGACGAGCACGCGGACATCCTCGCCGCCATCGCCGAGGCAAGCCAGGGACTGGTCATCGCAGGCTTCGGCGTCGGCCATGTCCCGAGCAAACTCGCCGATCTTCTGGGGACTCTCGCCGAACGCATGCCCGTCGTGCTCACCTCCCGCACCGGCAGCGGATCCGTCCTGCGGCACACCTATGGCGCCATCGGGTCAGAGACCGACCTGCAACGCCGAGGCCTCATCAACGGCGGCTTCCTCGACCCTTACAAGGCCCGGATCCTCCTTCGGCTCATGCTGGCCGGCGGTGCCGATCGCGAGGCCATCACCGCAGCCTTCGCTGAGCACGGCTGACCGCAGGATCGCGACCTCGAGACCGTGCAGGGGGACCGCTGCAGGACGTCGATGGGGCCGGGGAGCGAGCTGGGAGTCTGCCGGTATCAGCAGCATCGGGTGCGGGGGTTGGCCGGCCCTGCCCGCAGCCAAGCGCTCGATCCGGGACATCTACGACGCTCTATGACGCTCTGCGACCCCAAGGCCAAGGACCACGCCCGTGAGCCCGTCGCCGCGTTCGCCCCGGCAGCGTGACGCGCAGTAGGGCGCCGGCACCCGGGCTGCCGGATCGGTCGTGGTGTTCGAGCCGGTCGAGTCCCACCCAGGAACCCGATATCCAGCTCGAACTCCGAGGCCCTGCACGCATCTTGATTTGGTCCTGGACGACCGATCGGCCGTCGATGCACCACACCGGTGGACCAACCCGTGTCGGGTATCCGTGCTTTCACGGATGCCCCCGCCGATCGGGCGGGCCAGTGTGGAGGAGGTCACGACCTGAATGACGGCCATCAGTTGCGGACGTTGCTGAGGTCGAGGCCGTACGAGGCGGGCCCGTCGCCTCTGTGACCGGTGTTCTCCTGCCCGTGAGCGGACAGGCCACGACCGGAATTCCATACTGGCCACGACATGCAACGCTGAAAGGCATCCATGCGTTCCCGATCACTCCTTCGTTTCCGGCCTGCCCTGCCCGCCGGCCGGGCGCTGTGCGCGGCGCTGTTATCCATCGCGGCAGCGCTGGGCATCGGACTTGCGGCCCCGGCCCCGAGCGGCGCCGCCACGGCCGACGACGTGGTCAGCAGCCACTGGATCGGCCTGGGCTACAACCAGAACCCCCAGCCCCCGAACGGCACGACCTGGAACACCGCCGACTGGAACCAGATGGTGTCCCGCACCGACTACATGAAACCGGGCCTGGTCCGGGTCATGTTCAACCTGCCCTGGTTCTGGAGCGGCACCGACGCGGGCGGCAGCTACGACTTCACCACCGCCGCCTATCAGAGCGCCGAGAAGGTGATCAAGCACTACGTCGATGAGGGCGTACCGGTCGTCAGCGGGCTCTTCGGCATCGGCGACCTGACCTACACCGCCACGAACACGGCCACCGTCCAGGCGACACTGGTCAAACACCTGCAGGCCGACGGCGCCGCGCCCACGTACTGGGTCGGTGTCAACGAGCCCAACGTCGCCACCGGCCCGAAGTCGTACTCGTACGCCGACTGGAACATCGCGACGACCAACCTCGCGTCGGCGTTCGCCACCGCCGGGGTGGACACCGCCCGGACGGCCATCTCCGGCGCCGACACCGCCGAGGCGGGCATCAGCTCGTACGGCGGCGACCTGGGCCACCAGACCGCACCCAGATGCAACTCCGGATGCAATTCAGGCCTGGTCTGGAAGCTGGCCTCGCTCAACACGTTCACCGCGCAGATCTACGCGGCCGGCGCCACCGACACCGCGGTCACCTTCCAGACCTCGTCGGACGGCACGACCTGGAAGAACCTGGCAGTCACGGCGCCGACGCCGGTCGCCATGGTCACGGGCAAGAACGGAGGCGGCATGTGGAGTTACACCTACACCGCCTCCGGCATCACCGGCGCCAAGTACCTCCGCCTGTCGGTGGCCTCCTCGACCATTGAGCACACGGTCGGATCGATGCACCTCGCCAACAACAGCACGTCCATCGACGACCCGCTCGACGATCTGACGCAGACACAGACCGGCCTGAACACCGGCACCTGGAACGACAACGGCTCCTGGTGGCTGCGCTCCGCGCAGAGCGGCCTGCTGGGAGCCGGCGAGGCACACTTCTACAGCCAGGAGCTCTACGGCGCAGCCCCGGAGTACGTCGAGCCCGTGATGAGCCGGGCGGTGTCCCAGATCCGGACGGCAGCACCGGGCAGGCCAGTACTACTCGGGGAGACGGGCATGAAGGCCGCCCAGTACCCCGACGGTAGTAAGGACTATCGCTTCGCCCTCGACACGACCCAGCCGCTGCGCATGGCGGACCTGGCGGTGCAGGAGGCCCGCAGCGGCGTCGACGGTGCGGCAGCCTGGTGCCTCGACGGCTATGCCTCGACCACCTTCTGTGGGATGTGGGGGAGGGGCACCGACGACCCCGGCACGGTGTCGGCCCACTCGACGGCGCTGCGTCCGTGGTTCTACACCTGGAGCCTGCTGACCCGGTACCTGCCCACCGGCTCCATCATCCACGCACCGGCCGAGCCGACGGGCGTGCGCGTGCTGGCCGCACGGCTGCCCAGCGGCGGCTGGACGTTCGTCCTGGTCAACCGCACCTCCGTCGCGCAGACGGTGAGGCTGAGCGAGCCGACCGGGTCGATCACCCTCAACAAGTACGTCTACACGGACGGTGTCACCCCGACCACCGACGCCAACGGCTTCCCCACGAAGGTCGGCACGCTGACGGCGAACTTCACCGGCGGACACGCGCTGACGGTGGGCGCCGACTCCGTCCAGGTGTTCACCACCGCGTCGTGAGCAAGCGACCGACGACGCGGGGCTGATCGTCTGAGGGTGTCGGCAACGGCTGACGCGGCTCACTCGTTGCCGACACCCGGGTTCTCGCACACTGGTGCTGCGGTCAGTGACAGTGGCATGGCGCACTGTGAGGAGTTCGGCCCTCTCGGACCGGCCCCGTCAGAGGCCTGGAGAGGGCCGGAGGAGGGTCAGGGGCGTGATGCCACCCATAGGAGCCAGATCACATCCTACCGGGGATCGTAGAGTCACCCCGCCATGAGCAGGCCGTAAAGGCGCCAAAATGGGCAATCGGGGCATTGCTCCTTAGTCGGGTAGTACGTCACATTCTTGCGTCCCCTTCTGCCCGCCGCTAACCATGTCTCTCGTTGCCGCAAGCCGCGGGACGGACCGGACGGACACCGCCGGGCCGGCCAGCACTTGCCCGGCAGCACGGGGCCCTCGCCCCGACGCCCTACAGGCCGCGACCGATACCGGCCGGCGCCTCTAAGACGTCCTACAGGAGAGTCCCTTCTCATGACCGCGATCACCGCCCCCCGCCGCCTTGCCCGCCTGCGCACTCTCGCCCTGACCGGCCTCGCCACCACCGGTGCCGCGGCCGCCGCTCTCACGCTGATGCCGGCCTCCGCGCAGGCCGCCGAAGCGCCGCAGGCCGCGCACAGCGTCACGGCTCCCTCCGGCGACAGCAAGAACGACCCCAAGGGCAGCACCGGCACCGCGGGGAACCTCGACGGCTGGATCAAGCAGTCGCTGGCCGTCATGAAGGAGAAGGGCATCCCCGGCAGCTACGACGGCCTGCGCCGCAACATCATGCGTGAGTCCGGCGGCAACCCCAACGCCCAGAACAACTGGGACGTCAACGCGCAGAACGGCACTCCGTCCAAGGGCCTCCTGCAGGTGATCGAACCCACCTTCAACGCCTACCACGTCGCCGGCACGGCCCAGAGCGTCACCGACCCGGTGGCGAACATCACCGCCGCCGCCAACTACGCCGCTCAGCGCTACGGTTCCATCGACAACGTCAACTCCGCGTACTGACCTGGCCCACGCACAGTGCGGCGCGGTCGGCGCCGTGCGAGGTCCGGACGGCGGCGCAAGAGTGCCGCTGTCACCGGATGATCAGCCGGGCACGTTCCATTCGTCCAGGCGGATCTTCACCTGCCGGTTGTGATCCACGTGCCAGATCACCTCACCGGCGACGGCAGCGCCCATGGCGGGCAGCTCCATGGCGTGAGGCATGGCGGTGATCTCGGCAAGGCCGACTGCATTCGGCACGCCGTCGAGCAGGAGGAAGACGCCGAACGGCTGCCGGCCGATGACGCGACCGCTGACGCGAGATCCAAGAGGCAGTGCGGAGACCGTTGCCGGCCAACTCCGGTCTATGACATCCGAGGCCGGCACCAGGGAGCGGTCCGGCCAACTGAACTCGGGCACAGGCCAATCATGGTCGCAACGAAGGAAGTTGTCGACCGGGGCAAGCCGCCGACCGGCCGCCTCCGAGGCGGACGACGACGCGGTCCGCACGGCGCAGCCGATCATGTCAATGGTGGAGATGGGCTGGTGCGGGCCGCATCAAGTGGGTCCATGGTGTCGCGGGGTTGTGAAGCGCCTCTGCTCCGCGCAGTCAACGCCGAGTGTGCGACCGACATCGCGTGGGTGTGACAACCACCGTCACACCGCCTTCGGCGTCAACGCGCGCCGTGACCCGGACCGTGGCGGCCTTCCCTGCCGACACCCCGGAGGGCCAGGCAGTCGCCCGGCCGATGACCTCGACCCGCCAGCCCACCGGAGCTGGGGGCAGGGACAGTTCGGTCGTGCTGCCGCGCCGTGGTTCGTAGCTGAGCCGGTAGGTGCGTGTGACCGGGCTGTAGCTGTCGACGTGGACCTCGCCCGCAACAGCCCGGGCGTACGGACGCACGGTTCGCTCCTTGTTGGTGCGCAGCCGGCCGTTCACGTCCACAGCGCAGTACCCACCGCCGTAGCACCACTCCCAGCCCGCCCAGCCGCCGCTGTAGCGGTCCATGGATGCCAGGGCGTCGTCGTAGAAGCGGCTCATGTGGGGCAGGTCGCCGTTCAGCGGCCCCCACTCACCGATGACGACCGGGATGCCGTGCCTGCGGGGATAGCCGACCACAGCGGCCTCGTACGCCTCCAGCCAGCCGCTGTCCGGGTCGTAGTCCCCACCCGCCTCCATGGCCGCGTTGTACAGGTGAGGGGCGTACACCACCTTGGGGTCGTCGATCCGGCCCAGACCTGTCGGCATGCCCTCGCCGACGATGGGCGTCGGCTCCACGAACAACCAGCCGTTCGTGTCGACCTGCCGGACGGCGTCGGCAATGCGGTTGTACATCGGAGTGAGCTGTCGGGACTCTATTCGCCTCGCGGCGGTCGGCAGGTCCTCGCCCGCGTTCATGCGGCCCATCGGCTCGTTGATCAGGTCGTAGCCGAGAACGGCAGGGTGCCCGCCGAACCGTTCGGCGAGCAACCGCCACATACGGGCCTGCGCCCTCCTCAGATCGGCGTCCTGGTAGAGGTGCTGGAACGCGGCCTGCACTGCTGGCTCGAAGTATTCGGAGAACCAGTCGTCCGGGTGAGGTGTGAACGGCAGCCCGTCCGTGCGCGTCGCCCACTCGGGGATTCCGCGATGTCCGAAACGAGGGCCGAACACGTCTTGGTGAGCATCGATCACCACATGGATCCGGTACCGGTGGGCCCAGTCCAGAACCTGCTCGATCTTGCGCAGGTACCGTCGGTTGTAGCGGCCGGGTTCCGGCTCGAGGTCGTCCCAGAACACCAGCAGCCGGGCGAAGTCGAAGCCCTGTGCCGACATGTCACGGAAATGCCGCTCGGTGATCGCGGACAGGGCGTCGGCGCCGCGGTGTGCCTTGTCCCCGACGTTCCAGCCCCGCAGGGTGAGCACTCTGCCCCGGTCATCGGTCAGCCGGGTCCCGGGCGTCGGCTCGAGGGAACTGGCGTGCGCGGGGCTGGGGAGCAGCACGGCCGCAAGCAGTGCAAGGGCAGCCCCGGCGGCGACCGCGTACCTGCGCATCAACACCTCCGGCTCATGGCGCGATGTCGCGCCGAGTACGGACGTACTCAACTCCGGAGCGAGCGAACCGGGTTGGCCGGTGGTCGGCAAAGGCAGAAACCGGACGATGTGCGGCACGGGCGGCGTCGGTCGGTTTCCGGCGTGGGCGTAGACGGTCGCGGTTCGGCTCTGCGGCGCCGCTGCGGCCTACGCGGGTCGCGAAGACATCGGCCCAGGGCTGCGGCATCGCCGAGGACGGCCGGTGCAAGGGGGAGGGGCACATGACACCGCGCCCCGGATTCGTGCTCCGGGGCGCGTGCGGGTGTCGGCCCGGTGGCTACTTGGTGAGGGCGGCCAACTTGGGGTCGTTGGCGTAGGCCTCGGCCGCGTTCTCCTTGGTCACGATGACCGGCGGGAGGAGGTAGGCCGGGACGACCTTGGTGCCGTTGTTGTACGACTTGGTGTCGTTGATCTTCGGCTTGTCGCCCTTCTGCAGGGACTTGACCATGCCGACGGTCTCGGCGACGAGCTTGCGGGTGTCCTTGTTGATGGTCGAGTACTGCTCACCGGCCATGATCGACTTGACCGACTCGACCTCGGAGTCCTGACCGGTGACGACCGGGACCGGCTTGCCGGCGCCCTTCACCGAGGTGATGATCGCGCGGGCGAGGGTGTCGTTCGGCGACAGAACGCCGTCGAGCTTCTTGCCGCCGTTGTAGGTCGAGGTCAGCAGCGAGTCCATGCGCTGCTGCGCGTTCTCGGCCTTCCAGCCCTGGATCGCGGTCTGCTTGATGTCCTTCTGTCCCGAGCCGACAACGATGTCACCCTTGTCGATATAGGGCTTGAGCACGCTCATCGCGCCGTCGAAGAAGACCTTGGAGTTGTTGTCGTCCGGCGACCCGGAGAACATCTCGATCGTCCACGGCCCCTTCGGCTTCTTCGCCTTCATGCCGTCGACGAGGGCCTGTCCCTGCAGCTCACCGACCTTGAAGTTGTCGAACGCGACGTAGTAGTCGACGTCGGGCGTGTTGGTGATGAGCCGGTCGTAGGCGACGACGGTCGCTCCGGCCTGCTTGGCCTGTGCCACCTGAGTGGCGAGCTGCGAGGCGTCGGTCGCCCCGATGACGATCACCTTCGCGCCCTTGGTGACCATGGAGGAGATCTGCGACTGCTGATCGGCGACGGTGGTCGAGGCGCCCGCGTACTGCACGTCGGCCTTGAAGCCTGCCTTCTTGAGGCCATCGGTGAACAGGTCACCGGCGAGTACCCAGTTCTCCGACGTCTTGGCCGGAAGCGCGACACCGATGAGGGAGTCCTGAGCGAAGCCCTTGGCGTCCTTGCCGCCGGTGCCGGCGGAGCCCTCACGCTCGTTGGAGCATGCCGTGCCCAGGGCGAGCAGTGCGACGGCGCCGGCCGCGGCGATGCCTCTGGTGATGATTCTGCGCATGGTGAGATGAGCCCTTCTTGCAGTGGTGCGGAAGTCGAGCGCCGTGGTGTCCGGCGCCTTCGGTTGCGGTCTGACGGTCAGCCTGCGACCGGAGCCTTGTCGGGGTCGGAGCTCGGAGCCGGGGGTTCGACCGCGGTGGCCGGTTCCTCCTTCCGGAACGGACGCATGAGCGATCCGATGATCGAGAAACGTCCCTGACGCTTGCTGTAGACGTCGAACGCGACGGCGAGGAGGAGGACCAGGCCCTTGATGATCTGGACCATGTCGGAGCCGACGCCCTCCAGTTGCAGGCCGTTGTTGAGCAGGGCCATGACCAGACCACCAACGATCGAGCCGCTGATCGTACCGAGGCCGCCGGAGACTGCCGCGCCGCCGATGAAGACGGCCGCGATGGCGTCGAGTTCCCAGCTCAGACCGTCCTGCGGGCCGGAAGCCGCGGACCGCGCCACGAAGATCATGCCGGCCAGGGCGGCCAGGACGGACATGTTCATCATGACGAGGAAGTTGACCCGCTTGAGCTTCACGCCCGACAGCTCGGCCGCACGGGCGTTGCCGCCCACGGCGTAGATGTGCCGTCCGCCGATGGTGTTGCGGGTGTAGTACGAGTACGCGAGCACCAGGACGATCAGGATGATGCCGGAGATCGGCAGGCTGGTGCCGATGCGGCCGCCGGCGAAGCGCAGCGTGGCGAAGACGATGACACCCAGCATCACGACCAGGCGGACCACGGTGATCCACAGCGGCGCGACGTCCGCTTTCATCTCACGTCGGGTCTGACGCGCCTTCCACTCGCGCCACACCATGCCGGCGCAGGCGGCCAGACCGAGCAGCAGCGTCAGGTTGTTGTATCCGGTGTCCGGTCCCACCTCGGGCAGGAAGCCGGCACCGATCTTGCGGAACCCTGCGGGAACCGGCACCGTGTCGGCATTGCCGATGTACTGGTTGCCGCCGCGGAACAGCATCATCCCGGCCAGGGTCACGATGAACGCCGGCACCCCCACGTAGGCGACCCAGAACCCCTGCCACGCGCCGATGAGCGCGCCCACGAGCAGGCCGAGCAGGATGCCCACCGGCCACGGGAGCGAGTGCTCCTGCATCGCCTTGGCGACGACGATGCCGGTGAATGCCGCGACGGAGCCGACCGAGAGGTCGATGTGCCCGGCGACGATCACCATCAGCATGCCGATGGCCAGGATCAGGATGTAGGAGTACTGGCTGACGACCGCGATGAGGTTGCCGGAGGTCAGGGTCAGGCCTCCGGTCCAGATCTGGAACAGCAGGACGATCGCCACGAGAGTGAAGATCATCCCGAACTGGCGGGCGTTGGAGGTCGTGCCTCCGAAGAGGTTCTTCTGCAGCTCTTTTATTCGGCTCATGAGGTTGGGCTTTTCTTCGTAGCGGTCATCTGCTTCATCAGCAGTTCCGGGTCGGCATCACGGCGGTCCACCTCGCCGGTGATGGTGCCTTCGAACACCGTGTAGATGCGGTCGCACAGACCGATGAGCTCCGGCAGCTCCGAGGAGATGACGATGACGCCCTTTCCCTGGCCGACGAGCCGCTGGATGATCCCGTAGATCTCGAACTTGGCCCCGACGTCGATGCCGCGTGTCGGCTCGTCGAGTATGAGAAGGTCCGGATCGGTGAACATCCACTTCGCCAGGACGACCTTCTGCTGATTGCCGCCGGAGAGCTTCACGACACCCTCGTCGACGCTGGGGGTCTTGATCCTCAGACTCCCGCGGTACTCCTCGGCGATGCCGTGTTCGCGTACCGGATCGATGACCCCGCGCCTGGCGATCTTCGACAGTTTGGCGGACACCATCGAGGTCTTGATGTCGTCCAGCAGATTGAGACCGATCGACTTGCGGTCCTCACTGACATAGGCGAGGCCGTGCCGGATGGCGGCCGCCACCGACTTCAGCTGGATCTCCTTGCCGTCCTTGAAGACCCGGCCGGACAGGTAAGTACCGTATGAACGGCCGAACAGGCTCATCGCGAGTTCGGTACGGCCCGCACCCATCAGGCCGGCGAAGCCGACGATCTCGCCGCGCCGGACATTGAAGGACGAACCCTTGCACACGAGCCGGTCTTCCGAACTCGGGTGCCGCACGGTCCAGTCGCGGACCTCGAAGAACACCTCGCCAACGCCGGGCACGTGGTCGGGGAACCGGCTGCTGAGCTCGCGGCCGACCATGCCGCGCACGATGCGGTTCTCGTCGACGCCGTCGGCCTTGATGTCGAGGCTCTCGATGGTGCGGCCGTCGCGCAGGATCGTGATGGTGTCGGCGACCGCCTCGATCTCGTTCAGCTTGTGCGAGATGATGATCGAGGTGATGCCCCGCTCCCGGAAGCCGCGCAGCAGATCGAGCAGATGCTGGGAGTCGGTCTCGTTGAGAGCCGCGGTCGGCTCGTCGAGGATGAGCAGTTGCACGTCCTTCGCGAACGCCTTGGCGATTTCGACGAGTTGCTGCTTGCCGACGCCGATGTCCTTGATCAGCGTGTCGGGGTCCTCCCGCAGCCCGACACGTTCCATCAGCTCCAGCGCCCGGCGCTGGGCGGCCTTCCAGTCGATCGCACCGCGTCTGCGTGGCTCGTTGCCGAGGAAGATGTTCTCGGTGATCGACATGCCGGGCACCAGCGCCAGCTCCTGGTGGATGATCGCAATGCCGGCCTGCTCACTGGCCCGGATGTCCTGGAAGCGGACCTCGGCGCCCCGGTAGAGGATGTCGCCGGAGTAGCTCCCGTACGGGTGCACGCCGCTCAGCACCTTCATCAACGTGGACTTGCCGGCGCCGTTCTCCCCGCAGAGCGCATGGATCTCGCCCTCCCGCACGACCAGGTTGACGTCGGCGAGCGCCTTCACGCCGGGGAACGTCTTGGTGATCCCCCGCATCTCCAGCAAGGGCGGTGCCTGGGTCATGAGCAGGACTCCGCGGTGCGGAGCCTGCCACGGCCTTGACTCATCAATGAACTCCTTCGTTCGGCTCGCCGGTAGCGTCGGGGGTGCTCCGGGGCAGAGCAGCGCCGCTTGACAACGTTGTCACCACCCCTGGGACAACGTTGTCAGATTTCCCGCATGGAGGCTTTCAGGCCGAGGAGCCGGTGTCAATACATGGCCTGCAGCCTGGCCCGAGTCGAGATGTGAGGGCAGCGTCCTGCTGCCTGGGCGGCCAGGCCGTGCGCCCCGGATCAGCCGAGTCGCCCGTGGCACCGGGGGCACGTGAGCGGACCGATGCCCTGAACGGCACTGCATGGGCTTGCCTCATGACAGAGCCGCCCCTCACCGAGGCCGAGATCGTCGAGGCCGAACGGGAACCGGGTGGGTCCTTTCCCGAGGAGTACCGGGCCTACCTGCGCGTAGTGAGTGCGGGCGGGGCGCTCTCCCGGCTCGAGCGGACCGGCCGAGGCTGGAGGTGGGCCGGGAACGATGAGCAACTGCGTGTGCTGCTGGCCGTTCCCTTTCCGCTCCCCGACTCCTGTACCGAGGCCGCTATACCGAGGCCGACGACGAGCTGATGGCGCGCGAGCCACAGACCGAGGCGTTCGAGGACGACGCCGCGAACCGGGCAGCTTGGCGTGCCTGGGCCGACGAGGCCGACACGTTCGAGGACCTGAAGATGGCGGGTGCCGTCGTCGTGCGGGAGCACGGCTGCGGCTCCCCCGCCCTGCTGGTGCTGACCGGCCCGCTGGCCGGCACGGTGTGGGGGGATGGGCGGGCCGCCTGTGGCCGGATCGTTCCGCTCTCCTTGGACCACGTCGGTGGCGCCCGGGCCGTCCGGTTCGGAGAGTGGCTGGCACACGGTTCGTGGGCCTTGTTGCCGCGGGGCTGGGGGCCGCCTCTTCCAGCGGTCCCTGTCCTCCGCCGCTAGAGGTTTCCTTTCGGACCGGCCGCCAGATGCGGATGGCCGCGACGTGGAGTACCGCCAGGTCCCCCGCGCCGCGCCCACTCCCCACAGGCGGGACAGCGACACTCCTCCCAGGGCCGGACAGGACTGTCGGCGGCCTTGGTCCGCTGCAGGAATGCGGTCAGCGGCCACCACCGCGCGTCGTGCGCTGTGTGGCCGCCTGCCCTCTCGTCGGCTACGCCGACCGCAGGTCGATGACCGTGCGCAGTTTCCCGCTGGTGGCTGTGCGCTCGAACGTCTCCGTGGGCACCGTCTGCACGGTGAAGGCCAGGAGGCCTTCCGCCAGCGCCGAGGCCAGTTCGGGTACCTCGGCCACCAGAGCTTCCCTCGCCGCCTCGGGGTCGCCCGCGTACTGCTCGTCGAGCCGGACGGTCAGCCGTTCCCGGTCGGGACCGGACTCGGCAAGGAGTTGTAGCTCGCCGGGGTAGCCGAGGCGCTCCTGGGCCGCTCGCAGGACGCGCCGGTAATTGACGAAGTACGTTCCGACGCGTACGACGTCGCCGTGGCGTCCGAGCAGTTCGAGCCGGGGCACGTGGCTGCCACAGCCGCAGGGACCGTCCACGGCGCGTCCCAGGTCGCCGATCTCATAGCGGTCCAGTTGCTGTCCCGCGCGTGCGCGGGAGGTGAACACCAGGCGCCCAGGCTCGCCCGGCGGAACCGGCCGGTCGGTGTCCGGATCGAGGATCTCCAGCGTGTGCAGGTCGGTCAGCACATGGTGGACCGAGCCGTCGCAGGAGGCGCACTGGTAGCCCAGTGGGCCCAGGTCGGTGCTGCCGTAAGCGGCGGACCGGATCACCTCGACGCCGAACTCCTGCGTCAGCACACGGCGTTGCTCGGTGGTGAAGTGCTCACCGCCGTAGAACACGGTCCGGATGCCGCCGTAGCTGCGCAGCCGGTCGGCCTCGGCGTGGAACAGCTGCCACAGATAGGACGGCATGCCGAAGAGGGTGTCGGCACGGTGGGCGACCAGCGCCTCGGCTACCGCGGCGTGATCCGGCCCCGCCGCGATGGGGAGCTGGGTGGCGTTCAGCCGCTCCAGGATGGAGAAGAAGCTGATGAAGCTGCCGTACATCCCGCCGCAGTAGAACAGGTTGGCCGCCCGGTCGCGGGCCGGGTCGAAGCCCGCTGCGAGCAGCCCGTCGGCTGCGGCGCGCATCTGATTGTCGTAGTCGTCACAGGTGAACACGGACAGCGCCGGCGCCCCCGTGGAACCGCCGCTGCGGAAGTACAGGTGGGCGTGACGCGGCTCCAGCGAGTCGAGCGCGCGCTGCACTTCCTCCTTGCCGAGCAGCGGGCCGTTGGGCGCCGCGGGCAGAACCGGGGGTTCCACCAGGTCGTCCAGGCATGCCACGGTGCCGAAATCAGTGCCCGTCGCGCGCAGGCCCACCCGGCGGCTGTAGCGCTGCAGGGCGTAGACACCGTCGTGGGGCTCGCCGTCGTAGCCCTCCAGCATGGAACCGACCGGTGTGACCCGGGTGACGCCGGCGGCGAACATCGCACGCGACAGTGCGGCCACGTCCGTCCGGTCGCCGCCGATCGCGGCGGTCTGCAAATAGCGGCGCATGGGTCGCAGCACGGTGGTGATCCGGTGCCGGGCCAGGGGTTTTACCCAGACACTGCGGTGCAGGGGAGAAGCGTCGAGCGTGGGGCGGGCGTCCGCCAGCACGCGCCAGGTTCCGTCCTCTGCGGCGAACACACGTGTGAGGCCGAGGTGTTGTTCGAGCTGGGCGAGCCGCTGCACCGTGGTGATCTCCGCTTGCTCGGCCGGGCCGGGGGCCGGTGCGGGCAGGGAACCGGAGACCTTCGCGAGCCGCTCGGCGAAATGGCCCGCGAAGGCGAAGGCCTCGTCGGTGTCTTCGGTGTCGAGATACACCACTTGCGGGCTGGAGCAGGCCTGTTGTTCGAAGCGGCAGACGTCCGCTGCCAGCGAGTCGAGCAGAGCGTCGTCGTGTGCTGCGTCCCGGGTCAGATAGGCGAAGGAGATCCGGTGCCCCCATTCGACGACTCGGCAGCCCGGGGGCGCAAGTTCGCGCACCGCGCTCACGGCGTCCTCGCCGCCCCAGACCGCGATCGCGTCGGCCTGGTCGCACAGGGTCGTGAGCCACTCCCGGCGTGACGACGGGAAGCGCAGTGCGATGACGCGCTCGGAGATCAGCCCGGTCGGGTCGGCGGCGCCGAGGGCGGCGAGCAGGTCGAGGGCGAGCGCCGTGTCGGAGGTGCTCGTCTTGAGGATGTTGAGGTTTCCGGCCAGCAGGCCCTCGACGACGCTCAGCGGGGCCACGGAGGCGGCGTTGCCGGGGGCGATGTGTATCAATAGGCCGACGGGGGCCCAGGCTTCGTAGACCGTCTCGCGGGCGTCCGGCCGGGTCAGCCGTTCCGGGCGCAGGCCGCCCAGTTCCCGGCGCAGTTTGCGTTCCAGCGCCTGCCGGGTGAGGGCGGTCGCCAGCTCGGCGAGGGTGGCCGTGACCTCGTCGGCGGGCAGTTGCCCGGCCAGTCGGCCGTAGAGGGCGGAGCCCGGGTCGCCCAGATCTTCTCCGACTGCGGCGCAGGCACCGAGCACGACCTCCGTGGGCAGCGGGCGCGCCAGGATGCGCCCGGACGACTCGGACAGCCCGGCCAACCGCCGGGCGGCCTCGGCGTCGTCGACGAACTCGCCCTGCCAGAGGTGGAGTGCGGAGGTGGTGGTCACGACATTCCCTTCATCAGTTCGGCGGCGGCGACCGCGCAACTGCGGTTGCGGCTCACCCCGGCGCGGCCGTGCACGGTGAACCAGTCGGTGGACAGCGGGCAGGGGCATTCCTCGCCCGGATGCAGCGAGGCGAGGTCGCCCATCACGACGCTGTGCGCCGGAACCGAGGTGATGTACGGGCTGACCAGGTGCAGGAAGCCGCGTTCCCCGTACGGCAGGGGGCGCAGCGTGCCCGGGTCACGGACCGCCGCGCGGGACCACACGGGTACGTGCAGTCGGTGGTGTGCGCACTCGACGTACGGCACGCAGTGCTCGACGGAGCCGAAGGTGTCGCGGATGCGCGCGCCCGGGATGCCGAGTCGTTCGGTGACTTCGGCGTAGAAGTCCTCCTTGCCGATCTGGCGGTCGGCGTGGCCCTTCCAGCCGCCGCCGAGGACCACCAGCGATCCCTCGGGCAGTCGCAGCGGCGGCAGCCCCATGGCCCTCATCCGCTCCAAGGTGAAGTAGAGGAAGGCCGGGAAGCCGAGGATGCGTACCGCGACGTCGTCCTCGGCGTAGCGCTGGAGCGCCGCGATGCAGCCGTGCACGTCGAACTCGTGGCCCGATCCGGTGTGCCGCAGCGCGTGCGTGGTGTGCCGTGCGGGGGCGAAGTCGCACAGGTAGTTGTCGGTGAACGACGTGCCCAGCTTCAGCGAGGGTGCGGGTTCGTAGCTGTAGAGCAGGTAGTTGACCGGTTGATCGGGCGTGATCCAGCCGTAGTGATCGAAGATCCGGGCCACCATGCGCTGTGCCGAACGGATCGTCCACCGGTCGAAGAACATCTGGGACTTCTGGCCCGTCGTTCCCGAAGAGGTCAGATGCAGGAACACCTCGTCACGGGGGACGGACAGCACCTCGTGGCGCTTGAAGAAGGCGGCGGGCACCAACGGCGTGCGCACCCCGAGTCCGACGGTGGGCGCGGGCCTCTCCGGCGGCTCCTGGAGGAGGGCGGCGAAGAACGGGGAACGCTCGGCGTGCCAGGCGTTGGACTCGGCCATGGCGGCGGCGAACAGTGCGTCGGCGTGGTGGCCGGCGGAGTACGGCTCGGTCAGGTCGCACAGCCGCTGCACCTGGCCGAGCGCCGCCGGGTCGGGGACCTCGACTGGAGCGAGATGGGGGTTCATCGGGACACCTCGTGAAGGGGCAGATAGGTGGAGGCCCAGGCGCTGAGATAGGCGCTGAGGTAGGGCTGGAGGGGCGGGCTGACCGCCGCCGTCCGGAAGTCGATCTGACGGCTGGTGCGGGAAAGCACCACATAGTCGTGGAGGCGGTCCTGGACGCGGCGCATCGCCGGGTAGACCGCGCTCGGCACGAATCCGGAGGCGAGGAAGATCTCCAGGGCCTCGGTGTCGGCCAGGGGCAGCAGGGTTTCGGCGTAGTCCGCACCCGCCTGGGTGACCGCGGTCATCAGCGCTTCCAGCGCGCCGGTCAGCGCGGACGCCCGCGGATGGACGGCGACCAGGGCGCAGCTGCCCGCCACGGGGTCGAGATCGGCGTACGCCTCGAATCCGCCGTCTGCAGCGATCAGGACCGTATTGGGGGTGTGGAGAGGGAAGAAGCGGTCGTCGGGGTGGGGGAAGTGTTCCAGGAAGCGGCGGCGTACGAACGCCGGGGCGGTGATCACTTCGATCGGCCCGGCACCGGCCGCCGTACACGATGCGCCCCGCAGGGGAACGCGGCCCGTGCCGGTGCAGTCGATGCCGATGCCGGTGGACGCGGCTGCCAGCAGCCCCGCCAGACGTTCGGGTACGTGCTCCACGACGGCGCGTCGCTGCAACACGCCGTCGGCGTACCGGGCGAAGAGCGCGAGACTCTCGCAGCCATCGACCTCGACCGCGTTGGGCAGCAGGCCCAGCGGCCGGAATCCGTTGCGCACGACGACGTGTTGCGGGCCCTCGGTGACGACACGCACGGTGGCGAACACCGAGTCGAGCAGGCCGGCGGCGAACGCCGCGTCGCAGACCGCGCCGGTGAGCCGGGATGCCAGTCCGCCGCCCCGGTGGCCGGGGTGCACGGCGAGTCCGACCAGCTTTCCGATACGGCTGCCCGGGTCGGTCTGCACGACGGCCGACCCGACGATGTCCCCGCGGTGCGTGCGGGCGGTGAGCCAGTGCGCGGTGCCGTCGGTGAGCAGTCGGCGCATCACGGCCGGGTCGCTGCCGAGCGGCACCGGGTAGCCGTGCCCGTACACGTCGAAGTACAACTGCCGTAGTTCTGCGATGTCCTGGACCCCGGCTGGGGCGATGGTCGCGCTCATGGCGCCTCTCCCGTCGGGGCTGGGTGCGCTGCCGCGATGCCGGGGGCTGTTCGCCGTCCGTCGGGTTGCGTCCGCCTGCCGAGCCACCACAGGGCTGCCGCGACGGGGACCAGACCGGCGCCCTGCGCCAGGCAGAGCGTACGAGCCGTCAGATGGTCGCCGAGCGCGCCGAAGACGAGAGAGGAAACGGGGAACGTTGCGCCGAGCAGCGCCTGCATGACGGCGAAGAAGCCCGGCTTGTCGGCGGCGGGGACGAGCCGCTGGAACAGCCCGACGAACCGGACGCCGATCACGCCGACGCACCAGCCGGCGACGGTCATCGAGCCCAGGGCCACCATGTGCGTGGTGACCAGGCCGGGCAGGCCGAGCGCCATGGCCATCAAGGCCAGGCAGGCGCTGCCGACGGTCGTCGGCCGTCCGGGGACACGGGCCCCGGTGAAGGACCCGACGAGCGTGCCCGCGCCGAGCGCTGCCTCCAGTGCGGCGACGGTCGAGCCGGTGGAGTGCAGTACCCCGCGCGTGTAGAGGGGCATGACGACGTAGACGGCGGTGGTGAACAGGTTGGCGGCGGCGAAGCAGACCAGCACCCGGCGAACGAAGGGGAGTCCGGCCAGGACCTGGCTCAGCGTCCGGCGCGCGGGTGCCGTGCCGTGCGCCGTGCCAGGAGCCTGCGCGTTCTCCCGTCCGCTGTCGGCTTCAACGAGCCCGGCGCTCCGCGTGCCGGTCGCCGCCTCACCGCCGGGTGTGCTCCCACGGCCGTCCCCGGCCGTCCCGGCATTCGCGAAGCGGGCCGAGGCCACCAGCACCGCGGCGAGCAGATAGGCAAGGCCGCAGGTGGTCACGACTCCCGCGAGCCCGCCCGCGTCGACCGCGAGCGGTCCCAGCAGACCACCACCGAGCCCGGCCATCGACTGGGTGGACAGTTCGAATCCGGTGGCCGCCTCGATGTCGGCGTCGTCGACCAGTTCGGGCACCGATGTGGTCAGACAGGGGTCGAACAGCGCCTGACAGGAAGCCAGCGCCAGACCCACCGCGTACACCGCGGCCATGGGCAGATCCCCGGCGTAAGCCGTGAGTGCGGCCGCCGTGGCCACGGAGCCCGCCACGGCCGCCGCGCCGGCCAGCACCGTGCGGTGCGGGTGGCGGGCGACGACGCGGGCGACGACGGGAGCGAGCACGACGGCGGGAAGTGTGCTCACCAGGAGGAACAGCCCAGATTCCAGCCCTCGTTGATCACCTCCGGCGGCGAAGCCGACGAGCCACCAGACCGCGCCGACCTGGAACATCCGGCCGGCGGCCTGGGTGAGGAGCTGAGCAGTCCAGACTCTGCCGAAGGACGAGTTGCGCAGCACGAGCGGCAGACGGCGGCCGCGTGGCTCGGTCGCGTTCATGAGCACGGCCGCTCGTCGACGACCCGCACCAGCTTGCCGGAACGGGAGTTGACGGCGAGGTCACGGTGCCGCACCCATTCGACGGTGAGCGCATTGACGTGCCCCGCCGCGGTCGCATCCCCGTAGGCCGGGCGTTGCGCGAGCACGGACGCGACAACGGCAGCGCCCAACGAGCCCCGCCCGTGCTTGTGTTCGCCGGTCGCCAGCCGCAGTACCAGACCGTCCCGGCCGTCTCGGCGCCGTACCACCAGCTGCAGACCGGTCACCTCGCCTTCCGTGTCGGCGGCGCGCACGACGTCGTGGACATCCTCGGTGTAGAGGGAGACGGGACCGACCCGAACTCCTTCCTCCGCACGGCCGAGGATGCGGAAGACTCCCGCGTCCGGGTCCACCCACTCCGCCCGGTCGCCGGCCGGATAACGCAGAACGGGCATCAACCTCCGCCGCAGATCGGTGACGACGAGCCGACCCGGCACCCCCGCCCTTTCGATGGGCAGCTCGGTGTCGTCGTCGACGATCTCGACGATGGTGTACGGGGCGAACGTGCGGTGGACCCGGGGGTCGCCGCCGGGCACGGCTTCGCCGAGCAGGCCCGCGTCCACGCTGGCGTAGCCGAGCGAGCGGGGCACGGCGTTCGGGAACGCGGCCCTCAAGAGCGGAAGCTGATCGCCGAAGAGACATTCTCCGCCGAAGAAGAGCAGTTCCACGTCGGGCAGGGTCAGGTCGGCGGCGGTGAGGCGTTCGGCGAGCGAGCACAGCGTGGTCGGGGTGGCGGCGACCACCTGAACGCGGAACTCCTCCAGGGTGGTCACGACGGATTCCCAGGGTGCTGCGCCGCCCAGGGGCAGGCGCACATTGGCCACGGGGGAGCGGTGCAGTGAGTCGAGGACGAAGCTGAAACTCGCGTAGAGGTCACCCGCGTAGAACAGATCGGCTACCCGGTGGCCCTGCCGAAGGCCGGCATTGACGAGTCCGGCCCCGAATGCGGTGGTGAATTCGCGCCATTCCGTGCGGGTGTAGAAGGAGAACTTGGGGGACCCCGTGGTGCCGCCGCTGCGGAATACGACCGCCTCGTGCAGAGGAGCCGTCAGCAGCCTGTTGTCACGGGGCGAGTTGGCCCGCCAGAAATCCGCCTGGGGCACTATCGGGAGATCCGTGAGGTGCGCCACATTGTCGGGGAGATGCGAGTAAAGGCGCTGGTAGAACGGCGAGTTGTGGCGTGCGAAGCGTATGAGCTCCGCCAATGGTTGAACGGGCATCAATTCCTGCTCGAAGAGTGAATCCCCGGCTGCGAAAAGGCGCGACGGGGGTGCGGCGGACGGGTCCACTCCGACAGTGCGGAGCGGGCATTTCATCAGCCGATGCGACGCCAGCCTATCTCACCATTCGGACAGCGCTGCGCCAACTCGTCATTCAGGGGCGGAGCTTCGGGAGGTGCGGACGAGTCATTGATGATTCCGGTTCCCAGTGCAACGGAGACCGTGGTCACATGCCGCTCCGGTTCCATAAGAAATTGTTGCGGGATCTGCAAGGGCCTTTTATGTGATCGCGCGGGCGCAGCAGCTCGCCGGACAGCTCCGGCCCGACCGCTGCTTCCGAGCACAGACGTCACCCGCGAGGGCGGCAAGCGCGCACAACATGAGCCTCTGTCACCAATCCACTCTCTCGGGCCGTTTGACTGGCAATAGGGGCTTCCACGTGGAACCGCAGAGCTTTGCCCTCGTTGAGGAACGTGGACGTGTCTGTAGCCCTCCTTCTGTGTGAAGGAAACAGCACAGGCAAGAAGACCAGGGATCGAGTGGCATGGGTTTGACCAGCGAAGCAACCGTGTACGTCATGGCGGCCGTGGCCGTCGTCTGTGTAGCTCTGCTGGTCTGGCTGTGGCCACAGCTTGCCAGCCGGGGGCTGCGGCACGTGCTTGGACGGCTGGCGGCCATCGGAGTGACTCAGGTGGCGATCATCGCGGCCTTCGCGTGTTGGCTGAACTCGTCGTACCAGTTCTTCGGATCGTGGGGCGAGCTCTTCGGCGACACCGACACCGCACCCGTCGGCGTGACACAGGCGTCCATCGGCCACGGCACCGAGAACGGTCCCTTGGTGAAGGGGACGCTGATTCAGCCTGCCACCAGCGAGCAGTTGAACCGGGTCAGCGAACTGCCCACCGGTCCTGCGGCGGTGAACGGTCGGGTGGACTCCGTGAAGGTCATCGGCCGACGCACGGGCGTGGTCGACCCCGCGTTCGTGTATCTGCCACCGCAGTACTTTCAGGAGGCGTACGCCAGGCAACGCTTCCCGGTGATTGTGACCCTCAGCGGTTATCCCGGCAGCATCTTCAATCTCGCCGAGCACCTGCGGGTGTCGCAGACCGCCGGGAAGCTGCAGAAGAGCGGCCAGATGCAGCCGACGATCATGGTGATGATCCGGCCGACGATCGCTCCGCCGCGCGACACGGAGTGCGTGGACGTGCCGGGCGGACCCCAAACCGAGACCTTCCTGGCCAAGGACCTCCCGGAGGCCCTGAAGTCCGCCTACCGGGTGGGCCACGACGCCAGTGCCTGGGGGGTCATGGGCTATTCGTCCGGTGGTAGTTGCGCCCTGCAGCTGACGATGCGCAACCCCGGCGTGTACACAACAGCCGGCGCCCTGTCGCCCGACTACAAGGTCAAGGACGACCCCACGACCGGCAACCTCTTCGGCAGCGGGCCGGATCGCGTCAACCGGGTCAACGAGCACGATCTGATGTGGCGGCTGAAGCACCTGCCCGCACCACAGGTCTCCGTCCTGGTCGCCGAGAGCAAGCATGGCGAGCGGGGTTACCCGCAGACGCTGGCCTTCATCAAGGCCGTCAAGGCGCCCATGCGCGTCGCGTCGATCCAGCCCGACCAGGGCAGCCACAACTTCCCCACCTGGGTACGGGAGATGCCGGGCACCCTGCAGTGGATGAGCCAGCAGTTGACCTTCCCTCAGGACGTGGTGCCCCGGCACCACCCCAAGAAGAGCGCACTGCCTGGAACTGCGCCCACCACTCGGCGTCCTTGAGATCCGTGACGTGGTTACTGCTGGTGCCACCTGTCGTACTGGTCGGACGGATCGCAGGGTGTGGCCTGCAAGAGGGTGCGGTTTCGCACGCTGGGCGTCGACAGGCAGAGGCCGCTCGACGCGTTCTGCCACACCTGGTACCAGCCGGCGGGCGGGTCAGACGGGTTGTCCGCATAGAAGACGCGCCACTTTTGATTGGTAGCGGCCGCGTCGCAGAACGCCATCGTGACCGTCCCTGCCCCCGAGGAGGGCGCGGTGATGCACCGTCCCGTGTTCTGGTTGGTGAAGGTGAACAGGCCGGTCTGGCTGTCGAACCCTTCGAGCCACTTTTCGTCGGAACCGCTGTCACACGACCACATCTGGAGCTTGGCTGCGTTCTCGGTGGCGTTGTCGAGACAGTGGCTCGAATTCCAGACGTTGATTGGGCTGAAGCCTTGGGCCCGCGAGGGTGTGCCAGCCACGGCGCTGGCCAACACGGGTGCGGCGTCGGCGACGCCGCCGACTCCGAGGGCCAGCACCAGTGCCGGCACTGCGGCGATGGTCGCCCGTCGAGAGCTGATTCTCATCGGATTTCCACGCACGAGACCTCCAGATGCGTGTGGCTGTTCCGGTTGAGGCAGCAGCGTGGCCCGACCCTGCCCGCTCCGCCGAGCCAGGAGCCAGCCATTCCCCTTCCGGGCGTGGCGTGCTGGGCCCCCCATCAGCGTGGGGCGGCCGCCGTCGGTGAGATGCGTGCTGCAGTGTGGCCTGCACCGTCCCATACGGCGATCACTTATCTGACCTGTCCGAAATGCGCGGCCAGCACGCCACCTCGTACGGCCGTTTGCCGTAGGAGCTGGATGGTCGTGCCCGTGAAGTGAGGCGCACAGGGTCCTGCGGTCTCGGAACAAGGTGACACGGAGGAGGCGGGAGTGTCCCGTCCTGGGCAAGGTCACGCGGCATTGCCCAGCATGGCTGCCGCGACCGCGTGTGCCTCCGCAGCGGGAGCCGTTGTGCGCTCCCGCAGCGCGGTGACGATCGCTCCGTCCATCAGGAGAACAAACCGTCGCGCGAGTGCCTCGGCGTCTTCGTGCCCACTCTTGGCGAGCAGGCCGGCAACGTAGGCGGTGACGCGCTCCTTGTGCTCGGCGGCGACCCGGTAGGCCGCGCTGCCGGTGTCGGCGGTCTCGGCCATGGTGTTGATGAAGGCGCAGCCGCGGAAGTCGGCGTTGGCGAAACGCTCGGCCAGCGCATGGAAGACGTCCAGGGGCTCTCCGCCGAAGGCGTCCACGCGTTCGGCCAGCCAGGCGCGCCAGGCCTGGTCGCGTCGTTGCAGGACGGCCACGACCAAGTCGTCCTTGCTGGCGAAATGCCGGTAGAAGGAGGCTCGGCCGACTTCGGATTCGGCCAGGATGCGTTCGACGCCGACGGCGCGGATGCCCTCGGCGTAGAAGAGTTCCTCGGCGGCGTCGAGGAGGCGTTCGCGTGCGTGGGTGGCCATGGGACCAGGCTATCCCGATCTTGACGATTACGGAACCGATCAGTACCGTCATGCCGCAAGAAGACGGAACCGATCGGTACCATCTGGAGGACTCGTGCCCCGCATGCCGCAGCTCACCGACGACCCCTCGGGGCTTCTCGACCAGACCCGCCGCCAGCTCGGCCGACTGCCCAACCTGTATGCGGCGCTGGCCAACGGCCCGGCGGCACTCGCCGGGTACCTGGCCTTGCGCGATCACCTCGGCCACGGCGTTCTGACCGCCCGCCTCCGCGAGCAGCTCGCGCTCCTGGCCGCACAGGAGAACCACTGCACATACTGCGTCAGCGCCCACACGCTGCGGGGCCGCAAACTGGGCCTGAGTGACGAGGAACTGGCCCGCACCCGCGAGGGTGCCGACGACTCCGACCCGCACGCCGACGCACTGCTACGGGTCGCCCGCGAGGTCATGCGTACCGGGGGCCGCGTCGGGGACACAGCGCTGGCCGACGCCCGCCGGGCCGGGGTGACCAATGCTGAACTGGCCGAGATCGTCGCCCACATCGCACTCAACACGCTGTCCAACTACTTCAACCACCTTGCCCAGCCCGACCTCGACTTCCCGGAGGTGTCCGCATGAACCACGAGTGGCGTAGGGGCTCGATCGAGCTCGTGCCCGGCTACACCATCACCGACGCCGACGGCCGTCCCGTCAGCCGCGCCGAGGGCGTCGACTTCGCCCTCGAGGGTGGCTTCGTCAACGTCCGACTCTCCGGCGCTCCTCATACCCAGCTGGTCTCAGCTCCGGCCGTCCGGCTGATCACCTGCGAACCCTGACCTCTCATGCCGGTTGGCCTCTCCGGTGGGCGGATTCCGCACCCGCCCACCGGAGAGCCCTGCGGTCTGCGTCCGTTGTGAATCGCCAGCCGTGAGCCGGGCGACGGTGGGCTGGGCGGACCAGGCCGCAGCGCACGTTGCCGGACCGGAACCGGCACGCCGGGTGCCGGTGTCTGGCGCGTGGTGCCGCGGCACCATCCGGCACCTCGCAGGTTCGGTCGCTTCTCGTACCTTCCGTGAGGTGCCCGTGGACGTGTGGCTGCCGCGCCATGGGTGGTCAAGTTCGCATGTGGAGATCCGCCCATCGGGTGGTCCTCTCGGGGGGCGGGATATTCCGTGTTGTGGGCAGAGGGCCGCGACGATGTCGGTCCCGCGACCGTTTTCCCTGTGCTCGCAAGGGTGGGGGCTGTCGTGTGGGTGCCGTTGAGCTGCCGGACCCGCGTTGGTGACCTCGATGCGGAGGGCACGGGAGCCGGCGGCCTCGGGCACGGACAACCGCAGCACCGCCGGTGGCAGTGCGTGGGCGATCGCGTTGGTGGTCAGCTCCGAGATCACCAGGAGGGCGTCGTCGACCGTCGTGGCGGGCACGCGCCATTGGGCGAGGAGGGTGCGTGCCCGGCGGCGTAGGGCGGAGACGGCCACGGGGAGGTGCGGCAGCGCGTAGAAGTGCTAGACCCGCGAGGGCAAGGCTGCATGGGCGTCAGGCGTGCTCGTGGCGGGGGCGCTCACCCCTCGGCCACGTCCACTGGTCTTTGCTTCTCATGTCGGAAGCGGCGGCTGGTTTCGTGCCGCTGGTGGCGTCGGGTTACTCGGCGCCGGCGAGGATCTGGGCCAACGCCGTGACGGCCTGTTCGGCGTCGTGGCCTTCGGCGCGGACGGTCACGGTGCTGCCGACTGTGGCGCCCAGACCCATGACGGCGAGGACACCGGTCGGATTGACCGTCCGGTCGGCGTACTCCAGTTGTATGGCACTGGTGAATGCGGCTGCGGCCCTGGCGAGTTGGCCCGCGGGTCGGGCGTGAAGGTTGGCGGGCAGGATGACGGCCGTCGCGTGCGTGGACGCGGTGGTGGTGCCGGCGGTGGTGGAGTCAGAGCTTGTGGACATGGCGGGCCTCCTTGGCGGCTTCGGTGACGGTCTTCAGGTCGGCACCGGATGCGGCGGTGACGACGGCCGCGACGGCTCCTTCGACGAAGGGTGCGTCGATGATCTGTACGTCGGGACGGGGGTGGTCTTCCAGGACGGTGCGGGCGGTCAGAACGGAGCTGCCGAGGTCGGGCAGGACGACGACGCCCTGGCCCCGGTCGACGCTCCGGATGCCGGCGAGGACGAGGTCGTAGCTGGTGCCGATCCGGCCGTCGTCGGTGCCTCCGGCTGTGGCGAGTGGGACGGTGTCGGAGCCGATCTGCTCCACCAGCAGGCGAAGGCCCGCGGCGAGCTCGGCGCTGTGGGACACGAGTACGATGCCGACAGATGCGCTCATGAACGCTTACGGTAGATCTCGGAACGCTGTTCATCAATAGTGAACCAAGGAGAAATTTTCGATGGTGCAGGCGGTACAACGGGCGGTGCAGATCCTGCGGGAGCTCGCATCCACCGGGCCCCGGCTGGGCGTGACCGAGCTGGCCGACCGCCTGGGCGTGGCCAAGCCGACCGTGCATGCGCTTCTGCGCACGCTGGAGGCCGAGGGACTGGTGGTGCAGGACCTGCACAGCTCGAAATACCAGCTCGGCCCGGACCTGGTGCAGCTCGGCAACGCCTACCTGGACACCCAGGAGCTGCGCACCCGCTCGCTGACCTGGGCGGACCAGCTTGCGAACCGGACGAACGAGGCGGTCTGGGTGGCCGTGCTCAACGGTGACCACGTCCTGGTGGTGCACCATGCCTTCCGGCCCGAGGGTGCGGTGCAGATCCTCGAGGTGGGCGCCAGCATCCCGTGGAGCACGTGTGCCCTTGGCAAGGCCATCGTGGCCTTCGTTCCGGCGGACGAGCGGCAGCGTCTGCTCGCGGGTGAGCCGGCGGTGCTCACCGGTGCCAGCGTCACCGACCCCGAGGAGCTGGCGGCTCAGTTGAAGGAGGTCCTCAGGACCGGGTATGCGATCGAGGACCAGGAGTCGGCCATCGGGGACGCGGGCATCGCCTCGCCTGTCTTCGACCGCTCCGGCGAGGTGGTCGGCGCCCTCGGCATCGTCGGCCCCGTCGAGCGACTGCTGGACGAATCAGCACGTCAGGAGCTTGCCGTCGCCGTCCGAGAGACCGCCCGCAACCTCTCCCGCGACCTGGGTGCCCCCCGTGGGGCGGCCGCGCGCAGCACGATGACCTGACCTGCCCCACGCGCCCGGTGGCGGTCGTCTTCTGTCCCACGCCCCACCCCTGATCGAGGCCCCTCGGCACGCCGCCGGGGGGCTTCTCCTTGTTGTCCACGGACACGGGGGGCTGCCGCACCTCTTGACAGGCCGGAAACGCAACCTTAATTTTCGGAACAACGTTCATCCATGGTGAACGTAATGCCAGCCGGAGGCTCGATCCGCCCGGCTTTCCCTCGAGCGGTCGCCAGGTTGCCCCGACCCTGATCAACCTGGCGGCTACCTCCCTTCACAGCCCGCTCCACGCGGAGGAGGTGAGACGCCCAAGCCGCCGCTTCGGCGCTGGGCGCCTTTCATGCAAGAAAACACCTACCCACAGAAGCTTCTGGCCGAGATGCTGGGAACCGCGATGCTGGTGTTCATCGGCGTCGGTTCAGTCCCCGCAACGCTCATCGTCAACGGCAAGGCTCCGTTCACCTTCGCCGACCTGGGCATGATCTCGCTGGCGTTCGCCACCGTGGTCATCGCGATGGTCTACGCGATCGGTCACATATCCGGCTGCCAGATCAACCCGGCCATCACCCTGGCGCTGGCCGCGACAAGGAAGATGCCCTGGCGGGACGTCCCCGGCTACGTCGCGGCGCAGGTGGCCGGGGCAGTGCTGGGCGCGCTGGCCATCGTCGGGGTGCTGGGGAAGAAGGCGGTCGACGTCGGCCTCGGCATCGCCGCCTACGGCCCCCAGGTCAGTGCTGGACAGGCCTTCTTCGCCGAAGCCGTAGGCACCTTCATGCTCGCCTTCATCGTCTTCGGCGCCATCGACCGCCGCGCGGCGGGTGGCTTCGCCGGTCTGGCCATCGGCCTCGGCGTGTTCGCGATCATCATCCCGGTGGCGCCGGCCACGGCGGCGTCCATCAACCCTGCCAGGACGCTCGGTCCGATGATCACCGGCCAGCTTTTCGACGGCACGGTCCACTGGAACCAGCTGCCGGTCTACCTGGCCGCCGAAGTGCTCGGCGCGGTTGCCGCCGGTTTCCTGTACGTCGCCCTGAACGCCCGCCGCGGCGTCGCCACCGTCACCGAGGCAGCGACCGAGCCGGTCGCAGCCGCTTGAGGAGCCCTGTCATGAAGAAGTTCATCAACGCCCCTGAGGGGGTGCTGGCCGAGGCACTGTCCGGGATCGCCGCCGCCCACCCCGGACTTAAGGTCGACGCGGAGAACAAGGTGATCTCCCGCGGCGACGCCGGCAGAAGCGGCAAGGTAGCCCTGCTCTCCGGCGGCGGTTCCGGGCACGAACCCCTGCACGGCGGCTTCGTGGGCCCGGGCATGCTCGACGCCGCCTGCCCCGGCGAGGTCTTCACCTCGCCCGTGCCCGGCCAGATGCTGGCCGCGGCCCAGGCCGTCGACGGCGGCGCGGGCGTGCTGTTCATCGTGAAGAATTACACCGGCGACGTCCTCAACTTCCAGATGGCCGCCGAACTGGCCACCGAGGAAGGCATCACCGTGGAGACAGTCCTGGTCGACGACGACGTCGCCGTCCAGGACTCCACCTGGACCGCCGGGCGCCGAGGCACCGGAGCCACCGTCTTCGTCGAGAAGATCGCCGGCGCGCTCGCCGAGCAGGGCGCCGACCTCGCCGTCGTGGCGGAGATGGCCAAGCGGGTCAACGCCGCTTCCCGGTCGTTCGCCGTGGCGCTGACCGCCTGCACCACCCCCGCCTCCGGCAGGCCCGGCTTCGACCTGCCCGAGGATGAGATGGAGGTGGGTGTCGGCATCCACGGCGAACCCGGCCGCCGCCGCGAGAAGCTCCGACCCGCCAAGGAGATCGTGGCGACCGCGCTGGACGCGATCCTCGCCGACCAGCCACTGACGGCCGGCGACGAGACCATCGTCATGGTCAACGGCCTGGGCGGCACCCCGCTCATCGAGTTGTACGTGGTCTTCAACGAGGTTGCCGCCGCACTCGCGGACAAGGGCGTGGTCGTCGCCCGCAGTCTCGTCGGCAACTACGTGACCAGCCTGGACATGGCGGGCGTTTCTCTCACCGTGTGCAAGGCCGATACCGACATGCTGTCCCTGTGGGACGCGCCTGTGAACACCCCGGCGCTGCGCTGGGGCATCTGAACCGAGCCGGGGGCGGGGCCACGCGCGACGCGAGGACCGGGCCGGTGCCTTCCCGCTGCCAGCCCGCCCGGATCGCACCCCTCGCGTCTTCCCCCCGCCCCCGGCTCACCCAACCGCCGACCAGCCCCTACCGACCATGACGACCAGCCCCGTACTGACGATGACGACCAGCCCCGTACCGACCATGAACGGAGACTCCGTGGACACCGACCTCGCCCGCACGTGGGTGCAGGCCATCGCAGCCGCCGTGGACAAGCACAAGGACCAACTCACCCAGCTCGACTCGGCCATCGGCGACGCCGACCACGGCGCCAACATGCACCGCGGCTTCTCCGCCGCAGTCACGGCCTTGGCCGACTACGAGCCGGACACCGTCGGGGGCGTACTGGCCAAAGCCGGTACCACCCTCATCTCCACCGTCGGTGGCGCCTCCGGGCCGCTCTACGGCGGTGCCTTCCGGGCCATCGGCAAGGCCCTGGACATGCCCACCGCCGACACGCAGGAGTTGGCCGCCGCACTGGCTGCCGGCCTTGCGAGCATCGAGAAGCTCGGTGCGGCCGCACCCGGCGACAAGACCATGATCGACGCCTACGCCCCTGCACTGGCCGCCTTCCAGCAACTGGCCGACGGAGGAGCCGACTTGGCCGCCGCGGCCGTGGCCGCCGCCGACGCCGCCGAGGAGGGCATGCGCGCCACCACGCCGATGCAGGCCCGCAAGGGCCGTGCCTCCTATCTCGGTGCCCGCAGCATCGGCCATCAGGATCCGGGCGCCACCTCCACCGCCCTGGTCTTCCGCGCCCTCGCCGAGACGCTGGGGGCCCGGTGACCGACCGCCGCACCTACGCCGGGCACGTCGCCGCGCCCGGCATAGCCCTCGGTGTCGTCCACCGTGCCGATCGGCCGCTCACCAGGACGGCGCTGCCCCAGCGCGCCGGCGGCGACCCCACGGAGCAGATCACGGACGCCTTCGACGCCGTCGCCGCCCGACTGCTCGAACTGTCCACCTCGCTGCGCGCACAGGGCAAGGACGAACAGGCCGACATCATGGAGGTCAACAGCTACATCGCCCAGGACCAGGATCTGCGCGACCAAGCCACCAAACGAGCGGACGACGGCCGGCCCGTATCCGTTGCCGTGCGGCAGGCGATCGACGCCTACGCCGGAACCATCGCTGCCCTGGACGATCCCACCCTTGCCGAACGCGCCGCGGACGTCCGGCAGGTCGGCCGCCGCGTCCTGGCCCACCTCTACGGCGACACGGGCCCCGCCCCCGACCAGCCCCTCGTCCTGGTCGCCCACGAGATCGGCGCCGCCGACCTGCTGGAACCGGGCCTGACGGTGACGGCAGCCATCTCCGTGACGGGCGGACCGAACTCCCACGCCGCGATCGTCGCCCGCTCGCTCGGCATCCCGTTTCTCCTGGGCGTCGACTCCGAGCTGCTCGAACTGCCGGACGGGCAGGAGATCCTGCTCGACGGCGATCGAGCCGGCGCGGTCGTCCACCCCGACGACGAGGAACGCACCAGGGCTCTGCGAGCCATGGAGGCCGCCCGAGCGCGCAGGCTCGCCCTCGCCGAAGAGCGTCACCTGCCCGCCGAGACACTCGACCAGCACCGCATCGTTCTGCGGGCCAACGTGGCCACCCCGGCCGAGGCCCGCGCGGCCGTGACCACGGCAGCCGAAGGTGTCGGCCTGCTCCGCACCGAGCTGCCCTTCCTCAACCATCCCGCCTGGCCCACCCGCGATCAGCACGCGGCCACCCTCGTCCCCATCCTGCGCGCTCTCACCGGGCAGGTCGTCACCGCCCGCACGCTCGACTTCGCCGACGACAAACTGCCGCCGTTCCTCGCCCGCATCCAGGGCGCGCGGCTCGGCCGCGGACTCCCCCTCATGCTCGCCCAGCCCGACGCCTTCGCCGCCCAGTTCCGCAGCCTGCTCAGCGCCGGAGCCGACACCGACCTGCGCATCATGATCCCCATGGTCGCGAGCGTCGACGAACTACGCGCCTGCCGACGCCTCCTCGAGGCCGCGGCCACCGAAGCCGGCGTACCGGTGCCACCTCTGGGCATCATGGTGGAACTCCCGGAAGCGGTCGCCGCGGCCGACGACCTCGCCCGCGAGGCCTCCTTCTTCTCCATCGGCAGCAACGACCTCACCTGCCAGATCCTGGGCCTGGACCGGCGTGACCCCACCGCCACCCCCGCCATGGCGGCACACCCTGCCGTCCTCGACGCCATCTCACGGGTCGTCACCGCCGCCCACCGCCACGATCGTCAGGTCTCCGTCTGTGGTGACGCCGCCGCACACCCCCTCGTGACACCCCTCCTCATCGGTATCGGCTGCGACAGCCTCTCGGTCGGCCCAGCCGCCCTCGACGAGGTCCGGGCCCGCATCCGCAGCCTCCGCCACGACACCTGCGCCTCCCTGGCCGCCCTCGCCCTCACCCGCAAGACCCCCGAAGAGGTCTGGCGACTCGTCGAGCAATGCGGCCGGCCCGCGCTGCTCGAAGAAGAGGGGGCCTGAGCCATGAAGAAGCTCATCAACTTGCCCGATGAGGTGCTTGCCGATGCTCTCGTCGGTGTGGCCGCCGCACACCCCTCGCTGACGGTCAACATGTCCGACCGCTACATCGCCCGCGCGGGCGGGCCGACCCCTGGGAAGGTGGGCCTGCTGTCAGGTGGCGGAGCCGGGCACGAGCCGCTGCACGGCGGCTTCGTCGGGTATGGGATGCTCGACGCCGCCTGCCCCGGTGTGGTGTTCACCTCTCCCGTGCCGGACCAGATCCTCGCCGCCACGCGGGCCGTGGACGGCGGGGCCGGCGTCCTGCACATCGTGAAGAACTACACGGGCGACGTGCTGAACTTCCAGATGGCCGCCGACCTGGCCGCCGACGACGGCGTGCGAGTGGAAGGCATCGTGGTCAACGACGACGTCGCCGTGGAGAACAGTGCCGACCGACAGGCGCACCAGGCCGAGGGAGGTGCCGGTGGCCGCCAGCCGCTCCTCGTCGAGCCGGCCCACCGCGTGGCAGGTACTGCTGCCCCGCCTCGTACCACCGGCTGGAGTGAAGCCCCGGATAGTGGACGGCGGCCACCTCGTCCCGCTGCTCCAGCCACTCGGCGATCGCCTGCGCGTTCGCGGAGTGCCGCTCGATGCGCAGACTGAGCGTCTCCACTCCCTGCACCAGCAGGAACGCGGAGTGTGGCGAGAGGGCCGGGCCGAGATCGCGTAGCAGCGGCACCGGAGCTTGACGGCGAAGGCGCCCGGGCCGGGCGCCGGCCAGTACTGCAGGCCGTGGTCGCTCGGGTCGGGTTCGTTGAAGTCCGGGAACGCTCGGCCTGCGCCTGTTGCGGGCTTCGGCGGGTAGGGCGGTGACGTCGGCCCGGTACGGTTCAGCCCGCGCCGACGCAGTGCGGCACGAAGGCCGGATCCGCCGGTCCGTTCCGCTTGAGGGCATTGAGTACCCACTGCTCGACCAGCAGGGACTTGGGTGCCTGGTCGTGCTCGGTGCTGTCGAGAGGGCAGCGGTCCTGGAGCAGCACATTGGTCACGTACGAGTCAGGGCCCTTGAGGAAGGCACTGGTGTACGGCAGTACGACCTCGTCGTACTTGGTGGCGATGGCTGTGTAGTCGGGGCCGACCGGAGTCTCCGGGGCAGAGTTGAGCTTCTGCAGGAAGTCCGAGCCGGTGGTCTGGTCGACGCAGGAGGGGCAGACGGTGGCCCCGGCCGCGAGCGCGAGCGGGTTGCTGGTGCCGTGGTTGGAGGGCACGATACCGACGAGGTCGTCGACCTTGGTGGCGCCGCCGAGGAACTTGACGTAGTAGCGGGGCATCATGCCGCCCTGGCTGTGGCCCACGATGTCGACTTTCTTGGCGCCGGTCGCGCCGAGTACGGCATTGACGAAGTCACGTAGTTCGGTCGCCGAGTCCGCGATCGGGGCGGTTTCCAGGCCGCCGTACTCGAAGGAGAAGACGCAGTAACCGGCGTTCACGAGCGCGGGCGACAGGCTCAGCCAGTTCTCGTACGAGGTCTTGAAGGTGCCGTTGACCAGGACCACGGGTTGCGGGTGCGCGGAGTCCGGTTTGCACGACCAGTCGTTGGCGCCCGGCGGCGGCGTGTCGGCGGCGCCCGCGGGCGCCGTGAGGCCGAGGGCGCAGAGCGCCGCTGCGGCGGTGACGGCGAGGAGGCGGGCCGTTCGTTTTGTACGTCGTGCGTGCATGACATCCCTTTCATGCTCGGCTGCGACCGACCGGCGTTCGGCAATGCCGACCAGCTAAACCGGAATACTTACCTCCGAGTAGGAGTGAGTCAAGGTTTCGGCCAGTGGCTGAATCTCATCTGTTATCAAGCGGTCCGGGCAGCACAAGAGCCCGGATGTGATGCTTGAGTTCTGGTGGTCCTTGCAACACCCCAGCTCAAGGGGGGTGCGATTCCGCTCCTACAATGACTGCAGAGGCAGGGACTCGGGGCGTAGGCGGCTCACGGATGGGCCCGCGCCGGAGCAGCTGTGGTCCACCCGGCCTGTTGTCCGCGCGGCCTCGATGTCGTCGGGTTCGCGGCGAGGGCGTTGCCGAGTTCGGCGCCGTCATACATGGCGAGAATGGCTACTTCGCCGGACGGGGCATCAGGTGGGCGGCGTCGCCGAGCAGCGTCACGCCTGCGACGCGGTCCCACGGTGTTCGATCGGCAGGGCGTTGATGGTGCGCGGGACCGGGGCGGTCTCGCCGTCCGTGATCAGAGCGGTGAGTTCCGGGGCCCAGTCGTGGAACTCCGCGGCGACGCGGGCCGTGGCTGCCCCGACGCCGGTGAAGTCGATGGCGTCCATCCACTCCTGGGGCTTGCTGCGGCAGTGACCTCGGATCGCCGATGCAGGCGTCGCTGAAGCCGCTCGAAGGGGAGCCGGTCGTGCTCCCACACGATCAGGGCGATCTCGAGAAACGCCGGCCGTCGGTCGCCACCGCTCCGCGAGCGGATCCCCACGCAGCCGTCCGACCACCGGCCGACCAGCGCCCGGCAACCGTCCGCTTCATCTACGTGCTGTTGAACCGTCCGCGGATATTGTCCGGCGCCATGTCGATCACGGGACGGCGAGCGCACTTCACTCGCCGGGAGCAGGCGTGGCCACGCGAGACGACGGTGCTCGTGGAGGGCCGTGGCCCGGTGCGCTGACCCCGATCGGCTTTTGGACGAGTGAAGTGTGCCGGAGGGCCGGCCGTTTCCGATCGGCCCGAAGGATGCGTACGACGGTGGCGTCGCGGTCAACATCATCGAGTGCTGACTGGCGCCGCCACCGCCGCGCCTCACAGCGTCGCGGTCGTGCCCTCCCCGGACCCGCTGCCGGCGAGCCACTGGTCCCATCCCAGGTTGAAGTCGGCGTAGCCGTTGTCGGCCGAGGCCTTGGCACGGGACGAGCCGGTGATGGTGACGGGGTCGCCCTGCTTGACCTGGCTGTAGAACCACTTGGCGTCCGACATGGACAGGTGGACGCAGCCGTGCGAGCCGCGGGCGCTGCCGCTGCCCGGATTGGGGTCGCCGGTCGAATAGTGCACGTACGTGCCGGACTGGGTCAGGTGGACATCCCAGGGCAGCGTCAGGTCGTAGTAGTTGGGGCTGCCCTTGTCACAGCTGATGCCGACGCTGCAGGAGGTCATGTGAACCTTCTCCTGCTTGTCGATGACGGCCATCGTGCCGTTCCACGTCGGATACTGAGGGCTGCCCGCATTGATCGACAGGGTGCGCACCAACTTGCCGTTGCGGGTCACCTTCATGGTGTGGCCGGTCACCGAGACATCCGCGCGCACGTCGTCGCCGACCTTGAAGGTGTGCGTGTAGGCGCGCACGCCGTAGCGTCCGTTGCCGTTGCTGACGCCCTTCATGTCAGCGTCGATCTTCACCGTCGTGCCGGAGGGCCAGTAGGCCTTCGGTCGCCAGTCGGCGCGCTTGTCGCCGAACCAGTGCCAGGCGCCGGCCACCGGCTGCGAGGTGCTCACCTTCATGTGCTTCTCCACCGTGGCCCGCGCCTTTGCCGCCACCGGGTTCGTGAAGACCACCGAGATCGGCATGGCCACGCCGACCGTGGTTCCCGTCTGCGGGGTGATCGTCTCCAGCAGCATCGGCGGGCCCGCGGGCTTCGTCGGTGACGGCGAGGCGCTCGCACTCGGCTTGCCCGAGCCCTTTGCGTCGCCCCCGCTCGCCTTGTCACTGCCGCCCGCGCCACAGGCAGTCGCGCCCACCAGCATCGCACCCGTGACCAGTGCGATCCCTATGCTGCCGTTGCGCCGTCCCACGCCGTGCCCCGCTCTCTCGTTCTTCGGCCCTGACGGGCCCGACTTCCTGTCAGACAGTGGGGGAGGGGGGCGCAGTTGCATGCGTCGCGTAAAGGGTGTCCCAAAACTCGGTGCGCACCGCCGGATCGGGGACGGTGAGGGCGCGACATCGTCGCAGTCACGGCAAACACCGTTGCAGCAATGGGGATTTGCCTGTGGGCCTTGACCGGCCAGCGGTCACACTCCGATGAAGCTCACTGTTTCTGTCATATCCGCCCGTCCGGTGCGCAGCCGTGGCACGCCTTCCTTCTCGAAGCCCACCGCGACACCGCAGAACAGAACGAGCCCGTCATCGGCTCCTACTGTCCGGCTGACAGTGCGGCGATACATCATCCACATCACCTGGGGGCAGCTGTGCAACCCTTCTGCCCTCAGCAGCAGCATGACCGTCTGCAAGTACATCCCCGCATCCCCCCACTGTCCGGGCCCCATCGTCCGGTCGAGGTAGCAGAACAGTACGACCGGTGCCCCGAACGCCTCCGAGTTCAAGGCGGCGATCTTCTTGGGCCTGTCGAGGTCGTCGCGCTCGATTCCCAGTGCTTGGTACCGCTGGGCGGCCGCGGCGGAAAAGCGGTCCAAATACGGCGAGGTCAGTTCGGCCGGGTACATCGGATACTCCCGCTCATCACCCGGGTCTCCCGCCAGCGCCCTGGCCGTCGCGCGCCGCTTCAGGTCGGCCAAGGGCTCGCCGGCCACGACGTACACATGCCACGGCTGGAGGTTCCCGCTCGACGGGGCGCGCGTCGCTGCGGCCAGCACTCGTTCGAGGATCTCTTCGGACACCGGCTCCTCGCTGAACGCCCGTACGGCCCGGCGACTGTCCACGGCCTCATACACATTCACGTCTTCTCGTCTCCAGTGAGTGTTTCTGACCCCGTCACAGGGAAGCCGCCCCAGTCACCGGTCGGCAGCGTGCCCAGGCGCGGCCGTGCGGTTGGCGAGGATGACACCGTCGGCGGTGAACGCGGTGGCGGGTGTCCCGGGCGGGGAGCGCCGGCTCCGGTGGCCGCGCATGCCGCCCGAGGAGCGCTGCCGGCCACTCACGTGGAGGCGGACTCGCAGGCTGTGCGCAGATGGCGTACGAGCTGGGCCTCACGTGCAGCGAAACGCTCGGCGGGGACCGGAATGGAGATTGCGGCGACCGGAGCGCCGTCACGGGTGACGACGGCACCGACGGCCGCAATGCCGACGGTGTGCTCCTCGCGGTCGAATGCAACGCCTGTCGTTCGGATCCTCGCCAACTCCTCCAGCAGGTCCGCCTTGGACGTGACCGTGGTCGGGGTGAACCGCTCCATCGCCCGAGCGAGCAGTCGGTCGACCGTCTCGCGGGGGAGGGCCGCGAGGAAGGCCTTGCCGTTGGCGGTGCAGTGCAGTGGGAAAGCGGCGCCGACCGCGGATACCACCCGCAGTACCTGTGTGCTCTGCACCTGGTCGACGAACCGGACGGCATCGCTTTCCAGCACCGACAGGTCCACGGTCTCGTCGACCTGCCGCTGCAGTTCCACGAGCACGGGCCGCAACTGCTCGACCAGTCCCGAGGCGGCTGTGCCCGCCAGCGCGCAGAGGGCGCTCCCGAGCCACACCCGGCCATCGGGATCGATCCTCAACAGCCTTTCCTCAGCGAGTGCGCTGACGATGCGGTGGGTTGTGGTCTTGGCCAGTTGCACCTCGTCGTCCAGGTCGGCGAGCCGCATGGCTCCGTTGTGGGCGCCGACCGCGTCGAGAATCCGCGCGGCACGACGGATGACCTGGATGCCGGACCGGCCGGCCTCTGGTGGCGATGACATGCCCGCAGTATAGTTCCGATCCACCATACAGATCCTGTGATCCGTATTGCGGATCAGAAGCAAAGGAGTGGCGGATGGATCCGACCGGAAGGTGGTTCGGACGGGGCGAGCCCGGATACGAGGAGGCCCGACGGGCCACCGTCTGGAACGCCCGTGTCCCTGACCGCTATCCCGACCTCGTCGTGCAGGCCACCTCGGTGGCGGACGTGCAGGCGGCCGTGCGCCATGCCGGGGCCCACGGCATGCGTATCGGTGTGCGCTCCGGAGGCCACAGCTGGGCGGCGAACCATGTACGCGACGGCGGCCTCCTGCTCGACGTCTCCGGGCTTGACCGGCTGGAAGTCGACCGCGTGTCGATGACCGCCACCGTGGGACCGGGCAGAAAGGGCCACGAAATGTGTGCGGCCCTTGCCGCCGAGGATCTGTTCTTCCCCGCGGGGCACTGCAGGGGCGTGGCCGTGGGCGGCTACCTGCTGCAAGGAGGCTACGGCTGGAACGGCCGCGTACTCGGGCCGGCCTGCGAGAGCGTGCTGGGGATCGACGTCGTCACCGCCGACGGCGCGATCGTGCACGCCGACGCCGAGAACAACTCCGAGCTGTTCTGGGCCGCTCGTGGCGCAGGGCCCGGCTTCTTCGGCGTCGTCACCCGCTTCCACGTGCGCGTCTACGAGCGGCCCGCGGTCTGCGGATTCAGCCTCTACGCCTACCCGATCGAGCTCCTGGAGGACGTCTACCGGTGGGCCCACGCCATCGGCCCGGACGTCGACCGCAGGGTGGAGATGCAGATTCTGATGTCGGCGAGCTTCGCAGCCCTCGGCATCGACCGTCCCGCCATCGTCATCGCCTCACCGGTGTTCGCCGACTCCGAGGAGGAGGCCCGCGCCGCGCTGGCCCTTCTGGAAACCTGCCCCGTCCGCGACAGGGCGCTCATCGCCGTACCCTACGCACCAGCCCAGTTGCCCGACTGGTACGACGCCGTCATGCACGCCTACCCCGACGAGCACCGGTACGCCACCGACAACATGTGGACCTCGGCCCCGGTCGACGACCTCCTGCCCGGCCTGAAGAGCATCGCCGACACCCTGCCACCGGCGCCCTCACATGTCCTGTGGCTCAACTGGGGGCCTTCGCCGCGGCGCCAGGACATGGCCTATTCGGTGGAGGACAACACCTATATCGCGCTCTACGGCGTCTGGTCCGACGCCGCGGACGACGGCCGCTACGCCGACTGGGCCCGGTCCCACATGGCGGCAATGGCTCCGCATGCCTCGGGTATTCAGCTCGCCGACGAGAACCTCGGCCAACGCCCCGCACGGTTCGCCAGCGACACCGCGATGCTCCGCCTTGACCGGGCCCGTGCCGACTACGACCCCGACAACCGCTTCCACTCCTGGATGGGCCGCCCATGAACCCCCGACGCCCGCAGCGGCATGGCACCCCGTACCTCGGGTATCGCAGCAGCGACACCCGTGCACCCTTCGCCGAATACTTCCGGCCGACGATGGCCCCCCTGGCACCACACGTGGTGGCGGCGCTCGATGCCGGTCCACAGGCCGGTCCTCTGCTCACCGCGCTGGAAGACGTCGGTTCGCTGCTCGAGTCCGACAGGGAACCCACCGAGACCGGCTACGCGCTCCTGCCCGACGGCTCGATGCGGCTGGCGGTGCACACCCCCATGCCGGAAGTCACGCCGTCGATGTGGGACTGGTGGTTCTCCTGGCACGGCGACGACAGCCGCAAGTACAAACTCTGGCACCCCCGAGCGCACCTCTTCGCCCAGTGGGCGGACGACGACGTCCACACCGGGCCGCGGGCCTATGTGGGGCGAACCTCCTACGTCGACGAATACCTGGGCTCACGGCTCACCCGCGCCGCCATCAGCTTCCTGTCCCCCTCGGTGCTGGGCCTGGAGGAGACCAGGCTGGCCGACCCGAGGGAGGCAACGGCAGTCTGTGCTCGGGTCGGGCTGTCGGAGCACCCCCTTGATGTGGGGTACCTCTTGCATCACGTCCGCCGAACCGAGGACGGCTCAGAAATGCGCTCGCGCTTTTGGATCGGCGGTCGGCATGCCGTACCCCGCACCCGCATCAGCGCCTTCGCGCGTCCCCTGCCCTCCTTCATCGGGCGGGCCGCCTCCATGACGGCCACGGACGCCGCCGGCCTGCTGGTCCACTGCGCCCAGGAGATGGCCCACTTGGCTGCTTTCCTTCCCGCCCTCCACCAACAATTCGCCGAATAATCTCCGAAGTTTCGTGCCGACAGCGTGCCGACGGCGGCAATGCGAGCTCGAACCCGCGCCCCACTGCCACGCCGGGTCTGTTCCGCTTCGGCATCTTGCTGTCGAAGAATCCCGACGCCCGGTGAGCCTCAGGCTCGATCCCGCCAGAAGTGCCACTCCCGACGGGTCATGAGCTGCCCCGGGTACGCGTCCCAGTCGAGGTCGAGTCGTTGTGGAACACATCGGGAGACAGACATCGATGCAAAGGATTCTTCTCAATGCTCTGAGTGCCGCTTCTCAGGATCAACAGGTCGAGCAGGGGCGCACAACGATTGCCGACGGCATGCCGCAAGACCACCCCGAGCGAGGGCCTCCGCGCGATGAAGGATCGGCACTTGCGTCACACGGAGGCCCCCCGACCGGTAGGCACCTGTCAACAAGGGGTCGGATCACGGGCTGTGGGAGCAGCCGCGGGCCTGGACTGCGAAGGCCCCGGGCGTATTCATCCAGTCGAACGTCGTGACGCTGGCCCGGCCGTCCTGGGCAATGTGGCGGACTCGCTCGGTCGCCGCGTCCGGGTCCGGGTTGGTCGCGTCCAGGGCCGGAGCCAGCGACTCGGCCGCGGTTGCGACGGTGAGGTAGTGGTTGGCGCAGTACCAGGACAGGTCATACGTCCCGCTGAGCCAGTCGGCGGCCTGGTCGTCGAAGAGGACGAACCAGGGGCGTAGTGAGGGGTCGTAGACTTCTCGGGGATCGCCGCCGCCGGACGTGGGATGCGTGTCGGGCCACATCATGGCCTGGTCGAGGCTGCCCGCTGCCGCCAGATCGCGGATGCGCCGCGCGTACTCCTCGGCCGTGGAAAGGTTGTCGAGGTCATAGTCGGCGAGCCGGTTCTCGATGGTGCCGGTGATCGGATAGAAGACGAACTTCCCCCGCAGCTCCCGCCATGTGGGCCAGGCCCCGGCCTTCGCGGCGGTATCGAGGTCCGGATACTTCTTGCCCACCATGTCGGCCGGTTTGAAGATGTTCTCCGCGCCGATGTGGTTCTTGATGAGGTGGTCGAGGTCGGCCGGTCCCATGCCCGCCGTGCTGCGGAACCCCCACTTCAGCTCCAGCTTGACATAGATCGGGTCATGGTCCGGGTGGCTGTGGCTCCAGTCGCTGAGGTTGTCCAAGCAGGTCCGCAGACTGCCGTTGCGCCATGTGGTCTTGAAGATGCCGGAACCGGTGGTGTAGGTGCAGTTGTTCTCGTTGGACAGTGGGTCGGAGTGGCTGACGACCCATCCACCGCTGCCACCGTAGGTGGTGTAAACATCGATCTCCAGCAGATGGGCGCCCTTGTCGAGTTCTTTGGTCAGCCGGTTGGACTTGGCGGGATCGTAGGCGTTGTGCAGGCCCGAGACGGCAACCCCGTCCAGCGCCGTGTCGTCGAAACCCGAGGCGGCATGGGAAGGCGCCGGATCAAGCGCCAGGGCCGTTGCCATCAGCAGGGCGGCCAGGATGCCTTGGAATCTTCGCGAGGGGTGAGTCAAAGCGGAAGTTTCTGCGCCCATATGAGGTCCTCACAGGAGAACTGCAGCGAGTCGCGCCGGACTGTACCGGCGGTAACCGCCGTTTCGCTACAGGTCGGTGCGAAACTCTGCGCGCACTTCACGACCGCCGGAGCCGTCTGGCGTTGCTGACGCCGTCCGAGGCGGCACGAACTGTTGGAGGTGCTGCGGCGCTTCGGCGGGGCGGGCCACGAGCGAGTTTTCCAGGACATGGCATCGGGCCCCGGCGTCCGTGCCCGCACCCGGATCAGGAGACCCTTCTCCTCCGCAACCTCGACCACCAGCGGGGGCAGCGCCGAACACACCCGTTCCTGACGGCCCTTGCCGCGTCGGCCGGGCGGTACCGAGGGCTCCCGCCAAGGGCGCGGCGGAGCAGGCGCGGAGGCCTTGTCCTCGTCGGCGACGAGGGCGGATTCGATGGCGCTGAGGGCCCTGACGAGTTGCGCCCGCCCGACGGCTTCGGGCTTGGCCGGGATGTCGGCTGCCTTCGCTCTTCGCTGGTGCAGCCGACGAGCGTGACGGCGAGCGCGACGGTGGTGGCGGCGACGGTGATGCGAATGCGCGTGATCCCCACGGGATGGTGCGGCTGAGGGGACCTCGTGTGGCATGTGGGGGAGGGCGAAGACTCAGGGTGTCCGGTAGTGCCGAAGGCCGAGCGGGCTCACCGGACTTTCACGTTGTCGCAGCCGCCCTACTGGCAACCGACACCTTCACGAACGCGTCGCACAAGACATGGAACGTGAATGGCTCTTCTCGCTCATCCCGCTGACGATTGGCGCGGTCTTCCTCGGCTTCGGTGTGTACGGACTCCGCCGCGCCCGCGCGCTGCGTCGCACAGGTGTCACCGCAGAGGGTCGGATCGTCCGTCACGATGTCAGGCGAGACGACGAAGGCGCCACCTTTTACCACCCGGTCGCAGCCTGGACGACTCGGGACGGCCGCGAGTGCGAGTACTCGTCCAGGTTTGGCCGCGGCGTTGTCGGAGGCGGCTTCGGAGTGGGGGCCTTTGTCGTGGTCCAATACGATCCGGAAGATCCCCGCCGGTTTGCGATCCAGGGCTGGGACGCAGTGACGGTCGACCTGGTCTTCACCGTGTTGGGGTCGGTGTTCACAGCGGGCACGTTGGTGGTGTTGCTCGTCCTGCTACTCACTCTCTGACCGCGGCCGACTCCTATTCCTTACAGCGGCAGCCGGTTGTGCGCGCAGCCGGTCACCGGCGAGCCCGGCGCAACGTACGGCGGCTGGCCGACACCGTCCTCCAGCCGCTTCTTCGTCGGTCGTTGCGCGGAGGCTGTCGTCCTGAACGGCGAGCCCTGGATGAGCGCGTGACGTTGGGTCAGGCCGGTTCACGGTTACGGGCAGCCGGCTTCCTGTCACTCATGCGGGGGAGTAGTGCTGTTCCTCCCGCGGACTTCTGGGCCTGCGGGTGGAGAATCCGGTCATGGGCGCTGCTGTGCGGGCACGACGGGTTGGTGTGCTCTATCTGGTGCTGTCGGTCGGCGGCATGGCAGGGGCCGTGTGGGTGACCTTGCGGTTCGGCCTGCCAGTGGCCCAGACGGTGGTGGCACTCCTTCCGTCGGTGGGCGGCCTTTATCTGTCGTGGGCGGCGTTCCGTGCCGATCGGCGGGAGGGGGGCGAGGATCGCAGGCTCGGTGTGGCCGAGATTGCCGATCGTCTGGCGGTTGCCGTGCGCGGTCAATGGGATGCCGAAGCCTGTGTTCGTCGCCTGAACGACCCGTATCCGCTTGCGGTGGCATGGCAGCCAGCCGATGAGCGGTTCGCCGAGTCGTGGCCGCTGCTGCGGGAGATGGCTGAGAACTGGCCGTCGGGCGGTGCGTCGGATCCCGACGGTTGGGCTGTCGGGCCGGCCGAACTGACCGGCGCCGGCGGGGAGATCGCCGAGGTGTTCCTGCGACGGGTGCCGACTCGCCGGCTCGTGCTCCTTGGCGGTCCCGGGAGCGGGAAGACGATGCTGCTGATCCGCCTGCTGCTGTCCCTTGTCGCCGAGCGCGAAGCGGGCGGCGCCGTGCCGGTGCTCTTTCCGCTGGCCTCGTGGAACCCGGGGGAGGCATCGCTGGAAGAGTGGATGGTGGCACGGCTTGCGCGTGACTACACCGGTCTCGGTGACCCGCAGGCGGGGCATGCGGGGCAGGTCGGGCATGCCCGCGCGCTGCTCGAGCACCGCTTGATCCTGCCGATCCTGGACGGGTTCGACGAGATTCCCGAAGGGTTCCGCGGCGCGGCGCTGGACTCGATCAATGCGGCCCTGCCGCTGGGCCAGCCTGTGGTGCTGTCCAGCAGGGTGACGGAGTACGAGGAAACGCTGGGCCCGGCCTGCGGCGTCCCGGTCAAGCTCTCCGGTGCCGCTGCCGTGGAACTGCGGCCGCTGGACCCGGCGGACATCGCCGAGTACTTGAGCAGGGACGCCGGGGGAGGGGAGACGGTGGCGGCTGCCCGGTGGGAGCCGGTGGTCCGACTGCTGGGCACCGACGCACCTGTGGCCCGGACGCTGACCACTCCACTGATGCTCTTCCTGGCCAGGACGGTGTACAACCCTCGACCGGGGGAACAAGCCGCCGCTCTGCCCGCGCCCGCGGACTTGTGCGATCCGGCCCGCTTTCCCGACCCCGTCGCGATCCGGGAGCACCTGTTCGATGCATTCGTGCCCGCCGCGTACCGGCCGCATCCGCGATATCCCTGCCGGTGGTCCGCCTGTCAGGCCGAGGACGCCCTGCGGTATCTGGCACGGCACCTGCGGCAGACTGCGGGCGGCACCACCGACCTGGCCTGGTGGCAGCTGCACCGGGCGCTGCCGCCGCGTACCGTCCAGGTCGTGACGGCGGTTGTGCTCGGTGGCGTGGCCTGGGTCGCCACCGCCGGGGTCGGCAGGCTCACCGCGCTGCTCGCCGGCCTGGACTCCGGGTGGCTTACGGGCCCGCCTGCCGCGGTCGTCGGTGGCCTTGCCGGGGGCATCGCGGGCGGTATCGGCTGCGGCATCGTTGCAGGCCTGACCGGAGGTCTCGCCGAAGGGATGACGAATGCCCTGGCTTCCGGACAGCCCGGGGTGCTTACGATCACAATCGCCAACGGGCTCGCGTATGGTTTCGCAGGCGGGATCGTCGGTGCGCTGTCCAGCAGACTCACGGACGGACCCCGCGGCGCCCGGGACACGGGAACGGCGTGGGCCTGGGACTGGCGCATGTGCATCCTCGGCTTCGCTGCCGGCGCCGCCCTGTGGTTCGCCTTCCGGCCCGGTTACGGCCCAGCGGCCGCAGCCATTGGTGCCCTCGGCAACGGCGTCGTCTACGGCCTGGCCGGCGGGGCCATCGGCGCCCGGGCGAGGAGCCTGGCGGCGCGCCGCCCGGGCGCCGCGCCGACCGTACGCACTGTGTGGGCCTGGGACTGGCGAGGGTTCACCGTCGGTCTCGCCAGCGGCTCGGCGATCGGCATCACCCATTGCGCCGTCCTCAGGCTCCAGTCCCTCCTCACGGGTGTTCCCTCCTACACGTTCGCCACGATGCTGTCCTTCGCCTGCGCGTTCGGTCTCGCCGTTGGGCTCGTCCACGGTCTGAAGGGCAGACCGGCCGACCTCGCCACCGCGGTCGGGCCGAGCGCCCTCCTGGAGCAGGACCGCACAACGTTCTGCAGGCTGTGGGTCGCCATCGGCTTGGCCGTCGGCGGCGTGTTCCTGCTCTGTTACGGCATCGGGTACGCCGTACACGAGGGGATCCCTTATGGTCTGACCCGTGGAACCACGGGCAGTGGGACGATCCGGATGGGTCCGCCCCACATTCTCGACCGCGGCCTCGCCTACGGAATCACCATCGGCCTCGCGGCGGCGCTCAGCCATAACGCCTGGTGGTACTACACACTCGCGCGTCACTACTTGGCGATGCGCCGACGCCTTCCCCGGGACCTGACAGCCTTCCTCACAGATGCCCACGAACGACGCGGTGTACTGCGCCAGGCAGGCGCGGTACACCAGTTCCGTCACATCGACCTGCACCACCACCTCGGCGGTCCGGTGCTCGACCAGGACCCCGAGGCCTCACGCGCGTCGCTGCCCGGACCGCGCTTCCCCGTGTCGCTGATGCGTAGACACTGATCCAGGCAGTGCCGGGCGGCAGCTTTCGCCGGCACGCCTCCGAGCGGCGTGCGCGGAAGATCAAGGCAGACCTGCTCACGCCTCTGTCGGCTGATGCAGCGCGGAGTCGGCCGGTCATCGGGGGGATACATTGCGCCGGCACGGCGACGGTGTTGGCGTCAGCCGCGTCAGACGTGCGTGAGGAGGCGCTCCAGCGGCCGGGGAACGCGCTCGAGGTCCAAGTGCGCTACCAGCGCCTGCGCGTAGAGCGCCTTGCGACCGCTGTGCGTGCCCATGAAACGTCGCAACTGGTGTTCCACGGGCCGTTCCCGCTGTGCGGGCTGGCCCTGGAAGGTGTGGAACGGGCGCATCTCGCCCTGGGCCTCGATCACCTGCTGCACGCCCTCGGCCCCGACAGCGCGGATCAGCTCGTCCTCCAGGTCGGCGACGCACACATGGAACCCGAGTGTCTCCAGTTCGGTGTGCGTGAGACCGGACCCGAGCCCGACCCGCTCAAGATGACGTCGGAAATGCCGCTCCTCGCCGATGTCGCAGAGACCTGCCAGCGGGAGGCCGAGCCCTGGAGGACCGCACACGTCCAGGAAACGCCCGATGTTGGTCGCACCTCCGAGCGATACCACCGCGACACCCTCTGCACCGAGGTCGCGGCCGTAGCGCGTGGCCAGCACCTCGAGCGCGACCTGATCACTGCCGCCCTCGACGAGCACGATGGTCCGCACACCACCGCCGGCCAGCTCCCGCGCCGCCGCGGCGGCCCCACCGGCCTCCGCTCCGCCGGCCGCCCACGCGGCCAGCGCCAGGCGGAATCGCCCCAACTCGTCCACGAGACCTCGCTTCCCGACGGCATCCTGGCACGGCTGAGGACCCGTACGCACGCACGTTTTTCCGGGGGCCATCCCCGCCCCGCCTGCGGCCCTCGGCTACATACCGCCGGGCCCGGACATGGAAGGTTGGTTTGCCGTCGGAACGTAGTGGTAGGCGAGGCGGGCGGTGTGGAGGCGAACTCGACGTTGGTGGCTGCACGATCGTGGTACGGATCTCGAGCCGGCGGGCGCAACTCGTCGAGGCCGGACGCCGCTGGAGCGCCACATCACGACCGACTCACGCAGTCCGCTCATTGCTCTCACGGACTGCCGCCTGGTCAAGAGTCTTGTCTGCGACACCTGCCCGGAGGACACCGTCGACCGACACGCAGATACCGAAGACACGATCATGGCTGGTCCAGCCGTTGATGAGACCCCGGTTATTGCTGATCTGCAGCCGCTTTCCGACCGGATCCACGGACGACACCAAGTGCAAGTACACCGTTCCGGCGACACGGGCGAGGACGATGTCTCCGACCTCCAGCTTTGACGGGTCGACGGGAGCGACGACCACCTGCTGGCGACTGCGTATCAAGGGGACCATCGAGGAGCCGCTGGGCCGAAACCTCACGGTCACTCCGCTGGAAACCCTGCCGGCCACTGCATCCAATGCACCCATCTGCCGATCGTGGCAGAGGTAGCGGGATCACCCCACCGATTTACGTCCCGCCCTTTATGTCCCGCCCTCCCGTCAACAGCACACAGGAACCACACCTCTGGCAACGGCCTGCGTCAGGCGGCCGAGAGGTCCCTGCGCAGGTATTCGGCCGTGTGGGAACCGGTGGACTTCTGGAGGTCGGCCGGGGTGCCCTCGAACAGGACGCGCCCGCCGCCGCTTCCTCCCTCGGGGCCGAGGTCGATGATCCAGTCGGCGCTCTTGACGACGTCGAGGTTGTGCTCGATGACGATGACGGTGTTGCCCTGGTCGACGAGGCGCTCGACGATGCCGAGGAGCCGGTGGGTGTCCGACATGTGCAGCCCGGTGGTGGGTTCGTCCATCACGTAGACGCTACCGACGCGGTGCAGGTCGGTCGCCAGCTTGAGGCGCTGGCACTCGCCGCCGGAGAGCGTGCTCAACGGCTGGCCGAGGCGCAGATAGTCCAGCCCTACGTCGTTCAGGGCGTGCAGGGCAGGGCGCAGCCTGGGCTCGGTGAAGAAGTCCGCTGCCTCGGCCGCCGTCATTTCCAGGACGTCGCTGATCGACCGGCCCCGCAGCCGGTGGCCGAGGACCTCCGCCGAGAAGCGGCGGCCCCCGCAGGCCTCGCACACGGACTTGAGCGTCTCCATGAACGCCAGGTCGGTGTAGAGCACGCCGAGCCCCTGGCAGTTCGAGCAGGCGCCCTTGGAGTTGGCGCTGAACAGGGCGGCGCTGACCCCGTTGGCCTTGGCGAACAGCTTGCGGATCGGGTCCAGCAGGCCGGTGTAGGTGGCGGTGCTGGACCGCCGGCTTCCCGTCACCGGGGACTGGTCGATCACGACGGCGTCCGGGTGCCGGCTCAGGAACGCGTCGTTGACCAGTGTGCTCTTGCCCGATCCGGCGACGCCCGTGACCACGGTCAGGACGCCGGTGGGGAAGCCGACCGTCACGTCCTTCAGGTTGTGGTCGTTCGCGCCGGTCACCGTGAGGGTCCCGGTGGGGCGGCGGGGCGCGGCCTTCAGCGGCAGTCGGCGCCGCAGGTGACGGCCGGTGAGGGTGTCGGCTTCGACGAGGCCGGCGAAGCTGCCCTCGAAGACCACATCTCCGCCCAGCGTTCCGGCCTTCGGGCCCATGTCGACCACATGGTCCGCGATGGCCATGACGTCCGGATCGTGCTCGACCACCAGCACGGTGTTGCCCTTGTCCCGCAGCGCGAGAAGGAGTTCCTTCAGCCGGTGGACGTCCCTTGCGTGCAGGCCGACGCTCGGCTCGTCGAACACGTACAGCATGTCCGTCAGGCTGCTGGAGAGGTGACGGACCATCTTGATCCGTTGTGACTCGCCGCCCGAGAGCGTGCGCGTCTCCCGGTCCAGGCTGAGGTAGCCGAGGCCGATGCGGGCGAGGTGCCGCAGGCGGGCGATGAGATCGTCCAGCACCGGCTTCACCTCGGGCAGGTCGAGATCGGCGAGGAGTGTCGCGAGGCGCCCGGCCTCCATGGCGGTGAGTTCCGCGATGTGGTGGCCGGCGATCCTGACCTCACGGGCGACGGCCGCGAGTCGGGTGCCGTCGCAGTCCGGGCAGGGACCCGAGCGGACGAACCGCCGGAAGACCTCGTGGCTGCGCTCGGACATGTCCTCCTTCCTGATGTAGAGCCGGGTGAACTTGTCCGCCAGACCCTCGTACTTGACGTTCAGCGTGTTGCCCTGCCAGACCAGACGGAGCTTGTCCGCCAGCTCGCCGTGGAGCAGCAGCTGCCACTCCCGCTCGGTGAAGTCGGCCAGCGGTTTGTCGTTGTCGAAGAGGCCGGACTCCACGTAACTCAGCCAGTACCAGCTGTCGGTGGAGAAGTCGGGATGCAGCAGGGCGCCCTGGTTGAGGGACTTCCCGCGGTCCACGAACGCGTCGAGGTCGAGCCGTACGACCGTGCCGAGGCCCTCGCAGGCCGGGCACATGCCTTGCGGGGCGTTGAAGGAGAACGTGCTCGGCGGGAGACCGGCGGGATCTCCGGCGCGGGAGAACAGCAGTCGCAGCAGCGGGCTGACGTCGGTGACGGTGCCCACCGTGGAGCGCGGGTTGCCGCCCAGGCGCTTCTGGTCGATGACCACCGCGGCGGAGATGTTCTCGATGGCGTCCATGTCCGGACGCCCGTGGTCGGGCAGGAAGGTGCGGACGAACGCCGTGAAGGTCTCGTTGAGCTGCCGCTGGGCCTCGGCCGCGACGGTGTCGAACACCAGCGAGGACTTGCCCGACCCGGACACGCCGGTGAACACGGTCAGTTGCCGTTTCGGGATCTGCAGCGAGATGTTCTTGAGGTTGTTCTCCCTGGCCCCGGTCACCCTGATGACGTCGGTACTCACATGTGCTCCTCGGTGGTGCGGGCGGGCTCCCCCTCCGGGGGATGAGGGGGAGCCCGGTCTCGGGTGGACGGCGAGCGGCGCCGTCAGGCGTTCTCCTTCTGGAACGTCCGTGTGCCCCACAGCAGGGCGAGTACGGCCATGAGCAGCAGCACGAGGGAGCCGGTCAGCAGCCCCGTCGAACTCAGGTCCCCCCGGAACGCGGCGCGTTCGGCGTCGACCACATGGGTCAGCGGGTTGACGCGGGCCAGGTGGTACAGCCAGCCCGGGGCCAGTTGCCGGCTGACCGGCAGCAGCACACCGGACAGCAGGAGCAACGGCAGGAGCACGGCGTTCATCAGCGAGGGGAACGCGGCCTCGCTCTTGAGGACCATCGCCAGCGCGTACGACCCCGAGGACAGCGTGATGGCCAGGACCGCGGCGATCGCGAGGCTCAGCAGCATGCCGGACACCGGGGCATCGAGGCCGAAGACCGAGAGGGTCACCAGCACGATCAGCGCGGACTGCGCCGTGGCCTGCACGGCCTGGGCGAGGACTTTGCCGAACAGCAGGGCGGACCGGCTGGCCGGGGTGCCGCGGAAGCGGTCGACGACGCCGACCCGGTACTCGGTGAGCAGTCCGACCCCGGCGAAGGATCCGCTGAACAGTGCCGTCTGCACGATGAGCGCGGGGGTGAGCACCTCCCAGGCGTCGCCGGGCGGGAAGCCGGGCGTGTGGTCGACCACGGTGACCATGAGCGGTCCGAAGAGGAACAGGTACAGCAGCGGCTGCATGATCCCGATGACCAGCCAGGTCGGACTGCGCAGCGACAGCCTCATGTCCCGCAGGAAGATCAGCCGGGTGTCACGCAGCATGAGCGATCTCCCTCGTCTCGGGCGCGGCCTCGCCGTCGCGCAGGGAGCGCCCGGTCAGGCTGAGGAACACGTCGTCGAGGGTGGGGCGGCTGACCTTTACCGAGGCCATGGTGATCCCGTGGCCGTCGAGGGAGCGCAGCAGCTGCGGCAGGGCCGCGTCGCCGCGCGGCACCCGGAAGCGCACCGTATCGGCGACGACGGTCACCTCGTGCGCGCCGGGCAGCCGTCCGGCGAGTTCAGCGGCCTCGGCGGCCTGGTCGGCGGCGACCTCGACGGTGACCGCGTCGCCGGCGACGCGGGCCTTGAGCTCGTCGGGGGTTCCCGCGGCGACGATGGTGCCGTGGTCGGTGACGAGGATCCGGTCGCACAGCGCGTCCGCCTCGTCCAGGTAGTGGGTGGTGAGGAAGACGGTCATGCCCTGCTCGGCGCGCATCCGGCGGACGTGGTCCCACAGATTGGCCCGGCTCTGCGGATCCAGCCCGGTGGTGGGCTCGTCCAGGAAGACCAGCGCCGGCTCGTGGACCAGCCCGAGCGCGATGTCGAGCCGGCGGCGTTGACCGCCCGAGAGTGTCTTGGCGGGGCGCTGGTCCAGCCCGGCCAGGTCGAGCCGCTCCGCGAGCGCTGCCCCGCGCCGCCGCGCCTCGGCCCGTGACAGGCCGTACAGCCGGGCCTGTAGTTCGATCTCCTCGGCAACCTTGGACTCCGGCCAGGTGGAGCCGCCCTGAGCGACGTAACCGATCCTGCGCCGTACGCCCTGAGGGTCCGTCAGCAGGTCGCAGCCGGCCACGGTGCCGGTTCCGCCGGTGGGGCGCAGGAGGGTGGTCAGCATCCGTAAGGTCGTGGTCTTGCCGGCCCCGTTGGGGCCGAGGAACCCGACCAGTTCCCCGGCTGCCACGTCGATGTCGATGCCTTTGACGGCTTCGACGGTGCGCCCCCGCAGGGTGAACCGACGGGCGAGACCTCGCACTGTGATCATGGGATCCTTCTTTCGGGACGGCCGCTGTCCGGCCGGTTCAGGGCGGGGCCAGGACTGCTGCCGGACTCCGCCCGCGACTCGTCAGGAGTGGTCGTCGGCCTGGTACTCGGCGAGCCGCTCCTGCGCCTCGGCCATGTCCTCGGCGGTCGGGGCGTCGTCCTGGGTCAGCTTGAACCGCCAGTAGCCGCTGAAGTCGATCGACCGCTTGTCCAGCCCCCGTTCGTGGACCAGATGCCGGCGCAGCGCCCGGACCGTGCCCGACTCGCCGGCCAGCCAGGCGAAGGGGCGGCCCGGCGGGAACTCGGCCGCGCGGACGGCGTCGGTCAGCTCCTCGCTGCGGCCCGCCGGAGTGCCGTCGCGATACAGCCAGTGGATGGTGACGTCGCCCGCGGTCTCGAGGGTCTGCTGCTCGGTGCTGTCGGCGACTTCCAGGTAGGCCACCGCGTGGGCTCCCTCGGGCAGCGCCTCCAGCAGGGTGGCGATGGCGGGCAGCGCCGTCTCGTCGCCGGCCAGGAGCAGCCAGTCGGCGCCGGCGATCGAGTCCGTCAGGGAGACCGGCCGGGCATAGACAGCCGACGGGCCGACCATGCCGAGCCGGTCGCCGGGCCGGGCGGAGCCGGCCCAGCTGGTGGCCGGGCCGGTGTCGCCGTGCAGGACGAAGTCGATCTCGATGGTCCTGGTTCCGGGGACGCGTCGGCGGAGGGTGAAGCTGCGCATCCACGGCCGCTCGTCCTCCGGAATGGCCAGAAACGCCTGGTACCAGCTCGTGGCGTCGTCGGACTGCTCGGGCAGGACGGGCTCCTGCTGCCCGTGCCTGGGGAAGCAGAGCTTGAGCTGCTGGTCCGGACTGCGGCCGACGGAGTCGTCGAGATGTTCGGCCTCGAACGTCACGCGGGCCATCCGGGGGGTCAGGCGCGTGATGTCGGTGACCTGGAGGAACGTGACAGGGAGCTCTGCCATGGAAAACCTTCCGAGAACGTTGGGCATCCCGGGGGGCGGGTCGGTTCCCGCCCTGATATCTTTACGGCGTAAAGAGATGCCTCGGGTGAGGTTACTTTATGTAGTAAGGAGTTGCAAGGTGGTTGTTTTTGCCGGACAGGGCGATGCCCGCCGCTCCATGGCTCTGCTCTGGCGGTCGGCCGATTCCCCGGACGTCAGGACGGGGCCCGGGCCCAAGCCCGGACTTGATGTGGACACGATTGTCGACGCGGGGGTCGCGGTGGCCGACGAGCAGGGAATGGCGGCCCTGTCGATGCGGGCCGTCGGGGCGCGGCTGCGGCGGACCGCCATGGCCCTCTACACCTATGTGCCGAGCAAGAGCGAACTGGTCGACCTCATGCACGACCGGGTGCTGGCCGAACTGCCCACCGAGTACGACGCGGGCGCGGGGTGGCGCCAGGCGATCAGGGCTTGGGCCGACGACGTCTGGGCGTTCTATCTGCGCCACCCGTGGGTGCTGCAGGTGTCCCAGGCCAGGCCCGTGCTCGGGCCGGGCGAGTACGCGCAGTTGGAAACGGTGGTGCGGATTCTGGGCGAAGTGGACCTGGACCCTTTGCGGCTCCGGCGCGTCATCGCGGTGTTGTTCCAGTTCGTCCGGGGTATGGCCCGGGTCGCCGCGGAGCACCGGCAGGCGGCGCCGGAGACCGGGGTGTCCGACGAGGAGTGGTGGGCGGAGCGGTCCGCTCTCCTCGCCGAGGTGGCGCCCGACTTCGCCGAGCGCTTCCCCGCCCTGGCGGATCTGGAGTCGCGGGCGACCCTCGCGATCGTCTCCGGCGCCGAGGGGGAGGTGGGGGTCGCGGAGTCGTACATGGAGCGTGAGGCCTTGGAGGCGTTCCGGGTCGGGCTGGACGTGATCCTCGACGGCATCGATGCTGCGGTGCGGCCGGTCCCTGACGGACGACCGAAAGCACTGTGATCGAGAGTTGTCTCACTGGAAAAGGTTTCCGCAGCAATCGGTCATATCCCGGCCTGAAATGTTCATTGACGGCGTCTGTGGACGTGATCTACCGTTTTTCTCAGCTTGCTGCTTGATGGCTCAAGCAGCGACGACCGGTGCGAGATGCGTCAGTGCCTCAATCCCAGGAGAAAGCCATTGCAGGAAACCGCCAAGCACGACCAGAATGACCGTCACTTACCGGTCGGCCGCAGGGCAGGCGACGCGGCGCTTCCCCGCAGAGCGGGCGGCCAGGCCCGGATCATGACCACCCGGGTCGGCCTGAAGCTCCCGGCCACGCTCTCCTACGACCGGTGGGAGAAGGCCGGACTGCACATCTTCCAGATCGCCGACTCCTCCGCCTGGTGTCTGGGCGACTGGCTCGTCTACGGCCAGGAGCGCTACGCCGACCGCTACCAGACCGGCGTGCAGGCCGCCGGGCTCGACTACCAGACGCTGCGCAACTACGCGTGGGTGGCACGGCACTTCGAGCTCTGGCGCCGGCGCGAGACGCTGAGCTTCGGCCACCATGCCGAGGTCGCCTCTCTGCCTCCCGCGGAGGCCGACACCTGGCTGGACCGGGCCGAGCGGCACGGCTGGTCCAGGAACGAGCTGAGACTCCACCTGCGAGAGAGCCGCAAGGGGAACCGCACGGCGTCGCCCGCGCGCGCCAGCCTCCCGCGCATCAGTGCCCCGTGCGACTGCGTGGAGCGCTGGCGCGAGGCAGCCTCGAAGAACGACCGGGACTTCGAGGAATGGATACTGCTCACCCTCGACCGTGCCGCCGCGCGCGAGCTCGGCCACTGACGGCCCGCCCGCCCGAGACTCGGAGACGGCCTGTCATGCAGATCCGTATCGACCACGCCACCTGTATCGGGTCCGGGCAGTGTGCCCTGACCGCACCGGACGTCTTCACCCAGGACGACGACGGCTACTCCACGTTGGTGCCCGGATCGGCCGAGACGGCGTCCCAGCGGCAGGTGACACAGGCCGCGCTGTCCTGCCCCGTCCAGGCCATCACCGTAACGGACGGCTGATCGGCGCCGCAGCCGGCCACCCCCCAGGGCTGAGGGCCCCACGGCAGACACCGTGGGGCCCTCAGTGCTGTGCCGGGATCCTCATGGCCGCAGCCGCAGGCGCAGCGAGTTCAGCCGCCAACTGCCCGGGAGTCGGACCCGATCCAGCTCCGGGTCACCCGCGAGCGCGAGGTCCGGGTAGTGCGCCAGCAGCCTGCCGAACGCCACCTCGGCCTCCTGGCGGGCCAGTGTGGCGCCCAGGCAGTAGTGGATGCCATGGCCGAAACCGACATGGTTCTCGGCCTGCCCCTCCTCCTGGCGCGTGATGTCGAGCCGGTCCGCGTCCGCGTAGTGCCGAGGATCGAAGTTGGCCGACACCAGCACCAGTTGGACGGCGTCACCGCGGGCGATCGGTGTGCCGGCGAGCTGAAGGTCCTCGGTGGCGTACCGCAGCCGGGCCACCTGCACCGACCCGCACCAGCGCATCAGCTCGTGCACCGCGCGCGGCAGCAGTGCGGGGTTCTCGCGCAGCAGCGCCAGCTGGTCAGGGTGGGTGAGCAGGGCGGCGGTGCCGTTGCCGATCAGGTGCGCGCTAGTCTCATGGCCGGCCAGGACCAGGGTGAGGATCATGGTGACCAGCTCGGTGTCGCTGAGTCGCCCGCCGTCGTGGTCCTGAGCCCGGATCAGTTCGCTGAGCAGATCGTCCCGCAGCGCGGCGCGACGCAGTTCGACCAGCTCGTGGCAGTACTCGATCATCACGGGAAAGGAGTGCCGCAGCCGTTCCGGCCGCATGGACACCAGGTCGCCGCCCCACTCCCGCCACTGGTCGAGGTCGCCCGCCGGGATTCCGACGAGCTCGCAGATCACAGTGATCGACAGCGGATAGGAGAAATGCTCCAGCACATCGACGGCGCCGTCCTGCTCCCACTGCGGAAGCCGGGCCAGTAGCCGGTCCGTGGTCCGCTCGATGCGGGGCCGCAGACCGAGGATCCGGCGCGCCGCGAACGCCCGGGTCACCAAGCGGCGCAGCCTGGGGTGATCCGGCGGGTCGCTGTCCAGGATCGACCCGAGCAGATAGACCCGCAGGTGCTCGGGCACCTTCAGCAGCTCCATCATCCCCTCGCGCGGATCCGCGCCGCCCTCGCCGGGCACATGAGAGGGGTTGTTGACGAACCGCGGGTCCCGCAGCACCGCACGAACGTCGTCGTAACGGGTCACGAACCACACCGCAGTGCCGTCGACGAACCTGCCGCGGACCACCGGCTCCTGCTCGCGCAGCCGCCCGTACCCGGCGAAGGGATCCGCCAGCAGCTCCGGATCCATCATGTGGGGACCGGCGGGGCACGCGGCGTCTTGGCCGGTCGGACGGGCGTCGGGGGACGTGAGGGACATGGTCGGCTCCGGTTCTCGCTGGGGCGTCACTTGACCGCGCTGATCACACCGTGCGGCGTCCACCGCCCGCCCGGCAGCCGCTCGGACTTCACGAAACCGGCCGCAGCGAACCACTCCTCGTACTGATCCCAACGGTAGATGGTGCTGCTGGCGGCGGGCAGCGTCGCGAAGTACACGTTGTCCAGCGCCGCGTACAGCGGGCCGTCGCCGCTGTCGTCGGACATGGCGTTGAACACCAGCACACGACCGCCGTCCGGCAGCGCAGCGTGCGCCTTGCGCAGCAGCCGCACGTTCTCCTCCGGCGACCAGATCACCAACTGGTTGGCGAACAGCAGGCAGTCGTGCCCCGGCGGATAGGCGTCGGCGAAGATGTCGGCCGCCCGGACGGAGATCCGGTCGGCCAGGCCGTGCTCGGCGATCCTGCGACGGGCGATCTCGACCGTGCCGGGCAGGTCCAGGACGGTGAACTCGACGCCGGGGTTCGCCCGGGCGAGGGCGATGGCGTTGACCCCGTCGCCGCCGCCCACGTCGAGCACCCGGCGCACCCCGGTCAAGTCGGCCTTGTCCACCAGGACCGGGTTCGACAGCCGCGACCAGGACCGCATGCAGCGGTAGAACAACTGCTCCAGCTCCGGGTCCGCGCACAGCCGGTGGTACAGGTCCGAGCCGGTGCCCTTGATCCGCCGCAGGCCCACGTTGGTGTTCTGGCGCAGCGACTCGGTGAAGTCCACCTCGGCGGGGCGGACTATTCGCTCCTCGTACTCGATCAGATCCTCGATGATCTCCCACGTTCCGTCCGTGAACAGCCCGTCGATCAGCTCGGCGTTGCGACAGCCGTCGTCCTGACGAACAGTCAAACCGAGTGCGTTGGTGCCCAGAAGCAGGATCTGCACCGGGCGCTCCGCCAGGCTCAGTTCCCGCCCGATCTCCTGCGGGGACAGCCCGGGACGGCGGTGGAGCAGGGCGAACAGGCCGAGGTTCCGGCCCGCGTTGAGCATCTGGAAGGCTGAAGAGCCGAACAGGATCCGGACCAGTCCATCGGTGGTGAGCGAAGACGTGTCTGCCATGGGCACTCCGTATCGCGAGCGTCGGGTGGGGGGCGGTGAGGGTACGGACCAGGAGGGAGCAACCGTGCGGGCCGGCGGTCAGGTGACCCGGGCCAGGTCGGCGGACCGGGACGCATAGGTGCGCCCGGCCGCGATCTCGCGGACGCGGGCCAGCGCGTCCCAGACCTCGGTGAAGCGGGTGTAGAGCGGGGACGGGCCGATCCGCAGCCGGTCCGGGACCCGGTAGTCGCAGACGACCTTCGCGTCCGCGGCCAGCGTCTGACAGATCCGCCAGGCGTCCGGGTGGTACAGCGACACATGACAGCCGCGCCGGTGTGCTGGGCGGGGCGAGGCGGCCCGGAAGCCCAGCGGGGCCAGCCAGGCGTCCGCCAGATCGTCGGCCAGCCGGCCCAGCAACAGCCCCTTCGCCCGGATCCGCGGCACGCCGGCCTCCTCGACGAGGTCGAGCGCCGGGTCGATCGCCGCCAGCGACAGCAGGGGAGGCGTGCTCACCAGGAACCGCTCGATGCCCGGCACCGGATCGTAGTCGGGGCCCATCCGGAACTGCTCTCGCTGCCCGAACCAGCCCCACACCGGCTGCCGCAGCCCGGCCTGCAGGTCCTGGCGCACATACAGGAACGCGGGTGACCCCGGCCCGCCATTGAGGTACTTGTACGTACATCCCACGGCCAGCTCCGCACCGCTCGCGTCGAGGTCGACGGGCACGGCGCCGGCCGCATGCGACAGGTCCCACAGCACCCGCGCGCCCACCGCGTGGGCCAGTTCGTTCACCTGCGCCATGTCCAGGAGCGCGCCGCTGCGGTACGACACTAGCGACAGCACCACCAGCGCCACGTCCCGGTCGAGCGCGGAGCGCAGCACATCGAGGTCGAGTCCGCCGTCGAGGTCGGAGGGGAGCCGGCGCAGCCGTAACCCCCGCCGGCCGGCGAGGCCCTGCAGGACGTACCGGTTGGTCGGGAAGTCCTCGGCGTCCATCAGGACCGTGCCACGTTCCGGTGCCGCGTCCAGTGCGGCCCCGGCCAGCTTGTACAGGTTGACCGACGTCGAGTCCGAGATCACCACCTCGCCGGGCCGGGCGCCCAGCACATGCTCCGCGAGGCGGTCGCCGAGCCGGGCACCCCAGTCGATCCAGCCCTGCCACGACCGCACCAGCCCACCGCCCCAGCCGTCCTCGATCACCTCGCGCAACCGCTCCGGGGTGGCGGTGGGCAGCCGACCCAGCGAGTTGCCGTCCAGATAGATCAGGCCCGGATCGTCGACGACGAACCGCTCGCGGAACGCGGCCAGCGGGTCGACCGCGTCCAGTTCCTCGGCTGCCGCGCGCGGGATCCCGCCCTCCATGGGCTCTCCTTCTCTCATGTCGTCGGCAGGTCAGAGCGTCGAACGCACCGACCACAGCTCCGGGAAGAAGCGGTGCTCGCTGATGCGGGCCAGCCAGGCCACGCCTTCGGTGCCGCCGGTGCCCGGCTTGGCGCCCAGCATCCGCTGCACCGTCACGAGATGTGTGTAGCGCCAGCGGGCGAACTGGTCGGCGGTGTCCATCAGCGCCTCGGCGAGCAGGTGCAGGTCGTGGTGGCGGACCGGGTCCCGGTAGACCGCCCGCCACGCCGCCTCGACCTCCGGGCCGGTGCGGTACGGCTGCGGGGCGTCCGCGCTTCCGAGGCCGTCCGGCGTGAGCAGCCCGCGGCGGGCCAGCAGCGCGAGCGCCGCGTCGTACAGGCTCGGCTCGTGCAGCTGGCTCACGACGGCGTCATGGCCGGCCGTGTCCCGGTGCGGCTCGGCCATCGCCGGATTCTTGTTGCCCAGCAGGAACTCCAGCCGCCGGTAGCCGGCCGACTGGAATCCCGAGGCCGATCCGAGGACGTCCCGGAACTCGGCGAACTCCACGGGCGACAGCGCCGAGAATGTCTCCCAGCTCACCAGCAGGACCTGCTGGACCCGCGCGGAACGGCGCAGCGTCCACAGCGCCTCGCCGAGCCGGTCGTCGTCCAACTGGTCCCGAGCGGCGCTCAGTTCCGTGTGCAGCAGCTTGAACAGCAGCTCCTTGACCTGGCTCATGATGATGAAACCCGGTTCGGTCTCGGCCCGGCTGCGCGGATGCTGCAGCGCCAGCAACTCGTCCATGCGCGCGTAGTGCGCGTACGGCGTGGTGTCCGCCGGGAGGTCGGAGGACAGCGGACACCCGAGGCTGTGCTCCGAACCCTGGGAGGTCTGCTCGGTGGTCATGTGGTCGTTCCTCCTAGTCCCATCTGTGCCAAGACCGCGTCGCCCAGCCCGGTGCCGGGCACACCCAGGTCATAAGGGAGATCGAAGTGATTACGCCGCTCGGCGACGACCTCCGTGACCGCGGCCCGGGGGCGCAGCGCCGTCACCATCCGCTCGTGCTGGCGGACGTACTCCTCGGTCTCGTTGCCGCCGCGGGCGACGACCGTGCCGGGCAGGCGGGCCGGCAGCAGGTGGAGCGGGCTGTTGCGGCGCGCCCCGGCCTCGTCCAGCCGCAGCGCCTCGTTGACGTACGACAACCGGACCGGCTCCAGGTCGTACATGCCGCTCAGCAGCACCGCCCCGGCGATCCGCCCGGAGACATCGGGGCCGTCGGCAGGGCCGGGCAGCAGGGCCATCGCGGCCAGATGAGCGCCGGCCGAGGTACCGCACAGATGAAGCCGCCGGGCGTCGAACCCGAGCCGGTCCGCGTGACGTAACAGCCAGTCCACGCCCCGTCGCACCATGCCTGCCATGGCGTCCGGACCGACCTGCGGCGCCAGCCCGTACTCGAGCACCGCGACCGCCGCACCCGCGGCCAGCAACGGCGGTACCGCAAAAGCCGATTCGGCCCGGCCGAGCGCCTGCCAGTTCCCGCCGTGCACGAACACCAGCAGCGGGGGATGCCCGGCACCCGTGCCGGGGAAATAGTCGAGCACCTCGGACGGGTGTGGGCCGTAGGCGAGAGCGGTACGCACCGCGTGGTCCCGGCGGGCGGCCTCGCTCAGCCGCACGTAGGCGCGGAGATAGGCATCGAGGCTCCGCACACGGGAGCTGGGCGAGTACTGCCGGTCGAGCGTGGCCTGATCCATGCCCCGGTACACGGCGGCGCCGGTCATCGCCCACCCCCCGGCTCGCGGTCGGTCGCCCATCCGCTCAATTCCCCGGCTCATGGGCGGCACGCGCCTGTTCGTACACCTCGGTCAGCAACGGGTCGATGCCATGGCCGGCACTGCTGTAGCGGGACCCGAAGCGCTTGGCGTACTCCTCGAACCATTCGCGCCGATCCGCCAGGAAGAGCACGTCGTGGATCGCCATCGACCGCACCGCCATCATCGGCACCGGCGCGTAGCTCACCTCGAACTCCGGGTTGCGGGCTGCCTTCTCCCGGCACTTCTCGTGGAATTGGGCGATCATCAGCCCACGGCGCACGCTCTCCGGCTTGAGCGTGCGGTGCGCCGTGTCGAGCAGGTGCAGGTGCTCGGGTGGCAGATCCGGCAGAACGAGCAGCAGCGAGCGTAGATTCGGGTTGCCGGCCTTCCAGCCGACCTCGCTGAACTCGTCGAGGGCGCAGCGGACGATCTCGTCGATGAGGGTCTGGCTGGGGGTGGGGCCCACCAGCCTGACCCGTATTTCCAGCGCACCTGCGCGCTGGGCCGGTTCGACGAACGGGCACACCGGACCGGGGCGCCCCAGCTCGCTGTGCGGTTGGCGGATGTAGTCGCTCAGCCAGCCGTCCACGGCCGCCAGGGCCTTGGCCAGGTCGACGGAGAGCACGTCGGTCAGCATCGTTGTCAGTCCTCGGGTGTAGGTCCCGCAGAATGCGGACGGTGGGGTGCCTTGTGGGCGGCCTCCGCACGTCACTCGTGGCCGTTGAGCTCCTGCAGCTTGGCCGACAGGATCCGGCCTATCCCGGCCAGCGTGTCCGGCCGGATCAGCATGGTCCCGTGCTCACCGGGCACCACATGGGTCTCGACGGTGCCGCGCACGTACGGTTGCCAGGCCGCGGCCTCGACCGGCGGGTCCTGCCGCTCCGAGCAGGCGATCAGCAACAGGTCGCCTTCGATCGGGCCGGGCCGGTAGTCGATGGTCAGGTGGGTGTTGTTCGCCGAGATCTCGGTGATCGTCGCGAGCCGGTCCTCCTCCAGATTCGCCAGCACGCTTCCCTGGCGGCGCAGGATCTCCCGAGCCTGGGCGAAGGTCAGGTCCCCCTCGTCGTACGCGTGACTGCCGTCGTCCACGAGACCCACGTGGTACAGCAGCATCACCCGGTCGTCGGGAGCGGGGACATCGGCATGGGTCAGGCCCTGCCAGTCCGGGATCACGTCGAGCACCGCGACCAGCGCCACCGGCTCGCCACGCCGCTGGAACTCCGCGGCCAGCGCGTGCGCGCACAGCCCGCCGAACGACCAGCCGGCCAAGTGGTACGGCCCGTGCGGCTGCACCGTCTGGATCTGGTCGGCGTAGTCCGCCGCCATCTCCTGGACGCTGCTCGGCCGCGGCTCCGGACGGGCCAGACTGCGCGCCTGGATCCCGTACAGCGGATACTCCGGACCCAGGTGCTTGAGCAGCGCGCTGTAGGACCAGCTCAGGCCGCCACCCGGATGGATGCAGAACAGCGGCGGCCGCCCGCCCCCGGTCCGCAGCGGCAGCACCACCTCGTACGAGCCGTCCACGACGTCCACATCGAGCCGTGCGCTGATTCCGGCCGGGGTCGGTGCCTCGAACAGGCTCCGCAGGCCCAGCTCGACACCGAAGGAGGCTCGCAGCCGGGCCATCAGCCGGGTGGCCAGCAAGGAGTGCCCGCCCAGCTCGAAGAAGTCCTCGTCCACACCGACCACCGAACGGCCCAGCACCTCGGCGAACAGCTCGCACACGACCTGCTCCTGCGGTGTGGCGGGCGCCCGGCCGACATCGGCACGCTCCGGGGCGAAGTCCGGGAGCGCGGCACGGTCGAGCTTGCCGTTGGCGGTGAGCGGGAGCCGGTCCAGCGGAACGATGGCTGTGGGACGCATGTACTCGGGCAGATGACGGCGCACGTGCTCGCGCAGGGCCGCGACCAGGGCCCCCGTGTCCCGGCCGGTGGCCGGGCTGGTGGTCCACGCCGACAGCGGGGTGCCGGGACCGGCGGCGCCCGAGGGCACGTAGGCGCCGACGGGCACGCCGTCGCCGAGCAGATCCCGGCGGAGATAGGTGACCTCGACGGCGGCCGGGTCGTGCGGACTCCAGCTGACGGCGGTCCAGTACCCGTGTTCCTCGCCCAGGCGGCGGAAGTCCTCCAGACCCACGCCGCAGGCGAAGGCGGGCGCCGTTCCGGTCTCCAGCGCCTGCTGCATCGCGAGATCCCGCGCGATGCGCGAGTTCGGCACCCCGGTCACCCGCAGCCGGCCGGGCCGCTCGGACCGCAGCTGACCGGCGAGAGCGTCCAGGTCCCGGTCCCAGTCCTGGGTGGGGGTGTCGGTCAGGGGGTGGGGGGTGATGCCGGTCTTGTAGAGGGTGGCGTCGTAGCGGTAGCGGGTGAGTTCGTTCTCGGCGGTGCCGCGTTTGAGTTGGATGTCGGTGCCGGCGAGGTCGGGGATGTGGTGGGCGAGGGCGGTGAAGTACTGGGGGTCGACGAGGAGTTCTTTTTCCAGGACGAGGCTCTGTTCGACGGCGCGGCGGATGGCGGCGGTGTCGGTCGGGTCGTCGGCGCGCGTCGCCTGGACCGCAGTGGTGAATGTGCGCAGCAGTCGTGGGTTGCGGACATCGCCGATGAACAGGGCCCCGCCGGGGGCAAGCAGCCGGAACGCCTGCTCGATCACCTGCTGCAGATAGCGCGCGTTCGGGAAGTACTGAACGACCGAGTTGAGGACGATCGTGTCGAAGTGACCCTGTGGCAGCTCACCGTGCTCGTGCGCGGACTGCACCCGCAATGTCACCCGCCGCGCGAGTTCGGGATCGGCGTCGAGGTGGCGCTGGAGTTCCTCGATGACAGTGGGAGAGAAGTCTGTGCCCCAATACTCCTCGCACTCGGGTGCCAGCTCGGCCAGGAGAAGACCGGTGCCGACACCGATCTCGAGTACGCGGCCGGGCTTGAGCCCTCGGATCCGCTCGACCGTGGCCTCGCGCCACTCCCGCATCTCCGGCAGCGGGATCGGCGCACCGTCGTAACTGCTGTTCCACCCGGAGAAGTCCTCACCGAACACTGAACCGGGCTCGGAGTACAGGGAGTTGTAGAGATCCTGCCACTCACCGATCTGGCTCCGCTCTTCCTCCTCGTTCGTCGGTGTGTCGGTGTGGGTGACGACGTAGGCGATGAGGCGGGTGTTGTCGGGTTGGTTGTGTTGGACGACGACGGTGGCTTGGGTGATGGCTGGGTGGTCGGTGAGGATGTGTTCGATCTCGCCGGGTTCGATGCGGAAGCCGCGGATTTTGACTTGGTCGTCGGTGCGGCCGATGTATTCGAGGTCGCCGTGGTGGTTGTGGCGTACGAGGTCTCCGGTGCGGTACATGCGGCTGCCGGGTTCGGGGGTGTAGGGGTCGGCGACGAAGCGTTCGGCGGTGAGGGCGGGTTGGTGCAGGTAGCCGCGGGCGAGGTGGGCGCCGGCGATGTAGAGCTCGCCTGTTACGCCGGGGGCGACTGGTTGGAGGCCGTCGTCGAGTACGTAGGCGCGGGTGTTGGCCATGGGGCGGCCGATGGGGATGGTGGGGGTGTTGGTGTGGGTGTGTGTGGTGGGGTGGCAGGTGGCGAAGGTGGTGGTTTCGGTGGGTCCGTAGCCGTCGATGACGGTGAGGTTGGGGCAGGTGTGTTGGATGCGTTGGACGGTGGTGGTCTGGACGGCTTCGCCGCCGGTCCAGAGTTGGTGGACGTGGGTGAGGGTTTGGGGGGCGTGGTCGGTGAGGAGGTTGAAGAGGGAGCTGGTGAGCCAGAGTGCGGTGATGTGTTGGTGGGTGATGGTGTGTTGGAGGGTGGGGATGTCGAGGTCGCCGGGGGGTGCGGTGATGATGGTGCCGCCGTTGAGGAGGGGGACCCAGAGTTCGTAGGTGGAGGCGTCGAAGGCGGTGGGGGAGTGGAGGAGGACGCGTTGGTGTGCGTGGGGGTCGAAGCGGGGGTCGAGGGCGAGGGCGGTGATGTTGCGGTGGGTGACGGTGATGCCTTTGGGTGTGCCGGTCGACCCGGAGGTGTACATGATGTAGGCGGCGGCCTCGGGGGACAGGGCCACGTCCGGTGATGCGTACTGCTCCTCTTCCCATGTGACTGAATCGATGAGGAGCAAGTCTGTTGCTGTGGAGGAAAGTTCGTCCCGTGAGGCCTCGTCGGTGAGGATGAGTGAGGCGTTCGTTTCGGTGAGGACGTGGTGGATGCGTTCGGTGGGGTAGCGGGTGTCGAGGGGGACGTGGACGGCGCCGGTTTTGATCAGGGCGAGGACGGTGGTGACGGTGTGTGGGGAGCGTTGGAGGAGTACGGCGACGCAGTCGCCGGGTTGGATGCCGCGGGTGATGAGTTCGTGGGCGAGTTGGTTGGCGCGGGAGTTGAGTTGGGTGTAGGTGAGGGTGAGCTGTCCGTCGGTGACGGCGGAGGCGTTTGGGGTCCTGGCTGTCTGCTGTTCGAAGAGCTCGGCGAGGGTGGTGTCGGGCAGGGGCAGGGCGGTGTCGTTGAAGTCGGTGAGAGTGCGTTGGTGTTCTTCGGGGGTGAGGAGGTTGATGGTGTTGAGTGGTTGGTCGGGGTGGGTGGTGGCTGTTTCGAGTAGTTGGGTCCAGCGGTTGAGGAGGGTGTGGATGGTGGGTGGGTCGTAGAGGTC
>NZ_JAUYWJ010000015.1:0-303909 GCF_032656585.1 Streptomyces herbicida
GGCCGCCGAGCTGAACGGCCGCCCACGCAAAACGCTCGGCTGGGAAACCCCAGCCGAGCGCCTGCATAAACTGCTCGCGGCCTGATCAACACGACCACGTGTTGCAACGACCCCTAGAAAGCGCCGAACGGGCGGGGCCTTCGTGCGGGTGCGAGGCCTAGGCCAGCAGCGCCGGGATGGTGTCCTCGTGGGCCTCGCGCAGCTCGGTCAGGGAGAGCGCGAACTCGCCCTGGACCTCCACCGAGTCGCCGTCGACGACACCGATACGGGCGACCGGAAGACCGCGCGCACCGCACATGTCGTTGAACCGGACCTCCTCCGAGCGCGGCACGGCGACGACCGCACGCCCCGCCGACTCGGAGAACAGGAAGGTGAAAGCGTCGAGCCCGTCCGGTACGACCAGCCGCGCGCCCTTGCCGCCGAGCAGCGCCGACTCGACGACCGCCTGGATCAGACCGCCGTCGGACAGGTCGTGCGCGGAGTCGATCATGCCGTCGCGGGAGGCGGAGATCAGGATCTCGCCGAGCAGCCGCTCGCGCTCCAGGTCGACCTTCGGGGGCAGGCCGCCGAGGTGGTCGTGGACGACCTGGGACCAGGCCGAGCCGCCGAACTCCTCACGGGTGTCGCCGAGGAGGTAGAGCAGCTGCCCCTCCTCCTGGAAGGCGACCGGCGTGCGGCGCGCCACGTCGTCGATGACGCCGAGGACCGCGACGACCGGGGTCGGGTGGATGGCCACCTCGCCCGTCTGGTTGTAGAGCGAGACGTTGCCGCCGGTCACCGGGGTGCCCAGCTGCCGGCAGGCGTCCGCCAGGCCGCGGACGGCCTCCGCGAACTGCCACATGACGGCCGGGTCCTCGGGCGAGCCGAAGTTCAGGCAGTCGGAGACGGCCAGCGGCTTGGCACCGGTCGTCGCCACGTTGCGGTAGGCCTCGGCGAGGGCCAACTGCGCGCCCGCGTACGGGTCGAGCTTGGCGTACCGGCCGTTGCCGTCCGTGGCGATCGCGACGCCGAGGCCGGTCTCCTCGTCGACACGGATCATGCCGGAGTCCTCGGGCTGGGCGAGGACGGTGTTCCCCTGCACGAAGTGGTCGTACTGCGAGGTGATCCACTTCTTGGAGGCCTGGTTGGGGGAGCCCACCAGCTTCAGGACCTGGTCCTTCAGCTCCTCGGGGGTCACCGGGCGCGGCAGCTTGTTCGCGTCGTCCGCCTGGAGCTCGTCCTGCCAGGACGGGCGGGCGTACGGGCGCTCGTACACCGGGCCCTCGTGGGCCACGGTCCGCGGGTCGACGTCGACGATCTTGCCGCCGTGCCAGTAGATCTCCAGGCGGTCGCCGTCGGTCACCTCACCGATGACGGTGGCGATGACGTCCCACTTCTCGCAGATCTCGAGGAAGCGGTCGACCTTCTGCGGCTCCACGACCGCGCACATGCGCTCCTGCGACTCGCTCATGAGGATCTCCTCGGGCGAGAGCGTGGAGTCGCGCAGCGGCACGTCGTCCAGCGTGACGCGCATGCCGCCGGAGCCGTTGGAGGCGAGCTCGGACGTGGCACAGGACAGGCCGGCCGCGCCGAGGTCCTGGATGCCGACGACCAGCTTCTCCTTGAAGGCCTCCAGGGTGCACTCGATGAGGAGCTTCTCCTGGAAGGGGTCGCCGACCTGGACGGCCGGGCGCTTGGAGGGCTTGGCGTCGTCGAAGGTCTCGGAGGCGAGGATCGAGGCGCCGCCGATGCCGTCGCCGCCGGTCCGGGCGCCGTACAGGACGACCTTGTTGCCCGCGCCGGACGCCTTCGCGAGGTGGATGTCCTCGTGCCGCATGACGCCGATGGCACCGGCGTTGACCAGCGGGTTGCCCTGGTAGCAGGAGTCGAAGACGACCTCGCCGCCGATGTTGGGCAGGCCCAGGCAGTTGCCGTAGCCGCCGATGCCGGCGACGACGCCCGGCAGGACGCGCTTGGTGTCGGGGTGGTCGGCGGCGCCGAAGCGCAGCGGGTCGACGACCGCGACCGGGCGGGCGCCCATCGCGATGATGTCGCGGACGATGCCGCCGACACCGGTGGCCGCGCCCTGGTAGGGCTCAACGTACGACGGGTGGTTGTGCGACTCGACCTTGAAGGTGACCGCGTAGCCCTGGCCGACGTCGACGACACCGGCGTTCTCACCGATACCGACGAGCAGCGCGTCGCTCTGCGGGGCCTTCTCGCCGAACTGGCGCAGATGCACCTTCGACGACTTGTACGAGCAGTGCTCGGACCACATGACCGAGTACATGGCGAGCTCGGCGCCGGTCGGGCGGCGGCCCAGGATCTCCACGATCCGCTCGTACTCGTCCTTCTTCAGACCGAGTTCGGCCCAGGGCAGCTCGACGTCGGGGGTCGCGGTCGCGTGCTCGACCGTGTCCAGAGGCGTCCGGCTCATGCGCCCACCAGCTTCTTGAGGATCGAGGTGAAGAACGGGAGGCCGTCGGTACGGCCCGTACCGATCAGCGGCTCGACGGCGTGCTCGGGGTGTGGCATCAGGCCGACGACGTTTCCGGCCTCGTTGGTGATGCCGGCGATGTCCCGCAGCGAGCCGTTGGGGTTGAAGTCCAGGTAACGGAAGGCGACCCGCCCCTCGGCCTCCAGCTTGTCGAGCGTGTACTCGTCGGCGACGTACCGGCCGTCCATGTTCTTCAGCGGGATGTGGATCTCCTGGCCGGCGCTGTAGTCGCTCGTCCAGGAGGTCTCCGCGTTCTCCACCCGCAGCTTCTGGTCGCGGCAGATGAAGTGGAGGTGATTGTTGCCGAGCATCGCGCCCGGGAGGAGATGGGCCTCGGTGAGTACCTGGAAGCCGTTGCAGATACCGAGGACCGGAAGTCCGGCCTTCGCCTGCTCGATGACGGTCTCCATCACCGGCGAGAAGCGGGAGATCGCTCCGGCCCGCAGATAGTCGCCGTAGGAGAAACCACCCGGCAGAACCACGGCGTCGACCTGCTTGAGGTCCTTGTCCTTGTGCCAGAGGGCAACCGGTTCGGCGCCCGCGAGGCGGATCGCGCGCTGGGTGTCCCGGTCGTCGAGACTCCCCGGGAAAGTGACGACGCCAATACGAGCGGTCACTTCGCGGCCTCCGCGACTTCCTCCACCTTGACGGTGAAGTCCTCGATCACGGTGTTGGCGAGGAAGGATTCCGCAAGATCGTGGATGCGGGCGAGCGCGGCCTCGTCGACCGGGCCGTCAACTTCCAGTTCGAATCGCTTTCCCTGACGTACATCGGAGACGCCTTCGAAACCCAGCCGCGGCAGTGCGCGCTGCACCGCCTGGCCCTGGGGGTCGAGGATCTCCGGCTTGAGCATGACGTCGACTACGACGCGTGCCACTGGCACTCCCGGTGTGTGGTGCTGAGCAGGTTCCTTCAGACTACCCGCACAAAATTTCTACGCGAGTAGAGTTGTAGGAAACTACGTGACGGGCATCACGATCAGGTGTCGAACGGGTGCCTTCACCAAAAAATCTGGGAAAGTTCGGCGGTCCACCCGTGGCAGCTATTGCGCCCGGACACGCGGGCGGATTTAGTCGGGCTTCACTTTGCATTGCCGGGCACTGTACAAATGAATTGGCAATAGCCGATACTTTGCCCAATAACAGGCGGACAGTCGACATCTCCCGGGCGTCTTGGCACGTCACCGCAGAGGGGTGTCGCACGAAGGGACCGATATTCGTGGCGCAGAAGGTCGTGGTCACTCTCTTTGACGACATCGACGGCTCGGAAGCGGCGGAAACGATCGCCTTCGGACTCGACGGCAAGTCGTACGAGATCGACCTCAATCAAGCCAATGCCAAGAAACTGCGTAAGGCTCTTGAGCCGTACGTGGCGGCCGGCCGCAAGAGGGCGAAGTCGGGCAAGACCTACCGGCAGACCGAGGTCGCTCCCGATCCCGCGGCCGTCCGCGCCTGGGCCCAGGCGAACAAGATGGACGTGCCCGCGCGCGGCCGGATCCCCAAGAAGGTCTACGAGGCGTTCAGCGCCGCGCAGTGACGCCCGCGAGGGGTGAGTCCTCAGGGTCCGTCACCGGACCCTGAGGACAGCCGACTTGGACGCCGTGAGCAACCGACTTGCGCTACCCCCCTGCTGATCAGCTAATGTCTGGAGCACGCCGAGGGGCGAGGCCGAAAGGCCGGATCCCACGGAGTACACGCGGGTGTAGTTCAGTAGCAGAACATCCCCCTTCCAGGGGGAAGGCGCAGTGTGCGATCCCTGTCACCCGCTCTGGCACCACTACCGTCCCAAGGAGTCTTGAGGATCAGGTAGGCTGGTGTTCGCACCGATCGGTGGGAGCCGGTCGGGAGCAGTGCGGACGTAGCTCAGTTGGTAGAGCGCAACCTTGCCAAGGTTGAGGTCGCGAGTTCGAGCCTCGTCGTCCGCTCCAGAGAAGCCCCGGTCTTCAGACCGGGGTTTTTTCGTGTGCCTTCCGCGAGCGTCCGTCTGACATTTGTCATGCCGAGTGATGACACCGCGCACTGCTGCCCGGCCCCGCCCGCCGGGACGCTGACTTCATGGACATCAACGAGCACGAGCACGTGATCGAGGTCACCGACCTCCGGCGTGTCTACGGGGGCGGGTTCGAGGCGGTGCGCGGAATCAATTTCTCCGTGGCCCGCGGCGAGATCTTCGCGCTGCTGGGCACCAATGGCGCGGGCAAGACGTCGACGGTCGAGCTGCTGGAGGGCCTCGCGGCACCGGCGGGCGGGCAGGTGCGGGTCCTCGGCCACGACCCCTACCTGGAGCGGGCCGCCGTACGGCCGCGCACCGGAGTGATGCTCCAGGAAGGCGGCTTCCCCTCCGAGCTGACCGTCGCCGAGACCGCGCGAATGTGGGCGGGCTGCACCAGCGGGGCCCGGCCGGAAGGCGAGGCGCTGGCGCTGGTCGGGCTGGCCGGGAAGGCCGATGTGCGGGTGAAGCAGCTGTCCGGGGGTGAGCGGCGGCGCCTGGATCTGGCGCTCGCGCTGCTGGGCGAGCCCGAGGTGCTGTTCCTCGACGAACCGACGGCCGGGCTCGACGTCGAAGGGCGCCGGGACACCTGGGAGTTGGTACGGGCGCTGCGCGAGACCGGCACCACCGTGCTGCTCACCACGCACTACCTGGAGGAGGCGGAGGGCCTCGCCGACCGGCTCGCGATCCTGCACGAGGGCCGCATCGCCGCCTCCGGCACGCCCGCCGAGGTCACCGCCGGCCGGCCCGCCCGCATCTCCTTCGAACTGCCCGAGGGCTACTTCCTCGGCGACCTGCCGCCGCTCGCCGCGCTGGCGGTGTGCGGGCACGAAGTGGCGGGCAGGACCGTCCGGCTGCGGACCCGGGAACTCCAGCGGACGGCCACCGGGCTGCTGGTGTGGGCCGAGCGGGCCGGGGTCGAACTGCGCGGCCTCGACATGCGGTCGGCCTCGCTGGAGGAGGCGTTCCTCGGGATCGCGCGGGAGCAGGAGCCCACGGCAGGAGCGGCGGCATGAGCACCCTGGCATCCGCACCGATGGCCCGGCGGCTGCGCGCCCTGGCCCGGGCCGAACTCACCCTGCTCGGCCGCAACCGCAGTGTCGTCCTCACCGCGCTGCTCATGCCGCTCGCGCTGCCGTTCAGCGTGCGGCCCGCGGTCGACCAGATCGACCTCAAGGCCGAGGGACTGACCATCGGCACGGTGATGCTGACGGCCGCGATCGGCTTCTCCTTCCTCTTCGCCGTGTACACCTCCCTGGTGAGCGCCTTCGTCGCCCGCCGCGAGGAACTGGTCCTCAAACGGCTGCGCACCGGCGAACTCGGCGACCTCGAGATCCTCGTCGGCACGTCCCTGCCGGCGGTGTCCGTCGGGCTCGCACAGGCGCTGGTGCTGTCCGTGGGCTGTGCGGTGCTCTTCGACGCGGGGACCCCCAAGGCGCCGTTCCTGACCGTGCTCGGCCTGCTGACCGGCCTCGTGCTGTGCGCCGTGCTCGCCGCCCTCACCTCGGCCTTCACCAGGACGCCGGAGAGCGCCCAGGTCCCCGCGTCGCCGCTGGCGATCGTGTCGATGATCGGCTCGGGCATCGCGATCCCCACCGAGCTCCTGCCCGACCGGTTCGCCTCCGTCTGCGAACTCCTCCCGCTCTCCCCCGCCATCCGTCTGGTCCAGGCCGGCTGGACCGGTCGGTTGAGCGCGTACGAGGCGCTGGGCGCCGTGGCGACCGCGCTGGCCTGGACCGTTCTGGCGGTGTTTGCTGTACGGCGGTGGTTCCGGTGGGAGCCGCGGCGCTGAGTACCGGGGAGCACATGGTGGGGCGGATACGGCGGTTGCATCAGCGTCACTGGCGGGAGCGCAGCAAGGCGGAGCGCGTCGAGCTGCAGAGCCTGGTCACCTGGCACGCCACCCTCTGGGGCCTCCCGCTCAGCTGGCTGATGCTGCCGCTGGTGGGCGGGCTCGACCGGCGGCCCGTGCCGATGGTGCTCGGCGTGCTGCTGGTCGCCGTGGACCTGCTGCAGTGCGCGGCCGCGAGCCGGCTCGTCCGGCCCGCGCTCGACCACTACCTGGGGCGCGCCGCACTGCCGCCCCGCTCCCAACGCGCCCCCGCCGTCCTGCTCGGCGTGGCGCTCGCCCTGATCACGGCGCTTGCCGCGGTCGACGGGACCGATCCGTTCACGGCCCGGCTGGCGATCGCGGCGGTGCTCATGCCGTTCGGGCTGCCGTACGCGCTCATCGTGCCCGTCCCGGTGTTCCTGCGCCGGTCCGGGGTCCTCACGGCGCTGATCGTGGGCGCCTTCGCGATCGTGCGCCTGGACGGTCTCGGTGTCCTCGCGACAACGGTGGTGTGCGGCTTCGCCACCGGCTTCGCCCTGATCGCCGCGCGCTGCGGCGCCTGGACCCTGTCCGTGCTCTGGGAGGCCGAACACGCCCGCGAGATCGAGGCCCGGCTCGCCGTCGCCGAAGAGCGGCTGCGCTTCGGGCGGGATCTGCACGACGTGCTGGGGCGGAACCTGTCCGTGATCGCTCTCAAGAGCGAGCTGGCCGTGCAACTGGCCCGGCGGGGGCGGCCGGAGGCGGTGGAGCAGATGATCGAGGTGCAGCGCATCGCGCAGGAGTCGCAGCGGGAGGTGCGCGATGTCGTACGGGGCTATCGGGAGGCCGATCTCGATGTCGAACTCGTCGGCGCGCAGGGTGTGTTGACGGCAGCCGGGATCGCCTGCGAGATCACCGGTGCCGCCGACGGGCTGCCCGCCGACGTGCAGTCCGCGCTCGGCTGGGTGGTGCGGGAGGCCGCCACCAACGTGCTGCGGCACGGGGACGCCGGGCGGTGTGCGGTGAGTCTGCGGGTGCTGGAGGGACGTGTGGTGCTGACGGTGGAGAACGACGGAGCGTCCGGAGCCCCCGACGGGAGTGGGGGTTCCGGACTCGCGGGGCTGCGGGAGCGGCTGGCCGTGGTGGACGGGACCCTGAAAGCGGGAACCGTCGGCGAGGACGGGTTCCGGTTGGTGGCCGAGGTGCCCTTGGCGAATGTGAGTGGAGTCACGTCATGAGTTCCCCGGTACGGCTGTTGCTCGCCGACGACGAGCATCTGATCCGCGGGGCGCTGGCCGCGCTGCTCTCCCTGGAGGACGATCTCGTGGTGGTTGCCGAAGCGGCGACCGGGCCCGAGGCGCTGGCCATGGCGCGGGCCCACGAACCGGACGTCGCGGTCCTGGATCTTCAGATGCCGGGCGCCGACGGTGTGAAGGTCGCCACATCCCTGCGGGCCGAACTGCCCGGCTGCCAGGTACTGATCGTCACCGGACACGGACGGCCCGGCCATCTGAAACGAGCCCTTGCGGCAGGTGTGCGCGGTTTCGTCCCGAAGACCGTCAGTGCCCAGCGGCTCGCGGAGATCATCCGTACCGTGCACGCCGGAAACCGCTACGTCGACCCGGAGTTGGCCGCCGACGCGATCTCCGCCGGGGACTCGCCGCTGACCGCGCGCGAGGCCGAGGTCCTGGAGCTGGCCGCCGACGGGGCACCGGTCGCGGAGATCGCCGAGCGGGCCGCGCTGTCGCCGGGGACCGTGCGGAACTACCTCTCCTCGGCCGTGATGAAACTCGGGGCCGAGAACCGCCATGCGGCGGTGCGTCTCGCACGGGAGCGAGGTTGGGTATAGTTGCTTTCGCGCGCAGCGCAATGCGGACGTAGCTCAGTTGGTAGAGCGCAACCTTGCCAAGGTTGAGGTCGCGAGTTCGAGCCTCGTCGTCCGCTCCAGCAGGGCCCCCGGTTTCCCGGGGGCCTTTTGCGTTACGCCCAGCTCGTGCCCGTCAGGCGCTCGTACGCCTCGACGTACTTCGCCCGGGTGGCGTCCACGACCTGCTGCGGCAGCGGCGGCGGGGGCTGCTCGCTCTTGCGGTCCCAGCCGGACTCGGCGGAGGTCAGCCAGTCGCGCACGAACTGCTTGTCGTACGACGCCTGCGCCCGGCCCGGCTGCCACTGGTCGGCCGGCCAGAAGCGGGAGGAGTCCGGGGTGAGGACCTCGTCGGCGAGGACGAGGGTGTCTCCCTCGAAGCCGAACTCGAACTTGGTGTCGGCGAGGATGATCCCGCGGTCACGGGCGATGTCCCGGGCACGGTTGTAGACGGCGAGGGTGGTCTGGCGCAGCTGGGCGGCGGTGTCGGCGCCGACCTGCCGGGCGACCTCCTCGTACGACACGTTCTCGTCGTGCTCCCCGACCTCGGCCTTGGTGGCCGGGGTGAAGATCGGGGCGGGCAGCTCGGAGCCGTCGACGAGCCCCTCGGGGAGGGCGAGGCCGCAGACCGTACGGGACTGCTGATACTCGGCGAGGCCGGAGCCGGTGAGATAGCCGCGGGCCACTGCCTCGACCGGGATCATCCGCAGGGACTTGCAGATCAGGGTGCGGCCCGCCCAGTCGGCGGGCGCGCCCGCGGGGAGCTCGGTGCTCAGGACGTGGTTGGGGGCCAGGTCGGCGAGCTGGTCGAACCACCACAGGGAGAGCTGGGTGAGGACGCGGCCCTTGTCGGGGATCTCGGTCGGCAGCACCCAGTCGTAGGCGGACATGCGGTCGCTGGCGACCATCACGAGGTCGCCCGCCTCGTTCTGGTACAGCTCGCGCACCTTGCCGGTGTGCAGATGCACCAGACCCGGAACCTGGATCGGCTCGGGCTTTTCGACGAATCCGGACACGGTTCCTCCCCGTGGTTCTGTCCAATGGCTCGATTGTCCCGTATCGGACATGGACCACGGACAGGGGGTCAGTCGCGCTTGCAGATTCGGTCCAACAGGTTGGCGGTGGCCCGCTGGATGCGGGGGTCCACGTGTCCCGGCCGGTCCAGGGCCGGCGACCAGGCAAAGGTCCCCGACGCGAAGACCAGGGCGCCGGAGGGCGCGCGGTACAGGGAGGTCTCCTGGTGGCGCAGGACGCCGTCGTTGTCGGTGTAGGGGGAGTGGGCGAGGAGGATGCGCTCCTCGTGGTCGGGGAGCGGGGTGCGCGGGAAGTAGCGGTCGGCCTCGCCGGCCACCAGGCCCGCCAGCTCGTCGCCCTCGCCGGCGCCGGTCGCCTCCCACAGCCAGTGGCCGGCGTTGCGGACGACCAGCGGATGGGGCTCGGGGACCCGGCCCGCGTACTGGATGCCGACCAGCTGCTGTTCGGGACGGTCGATCTCGCGCCAGAGCACCGGCCTGCCCGGTCCCTTGCGCTTGCGGCAGGTGAGCAGGCGGTCCGGGACGCCGGACGGGGCGGGGCCCAGCTCCACCTGCCAGTACATGGTGTTGGCGGAGAGGAAGACGAGCGAGGTGCCGCTCTCGCGTGCGATCTCCACCGTGCGGCGCATCTGGGTCGACCAGTACTCGTCGTGGCCGGGGAAGACCAGGCCCCGGTAGCGGGTGGGGTCGACACGTCCGGCGTGCAGATCGCGGGCGTCGGCGTAGGCGAGGTCGTAGCCGTACCGTTCCGCCCAGCGGATGAAGTCGTAGGCGTGGCCGACGTGCAGGGGCAGGCCCGCGCCCGCGTACGGGCGGTCGAAGGAGACCGTGGTCGCGGCGTCGGCCTCGCCGAGCAGCCGGCCCTTCACGTCCCAGGCGTGGTAGAGGCTGGCGCCGGTGTGGCCGTCCTCCGGATAGAGGTTGTAGGCCTGCCAGGTGATGTCGGGGAGCAGCAGGAGCAGATCCGCGGGGTGGCTGTCGCGGACCGTGAACGGCACGTGGGAGCGGTAGCCGTCGGCGGTGGTGAGCACGGCCACGTGGGCGCCGTTGCTCCAGTACGACGGGATCTGCAGCCGCCAGGACAGCCACCAGTGGTGGCAGGAGACCGTGCGGTCGGCGGTCAGCGGCGGGGGCTGGACGATCCCGGAGAGCCGGGGGCTGGTGGTGATCTTGGCGGCGCCGTCGCCGCCGTAGTGGCCGATGCGGTAGATGTCGACGCTGAACTGCTGGGGCGGGTCGACCGTGATGTGGAAGTCGACGGCCTCGCCGGGCGCGACCGCGCCGGTGGAGGTGAAGCCCTTGATCTGGCGGTGGACGTCGTCCGCCGAGCGGGGGCCGCCGGAGGGGCGCGGAGCCGGCACACGCGGCCTGCCGGTGCCCGCCGGGGGCGCGTGCTGCTGGGTTGCGTCCACGTACCAGGGGACGACATGGCCGGTGTCGTCGAAGTAGGTCTCACTGCCGCGCAGCCAGGGAACCGGTCCCTGGCCGAAGGGGTCCGTGACGGCGTGTGCCAGTGCCCCCGACTCCCAGCGGCGGATCTGCTCGGATCCCATGGTCGCTCCCCTCCCTCGGGCCCCCGTGCTGTGCGTGCGATGCGGCTGTCGTATGTCGTAAGCCCTTGCCATGTGCGCGATCGGTCCCAGCACATCACATAACGCACGCGCACGGTCACTATTCGTTGCGAATTGACCTGAAATGGAAGATGCCGCTCCGCTACGGCGGACCATCGTCCGAGGTCAGACAAGTCGTACCGGCTTCTCCGGGCGTATCCCCGACTCGATCAGCCAGGCTCGAAGGGGGTCCGGATCCCCTTCCTCGGTCAGGCTGAGCACCCGGGAGGTCAGATCCGCGGCCCGCTCGCCGTTGATGAGCAGGGACGGGCCGTCGAGCCAGTCGAGGCCCGGGACCGCGCCGGCCGTGTCCATCGCCGCGCAGCACACCATCGCCGTGACGTGGTCGGCGAGGAGCTCGCGGGCGGTACGCGGGGGCTGGAGGGGGAACAGGGGCAGGGCGCCGTCGTCCCAGAGGCCGGTGTCGGGGCCCTCACCGGGGCGGGCCGAGCCGGTAGGCAGTGCGGCGGAGGCGGACGCGGAAGCCTCCTCACGGGCCAGCTCGGCGCTGAGCCGCGCGGCGAGGGCGGCACCGCACTGGTTTTCGGAGTCGTCGTCGGGCTCGTCGTCGTACGCGGCGGTGCCCGGGAAGCGCCGGTCGTATCCGGCGTCTGTGCCGACTCCTCGGGCTCCTTCGGCTCCTTCGGCTCCTTCGGCGACCGCGCCCTCGGGCGGCTTGTCCACCGCGGGGCCCCCCTCCGCCTCGGCGCACGCACCGTCCGGCGAGGGGCAGCCGTCGGCCCCGCCCGGTGGATCCGACAGGTGGTCGAGGACACGGGACAGGGTGGGGCCGCCGGCGTCCGTGGCCGTGGGATCGGGGGCGGGGCGGACACCGAGGGAGTCCAGGACCCGGTGGAGACGGGCGGCGTCGGTGCGCCACTTACGATCCACGACCTCGTCCGGATACTCCTGCCAGTCCACCGGGGACCAGTCCGGACCCGGCTCCGCGGGGCCGCCGTGGAAGAGGCGGGCGGCGAGCAGGGAGGCGGCCTCGTCCACCACGCCGGGCTCTTCCAGCAGATCACAGGCGGGGCGCTCGCCCAGCCGGGAGGCGAAGCCCTCGGCCAGGCGATCCCGCCGGGACAGCTCGGTGAGCGCCGCGACGACACCCGCGTCCAGCCGGGAGGGCCAGCGGCCCATCCGCCAGGCCGGCAGCGCGACCCGGGTCAGCAGCCGGTCCCAGCCCGCGTACGCAAGCCCCACCTGCTCCTGGGCGACGATCCGCAGGCCGTAATCCACAGCCTGTGCACGCTCGGCGGCCGCGGCGGCCACGCCCCGCTCCATCTCGGCCGCATGGTCCCGGCAGCCGCGCAGCAGCAGCCGGGCCACCCAGCCGACGCCCGCGAGCACGGAGCGGGCGAGCGGGCCACGGCCGGGCGCCGAGGTCACGGCGACCGCCGCGTCCAGCCCCCGGACGAAACGGCGGGCGGCCGCTATGTCCGGGTGCGCCGAGGGGCCCGTACCGGCGACGACCGGGGCGAGCACCGCGCGCAGCTCGCCGACCCGCATCCACCACAGGAACGGGGAGCCGATGACGAGGACGGGCGCGGCCGCCGTGCGGCGATGGGTGCGCCGGCCCAGGTCCGCCAGCTCGTCGTGGTGCTCGGGCGGGGGCGGTCCGTGCGCGGGGTGGGTGCGGTCCTCCAGCCAGCTGTCGCAGTCCGGGGTGAGCGCTATGGCGGAGGGCGCGGGGACGTCGAGCCGGTCGGCGAGGTCGCGCACCATCCGGTACAGGTCGGGGGCGGACTCCTCCGGGATCGCGACCGTCGGGCTCACGGCCGGACGGGAACGGGCCACGATCAGCGCGATGCCCGCCGCGGCCAGCAGCACCAGCAGCGCGACCCCGCTCACGGTCCAGCGGGCGAGATCCCAGCCGCGGCCGGGCAGATGGCCCGTGGAACCGCCGGCCAGCAGGATCACGGCGGCCGCCGCGGGCAGCAGGGCCACGGCCACCGCCCGGCCGCGGATCCGCAGCACGGCGAGGGCCCGGGACCGCGCCGCCTGCGCGCCCGCCTCCACACCCATTCCGGTCACGACCGGACGTCACCCCCTCCCTGATGCCCTGGTGCTGTCCTGGCGTTGCTCACTCCCCCACTGTGGCACCCGCCGGGGACATCGCAATGCCGGTGGGCCAAGTGCCGGAACGCTTGCGCCGCACCCTAGTTGGGGCCTCGGCCCCCGTCAGCCGGATGGGGCATTGCTCACTCGATGGAATGGCTTTGGTCAGAGGTGTACGACAGAAAGCAATGATCAGGCCCCGGATTTCTCCGGGGCCCGAGGCATGGCACGAGGACGGCGGTCGTCCAGTGGTTGTACGGCGGTTACGCGCCCGCCGCGGCCTTCGCGGCGATGTCCGTACGGTGCTGTGAACCGTCGAGGCCGATGCGCTCCACGGCCGCGTACGCGCGCTCGCGAGCCTTGGTGAGGTCCTTGCCGGTCGCCGTGACGGACAGGACGCGGCCGCCCGCGCTGACGATCGCGTCGCCCTCGCGCCGGGTGCCCGCGTGCAGCACGTACGCGTGCGGGGCGTCCTCGGCGGCCACCCGGTCGAGGCCGGTGATCGGGTCGCCGGTGCGCGGGGTGCCGGGGTAGTTGTGCGAGGCGACGACGACGGTGACGGCCGCGTCCTCGCTCCAGCGCAGCGGGGCCAGGTCGGCGAGGGTGCCGTTCGCGGCGGCGAGCAGGATGCCGGCCAGCGGGGTCTTCAGACGGGCCAGGACCACCTGGGTCTCCGGGTCGCCGAAGCGGGCGTTGAACTCGATGACCCGGACACCGCGCGAGGTGATCGCGAGACCGGCGTAGAGCAGCCCGGAGAACGGGGTGCCGCGCCGGCGCATCTCGTCGACGGTGGGCCGCAGAACGGTCCGCAGGACCTCTTCCACCAGCCTGGGCTCGGCCCACGGGAGCGGGGAGTACGCGCCCATGCCGCCGGTGTTCGGGCCCTCGTCGTTGTCGAGGGCCCGCTTGAAGTCCTGCGCCGGCTGGAGCGGGACGACGGTCTCGCCGTCGGTGATCGCGAAGAGGGACACCTCGGGGCCGTCGAGGAACTCCTCGATGACGACGCGCCCGCACTCGGCCGCGTGCGCCTTGGCGGCCTCGATGTCGTGCGTGACGACCACGCCCTTGCCCGCGGCCAGTCCGTCGTCCTTGACGACGTAGGGGGCGCCGAAGGCGTCGAGGGCCTCGGTCACCTCCTCCGCGGTCGTACAGACGTAGGACCGGGCGGTGGGTACGCCGGCGGCCGCCATCACGTCCTTCGCGAAGGCCTTGGACCCCTCGATGTGCGCGGCCTCCTTGGAGGGGCCGAACACCGGGATGCCCGCCTCGCGCACGGCGTCGGCGACCCCGGCGACCAGAGGGGCCTCCGGGCCGACGACCACGAGGTCGGCCTCGAGGTCTGTGGCCAGCGCGGACACTGCCTTGCCGTCCAGGGCGTCCACCTGGTGCAGCTCGGCGACCTCGGCGATGCCGGCGTTGCCGGGGGCGCAGTGCAGCGCGGTGACGTCGGGGTCGAGGGACAAGGAGCGGCACAGGGCGTGTTCGCGGGCGCCGCTGCCGATGACGAGGACCTTCACGGGGTCAGCCTATCCGGCGCGGGCCGAGGTGTTTGTACGGGCTTCCGAAGGCCGGGAGCGGAGGACGCTGTACGTTCCTCCGAACGACCGGACCCGTGACCCGCTCCGCTGTCCCCGTCCGCTCGCGAACTCCTCTGTTCGCCCGCGAACTCCGCTATTCGTTCGAGAACTCCTCGACCACCGTCGCTCCCAGCTCCCGCACGATGAGTTCATGGCCGGAGAGGGCCGACTCGTCGAGGTCCGGGTCGTCGTCCTCCGGGATGTCGTCCTCGGGGGCCACCGCGGCCGGCTCGGGGGCGGCCGTCGACTGGGGTGCCGGGGACGGGGCCGCCTGGGCCGGGGGCTGGGCCTGGGGGGCCGCGGGGGACGGCTGGGGGGCGGCGGGGCGTTGCGCGGGGGCGCCCTGGCCACCGGCGCTCTGATTGCCGTAGCCGCCTGCACCGGAGCCGCCGTAGCCGCCGGCGCCGCCTCCGCCGTGCCCCGGGGAGCCGCCCGACGGCGGGGGCGCCGAACCGCCCGACGGGTCGACGATCGCCTCGACCTTCCACTGCACGTTGAACTGCTCGGCCAGGGCCTGCCGCAGCACGTCCTCACTGCCGCTGCTCGCGAAGTTGTCGCGGGCGCCGGCGTTGACGAAGCCGAGCTGGAGGGTGGTGCCGTCGAACCCGGCCACCTGGGCGTTCTGGCTGAGCAGGATCCAGGTGAAGCGGCGGCGGTTCTTGACCGCCTCCAGGATGTTCGGCCAGAGCATGCGCGGGTCGAGGCCGCCGGGAGCCGGGGCCGCGGGGGTGACGGGTGCCGCGGGAGCGGCAGGCGCTGCCGGGGGCGCGGAGGCCGCGGGGCCGGGGGCGGCCGGTGTCTGGGACGGCCGGCCGCTGCCCGCCGGGGCAGCCGTGGGCCAGCCGCCGGGGCGTCGGCCGGCGCCGGTGGGTGCGGCGGTGGGCCAGGCGCCGGCGGCCGGTGCCTGGGCAGCGGTGGGAGCGGGGGCCGGGGCGGGAGCGGATGGCTGCGGGGCGGCTGCCGCCGGGGGAGCCTGCGCCGGAGCGGGGGGCTGGACGCCCTGGTCACCGCCACCGGCCGCGCCGGGCGCACCGGCGCCCGCCGGAGCCGGAGCATCCGAACCGCCGCCGGTGGACCGCACTGCCGCCCTGGCCGCCGCCATGCCACCACCCGGCGGAACGGGCATCGCGCCGGCGGCCGGTGCCGCACCCATGTGCGCCTCGGGACCGGGAACGTAGCCCGCCGCGGGTACGCCACCGCCGCCGGAGAAGTTGACGCCCCGCTCGAGACGGTCGAGGCGGGCCATCACCGAGCGCTCGTCGCCGTAGGCGGCGGGCAGCAGCACGCGCGCGCAGATGAGCTCGAGCTGGAGGCGGGGCGAGGTGGCGCCGCGCATCTCGGTGAGGCCCTCGTTGACGAGGTCGGCGGCGCGGCTGAGCTCGGCGGCGCCGAAGATGCCGGCCTGGGCCTGCATGCGCTCGATGACATCGACCGGGGCGTCCATGAGCCCCTTCTCCACGGCGTCCGGGACGGCGGCGAGGATCACCAGGTCCCGCAGCCGTTCCAGCAGGTCGGCGACGAACCGGCGGGGATCGTTGCCGCCCTCGATGACACGGTCCACGACCTCGAACGCCGCGGCCCCGTCCCCTGTGGCGAACGCCTCGACGACGGAGTCCAGGAGCGACCCGTCCGTGTATCCGAGGAGGGAGGTCGCCATGGCATACGTCACACCGTCCGCGGCCGCACCCGCGAGCAGCTGGTCCATGACGGACATGGAGTCACGCACGGACCCCGCGCCCGCACGCACCACCAGCGGCAGAACACCGTCCTCGACGGGGATGTTCTCCTTCTGGCACACCTCGCCGAGGTAGTCCCGCAGGGTGCCCGGCGGGACGAGCCGGAACGGATAGTGATGGGTGCGCGAGCGGATGGTCCCGATGACCTTCTCGGGCTCCGTGGTCGCGAAGATGAACTTGAGATGCTCGGGCGGCTCCTCGACGACCTTGAGCAGCGCGTTGAAGCCGGCCGACGTGACCATGTGGGCCTCGTCGATGATGTAGATCTTGTACCGACTGCTCGCGGGGCCGAAGAAGGCCTTTTCGCGCAGCTCACGGGCATCGTCCACACCACCGTGCGAAGCGGCGTCGATCTCGATCACGTCGATCGATCCGGGCCCGTTCCTGGCCAGGTCCCGGCAGGACTGGCACTCACCGCACGGGGTCGGCGTGGGCCCCTGCTCGCAGTTCAGGCACCTGGCGAGGATCCGCGCGCTGGTCGTCTTGCCACACCCGCGCGGCCCGCTGAACAGGTACGCGTGATTGACCCGGTTGTTCCGCAGCGCCTGCTGCAGCGGGTCCGTGACATGCTCCTGCCCGATGACCTCGGCGAAGGACTCCGGGCGATAGCGGCGGTACAGCGCGAGAGACGACACGCATACGAGGTTATAGGCGCCCACTGACAACCAGCCCCGCCCGCAAACTCAAGCGCCCCCCACGCACCCGCCAGAGCCGACCTACCCTTGCTGCCTTCCGGCCCTGGGGGAGTTCAGTCAGATAGCGCCGCGTGAGGGGCTGCGCAAAGAGTACCCGATCCCGGCCAGCAGGAACGAGTTCGCGAGCACTCCCCTCGGTCATGTAATGTTTCCGGCGGAGGATTCGCCTAGAGGCCTAGGGCGCACGCTTGGAAAGCGTGTTGGGGGCAACCCCTCACGAGTTCGAATCTCGTATCCTCCGCCAGCTCAGAGGGCCGGACCATGAAAGTGGTCCGGCCCTCTGGCGTTCGCCCGTCTCACAGGTTCGGATCCTGCCGGGGGAACAGCCCCTCGGAGTGATCTCCGAGGGGCTGTTCCGTTGCCCCGGGGTACCAACGGGAGACTCAGTACTGCTCGGTCTCCATGAAACCCGTGCCCCCGTTGTCGTCCGCGTCGAAGGCGGCGGCGGTCGGGTCGAATCCGGGCGGGCTGTCCTTCAGGGCCAGGCCCATGCCGGCCAGCTTCGCCTTGACCTCGTCGATCGACTTCGCACCGAAGTTGCGGATGTCGAGGAGGTCGGCCTCGGAACGCGCCAGAAGTTCACCCACCGAGTGGACGCCCTCACGCTTGAGGCAGTTGTAGGAGCGGACCGTGAGCTCCAGCTCCTCGATCGGCAACGCCATGTCCGCGGCAAGGGCGGCGTCCGTCGGGGACGGACCCATGTCGATGCCCTCGGCGTCGATGTTCAGCTCGCGGGCGAGACCGAACAGCTCGACCAGGGTCTTGCCGGCCGACGCCATGGCGTCACGCGGACGCATGGCCTGCTTCGTCTCGACGTCGACGATCAGCTTGTCGAAGTCGGTGCGCTGCTCGACACGGGTCGCCTCGACCTTGTACGTGACCTTCAGCACCGGGCTGTAGATCGAGTCGACCGGGATACGGCCGATCTCCTGGCCCACCTGCTTGTTCTGCACGCCGGAGACGTAGCCGCGACCGCGCTCGACGGTCAGCTCCATCTCCAGCTTGCCCTTGCCGTTGAGCGTGGCGAGGACCAGGTCGGGGTTGTGCACCTCGACACCGGCCGGGGGCGCGATGTCGGCGGCGGCAACCAGACCCGGGCCCTGCTTGCGCAGGTACATCACGACCGGCTCGTCGTGCTCCGAGGAGACGACCAGCTGCTTGATGTTGAGGATCAGGTCGGTGACGTCCTCCTTGACGCCCGGCACGGTGGTGAACTCGTGCAGGACGCCGTCGATACGGATGGACGTGACCGCCGCACCCGGGATCGACGACAAAAGGGTGCGGCGAAGGGAGTTGCCGAGGGTATAGCCGAAGCCCGGCTCCAGCGGCTCGATCACGAACCGGGAGCGGAACTCATCGACGACCTCTTCGGTCAACGAGGGACGCTGAGCAATCAGCACGAGGTATTGCCTCCAGTGTTTGGCGCCCGCTATGTGACGCCGTAGACACCACGAAGGGTACGGGCGGTTCGGCCGTCCATGAGGCCGAACCGCCCGTACCCGCCCGTGTGCCGACCGGTCGGCGGACGCGGCGCTCACCGAAGTGAAGTGCAACGATCAACTACTCCTCCCCCTGAAGTCGGCCGCCAGTACAGTTCGTAGGCGCATACTGAGGGCGATGACAAAGCCTGCTGCACCGAAGCGTCATTTGCCCACCAGCCCCTTCAAGGCCCCGGTCACCCCGGCTCCCAAGCACTTCGCCTTGGGCGACCAGGTCACACACGACACGTACGGCCTCGGCCGGGTGATCGGCATCGAGGACGGAATCGCGGCACTCGTGGATTTCGGCTCTACGCAAATGCGGATCTTGAGCCCGTACGCCAAGATGACCAAGCTGTAGGACCGCTGTGCCCCGTCACGGCACGCCAGGCCCCTTCAGGGACCTGCAACCAAAGGGAGACCTCTCATCGATCCGACGTCGCTGTTCTCCGCCCTGGAAGGGCAACCCCGCTGTGCCACTGCAGCATCGCCGCCTCCGGCGACGAACCCCTTCCAGGCCCCGGACTTCGGGGAAGACGAGACTTTCCTGCACGAGGATGCACAGGAGCCCCCCTCGGGCATGCGTGCCACGCAACCCAAGGCGGCCTAGCTGTATTGATCACGAGTGCGGTGGGCCGGCTTCGGTGCTGTGAAGTGACATTCACCGCACGATCCGTACCGGCTTCGACACCGTCACCTGGTCCAGGTCCGACACCCGCACCGTGACGTTCATCGTCCAGGTGCCGGGGATCGGCAGGTTGAGGGAGGCGGTTCCCCAGTAGCCGCCCTTGTCGGTGATCTTGGCGTCGAGCGGGCCGATCTTCTGCGCGGTAAGGGTGAAGGAGAGGCGGAGTTCGGGAACGGTGGCCAGGCCGCCGTCGGGGCCGAAGACCACGGCCTCCACGGAGTTCCGGCCCACCCGGCCGGGGTCCAGGGTGATCTGGACCTTGCCGCCGTGGTTGCCCACCCGGAAGGGGACCATCGTGACGGAGGCGGCCGGTATGCCGGTCGCCACCGCGCCCGACTCCGCCGCCTCGGCCGCCGCCCGGCCCGGCAGGGTGCCGGTCAGGAAGGTCGTGATCACCAGCACCGCGACGCCGACCATCACCTCCGCGAGCACGGAGCGGCGCAGACCCCGGCGGACGGGATCCGGCTCGAAGGACGTCGCGTCGGACGGCTCCGGCGGTGCGGGCGGTGTCCCGGGCGCCCCTCCGACCGGCTCCGGTACGCGCTGCCGTACGGCCCCTGTCACCCGCGCGGCCACCAGCCGCGCCGTCCACCGTCGCGACCACCCCGCCGCCGCCAGCAGCAGCGCCACCGCGCCCAGCTTGGCGATCAGGAGACGGCCGTACGACGTGTCCGTGAGCGCGTTCCAGGAGCCCAGGCCGCGCCAGGACTGGTAGACGCCGGTCACGACCAGGACGGTCACGGAGGCGAAGGCGAGGCGGGAGAAGCGGGTGACCACGGCGGGCGGCACGGGTTCGGCGGCGCGGTGCAGCGTCGTGAGCAGGGCCGTGAGGCCGCCCAGCCAGACCGCCATCGCCAGGAGGTGCAGAAGGGACGAGGGCATCGCCACCGGCACCTGGATGCCCGCCGAGGCGTGCTCGGCGGCCGCCCAGGTCAGGGCCAGGCCGACGGAGAGGACGCCCGCCGCGGTCAGGGCCGGGCGGGACCAGCGCCTCACGCGCAGAAGCAGGATGGCCGCGACGAGCAGCAGCGCCAGGCGGGCCAGCAGGGCAAGTCCCGGGCGGCCGGTCGCCGTGCGGGCGAGGGCCGCGACGTCGAAGGCCGTCGTCGGGCCCCTGCCCTCCTCGTACGGAGCCCGGAGCACCAGCAGGACCACGGTGGCCCCGAACAGGGCCCACCAGCCCGTCACGACCGGCCTGCGCAGCGGGCCGGAGTCCGGCGGACGGCACAGGGCCAGGAACGCGAGCGTGCCGATGAGGAGGGCGCCGGCGCCGTACGCGACGTAGCGGACGATGTTGTAGAGGCCGACGGTCGTGGGGTCCTCGGTGGAGCCGTCGGTCACGGTCGCCGTGGTCGCGGAGGGCTTGCCCACGGAGAAGGTGAAGGCGCCGGAGACCGGGTGGCTGTCCGCCGAGACGACCCGCCAGGCCACGGTGAAGGTGCCGGTGCCGAGCTTGCCGGGCAGGCTGATCCGGGCGGTGTCGGAGCTGCCGGGAGCGTGCTGCGGTTCGCCGGTGCGGACCCGGTGGTTGGCGGGGTCGTACACCCGGAAGGAGTCGTCGAGCAGGGCGACGGACTCGGTGAAGGTCAGGGTGACGTACTCGGGTGCGGACTTGAGGACGCTTCCGTCCGCGGGGTCGGTGGACCGGAGGGCGGCGTGTGCCGAAGCGGGACCGGCTCCGCCGAGGAGGAGCAGGACCAGCATGGTGCCCAGCAGCACCAGCCCTTGAAGTCGCCGGTTACCACAGAAGACACCGCTACGCCCTTCGCCCACGTCCACCGCTCCGTCTTCGGACTCGTGCTCCCGGATACGTACGGACGAACCGTCCGCCGCGCTCACCAGTCTGCCCCCGCGCCCAGGTCGTCAGGAGTCGCCGGGGAAGGCCGCCTCCCGGGTGAGGAAGGCCAGTTGGGCGTGCTTTTCCGGCAGATACACGTCCGGGACGTCGATTTCCGGCAGGACGACCGCCGGGCCCCTCTCGAAGCCCTGCCGCACGAAACGGGCGATGGCCTTCTCGTTGCGCACGTCCGGGTCGACCACGATCCGGCGCCGGTCCAGACCGAGCAGGCAGTACGAGGCGAAGGCGGTCAGCAGCGCCGAGGTCCAGCCGGGCCGCGGGCCGTTCTGCCCGGCGGGTGCGACGAGCAGATGCATGCCGATGTCGCCGGGCCGGACCTCGTAGCACTCGGCGACCCGGTCGGCCTCCGGCTCGTAGGTCTGCAGGAGCGCGGCCGGTGCGCCGTCCACGGCCGCCAGGAAGGCGTGGTGGGTGGCGAGCGTGTCCATGTGGGCGTAGATCTCCCGGACCTGCTCGCGGTCGAGGCCGTTCATGCCCCAGAAGGCGGCCCGCTCCTCGCTGACCCAGGTGTGCAGGACGCCGGCGTCGGCCTGTGGGTCGAGGGGCAGGATGCGGACGGTCCCGAACCCGCTGATCGGCCGCACGTGGACGGCCTCGCGGGCGGGGGCGGCGTACGGGTCAGACATCGAAATCCCTTTCGAGGCGGTCCCAGTCGGTGACGACCGGGGCGAGCTGTCCCCCGAGCCACAAGGGGAGTTGGTCACGGTGGTGCGGTGAGCCGGGGACCCCGCAGGCGCCGAAGGGCACCACCCAGCGGCTGTCCTCGCGGCGGGCCAGGTCCCAGACGTAGCGGGCGGCCGGGCCGCGGGCGGCGAGGTCGGTGAGTCCGGGCACGGCGGAGGTGCACAGCACACAGTCGTGGTCGCCGGACAGACCGGGTTCGGCGGACGGGGAGTACGGCGCCCCGGGCAACGCCCGCCAGGGGGCGAGGCGGTGGGTGTCGGCCCAGGTGCCTGTCGGCCGGCCGGCGGCGACCTCCTCGAGGGCGGCACGGACGGTGGCGGGGCGGTCGATGCCGTACAACTCCTCGGCGCTCAGCAGGTGTTCGAGGGCGAAGCCAACGCGTGGGACGAGGGCCAGCCAGGGCAGCAGGACCTCCGGGTAGGCGGGCGGCTCGGTCAGCGCGGCGAACGCCGGATGCGCGGCGAGACGGCGTACGACCGCGCCGCGCACCGCAGCGAACACCGCCGCGTCGGCACTGTCCGCGTCCATCCGGCGGTTCCAGGCCAGGAGGCGGTCCCGGAGCCGCGCCGCCTCGGGGGTGAGGTCGTCGAGGGCGGCCGAGTGGTCCAGCAGGGGCGCGGCGGAGCCGAGACGGGTGTCCGTGTGGATCGCGGGCATGTCGGCGGCGGACCAGGTGCGGCGCTCGTCGAGGAGGGCGCGGATGCGGTCGGCGCGGTGGGGCGGGGCGAACTCGGTGCCGAGGGGGGTGGCCGGGCCGCGCTGGTTCGCCATCACCGCGATGCCGTCGGTCAGCCCGGCGCGGGGCGTCTCGTGCCAGCCGGTCCACTCGTGGCCGGCCACCCAGGCGGGCACCAGCCGCGTCCGGTTGGCCTCCGCCCGCACCGGCACCCGCCCGGCGACACGGTGCAGCAGACCGCCCTCGGTGTCGGCGGCCTGCACGACGTTGACCGGCTCGGCCCAGCCGTCGAAGGCCCGGTCGACGTCGGCGACGACACGGGCACGCAGCAGGGGGAGGAGGGCGCTGAAGCCCAGGTCCTCGGTGACCCGGGGCGGGTAGCGGAGGGCGAGAGCGGTGGGGACGGCGGGATCGCCGCCGTACGGGTGGGCGGGGTCACCGCCGTACGGGTCGGCGGGGTCACCGCCGTACGGGTCGGTGCCGTCCAGGCCCTCCGGTCCCCCGGCGATCACCGGACCCCGTTCCGTCTCGATCACCTCCACCTCGACCGGTGTCTCCCGGGCGACCTGCACGGTCTCCGTGTGCCGGACGACGCGCCGCCAGGTGCCGTCGGGGCCGAGGGCCTCGACCCCGGCGCCGGTGCGGCGCAGGCGTTCCCGGTACAGGTCCTGGTAGTCGGCCATGGCGTTGGTGATGGCCCAGGCGACCGTGCCGGTGTGGCCGAAGTGGGCGATGCCGGGGACGCCGGGGACGGCGAGGCCGACGACGTCGAACTCGGGGCAGGCCAGGCGGATCTGCTGGTAGACGCCGGGGTCCTCGATGAAGCGGTGCGGATCGCCCGCGATGACGGCATGCCCGGTGACCGTGCGCTCGCCGCTCACCAGCCAGCCGTTGCTGCCGGAGCCGCCGGGACCGTCGGCGGCGAACAGGGCGACCGCGTCCGGTCCGAGGTGCCGTGCGACCTGCTCCCGCCACAGCTTGGCCGGGAAGCCCGCGAACAGGATGTGGGTGCCGAGCCAGACGCCGAGCGGGGTCCAGGGCTGCCAGCGGCCGGGGGCGAGACCGGTGCCTGTGAACTCGGGGCTGCGGCGGGCGCCTTCGGCCAGGCCCTCGTTGACGCCGTCGACGTACGCCCGTACCCAGTCCGCGGTCTCCGGGTCCCGCTTCTCCAGGGTGGTGAAGCACCGCCGGGCGGTGTCGTCCAGGCGGGCGCGGCGGGCGAACACGTCCCAGGCCAGGGCAGAGGTGCCGAGGAAGGACGCGGAGGTGCCCCGGGACCGGTGCCGCTCGACCTCCAGCTGCCAGGCGCGGTCGAGCGCGGTGACCCGGCCCTGGGCGCGGGCGAGTTCGCGGGCGCTGCCGGCACGCACGTGCGGGATGCCCCAGGCGTCGCGGTAGATCTCGGTCGTCACCCCTGTGACACCCCTTTACTTTAGGTTAGCCTTGCCTAAGTTACCCGGTCAGGAATCGTACGCGAAGGGTGCAGCAGGTGGTGCACGCATCGGCGTACTGGCGCGCGGCCCGCGCCCGGGCGGGGGATCATCGAGCCATGGACGTCACCCTGCACCTCGCCCAGGACGCCGACGCCGACCGGCTGCTCGGCCGCAGTCCGCTCGCCGCGCTGACCGGCATGCTGCTGGACCAGCAGGTGCCGATGGAGTGGGCGTTCAAGGGCCCGGCGACCATCGCGGGGCGGCTCGGCGCCGACGACCTGGACGCGCACGAGATCGCGGCGCGGGACCCGGAGGAGTTCGCCGCGCTGCTCTCGCAGAAGCCCGCCGTGCACCGCTACCCGGGGTCGATGGCCCAGCGCATCCAGCAACTGTGCCAGTACCTCGTCGAGCACTACGACGGGGATGCCGAGGCCATCTGGCGGGGCGTCGGCAGCGGTCAGGAGCTCCTGAAGCGGCTTCAGGACCTGCCCGGGTTCGGCAAGCAGAAGGCACAGATCTTCCTGGCGCTGCTCGGCAAGCAGCTGGGCGTCCGGCCCGAGGGGTGGCGGGAGGCCGCGGGAGCCTACGGCGAGCCGGAGTCCTTCCGGTCCGTCGCCGACATCACCGGACCCGAGTCGCTGGCCAAGGTCCGGGCGCACAAGCAGGAGATGAAGGCGGCGGCCAAGTCGGCGAAAGCGGCGAAGTCCACGGGCAAGTGACCTCGCGGACGAGGTGGGTCAGCCGGGTGGACCGTCCGGAGTGGCGCGGGCCCGGGGCCCGTTCACAGCATGGAGCATGACCGAGCCATCGAGCAGCGGCTCCCCCGAGGGCCGGGAGTACGACGACCGCAAGGTCCACTCCGCCCAGCACGCCCCGCGCGGCCACCGCGAGCCCGAGCCGCCCTTCGAAGGGCCGCTGCACGCCCTGTCCCAAGCCGCCTGGCAGATCGTCCTGCTCACCGGCATCGCGTCCCTGATCCTGGGGGTCCTGGTGCTGATCTGGCCGGGGCCCTCCCTGCTCGCGGCCGGCATCCTCTTCGGCGTCTACCTCCTCGTCAGCGGCGTGTTCCAGCTGGTCTCCGCCTTCGGCACGCACAAGACGACCTCGCTGCGGGTCCTGGCGTTCATCAGCGGCGCGCTGTCGATCCTGCTGGGCCTGTTCTGCTTCCGCGGCCCCATGCAGTCGATCCTGCTGCTCGCCCTGTGGATCGGCATCGGCTGGCTGATCCGCGGCGTCACGCAGACGCTGGCCGCCGCCTCCGACAGCGGCGTCCCCGCCCGGGGCTGGCAGATCTTCCTCGGGATCGTGACCTTCATCGCCGGAATCGTGTTGATCGTGTCGCCGTTCAAGTCCATCGCCGTGCTCACCCTGATCGGCGGCATCTGGCTGATCGCGGTCGGCATCGTCGAGATCATCACGTCGATCCGGATCCGCAGCCACGCCGAGCAGGTTCCGCTCGCGCTGTGACCCGGCTCCGTACGCCGTGCGGGCGGAACTCGGCGCCGCTGCGACGAACGCCGTACCTCCTGCGGGGAGATGACCTTCCATGAGCAACAGGCGAAGCCTCCCGCGCGGCCGTGCCTGGCTGCGGGCGCTCGTGCTGCTGCTCGTCCTGCTGGTGCCGGGCGCCCGTGCCGAGATGCACGCGGCGCCGGTCGTGGCCGTCGACTTCGCCGACCACGACGTCCTGGACACGGCCCTGCGGCCGCCGTCCCGCACCGCCCCCCGTCCCGTCGAACCGGCGCGCACCGCGCCCCCGCCCGACCCCGCGCCCGACGTCCCGCAGGGCGGCTCCCCGCTCGCCACGCCGTGGCCGCCCTCCGCCCTGCCCGCCCTGCGCTCCGTGGTCCTGCGCTGCTGACAGACCCCTTCCCCCCGGCAAGGTCAGTCAGCACGACGCAAGGAGCACAGCCATGCCCTCAGATCCGTATGCGGTCCTGCGCGCCCTGCTGCGCGCGGAGGCCGTGCGCAGCGCGCCCAAACCGGAAGCGAAGAAGACGCAGGCGCAGCAGCCCCGGAAGGAAGGGGACCGCTAACCGGCCGGCGGAGGCGGGCCTACCGCCTCCGCCGGGCCGTACCGAAGAGCGAACGGGTGATCTCGCGGCCGAGCTGGGTGCCGATCGACCGTGCCAGGGACTGGAACATCCCGCTCCCGACGACCTGTTCGACGACCGACGGCCTCTCCTCGGCCCCGGCTCCGGGCTTCTTCCCGGTCTTCGCTCCGGACGTCATCTCGTCGGGCCCCTTGGCGCCGCGCCCGGCCGCAGTCATCTCGTCCGGCCCCTTCGCCCCGCGCCCGGCCGCCGTCAGCCTCTCGTACGCCGACTCTCGGTCCACAGCCTGTGCATAGCGATCGTGGAGCGGGGACTGCCGCACCGCCGCGTCCAGGACGGCCGCGCCGACGGGGCCCATCAGGGACTCCGGTGCGCGCAGCCGGGTCGCGGCGACCGGGGTGGGGGCGCCCTTCTCGCTCAGGACCGTCACGACCGCCTCGCCGGTGCCGAGGCCGGTGAGCAGCTCCTCCAGGTCGTACGCCGAGTTGGGGAACGTCTTCACCGTGGCCCGCAAGGACTTCTGGTCGTCGGGGGTGAAGGCGCGCAGAGCGTGCTGGACGCGGTTGCCGAGCTGGGCGAGGACGTCCGACGGCACGTCCTTCGGGGTCTGTGTGACGAAGAAGACGCCGACCCCTTTCGAGCGAATGAGGCGCACGGTCTGGGCGATCGAGTCGAGGAACGCCTTGGAGGCGCCGTCGAACAGCAGGTGCGCCTCGTCGAAGAAGAAGACCAGCTTCGGCTGATCGGCGTCGCCGACCTCCGGGAGGTCGTGGAAGAGGTCGGCCAGCAGCCACATCAGGAACGTCGAGAACAGCTGCGGTCGGTCCTGTACGCCGGGGAGTTCGAGGACGGAGACGATGCCGCGCCCGTCCGGTGCCGTCCGCAGGAACTCGCCCGTGTCGAACTCCGGCTCCCCGAAGAAGCCCGCCATGCCCTGCGCCTCGAAGGCGGTCAGGGAGCGCAGGATCACCCCGGCCGTGGCACTGGACAGGCCGCCGATGTTCTTCAGCTCGGTCCGACCCTCGTCGGAGGTGAGGAAGGCGACGACGGCCCTGAGGTCCTTGAGGTCGATCAGCTCCAGGCCCTTGGTGTCCGCGTAGTGGAAGATCAGCTCGAGGGACTGCTCCTGGGTCTGGTTGAGCCGGAGGACCTTGGACAGCAGCAGCGGGCCGAAGCTGGTGATCGTGGCGCGCAGCGGGGTGCCCTGGCCGATGCCGCCCAGGGCGAAGAACTCGGCGGGGAAGCCGGCCGGGGCCCACTGCTGGTGGACGTCCGCCGCACGGCCCCGCACCCGCTCGTTCGGCTGCCCGGGTGCCGAGATCCCGGACAGGTCGCCCTTCATGTCCGCCAGGAAGACCGGGACGCCCTGCGCCGAGAGCTGCTCGGCGATCAGCTGAAGCGTCTTGGTCTTGCCGGTTCCGGTGGCGCCCGCGACCAGGCCGTGGCGGTTGAGCATGGCGAGGGGGATGCGGATCTGTGCGTCGGGCAGGCACAGGCCGTCCCAGACGAGGGCGCCCAGATCCAGCGCAGGACCGGTGAAGGCATAGCCGGAGGCGATCTTCAGGGCCTCCTGCGGGAGGGCGGGAGCGCTGCCCGGTGCCTTGGGAGCGGTGGCGGGAGGCACGGTCTCGCTGTCACTCATCTCGGACCCCTGTTCCCCTTTTGCCCTGCTTCGTTGCGTCTTTTCCAGCGTCGCACTCGCTCGCCATGGCTGCGCCCGGAAGGTCTTGACCGGTAGGCTTTCCGTGTGATCTTCAAGCGCATCGGAAACGGCCGGCCGTACCCCGACCACGGCCGGGAAAGCACCCGGCAGTGGGCGGACGTCGCGCCGCGCCCGGTCCGCCTCGATCAGCTCGTGACGACCAAGGGGCAGCTCGACCTGGAAACCCTCCTCGCCGAGGACTCGACGTTCTACGGCGACCTCTTCGCGCACGTCGTGAAGTGGCAGGGCGATCTGTATCTGGAGGACGGCCTCCACCGCGCGGTCCGCGCGGCCCTGCAGCAGCGCCAGGTGCTGCACGCGCGCGTGCTCGAGCTGGACTGACGCCCCTCGGGCAGGTCCCCCGGACGGTCCCCTGAGGACACCCGTGCGGACACGCCCCGGTAACAGGTTGACCCTTTCGGGTTCTCCGGTACGGCGTCGAATGATCATCTAGTAGGAATCGTCGCCGGTCCGCACTACGCTGCGCCCATGAGCATGCTGACTCCCCCCGGCATGGGCGGCCAGTACCGGATCACGGGGGACAAGTACCCGCGGATGCGCCCTCCCCGGCGGCGCGGCAGGCTCGCGTTCCGGCTGGCGGCCTCCGTCGCCGTGCTCGGCCTGGTCGGCTGGGGAACCCTGCAGCTCATCGACGTCTTCACGGGCGGCGGCAAGAAGGCCTCGGCGGCCGGTTCCAAGGCGAACTGCTCGGCCAAGGCGAGTCCCTCGGCCACGCCCGCGGTCGCACTGCCCGAACCGGGCGGGATCACCGTCAACGTCTACAACGCAACGACCCGCTCCGGGCTCGCCAAGGCGACCGCCGACGAACTCAAGAAGCGCGGCTTCCGCATCGGCGAGGTGGGCAACGCCTCGTCGCAGCTCGACGGGAAGATCAAGGGCACCGGGCTACTGATCGGCCCCGCGTCCGCCCTGAACAGCTCGCTGCCCGTACTCGCCACCCAACTCGCCTCGGCGGAGCGGCGCACCGACGCCGGCCGCAAGGGCATGGACCTCGACCTCGTCATCGGCACGGGCTTCAAAACCCTCACGAAGCAGGCGGACGCCGACAAGGCCCTGGCCAAGCTGACCACGCCCCGCACGACATCCGCCGCATCGAAGAAGAACTGCTAGAAGAACCGCCCGAAGGCAGCCGCAAGCGCCGCCGAGCGGGTCGTACGGCCTACTCGGCCGCCCCGTACAGCCGGTCCCCCGCCTCCCCGCCTCGCCCCGCCGAAGCAGCGCACCGACACCGACCGCAAAGGCACAGACCCCGACCCCGGTCATCGGCACGGGCTTCAAAACCCTCACGAAGCAGGCGGACGCCGACAAGGCCCTGGCCAAGCTGACCACGCCCCGCACGACATCCGCCGCATCGAAGAAGAACTGCTAGAAGAACCGCCCGAAGGCAGCCGCAAGCGCCGCCGAGCGGGTCGTACGGCCTACTCGGCCGCCCCGTACAGCCGGTCCCCCGCGTCTCCCAGGCCGGGGACGATGTAGCCGTGCTCGTTGAGGTGGTCGTCGACGGCCGCCGTCACGACCGTCACCGGCGTGCCCGCGAGCTCGCGCTCCATGAGCTCGACGCCCTCGGGGGCGGCGAGCAGCACGACCGCGGTGACGTCGTCGGCGCCGCGCTTGATCAGCTCCTGGATCGCCGCGACCAGCGTGCCGCCGGTGGCCAGCATGGGGTCCAGGACGTACACCTGGCGGCCGGAGAGGTCCTCGGGCATGCGCGAGGCGTACGTGGAGGCCTGCAGCGTCTCCTCGTTGCGGATCATGCCCAGGAAGCCCACCTCGGCGGTCGGCAGCAGCCGGACCATGCCGTCCAGCATGCCGAGCCCGGCGCGCAGGATCGGCACCACCAGCGGACGCGGGTAGGAGAGCTTGACGCCGGTGGTGGGGGAGACCGGGGTCCGGATGTCGACGGCCTCGGTGCGTACGTCCCGCGTGGCCTCGTAGGCGAGCAGGGTGACCAGTTCGTCGGCGAGCCGCCGGAAGGTCGCGGAGTCGGTGCGCTGGTCGCGCAGGGTGGTGAGCTTGTGGGCGACCAGGGGGTGGTCGACGACGTGGAGACGCATGCCCATAACAGTAACCGCGGTGCGCCACACCTGGCTCTGGCATCAAACCGCCCGACCGGGGGAAAGTGGGAGGGACCGACTGGGGTGGTGAGCCGATGCCTGACCTGCCTGACCGCGACTCCGAGGCCTCCGGCGAGACCGGGGCGGGTGTGTCGCCGCCGGAGACGGACACCGAACGCCGGCGGCGCCGGGCGCGGTTCCTGCGCGAGCTCGCGGAGGCCCGGGAGCTCCGTGACCGCGTCCAGCCGCGCCGCGCCAAGACCGCCCGGCTCCGGCACGCGATGCGCATGCGGACGTTCCGCTGGTAGGAATCCGGTGGGGAAGATCGGGCGTTGGTGCCGCGTTCCCGGTAAGGCCGTGCGTGAGCGACACCCAAAGCCGCGTACGATCCGCAGGTGGCGGCAACAAGTGCGCCGGTGATACCTGCACGGACGCACGGGTTGGTCCTTTTGCGTCGTGCGATCAAAACTGCCGGACACAGGGAGCCGAAGACGTCCCCTGAACGCCTTGTTTCTGCCACGATTCCGAGTGGGTGGGGCTCGGAGCACAGCTCTCTCCGCCCAAAACCTCCGCCGGGGGGACCCCCAACCGGCACGCCTATGACCAGTGGGAGAGTCACGGTGTACTTCGCCGCACTGCTCGCGCGCACCGAAGACGGGTGGGAAGCGAGCGACACAGAGCTCGACGATGTGGAAACCCTGTCGGATCTGGCCGACCTGGCCCGGGAAGCCAATCCCGATGAGGACACGGTGCTCGTCCTGATCGAGCAGGAGGACGCCTGGTTCGGCGTCGTCCGCGTGGACGGCGAGGACGACCCTCGCATCTACGTCTCGGACGCCGCGGCCGCCGCGCGCAGCGCGTACGGCGAGCTGCTGCTCACGGACGAACTGCTGGGCCGCGAGCCCGGCTCCGACGGCCCCGACCTGGACTCCCTGGACCTCGACGGCACCGAGGACGGTGAGTCCGAGGACGAGGACGACGAGGACGGCACCTCCGGCGACGCGGTGCCGCACAGCCCCGTGGGCGACAGCGAGATCCTCGACGACCTGGGCGTGAGCGAGAAGGAGCTGCGCGCCCTGGACGCGGAGGACGCGCTGGGAGCGATCGCCGAGGCCCTGGGCGCCTCGGAGGTGCTGGAGACCGTCCGCTGACCGCCCCGGAGGCGGGCGGGGCAGCGGACCCGGTGCGCGACCGCTGGCGGGCCGCGATGCGGCTCGCCCTGGACGAGGCCGAGCAGGCCGTCCGGGGCGGGGACGTCCCCGTCGGCGCCGTCGTGCTGTCCCCGGACGGTACGACGGTGCTCGCGACCGGCCACAACGAGCGCGAGGCCACCGGTGACCCCACGGCCCACGCGGAGATCCTCGCGATCCGGCGGGCCGCCGCACGGCTGGGCACATGGCGGCTGACCGAGTGCACCCTCGTGGTCACTCTGGAGCCCTGCACGATGTGCGCGGGAGCGCTGGTCCAGTCCCGGGTGGACCGCGTCGTCTACGGCGCCCGCGACGAGAAGGCGGGCGCGGCCGGCTCCCTGTGGGACGTCGTCCGGGACCGCCGGCTCAACCACCGTCCCGAGGTCATCGAAGGCGTGCTGGCGGCGGACGCGGCCCGGCTGCTCACGGAGTTCTTCCGGGATCGGTGAAGCCCGGTTCCGGGGAGCCGGGAAACGGATTTCGGACCATGGCCCACCGTGCTGTAAGGTCTCCCTCGGTAGCGTGTCCGAGCGGCCGAAGGAGCTCGCCTCGAAAGCGAGTGTGGCGCAAGTCACCGAGGGTTCAAATCCCTCCGCTACCGCTGAAGATGGGCCCCGTCGAGAGACGGGGCCCATCGTGCATTCGGCAGAAAAACAAAGAACGTTACACTCACCGCCGGCAACAAGGGGCCCGAAGGCCCCGGCGAGCAGCAGAGACAGGGGAGGCCGCGGTGGCGGTGAACGGCAAGAAGATCGCCGTGTACGTGCTCGTGGTCTTCGTGCTCTATGTGATCATCACTGACCCGGCCAAGGCGGCCGACTACGTCCAGATAGGCTTCGAGGGCATATCGGACGCCGCCAAGGCCATCGGCGACTTCTTCACATGGATCGTCGACGGAGCAAAGAGCTGAGGGAAGAGCCCATGATCCGGCACCTGGTGCTGTTCAAGCTCAACGAGGGCGTCGAGCGCGACGACCCGAGGGTGGTGGCCGGCGTCGAGGCCTTCCGGGCGCTCGGCGGGCAGATCGAGGAGCTCCGCTTCTGGGAGTGCGCCTGGAACATCAGCGACCGGCCCATCGCGTACGACTTCGCGATCAACTCGGCGGTCGAGGACCAGGACGCCCTCAAGCGCTACCTGGAGCACCCGGCCCACCAGGCGGGCGTCGCACGGTGGCGGGAGTTCGCCACGTGGGTGATCGCCGACTACGAATTCTGAGCCGTACACCCCAGTGGCCCTCCGCCGGAACGGCGGGGGGCCTTTATGCGTCTCAAGTCCCAACTTGCCCTCAACACGGCGTTATGCGGTGCTTGCACACAGTGCACATGTCTTGTGATGCTATGACCGCTTTTGCCGGATGATTGACGGATGAAGAGGTGGCGTTGCCCGTGTCGGCCAGTACTGCGCCGCCCCAGGAAGAGGCGCCCGCCCCCGCATCCACGCCCACCGCCACGTCCACGCCCACCGCCACATCCACCTCCGCCGCCACACCCGCCCCGGCGCCCGCACACGCCCCCGAGAAGCGCCGCGGCGCCGACACCCGCGCCCTCACCCAGGTGCTCTTCGCACAGCTCAAGGAGCTCCAGCCGGGCACACCAGAGCACAACCGGGTGCGAGGAGCGCTCATCGAGGCCAATCTGCCGCTCGTGCGCTACGCGGCCGCCCGGTTCCGCTCCCGCAACGAGCCCATGGAGGACGTGGTCCAGGTCGGCACGATCGGCCTCATCAACGCCATCGACCGCTTCGACCCGGACCGGGGTGTGCAGTTCCCGACCTTCGCCATGCCGACGGTGGTGGGCGAGATCAAGCGGTACTTCCGGGACAACGTCCGCACGGTCCACGTACCGCGCCGGCTGCACGAGCTGTGGGTCCAGGTCAACAGCGCGACGGAGGACCTGACGACCGCCTTCGGACGCTCCCCCACCACCGCCGAGATCGCCGAGCGGCTGCGCATCAGCGAGGACGAGGTGCTCTCCTGCATCGAGGCCGGACGCTCGTACCACGCGACGTCCCTGGAGGCCGCCCAGGAGGGCGACGGGCTGCCGGGCCTCCTGGACCGCATCGGCTACGAGGACCCGGCCCTGGACGGCGTGGAGCACCGCGATCTGGTCCGCCATCTCCTGGTCCAACTCCCCGAACGCGAACAGAGAATCCTTCTCCTCCGCTACTACAGCAATCTCACCCAGTCTCAGATCAGCGCGGAACTCGGCGTGTCGCAGATGCACGTCTCACGGCTACTCGCGCGTAGCTTCCAGCGGCTGCGTTCGGCGAACCGGATCGACGCGTAACCGCAAAAACGATCGAGCCATCACCGGCGCGAGCGATTCGCTCACCAGGGCTGTTCCCGACAGTTGTGCGCCGAAAAACCGTCAGACCCCCTCTTTCCAGGGCTGATTCGTAACTCACATGTCGACATGTCACTACAGCGTGTTGCCGACATGTGACATTCTGCGGGAAGCGCGTTTGCCGTGGCTCCGGCTCCGGTATTCAGGTGAAGGCTGCGTTCCTCGAAAGGATCGCCGCCGCGACCGTCCCGCGACCCAAAGGGGGTGGCATGTCCGCAGACCAGGGCAGCTCGAAGGTGCTCACGCCCACGAAGAGCGAGGCAGCGCCCAAGGAGCTCGACGCAATCGACGTGCTCGACGACGTCACGGCCCTCCAGGCCCCTCCGGCCCCGGAGCTCCCGGCCGCCGCAGATGTCCCGGCCTTGCCGGGCTCGGCGGACATCGACACCCGCACCCTGTCCCGCTCCCTGTTCCTGCGGCTTGCCGCACTCGACGAACACAGCCCCGAGCGTGCCTACGTCCGGGACACCCTGATCGAGCTCAACCTCCCGCTCGTGCGCTACGCGGCGGCCCGCTTCCGCAGCCGCAACGAGCCGATGGAGGACATCGTCCAGGTCGGCACCATCGGCCTCATCAAGGCGATCGACCGCTTCGACTGCGAACGCGGCGTGGAGTTCCCGACGTTCGCGATGCCGACGGTCGTGGGCGAGATCAAGCGCTTCTTCCGCGACACGTCCTGGTCGGTCCGGGTTCCGCGCCGGCTCCAGGAGCTGCGGCTGGCCCTCACCAAGGCCAGTGACGAACTCTCCCAGAAGCTGGACCGCTCCCCCACGGTCGCCGAACTGGCCGCCGTACTGGGCGTGTCCGAGGAGGACGTGGTCGACGGCCTGGCGGTCGGCAACGCCTACACGGCCTCTTCACTGGACTCCCCGGCCCCCGAGGACGACGGCGGCGAGGGCTCGCTCGCGGACCGCCTCGGCTACGAGGACACCGCCCTGGAGGGCGTCGAGTACCGCGAGTCGCTGAAGCCGCTCCTGGCCAAACTCCCGCCCCGCGAACGGCGGATCATCATGCTCCGCTTCTTCGCCAACATGACCCAGTCCCAGATCGGCGAGGAGGTCGGCATCTCCCAGATGCACGTCTCCCGCCTTCTGACCCGCACCCTGGCCCAGCTGCGGGAGGGCCTCATCTCCGACTGATCCGCACGGAAACCCCGCACAGAGCTTCCTATTTGACGGAGCGTCAGCCACCATGGCGCGATGCTTCGGACGACATGGGCTCCATGGACGAGTGGCCGCCGAGGCGCCGTTACGGCAGCGTCGGCGGCCGTCGTCTGTCTCGGCGGACTGCTCGCGTCATGCGCAGGCGGCACCGGCGCCGGCGGCTACACGGCCGTGGGCCCGGCAGGCACGTCACCCCTGACGGCGGTGAGTCCGACCGGAAGGGTGACACTGACGCCGCTCGACGGACTGACGGGTGACGGGCACAACGCGCCACCCGCGCCCGGGACTTCCGCAGTGACCCCGTCCCCGGCCCCCGCCCTCGGCGACACCGCAGGCGGCGACATCCCCGGCTCCCCGAGCGCGGCCGGGACGCACCCCGGCCGCGGGACGGACCGGCGGACATCGCCTCCCCCGTCGACGCCCACTCCCGCCCCCGCTCCCGGCCCCACCGGGGCGCCCCCGTCCCCGGCGGCCCTCACCTGGGACACGCCGTCCCGCGAGGCCACGGACAAGCGCTGGTGCGAGAAGGTGACGGTGACCTTCCACAACTCGGGCGGAACCGCGGCCCGTTCGGGCGAGGTGACCTTCGGCACCCACGTCATCGGCGCCCTCGGCATCGACTGGGCCACGATCGAGTCGACGGAGAACCTGCCGACCCCGGTCGAAGCGGGCACGCAGAAGAAGCACACCTGGACGGTGTGCGTCGACGCCTGGCGCGTACCTCTGGGGATGCACATCGAGACGCGGGACGTGGCCGTCGACTGGAAGTGACGCGGGGCGCTGCGGCCCGAGCCCGGTCCTTCCGGTCACCGGTCCGCCCCGGCTCCCGCGGTGCGGGTTACTTCAGCGCCAGCCAGGCAACCGCTGCCACGACCGCCACCGCGACGATGACGCCGATGATCAGTCCGATGCGCGGGCCCGCCGGGGCGGACGCCTGCTGCCTGCCCCCCTGAGGGGCCTCGTCGACGAACGCGCGGAACATCTGGGTGTTGCCTGCGGGGTCGTAGTTGCCCTGGGGGCCCTGGGTGTTAGCCATGGCTCGAGACACTAGCGAATCCGGGGATGTGGCCCAAGTGGGGGGCCACCCGCATATGCGGGGCCTTCGGACCCATCCCCACCAGCGTATTTACGTTCGTAATACTTGCCTTTGCCAAGTTTTTATCCCCGACCACCCCAATTTGTTTGCCTGCAGCAACCAAGCATCCTACAGTTGCCTCAAGCAACGAACCTGGAGGTGTGATGGCGGAGCAGGCGCAGTTCGAGGAGCTGGCGCGCCAGCTCAGCGCCGTCGGAGCGGTCAAACGGGACCTGGGGCGGATCCTTCCGCACGACTGCCCGGCCGGTTCCGCGGCCGTGCTGACGCTGCTCGGCCGTCACGGGGACATGCGCATGAGCAAGCTCGCGGAGCTGCTGGCCGTGGACATGTCCGTGACCAGCCGGCATGTCGCGCATGTCGCGGAGCGGGGCTGGATCGAGCGGTCTCCGGACCCCGCCGACAAGCGCTCGCGCATCCTGCGCCTCACCCCGGCGGGCAGGGCCACCCTCGTCGAGCTGTCCCGGCGCAGTACCGAACTGCTGGCCGAGCGGCTGAGCGACTGGACCGACGAGGAGGTCACCCAGCTGATCCGGCTGATGACCCGGCTGCGGGCGAGCTTCGGCGACTGCCGGTCCGCCCATCCCCGCCTCACCGCCATCGCACCCGTCCTCGACACGACCACCCGTACACCCGCATAACCACGTAAGAGAAGGAAGCCCATGGCAACGACCACACCAGCCGGTGTGCGGGCCCACGCCAAGCACGGGGGAAGCCCCGGCCACGCCCCCATGACGCACCGGCAGATCATGGAGGCGCTCTCCGGGCTGCTGCTCGGCATGTTCGCCGCGATCCTGTCGTCCACGATCGTCTCCAACGCCCTGCCCGAGATCATCAAGGACCTCGGCGGCGGCCAGAGCGCCTACACCTGGGTCGTCACGGCCGCGCTGCTGGCGATGACCGCCTCCACCCCGCTGTGGGGCAAGCTCGCCGACCTGGTCAGCAAGAAGGCGCTCGTCCAGATAGCCCTGGTCATCTATATCGCGGGCTCGGTCGTCGCCGGTCTCGCGCAGAACCCGGGCATGCTCATCGGCGCCCGTGTCATCCAGGGTCTGGGCGCCGGCGGTCTGACCGCGCTGGCCCAGATCATCATGGCCGCGATGATCTCGCCCCGGGAGCGGGGCCGTTACAGCGGCTACCTGGGCGCCACCTTCGCCGTCGCCACCGTCGGCGGCCCGCTCGTCGGCGGCGTCATCACCGACACCGACTGGCTCGGCTGGCGCTGGTGCCTCTACGTCGGGGTGCCCTTCGCGCTGATCGCGCTCGTCGTGCTGCAGAAGACGCTGCACCTGCCCGAGCACAAGCGTGCGGTCAAGGTCGACTGGGCCGGTGCCTTCTTCATCACCGCCGCCGTCAGCCTGCTGCTGATCTGGGTCACCTTCGCCAACGACAAGTACGACTGGCTGTCCTGGCAGACCTACACGATGGTCGGCGGAGCGCTCGTGCTGGCGCTGATCTTCCTCCTCATCGAGACGAAGGCCGACGAGCCGATCATCCCGCTGCGCCTGTTCCGGAACCGCACGATCACACTGGCCTCGCTCGCCTCCCTGTTCGTCGGCATCGCGATGTTCGCCGGCACGGTCTTCTTCAGCCAGTACTTCCAGCTGGCGCGCGACAAGTCCCCGACGATGTCGGGCGTCATGACGATCCCGATGATCGCCGGACTGTTCGTCTCCTCCACCGTCTCCGGCCAGGTCATCACCAAGACCGGCAAGTGGAAGGCGTGGCTGGTCACGGGCGGTGTGCTGCTGACGGCCGGCCTGGGCCTGCTGAGCACCATGCGATACGACACCGACTACTGGAAGATCGCGATCTTCATGGCGGTCATGGGCCTCGGTCTCGGCATGATGATGCAGAACCTGGTCCTGTCCACCCAGAACCAGGTCGCCCCGCACGAACTCGGCGCCGCCAGCTCGGTCGTCACCTTCTTCCGGTCCCTCGGCGGTGCGATGGGCGTCTCGGCGCTCGGCTCCGTGATGTCCACCCGCATCACCCACTATGCCAAGGACACGATCGGCCAGCTGAAGCCCAAGGAGCAGCTGGCGGCCGCCAAGGCCACGGGCACCGGTCAGCTGCCGGACATGGACCTGCTGCCCGCGCACATCCGCAACTGGCTGGAGAGCGCGTACGGGCACGGCATCGCCGACATCTTCCTGTACATCACGCCGATCGCCTTCCTCGCCTTCCTGGTCACCCTGTTCATCAAGGAGGTCCCGCTGCGCACGGCGGGCGCCCTGGCCCAGGCCGCCGAGGCCAAGGCCGAGGCCGAGGCCCCGGCCGCCGTCGCCGCGGGGGCTCCCGCCGAGGAGAAGGTGCCGAGCTGGGCCGCCCCGGTCGTGGACCCGGAGGCCGGCACCGAGGCGGCCGCCACCCGGCAGCTCACCGCCGTCGCCGCCGTGCCCGCCCCGCAGCAGCCCGAGCCCGGCGGTGTCCCGGTCCACGGCTTCGTCCGCGGTGCCGAGAGCGCCCCGGTCGGGCAGGCCGCGGTCACCCTGATCTCCCTGTCCGGCCGCCAGCTGGGCCGCTCGGTCGCCCAGGCCGACGGTTCCTACGGGGTGGACGCGCCGGGCGCGGGCTCGTACGTCCTGATCGCCTCCGCGGACGGCTACCAGCCGCAGGCGTCCACGGTCGTCGTGGGTGACGACCCGGTGTCGTACGACATCCTGCTCAGCGGCACCAGCGGCCTGAGCGGTGCCGTCCGGGCCGCCGGGAGCGCGCTGCCGGTCAGGGACGCGATGGTGATCGTCACCGATGTGCGCGGGGACCTGCTGGCCACCGGGATCACAGGTGAGCAGGGCGAGTTCGGCTTCACCGAGCTGGTGCCGGGTGTGGTGACCGTCGCGGTGAACGCGGCCGGGTTCCGGCCCCGCGCCCTGCCGGTCGGGATCGGCGCCACCGGTGTCACCCGGATCGAGGTCGACCTGGACGCCGGCGCCCAGCTCCAGGGGGTCGTACGGGCCCCGCACGGCCCGCTGGCCGACGCCCGGGTGACCCTCGTGGACGCGGCGGGCAACGTGGTCGGCTCGGCCATCACCGGGACGGACGGGGCGTACGCCTTCGCCGACCTGAACGGCGGCGAGTACACCGTCATCGCGACGGGATACCCGCCGGTGGCCACGGCCCTCACGGTGAACGGCACCGGAGTCGACGGCCACGACATCGAACTCGCCCACCCCGGCGAGTAGTTCGGCCCCGGCCCGTGCCGGGCGCGCTCCGAGCGGAGGCGCGTCGGGCACGGGCCGGTCTCTCATTGACCAATTTATTATGCTTTGGGGAGAAAACGGGATGGCACTGACCGCGAGGATCCGTACCCGGGACGGATGGGCCGTGTCGCACGCGGTCGTCACGGTGGCCGATATGACGGGCGCGCAGGTGCTGCGCGCCGAGGCCGACGCGGAAGGCGCCGTACGGGACACCACCGGGCTCGCCCCGGGGGCGTACACGGTGATCGTCACGGCCGTCGGGTACGCGCCCGCCGCCGCCAGCGCGATCGTCACCGCGAGCGGGCACGCCGAGGTCGGCACGGTGACACTGGCGCGGCAGGGCGGCACCGAGCTGCCCCCGCCCGGCCCGTGGACCGTCGACCCGACCCACTCCAGCGTGGGCGCCATCGCCCAGCACCTCGGGATCTCCAGCGTGCGCGGCCGGTTCACGGAGTTCGCGGGCACGGTCGAGATCGCACCCGAGGACATCACCAAGTCCCGTGTCCAGGCCGTCATCCGGGCGGCCTCCATCGACACCGGCAACGACATGCGCGACACGCATCTGCGCTCCGCGGACTTCCTGGACGTCGAGCGCCACCCCGAGATCACCTACCGCTCGACGGGCCTCGCCGCGGCCGGCGCCGACCGCTGGACGGTCCACGGCGAACTGGCGATGCACGGTGTCGTACGCCCCGTCGACCTGGACCTCGCCTACCTCGGCACCGGCTCCGACCCCTGGGGCGGGACCCGCGCGGCCTTCCGGGCGACGGCGGAACTGCACCGCGAGGACTTCGCCATGAACTACAACCAGGTCGTCCAGGCGGGCATCGCCGCCATCGGCACGACGCTGAAGGTGGAGCTGGACATCCAGGCGGTGCAGGGCGGGTCACTACCGCAGGCGTAGGCACATCAGGGTCAGCCGGATCCGGGTCCGCTGCCTCTAGGCTGCCCCCATGGCACCGAACATCGCGACCAACACGTCCGTCTCCCTGGACGAGTTGCTGGACTTCGTACGCCCCCGTCACCGCGCCGTCCTGCTGACCCGGCGGGCCGACGGCGGGCCCCAGGGCTCACCGCTGACCTGCGGGGTCGACGACTCGGGGCGGATCGTGGTCTCCACCTACCCGGAGCGCGCCAAGGCCCGCAACGCCAAGCGGGACCCACGGGTGAGCCTGATCGTGCTGAGCGACGACTGGAACGGCCCGTGGGTCCAGATCGACGGAACGGCGGAGGTCATCGACTCCCCCGACTCGGTGGAACCGCTGGTCGAGTACTACCGCAACATCGCCGGCGAGCACCCGGACTGGGACGAGTACCGCGAGGCAATGCTCAAGCAGGGAAAGTCGATCATCCGGGTCACCCCGGAGCGGTGGGGCCCCGTGGCCACCGGCGGCTTCCCGGCCAGGCTCGTGACCGAGGACTGACCACCAGGGCCCGGCAAGCCGATCGCCCCGGTCACCCCGGAACGCTCGGGACCCGGGGCCACCGGCGGCTCCCCGCACGGCCCGCGGTGAGCCTGCTGGTCAGCCCCGGGCGACCATCGCCTCGATTCCGGCCACCAGTAGGTCCAGGGCAAAAGTGAAGTCGCGGTCGAGCATCTCCTCGACCGTGTCGCCGCCGCGCGCCGCCATGATGTCCTTGGACTCCTTGATCATGTCGGCGGTCTGCGGGGCCCCGGACACCGCGCTGATGGCGGTGCGGAAGTACTCGTCGGGGGTCAGGCCCGCGGCCTCGACCCGGGCGGCGAAGCGGCCCTCGATCGTGCCGTAGCCGTAGACGAACTGGAAGACTGCCGAGATGGCGCCCGTGACGCCGTGCGCGGGCAGCCCGGTCCGGCGGATGATCTGCCGCACCACCCGGGAGAACGCCAGCGAGTTCGGGCCGATGTTGAGATACCGCCCGGCGAGCGGTGACAGCCAGGGGTGGCGGACGAGAAGCACGCGGTATTCCGTGGCCAGCGCGCGCAGCTGATCGCGCCAGTCCTCGTCCCCGGCCTCCGGATCGGGCAGCCGCAGCCCGCCGAAGACCGCGTCCAGAGCGAGTTCCAGCAGGTCGTCCTTGGTGTCGACGTACCAGTACACGGACATCGCGGTGACGTTCAGCTCGGCCGCGAGCCTCCGCATAGAGAACTTGGCCAGTCCATCCGCGTCCAGCAGCCGCACGGTCACCTCGGTGATCCGCTCACGATCGAGACCAGAGGGCTGCCCCGCGCGCCCACCCCGGCGGACCTTGCCCTCCAGCCAGACGCTCGACCGCACCGACCGCTCGGCTGCCTTCACCATCGGCGCACCTTCCTCGAGAACTCCGGCCACTCATCAAAATGCTAGAACCGCAACACCCCCATAAGGGGCGCGGAAGTGCGCCGATGTGCGGCTCCGCCACACGGGCCCGAGCAGAACCCGAAGGGCGGGTGGCCGCAGCCACCCGCCCTTCTCCCGCTGATCCCACCGGCCGATCGTCAGCCGCCGGTCTTCTGCGTGAGGTCGTAGAAGGTGGCCGAACCGACCGTCACCTTCTTGAAGTTGCTCTGCACCCACGAGGTGATCTGCGCGGACGTACCGCTGGAGCTGCCGCCCATGCCTCCGCCCATGCCACCGCCGGAGATGAAGTAGTGGATCTTTCCTTCGGCCACGTACTTCTTGAACTGGGCCGGCGTCGGCGACGGGTCGGTGCCGTTGAAGCCGCCGATCGCCATCACCGGCTCGCCGGTGGCCAGCTGATAGCTCGCGGCGTTCTGGGAGCCGATGGAAGCGGCCACCCAGGTGTACTTCCCGGCGTCCGTCTCCAGCAGCTTCTTGACCTCGGAGGAGACGCTCGCGCCGTTGAGCAGGCCGCCGACGCCACCGCCGCCGCCTTCACCCATCGGACCGCCGCCGGGGAAGCCCTGACCCTGCTGCCCCTGCTGACCGCGCTGACCTTGCTGGTTCTGCCCCGGCATTCCGCCGCCGAAGCCGCCGGTGCCACCGCCCGGGAAGCCGTTGCCGTTCTGCTGGCCCGGCTGACCTTGCTGCCCCCGCTGGTTCTGGCCCGGCATGCCGCCGAAGCCGCCGTTGCCACCGCGCATCCCGCCGCCGGGACCGCCGCGGCCGCCGCCCATCGTGCTCGCGCCGGCCGGGCCGGCCGTGACGATGGAGCCGCTGTGGCCCTCCCGCAGCGTGCTGAGCGTGTACGCCGCAGGACCGGCCAGCGCGGCGACGAGACCGAGCGCGGCCGCACCGAGCGCCAGCTGCCGCGACACGCGGCCCGCGAAGACGAGGCCCAGGGCGGCGGTCAGGCCGCCGATCAGGACCAGCCACTTCAGCCAGGGCAGATAGTCGGAGGTGCGGTTGAGCAGGACGTAGCCCCAGGCCGCGGCCGCGACGACCGAGGCGGCGAGGGCGATCGACGCCCACGTCTCGGCGCGCTTCTCCCACAGCAGGCCGGCGCCCATGCCGATGACGGCCGCCAGGTAGGGGGCGAGGGCCACCGTGTAGTACTGGTGGAAGATCCCCGCCATGTAGCTGAAGACGACCATGGTCATCAGCAGCGAACCGCCCCAGACCAGGAACGAACCACGGGTGACGGAGGTCCGCTCCAGCCTGCGCGTGGCCACCAGGCCCGCGACGAGCAGGATCAGCGCGGCGGGCAGCAGCCAGGAGATCTGGCCGCCGATCTCGGAGTTGAACATCCGGTCCCAGCCGGTCTCGCCCCACATGCTCGCGCCGCCGCCACCGCCACCGCCACCGACGCTGCCGGTCTCGTCGCCGTTGAGACGGCCGAGGCCGTTGTAGCCGAAGGTCAGCTCCAGGAAGGAGTTGTTCTGCGAGCCGCCGATATAGGGGCGGGAGGACGCCGGCCACAGTTCGACGATCGCGACCCACCAGCCGCCGGAGACGACCAGCGCGACCGTGGCCAGGGCCAGCTGTCCGAAGCGCTTCCGCAGCGGCACCGGCGCGCACACCGCGTACACGATCGCCAGCGGCGGCAGGATCAGGAACGCCTGCAGGGTCTTGGCGAGGAAGGCGAAGCCGATCGCGACACCCGCCCAGAGCAGCCACTTGGTGCGGCCGTCCTCCAGGGCCCGGACGACCATGTAGCAGGCTACGGCCATCAGCAGCGCCAGCAGCGCGTCCGGGTTGTTGAACCGGAACATCAGCGCCGCGACGGGGGTGAGCGCGAGCACGGCGCCCGCGATCAGACCGGCCGCGGGACTGAACCGGCGGCGTACGGCCGCGTACACCACGGCGACCGTGAGGACGCCCATGATGACCTCGGGGACCAGGATCGCCCACGAGCTGAGGCCGAAGATCCGCACCGACAGGGCCATCGGCCACAGCGCGGCCGGAGGCTTGTCGACGGTGATGGCGTTGCCCGCGTCCAGCGAGCCGAAGAAGAGCGCCTTCCAGGACTTGCTGCCCGCCTGGACGGCCGCCGAGTAGAAGGAGTTGGCGTAGCCGGAGGCGCTCAGGTTGTACAGATAGAGCAGGAAGGTGGCGGCCAGCAGGCCGAGGAAGGCCGGGCGCACCCAGCGCGGGTCCTCGGGCCGGCCGCGCCACAGTCTCCGAACGAACGGCTGCCGGGGCTCGCCCGACCCGGGCGCGGGAGCCGTGGGCGTCGCCGGTTCCGTGGCGGGGATCCGCGGGGGAGCGGCAGTCGGCGGGGGGCTCCAGGAGGCGGCACCGCCGGGGTGGGTCGTCCGGTCGTAGTGGGTGGTCATCGGGGGTCCCCCGGGTCGGTGTCGTGAGGGCGCACCGGCTGCAACCGCATGGTGGCGTCCCTCCAGTTGCCGTCCGCGGCTTCACCGGCGCGGAACTGGGTGGTCTGGTACGGCGAGTGCTGCAGCGGGCGCTGCGGGAGCGGCGTGCCGCCCGGCTGGTACGGGACCGTCGTCGCGTGGGTCGGCGAGGACGGGTTGTGCGCGGCCACGACCGTCGACACCTGGTCGGTGTCGCCGCGGTCCGGGAAGACCCACGCACGGAAGAGCAGGAAGCGCAGCACCGTCGCCGCGAGGTTGGCGGCGATGAGCACCGCCAGTTCGGTGGAGTGCGCGGGATGGCCGGTGGCCGCGTTCAGGGCGGCCAGCGAGCCGCTGGTGAGGGCGAGGCCGATGCCGAAGACGACCAGGCCCTGCGCCTGGTGCCGGACGGCACCGCCGCGGCCGCGCACCCCGAAGGTCAGGCGCCGGTTGGCCGCCGTGTTCGCGACGGCCGAGACCAGCAGCGCGAGCGCGTTGGCGATCTGCGAGCCGGAGAACTGCCGGAAGCCGCTGTAGAGCAGCAGGTAGAAGAGCGTCGACAGTCCGCCGACGACACAGAACCCGACGAGCTGACGGGCCAGGCCCTTGGGCACGTCCTTGATGTCACGGTCGCGCGGGTCGTCGCCGAACGGCCGGGTGATCCGGTCCAGCGGCAGCGAGCCCGTGGCCAGGGCCTTGCCCACCCGCCACACCCCCTTGAGGTCCTCGGTCGCCGTCTTCACGATGTGCACCGTCGAGTCCGGGTCGTCGACCCAGTCGACGGGCACCTCGTGGATACGGAGCCCGGCCCGCTCGGCGAGGACCAGCATCTCGGTGTCGAAGAACCAGCCGGTGTCCTCGATCAGCGGCAGCAGCACCTGGGCGACGTCGCGCCGGATCGCCTTGAATCCGCACTGCGCGTCGGAGAAGCGGGCCTGCAGCGAGCCGCGCAGGATCAGGTTGTACGAGCGGCTGATGAACTCCCGCTTGGCCCCGCGCACCACGCGCGAGCTGCGGGCCAGCCGGGAACCGATCGCCAGATCGGAGTGACCCGAGATCAGCGGCGCCACCAGCGGCAGCAGCGCGTTGAGGTCGGTGGACAGATCGACGTCCATGTACGCGAGGATCGGGGCGTCCGAGGCGGACCAGACGGTCCGCAGCGCACGCCCGCGGCCCTTCTGCTCCAGCCTGAACGACCTCACCTCGCCGATCTCCGCCGCCAGCCGCGCCGCCACCTGCGGGGTGGTGTCCGTGGACGCGTTGTCCGCGACGGTGATGCGGAACGCGTACGGGAAGGTGCGCCTGAGGTGCTCGTGCAGTCTGAGCACACAGGGCCTGAGGTCCTTCTCCTCGTTGTAGACGGGGATCACTACGTCCAGGACAGGCGTACCGGCGTCTCCGGCCGGGAGGTGCTCCCGTGCCGGCAGAGTGCCGGGAGAAGAGTCGGTTCGCATGGGAACGACTCTGGTCAAGTGCCCTGTTGCACCCATGTGGTGGCGCTGTGCTGCACCTGTGAGTGCGATTGCCAGTTCGTTTCGGGGGCGGGCTGCGGCAGCAGGGGACCGAGCGCGGGCAGATGAACCGTGAACACGGTCCGCCCCGGGATGCTGTCGACGGTGACGGCACCGCCGTGCGCGGTCGCGACGGCCTGCACGATCGCGAGCCCCAGACCGGTGGACCCGGTGGACCGGGACCGCGCGGAGTCGCCCCTGGCGAACCGCTCGAAGACGTGCGGCAGCAGCTCGAGCGGAATGCCCTGGCCGTTGTCCTCCACATCGATGCACATCCACCGCCCGCGCCGCTGGACGCGTGCGGTGACCGTCGTACCGGGTGGGGTGTGCTTGCGCGCGTTGCCCAGCAGATTGACCAGCACCTGCTGGATCCGTGCCGCGTCCGCCGACACCAGCGCCGGTTCGTCGGGCAGGTCGAGCCGCCAGTTGTGGTCCATGCCGGCCGCACGCGAGTCGCTGATGGTGTCCACGACCAGCGGAATGAGGTCGGTGTGCTCGAACTGGAGCGGCCGCCCGGCGTCCAGGCGCGCGAGCAGCAGCAGGTCCTCGACGAGCAGTGTCATCCGGCCCGCCTCGGACTCGATACGGCCCAGGGCGTGCCGGGTGTCGGGCCCGACCTGCTCGCGTCCGCGCCGGGTGAGCTCGGCGTACCCGCGGATGGAGGCGAGGGGGGTCCTGAGCTCGTGGCTCGCGTCCGCGACGAACTGCCGTACCCGCATCTCGCTCTGCTGGCGGGCGTGCAGGGCACCGTGCACATGGTCGAGCATCCGGTTGAGCGCGGCACCGACCTGACCGACCTCGGTGTGCGGATCCGTCTCGGACTCGGGGACGCGTTCGCTGAGGTTCACCTCGCCGGTGTGGAGAGGGAGTTCGGAGACTCGGGTGGCGGTGGCGGCGACGCGGCGCAGGGGGCGGGTGGCCAATCCGACCAGCACGTAGCCGGCGATGACGGCGGCGCCGAGACCGGCGGCGGTGACGCTGACCTCGACGAGGATGAGGGTGTTGATGTTGTCGTCGGTGTCTTTGGTCGGCAGGCCGACGTAGTACGAGCCGCTGCCGTCCCGGCTCGGGGTGTACGCGACGAGGTAGCTCCCGAGCCCCGGGAGATCCGCGGAGTGCCCCTTGCCGTCCCTCGGCACGGTGGCGAGCGCCGCCTTCTGCGCCGCGTCGAGAGCGGCGCCGTTCATTTTCTTGAAGATGCCGTTGTTGTCGTTCTTCTGCTCGGCGATCGCGGCGCTTGTGATCTCGCCGTTCTCCACATACGCGGCCACGGTCTTGGGCTGCGTCGGCCCCTGCGTGACGAACCTGCGGACCTTGTCGCTCGCCGAGGTGGTGTCGTCCGAGGCGCTGGCGTCCCCGATGGGGGCGCCGGGGTCGGTGCCCGGCTTGTCCGGCAGACGGCCGCCCGAAGCGCGCATGGCGGTCTCGTGCAGCTTGTCGTCCAGCTGGTCGTACAAATGGGACCGCAACGCGAGCGTGGTCACGGTGCCGATCACCGCACACACCACCGCGATCAGCAGCACGGACGCGACGACGAGCCGCGCTCGCAGGGTCCGCGGCTGTCCCTGCCCCACTGTCAGCTTCGTTCGAGCGGGGGGACCCCCATGTCTCTTCTGCGCACGCGGCCGCCGTCGCCCGGTCATGACGCGGCGGGCTTGATCAGATAGCCGGCCCCCCGCCGGGTGTGGATCATCGGTTCCCGGCCGGCGTCGATCTTCCTGCGCAGATACGAGATGTAGAGCTCGACCACATTGGCCTGGCCGCCGAAGTCGTACGACCACACGCGGTCCAGGATCTGCGCCTTGCTGAGCACGCGCCGCGGGTTGCGCATGAGAAAGCGCAGCAGCTCGAACTCGGTGGCGGTGAGGTGGATGCTCTCGCCGGCCCGCGACACCTCGTGGCTGTCCTCGTCCAGGGTGAGGTCACCGACGACGAGCACGGAGTCGGACCGCCGGTCGGCGGCACCGGAGCGGCGGATGAGCCCGCGCAGCCGGGCCACGACCTCCTCCAGGCTGAACGGCTTGGTGACGTAGTCGTCGCCACCGGCGGTGAGCCCGGCTATGCGGTCCTCCACCGCGTCCTTCGCGGTCAGGAAGAGGACGGGTACGTCGGGCAGTTCGCGCCGCAGGCGCCCCAGCACCGCGAGGCCGTCCATGTCGGGCAGCATCATGTCGAGGACGACGGCGTCGGGCCGGAACTCCCGGGCCGTCTGGACGGCACCGTGGCCGTCACCCGCACTCCTGATCTGCCAGCCCTCGTAACGGAGGGCCATGGAAAGGAGTTCGGTGATCGACAGCTCGTCGTCCACCACAAGCACTCGGACGGGGCTCCCGTCCGGCCTCAGCAGTTCGGTGCGCCCCAGGGGCGAGGTCGTGGTCATGGGGACACCTTGTCGGGGTCCTCTGAGAACACGCTTTTACTAATCTGTGTTTTCCCTGAGAAACACACAGGCGTTTCTCAGGCAACGCCTGGGAAACGCTTGCCGGGAGATCAGGAACGGTCGAAGGTGTGACTCTGCTCGACCCGGGCGATGTGGATCGAGTACCGCTCGTACCAGTGCTCCCGACCGTACCGCTTGGCCTCCCGGTGGCGCGCGTCGTGGCGCCACGCCTCGATGCCGGCCAGGTCACGGAAGTAGGCGACGGAGATCGCCAGACCGCCGGGTGTACGGGCGGAGTCCTCGCCGAGGAAGCCGGGGATGCCCTTGACCAGTTCGCTCAGTCGCTCGGCGGTCCGCCGGTATCCGTCGTCGTCCTCCTCGGTGCGGACGGAGGTGAACACGACGGCGTAGTAAGGGGTTTCATGGGCCGGGACAGGTGCAGTGCGCTGATCGCTCATGTCATCGACGATCGACCACGGAAGTGGTTCGCGCCATGGACCTTGCCCAAAGGGATCCATAAGGGATCCGACTCTTGACCTTCAGAACAGCCCGTCCTGGACTCCCGCCTCCTCCTTGAACTCCCGCAGGGGAACGGTGAATCCGTCGCCCGCACCGGGGCCGGGGCGCAGCTCCCAGCCGGTCATCAGCCGTGTGTCGAGGACGACGACCCCGCGCGCGCCGGCCGCGATGTGCAGGTCGGGCCCGGCGGCCGCGACCAGTTCACCGCCAACGGTCCGGCCCGGGACCAGTTCCACGACCTCGCCGAAGGCGTCGGGCAGCCGTTGGAGCCCGAACACACCTACGTGGTCGACCGGTTGGCACGGTTCGCGGGAGAGCGACTCCGGCCAGCCGTCGAGGGCGACGGCACGCTCGTACAACTCCTCGATCTCACCGGCCCGTTCCGCCTCGGTCGCGGGCAGCACGGACCGTACGGCTCGCTTCTCGGCGTAGGGGATCCGGTCGGGCACGCCGAGCGCGGCGCGCAGCAGTTCCTCCGTCCGACGCGCGGCCATCAGCGGCCCGGCGCCGAGCCAGCTGAAACAGACGGCTCCCTGTTCGAGCAGGCGCGCGGACCCCCGCTCGACGGCGGTGATCCCGACCTTCACCATGCCGGGACCGAACCAGGCCAGGTACACGTGGTACGGCCGGGGATCGTCCGCGATGGTGTCGGCGGCCACGGAGTGCGCCCGGTCCAGGCGCGCGCACTCCTCACACCGCGCGCCGGTACTCCGCCCCGACACCACCGCCCGCACGGGACAGGGGTGCCCCCGGGCACCCGCACATGTCCGCACGCCCCCGTCCGCGACCCCGAAGGCGACCCGCTTCCCCCGAGGCAGCGCGCTCTGCCGCCCCCCGTCCCACACCAGCACGGGACCGTCCCCCGACCATCGCAGTCCCGAGCATTTCCACACCTGTGCCATCACTCTTGAGGGTAGGCGTGGGCACTGACAGCGGGGCGGGCGGCGGGAAGGCAGTACGGTATCGAAGGGCCCGAAGCCGCAACCTTGTTTTGCGGCTTCGGGCCTGTCTCGTCACCCGTTACGGAAGCACGTAAACCGGCGCCCCGTCCGCAGCACACCCGCTCTGCCGCATGCAACCCCGCTTGAGCAGCATGCGCACGCAGTCGTGGACACGGTCGAGCGTCAGCCCCGTGCTGCCGGCGACCTCCTCCAGCGGACAACGGACCGGCCCCCGCACCAGCGAGGGAGCGAGGTAGGCCGCCACCGCGTGCACGTCGTCCGTGACGACCAGGTTCTTCGCCCGCCAGATGCCCAGCAGCTGCTGGGGCGACATGGCCGGGGCCCCTTCCGCCTCGGCGGCGGGCTTGAAACGGTCGGCGATGAGGTCCAGGGAGTGGGCGATGCGGTGGAGGGCGTCGGCCATGGAATTCTGGGCCTTGGCCATGGAGTCGTGAGCCTTGGCCATGGAGTCCTGGGCCCTGGCCATGGAGTCCTGAGCCCTGGCCATGGAGTCCTGGTGGCGGCACAACTCCGCCTGCCGGGCGAGCAGCGCCTCGTCCGCCCGGATGTTCCGCTCTTCCAGACGGACGATCGCGTCGGCCACCTGCTCGGGCATGAGGTATGCGGTGCCGCCGCTGGGTGCGGGCTGTACCGGAGCCGGTTCGAGGCTGTAGGAACCGTCGCGCTGGATGGTTGCGATGACCTCGGAGACCCAGGCCTTGAAGGGTTCGCACTCGGGCTTGGTGCAGCCGTTGACAAGCTGGATCAGCCCCTTGAGGTTGACCAGCTTCATCGACCTCTGCAGTCTGTGAGCTGCAAGTTTGCTCAAGGTGTCTGCTGTACAGACGCCCTGTGCAATCTCCCGGAGAGTCCTCTGCCAGTTTGCAGACACATGCATGCTCAACGCCTGACGGGTGTTTGCGTACCCCAGTTTTCCGGCCACGTCCGCCGCCGGAAACCAGTGCTCCCCGTCCGGCAGCGTCAGCCTCCGCACCCGCGCCCCCGTGGCCGCGAACACGAAGTCGTTGACGTCGATCGCGTCCTGCTTCCGCTCCGCCGACTGTTCCGGCGGCGTGTCGTTGTGCTCGTACATCGAGCATCACCTCCACCACGGAAGCTAGGGATCTCCGCACACAACTCCCCCGCGTAGAAGGTATGTTCACCCAAAAGGTGACAGAGGGATCGATTCTGCCCAGTGCATGCGGCCCGCGCGAATCAGCCCCCGGGGTGGCCATCCCGTGCGCTCGTGTCCCGGATCCGCATCCCCCACTCCGCCCTAGGCCGGCGTCCCGGCGGCTTGCCCCAGCCGGTGAGGTGGAGGTACCAGGTGACGAGGACGGCGACGGCGACGATCGCCAGGCCCCCGGCGATCAAGGGGGCCGACACCATGACCACCCCGGCACCCACCCCCGTCGATCCGCCTGGAGAAGCTCAACCGGAACGACCCTCAGGAGGACTGCTGACCGTCCGCGGCCGGCAGCAGCTGCTCGGTCCAGATGATCTTTCCGGTGGCCGTGTAGCGCGTGCCCCACAGGTGGGTCATCTGGGCGATGATGAACAGTCCCCGGCCGCCTTCGTCGTCGCTCGCGGCGTGCCGCAGGTTGGGGGTGGTGTGCCCGGTGTCCGAGACCTCGCAGATCAGGGTCCGGTCACGGATCAGACGCACCTGGATCGGCCCGCCGACATAGCGGATGGCGTTGGTGGCCAGCTCACTGACGACGAGCTCGGTGGTGAACGACAGCTCGTGCAGTCCCCAGTCGTCTAGCTGCTTGCTGACGGTGGTGCGCAGCGAGCCGACCGCGGCCGGGTCCGGGGCCACCTCCCACTGGGCGAACTGGTTCCGGTCGAGCATCCGGGTGCGGACCAGGAGCAGCGTCGCGTCCTCGTCGACCGCCCCGGGCAGCAGGGTGGCCACCGCCTGGTCGCACAGTTCTTCCAGCGGCCGCCGGGGCTCGGCAAGGAGGTGGGCGAGCTGTCGCAGCCCGGCGGCGGAGCTGTCGGCCGACTGCAGGAGGCCGTCCGTGAGGAGGGCGACGAGGCTGCCCGGCACGAGCTGCAGTTCGGTGCTCTCGTAGGGCGGGCCGACGACTCCCAGCGGCGGCCCCGGCGGCAGTTCCGGGCTGTCGGTGGCGCCCGTGCGCGCATCGACGACCACCAGCGGCAACGGCCCCGCCCGCGCGAGGCTGCACTGTCCCGAGACCGGGTCATACACCGCGTACAGGCAGGTCACCCCCCGGGCCTCGTCGGTATGCGACCGTGCGTGGACGCGGTCGGGTCCGCGCTCGTGCGCGGTCTGCTCGACCAGGTCGTGCAAGCGGGTCAGGACCTCGTCCGGGGCCAGGTCCAGCCGGGCCAGCACCCGTACTCCCGTGCGCAGCCGCCCCATGGCGGCGGCGGCGTGCAGCCCATGGCCGAGGACGTCCCCGACGACCAGCCCGACCCGGGTGCCCGACAGCGGGATGACGTCGAACCAGTCGCCCCCGACACCGGACCCGCTGTCGGCGGGCAGATAGCGTCCGGCCGCGTCGAGGGCCGTCTGCGGCGGCAGATGGCGCGGAAGCAGGCTCCGCTGGAGCCTGAGGGCCGCCGTGTGCCCGCGGGTGACCAGGGGCATCAGCACGAGGCCGATCAGCAGCGCGCCCAGGCCCACGACCACGACCCCGCCCGTCGGTCCGATCAGCGGCACGTCGACGGTGGTCGCGCCGTACCCGGGCGCCGCATAGACGAAGACGGCATAGACGAAGAGGAGGAGCATCATCAGCCCGCCCAGCCCCGGCAACACACCCTTGAAGACCAGATCGTTGGGGCTGCGGCGGAGGATCTTGCGGTAGTACCAGAGGCAGGCGAAGCCGGTCAGGCCGTAGTGGAAGGTGATCGCGAGGCCGACCGAGTCGATCGAGTCCACCAGGACGTCCCCGCTGAACGACGTCAGCAGGACCAGAAAGGCGATCGAGGCCGCTCCCATCCCTATGGTCGACCAGGTCGGGGTGAGGAATCTGCGGTGGATCCGGGCGAACTGGGAGGGGAGGGCCTTGTGGACCGCCATGGAGAAGACGGTCCTGGCCAGGGGCAGGATGGTGGTCTGGGCCGAGGCCAGCGCCGAGGTCAGCACCATCAGGATCAGCAGTCTCAGCAGGACCAGCCCCGTGTCCTGGTTCCCGAACACGGCCTTGCCCAGTCCGGAGAGCACATCGTCCGAGTTGCCGGCATTGCCCAGCCCGATGCCCGAGCTGCCGACGCCCGCGAACGCCTGCGCCGCGGTGGACACCAGCGCGTACATGGCCAGCAGGATCACGGTGGACATGACCGCGGCACGCCCGGGGATGCGCGTGCTGTCGACGGTCTCCTCATTGACCGAGACGGCGCTGTCCCAGCCCCAGTAGATGAAGACGCCCGCGAGGATCCCGGAGGTCAGCGCCTTCGCCGAGGGCACCTCGAAGGGGTCGAACCAGGAGGCGGACACATGGAGCGCCGTCGCGGGAGGGTTGGTGTAGACACGGATCAGCGCGGCGATGGAGAACAGGATCAGCATCACCACTTCCATGCACAGCAGCACGCGCTGGATCGCGGCCGAGAACTCGATGCCGACGTAACAGACCACGGTCATCACGGCGATCCAGGCGATGCCCGCCACGGTGGTCCACAGCCGGTTCTCGGCCAGGTCGTCCAGGCCCACCAGCCGGAAGCTGTAGGCACCGGCGAGCACGGCGAGGTTCGCCATGACGATGATGTTGGCGACGATGAGGCCCCAGCCGCCCATCCAGCCGGTGCGTGGACCGAAGGCGCGCGTGGCCCAGGTGAAGGTGGTGCCGCAGTCGGCGTTGCTCGCGTTGAGCTCCCGGAAGGCATACGCGATCAGCAGCATCGGGACGAACGACAGCATGGTGACGACCGGGGCCTGCGGTCCGACCGCGGCCACGATGATGCCCAGCGTGGCGGCGATGCTGTACGCCGGGGCGGTGGAGGCCAGGCCGATGACGACCGAGGAGAACATGCCCAGTGCGTTGTTCTTGAGCCCTTTCCGGCCGGACCCCGTGCCTGGGGCGGGGCGGCCTGCGGACGCGGCGTCGCCGAAGAGCCTCACACTCGATTCCAACCCCGCGCCTCGCCCGTCCGCAACAGCAGGGTCGGCCGCACCCTTCGCCGGGGCACGCCCGTGAAACGCCAGAGGTCGGCCGGGGCCGAGGCGTGATGGATGACAGGGGTGCTCACGTCTCCGGAGCCAGCACCAGAACGCGGAACGGGCTGGTCGGCAAAGCCGTAAGGGCGTCGTCTCCGGCGCTTCGCCACCCCCAGGACCCCAGCGCCTCAACGGTCCCGTCGTCCCCGGAATCCACCAGCGTGACGCCGAGCACGGCGCCGCGGTCGGCGAGCAGTCGCCGCTGCAGGCGCCGGGCGAGGTTCCAGGCACGGTCCTGGTACTCCCGGCGCACGCGGGGCGGGACGACGATCTCGGAGACGACGAAGAGCCTCCCGGAGGCGGCGCGGCTGAGCAGATTCCCCGGAAGATGGCCGTCGAAGCCCTCCCACCACGGACCGGCGCTGCCCGCGGGGAAGCCGTAGGCGCATCCGGTCAAAGCGGTGGTCTCCGCGATCAGCAGCAAGAACCCCGGCCGTCGCGTGTCGGCCGCGAGATGCCGCAGAAAGACGGTACGCGCCTGGTTCCACGCCCATGGGCCGCCACCGGAGACCTCCGCATACAGGTCGCCCAGCTCCTGCAGGCGGTCCTCGACCTGGCAACGTGTCAGCGGGCGGAGACGTTCTCCCTCCTGGGGCGAGGATCCCTGCTCCCGCTTCGCTCGGCCCGGCGTGCGCGACCTGCCCGGTGCGGGTCGGGGCGCGGGGAGGTCCGAGGTCGTCGGGAGAATCGTGTGCGCGGTCATGGCGCGAACCCTGCCCCGGGCACGGGCGAAAGCCGCCCCGGCGTCGTCGGTCGCCGAGAGCGGCACCGGTGTCGGAGCCGGTACGCGGCATGCCCTCGGTGTCTCCACCGTACTCCCGGCCGGGCCCGCCGCGGTGGCACCGCGGTCGCCGACGACTGCGGCAGCCGACGCCGAGAAGGGCACCGGCCTTCCGTAAGTGTTCGCTGCTTTCCGGCACAGGCCGGCCCAGGCCCGCTCCGATCGGCCACGGGGGTCCGGCAGCCGGCCGGCGGCCGGACCCCCGGTCGGCCGTGGCACGCACGACCGCCCTCACCCGGCATACCCTTCAAAAAGGGCCCGCCGTGGAAACACGTCGCACCCGCGCCGTCGCCCGGCCTGCCGGGCAGCGACCGCTTCGTGCCCGTCGCCTGCCAGGAGGTCCGTATGGATCACGAGCCCTTGCCCTCCGAGGGCCACGCCGAGGTCCGCATCGTCGCCGCGACGCCGGAGGTAGCCCGTCGCGTCGCTGAAGTGCTCCGGCGCTGCTTCGCCTCGAACGAACAGCGCAGCTACCCCGTCGGCCGCGGAGGAGGAACCCGGCTCCATCTCACCCTCGACACCGCACACGCCGCGGAACCCGCACGGTCCTGGCTGGCGACCAGCGAATCGACAGGCCAGGACCAGACGCACGCCGACGAGGTGTGACCCGGGCCGTAAGGCCACCGCCCCGAGGGCTGCCCGACGAGGACCTCTTCGCCGCCTGCGCCCATCTCGCCGACGAGGGCCTGATCAGCGTGGACCGGACCGCGCAGAAGGAGGAACAGGAGAAGCAGGAGGAGCAGGAGGAGGCAGACAAGACACAGGCGGACGACTGACCCGCCCGCTTGTCCCCGACTGGGAGTAGCCTGACCACACCGAGAGCATTTCGCGCAGCGCGACCGGCGGTGCCGTTCCCGGCGATCGACGAAACGGGCAGTCGTCCCAGACTCCCGGGACGGGACCGCACGATGGAACCCAGCAGAACGCCGGCGGAAGGCGCGTCCGCGGACGACCCGCACACGTACCGCATGCCCCCGCCGCGCCTGACCCTCACCCCGGACGTCAGCCATGGCCCGCTGGACGGAGCCTGGTGGCCGCGCTGCGACGCGCTGGAACTCGAACTGCCCTCGCTCGTGGGCTCGTTGGAGCCGGCAGCGGGCACTACGGTACGAGTCACCGTGGACCCCGCCGAATGGCCCGACGTCCCGCACACGGTCATGGCGCCCGGCCGGGTGATCACCGTGGAGCCGACCGGACCCGGAAGCGACACACACGTCATCACTCTGGACTGCGGCACCGTGGGACGCTGGGCGCTCCTGGTCGTCCCGCCCGAGGAGCCCGCCGGAACAGCCGCCCGGCTGCTGGCCGCCGCGGCCGACCCCGAGAACCCGCTGACCGCCTCGCGGATGCTGGCGCTCGCCGAGACCAGTTGCCTCGGGGGCACGACAGGGGAGCTGGAATGAGGCAGGCGGCCCTTTGGGCGCCCACGGACGGGGCTGCCGGCCGACCTCAACCACCCTCGTCTCGCGAGCCGTTGACCACTCAAGACGAAAAGCCCGCGCTGTTCGAGGAGTGCCGCATCGTCCGCGCACACGGCGAGCTGGACGCGCAGACCGTGGCGCCACTCGTACGCGCACTGGCCGAAGCCCGCGCCGCCCGCCCCGGACGACTTCTCCTCATCGTGGATCTGAGCGAGGTGACCTTCACCGACTGCGGCATCCTGCCACCACTGTGCGAGGCGTGGTCCGACTGTCGTGCCCGGGACGGCTGGATACGCATCGTCCACGACAACCACACGACCGACCTGGTCTTCCGCTGCACCGGTCTCCTCGACCGCTTCCCCCGTTATGCCAGCGCGCAGGACGCCTGGGAGGGACGAACGGCCGACGCCGACGCACCGGACCGGGTCAGCACACGTCCGAGGACTCGGCCGGACCCGCCCCGATGGCGACCGGAGCCACCCGGTCGGCGCAGGTGACCGCGCCGGGCGGCCGAGCCGACGGGGTTCCCTGGAGGAACCGGGAGTCCCCCGTACGTCACCTCCCGCGTCGGCGTCGTTCCCGGCGCGACACGGCACCGGATCACCGCCCGGGGACAGGGGACGCGGCATGAACGTGCCCGGTGAAAAGCCCGCTCGGTCCAGCCGGCCCCCCACGCCTTCGCTTCCCGCACGGCTCGCCCTGCGCCCGCCGGCCTTCCCGCCCGGCCCCGGATACGGCGCCCGCCGGCCGCGCTCCGACGACCTCGCAGTCGAGCTCCCTGCGCTTGCCGAGGTCTTCGATACGAGGCGAGGTCGCGTCAGGCAGGTCACCGTCCCTTCGTCTCACCGCGAGCGCACTCCTGACCGCCGAGGAACGCCTTCCGGCCGAGGACGACGAACCGCGCCGACCCACTCGACAGGACGCCTCATGAACAACGGACTACGGCCCCCGCAACCAGCCCCGCCCCTCCTCCGCCTGTACCTCGCGCCCGAGAGCACCATGCCACGCCGTATCGACGGGGCCTGGTGGCCGCGCACCCTCGAACTCCCGGCGGAACTCCCGCAACTGCTCTCCGGCCTGCCGCGTGCCTGGGGCCAGATCGTCAGTGTCCTGGTGAACGGCGCACTGTGGACCGGGGCACCGGGCCGCATGCTCGTCTGCAACCAGGTCGTACGGCTGCGCAGGACCACCACGGCGCACGCGCCGACCACCATCGTCCTGATGGCCCCCGGCCATGGGCGCCGGGACCTGCTGGTCGTGCCACCGGAGGCGACCGAGCGGGCCACCGAATCACTCATGTCCGCCGCCGGGCTGACACCGGAGCAGGGCCACTTCGCGAGCTGACTGACGGCAGCGCCTTCCTCGGTGGCCGGCGACGACGGACGGCGAATCGCAGGGCTGTGCGCGGAGGGAAATCTGTCACGGCGAGGCCACATGTCCATGCCTGCCGGAGTTAGGGTTGTCGCGCAAGACAACGAGACAAATGGTGCTGCCTCCTGCGGAGCACGGCTGCCACGCGCACCCGGGTCCCTAGCCGCGCCCCCGAAACGAAGGTGCTATGCCCGCTGAGAACGCCCCTGTCCCCGGCAACCTCGACGATGACGACTATCCCGCCTACACCATGGGGCGGGCCGCCGACGTTCTCGGCACCAGCCCCGCCTTCCTCCGGGCCATAGGCGAAGCCGGGCTGATCACTCCCCTGCGTTCGGAAGGCGGCCACCGCCGGTACTCACGCCGCCAGTTGCGTATCGCCGCCCGCGCCCGTGAGCTGGTCGACCAGGGCACCCCCATCGAGGCCGCGTGCCGCATCATCTCTCTTGAGAACCAGCTCGACGACGCCCTCCACCTGAACCGGGAAATACGCCGGAAGCTGGACGAGCACGGCGCGGATACCTAGTCTCGCCGGTACAGAAATACGGACCACAGCGATACGATAATTACGGGACGATCCCGAAAATACGGTGCCGGTTCCGCGTGAGCTGTGTTAACGTGATAGCAGTTGCAGTTTTGGTTGCCAGAGATTTTTCTTTGCAGAGCTTTCCGGATCTTTCCGGAGGGGTGATCATCGCGGCGACTCGACTCCGCAAAGTGCGGAGTCCGGCACTGCCCCCAAAGGGAGATTCAATATGGCATCTGGCACCGTGAAGTGGTTCAACGCGGAAAAGGGCTTCGGCTTCATCGAGCAGGACGGCGGCGGCGCTGACGTGTTCGCCCACTACTCGAACATCGCCACCACCGGCTTCCGCGAGCTTCAGGAAGGCCAGAAGGTTACCTTCGACGTCACGCAGGGCCAGAAGGGCCCGCAGGCCGAGAACATCGTTCCCGCCTGACACTGACGCGAATCGTCGCGAGCCAGTGGTTCGCGCATCATGTGGCTGGGGCCCGCGCTCTTGGGGTGCGGGCCCCAGCTCATTGTTTTTCTCACTTTCCGGATTCCCGGACAGCCGGCCGCCCCGCCTCAGCGCCACGAGACCCGGCTCTTCTTATTTTTTCGGCTCATTCTTGCGAATCCTCTTGCGGTCGTCGCCACTGGACGGAATTCCTCGATACGCCGCATCGAGGAAGGTTCCTCCATGAACCGCACCCGTCGCACCGGCGGCATGCCTGGCAGCCGCCTGCGTACGCAGGGGACGGGCCGCCAGGCTCCCCGTCCGGGCACCGGGCGAAAGAGCGGCCCGGGCGCACGCCCCGCCCCGCGCCGACAGGAGTTCGCCCTGCCGGTCACCCACACCGAGCCTCTGCCGGCGGTCGAAGCGTTCGGCGAACTGGACATGCCCGCACGGCTGCTGGCCGCGCTCGGCGCCGAGGGCTTGACCGTGCCCTTCCCGATCCAGGCGGCCACGCTGCCGAACGCACTGGCCGGCCGGGACGTCCTGGGCCGGGGCCGTACGGGCTCGGGCAAGACGCTCGCCTTCGGTCTGCCGGTGCTGGCCCGCCTGGACGGGCAGCGGGCGCAGCCCCGGCAGCCGCTCGCCCTCGTGCTCGTACCAACCCGGGAACTGGCCCAGCAAGTCACCGACGCGCTCACCCCCTATGCCCGCGCCATGCGACTGCGACTCGCCACCGTGGTGGGCGGCATGTCGATGGGCCGTCAGGTGAGTGCGCTGCGCGGCGGCGCCGAGGTCGTCGTCGCGACGCCCGGGCGTCTCATGGACCTCATCGAGAGGCGGGGCTGCCGGCTGGAACAGGTCGCCGTCACCGTCCTGGACGAGGCCGACCAGATGGCCGACATGGGCTTCATGCCCCAGGTGACCGCGCTGCTCGACCAAGTCCCGTCCCGTGGCCAGCGGTTGCTGTTCTCGGCCACTTTGGACCGCAACATCGACCTCCTGGTGCGCCACTACCTCCACGACCCCGTCGTGCACTCGGTCGACCCGCCTGCGGGAGCGGTCACCACCATGGAGCACCATCTGCTGCACGTGCGCGACGCCGACAAAGACACCGCCGCGACCGAGATCGCCGCTCGCGACGGACGGGTGCTGATGTTCCGGGACACCAAGCACGCGGTGGACCGGCTGGCCGACCACCTGCTGTCCGTCGGGGTGCGTGCCTCGGCCCTGCACGGCGGCAAGTCCCAGACGGAGCGCAACCGGACGCTCACCCAGTTCAAGACCGGTCAGGTCACGGTCCTGGTGGCCACCAACGTCGCCGCCCGCGGAATCCACATCGCGGGCCTCGACCTCGTCGTGAACGTCGACCCTCCCGGCGACCACAAGGACTACCTCCACCGCGGCGGCCGTACGGCACGCGCCGGCGAGTCCGGCACCGTCGTCACCCTTGTCCTGCCGCACCAGCGGCGCGCGGTGGACCGCCTGATGGCCGATGCCGGCATCGCTCCGAGTACCGTCCGGATCCGCCCGGGCGAGGCGGAACTGCATCGCATCACCGGCGCCCGGACCCCGTCCGGCGTGCCTGTCACCCTCGCCGCATCGGTCGACGGACGACGCGAGGGCAAGGGATCTGCCGACCGGAAGCGCGGGGGCCGGGCCGTCGGCCGTGGCGAGAGCGGCCGGGCCGCCGACCGAGCCCGTCGGCCTGCCCCGAGGAACAACCCATAGCCCAAGCACGGGAATGCGCTCCCCGCGGTCGGGACGAGCCGTCGCCCGGGCCTGCCCGCCCCGACGAAGAGGAGAAGCCCTTGACGCCGATTCCGTCCCGAACACGGCAGACCAACAGCGCCGACGGCACCGGTCTGACGGCCCGCGACGCCATGCACGCCCCCGGGCCGCAGGTCGACGACCACATGGCCGTCGATGTGGCCCTGTCCGTGCTCATCGGTGCGCGCGTCCCGCACCTGCTCCTGCAGGACGCGGACGGGCGGTGCACGGGCCTGGTCACCCGGGCCCAGCTCGCCGCGCACCGCGGCGGCTCGTGGTACAGCGACCGGACCCGGCTGCGGGACATCCCGCTCGACCGCGGACCGTTCACCTCGTCCATGGCCGCACTCGGCGAGGCGGAAGCCGCCATGCGGGACCGGACCCTGGACGTGTCCCCCGTGATCGACGAACACGGCTACGCCCTGGGCGTCCTCGCTCTCATGCCCTGACCGCCGTCCGACCATCGTCCGGCCGCCGTCACGCGGTCGCCGCCTTCGGCGTTCTTCCCCACCCCTGTGGAGGCATCCATGCGCTGTGTCATCGCCCGTTACCCCTTCGACCTGACCAAGATCGAGGTCGAGCAGTCGATGAGTGGCACCACGCCCGAGCCCGTCACCGGCGTGTCCGTGACCATCGACCGCCGGGTCTACCCCGTGATGCAGGTCGGGGAAGTGATCACGAGGCAGAACCGCCGGGACTTCACGACGGGTGAGATGCGCCGGGCACTGACCCGCCTCGGCTTCACCTGCCACGACGCGCGCCCGGTCATGCCGGCCCGAGACGCGCGAGCCGACGAGGATGCGCTCGGTTGGTGACGCTATCCGGGGCAACGACAGGTCATGCGTCGTTTCGGTCGGAAGACCGAGGATGTGGCACCCGGCCGGTGAGAGGGCCGGCGCGAACTGGAAGGGATCGGGCCATGGCCTCGTCCTCGCCACGAAGAACGGGACCCCATCGAGCCGCGCGATCCGAACCGGTCCTTCGAGGCACTGTGCGCTCGCACCGGACTCCGAAAGGTCCGCTTCCATGACACAACACTCGCCGCCCCCACAGCCCGGACCCAATCAATCCGAATTGTCGACGATCTCGGCGATGTCCACGAACTCTATGGCCGGCTCCACGCCGTACAGGTCCGTTACTCGCCCGCGCAATTCCTCAGAGAAGAACCGCTCTGCCTCTTCTTTCGATTCCCAGACGTAGAAGTTTACCGCCTGCTGCCGCTTCTCATCGAAGGTGAAGAACTTGAACCGCAGGCCTGGCATTCCTTCGAACATGCCACGCGCATTTTCGGCAACCCTGACAATCCGTGAGCGATCGAAGTCGCCGGGGTAGGAGAAAGTAACCGTGACACCGATCATGAGTGCTCCCTCCGCCGTATGAGTAAGGACAAATTCACCTCAGCCTCAGATGCTGCGCAGCAACCCGCGAACGCCGCTCACGAAGCAGCGGGTGGGATGTTCTGGTTGGCGTGGAAGAAGTTGTCGGGGTCGTAAGTGTGCTTGATCGCGGCGAGCCGGTCGTAGTGGTCGCGGTACGTACCCCGGACCCGGTCGGCGCTCTCCTCCTCGCCGAGGAAGTTGATGTAGGCGCCGCCCATGGAGTAGGGGTGCAGGTCGCTCCAGTAGTCGACGCACCACTGGCGGATCAGGCCGGCGTTGGCGGGCTCGGGGTCGATGCCCGCGATGACGCCTGACCACGTGGCATGCCGGTAGGCCCAGGCCGTGTCGCCGGCGTCGACACGGCGGGTGGCCCCGTCGACCGGGTACAGGTGCATCGTGGACAGGCCGGTGGGGAGGTTCTGGCCGTACTGCTCGTGTACGGCGACGGCGTCGTCGGGGATGGCGTCGAAGAAGTCGCCGCGCCAGTACCACTGCAGTCCCTTCGGCAGCAGCTCGTCGAACATGCGCTGCAGGTCGGGGTAGGGCATGGGGGTGGTGAAGTGGAATGCCGGCGGCCCGGGCGTGTTCACGACGGTCAGCGTCTTCTCCAGGCGGTCCCCGTCCAGGTCGCCTGTGTAGCACCACACCACGCCGCACACCCTCCGGCCGTGGATCGGCTCGGGGAAGGGCGGCCCGGGCGGTACGGTCAGCAGGGCGAAGAAACCGGTGAGCTCCTGGGGCGCGGCGGGCAGGAACTCCCGATACCACTGGAGCACTTCGCGGGTGCGGTCGACAGGCCAGACGGTCACCGCGACGCCGACGGTGTCCACGGGGTGCAACCGGAACGTGAACGACGTGACCACGCCGAAGTTGCCGCCGCCACCCCGCAGAGCCCACAACAGGTCCGGGTGGTCGTTCTCCGACGCGGTGACGAACGTGCCGTCGGCGAGGACCACGTCGGCGGACAGCAGGTTGTCGATGGTCAGGCCGTACCTACGGGTCAGATGCCCGTGCCCGCCGCCGAGGGTGAGACCGCCGACTCCCGTGGTCGACACGATCCCGGCCGGTGTGGCCAGGCCGAAGGTGTGGGTCGCGTGGTCGAGGTCGCCCAACTGGCTTCCGCCGCCCACCCGCGCGGTCCTCGTCTCCCGGTCGACGTCCACCCAGCGCATCGGCGTCAGGTCAAGCGTCAGCGCGTCATCGACCAGGCACAACCCCGGACCGCTGTGTCCGCCGCCGCGCACCGCCAGCTCCGCTCCGGTGTCCTGGGAGAAGGAGAGCACGGTCCTCACGTCCGCCACGTCGACGCATCCGGCAATCGCCGCCGGACGCCGGTCGATCATGGCGTTGTAGATGCCGCGGGCCTCGTCGTAGCCAGGGTCTCCCGGAGCGAGGACGGGCCCCCGCAGCGCCCCACGCAGACTCTCAAGAGCCGGTCCGTTGATACCGCCCATAGTCGAACACCCCTGTTCACGCGCGCGGCGCGTAGACGGACGCGAGCGCGACATCCGGGCGGGCTGCGGGGCGTGAAACGCGGATCCGTGTGCGCCTGTGACGAAGACCGGCAGGGTAAGACCCCACCAATATTGTCCGCCTGCCCGCCACGTCCCGCACATTGACCGCCGGGGCCCGTACGACGCCTCGGTTCAGGCGCGACGGTCAGCGCAAGCCGAGCGGTCGGGGCCTCGGTGGGTCTGCTGTACCTGGTCATGGACGAAGCGGTCCGCTGACTGCTGGAGGAGTTCCCGTGGCCGCGCCTCGAAGGCCCGGGCTACGGGCTCTTGCCCGTGTGGGGCCAACTGCTCGTCGCACTCTCCGAGATGGCTCGGCACTCGCTTCCGAGGCCACCGCCGACGCAGGCTCCAGAGCGCCGCAGAGCATCCGGTGATCAGAGGTTCGGCAGTCGCTGCTTCGCCGAGCCGGCATGAGCGATGCCGCAGCACTCGGCCCGCCGCGTCCCCCCGCCACGTGAGCACGTGACCGCACTCCGTGCTCAGCGTGCCCAGCAGATCGCCGACCGGAAAAGGGCCGGCGCGAACTGGAAGGGGCGGGACAGGGCTCTTCGTCCGGCTCGACTCCCAGCTCCGCCTTCGACCGCGTCGGCGATGCGCTGAGGGGTGACGGCAACGGGCCGGACGATGACGACGGCCCGGACGGTGCCCTCGTAGCCATCCAAGGGCACTGTCCGGCGGATCATGGAAAGCGTGCTGGCGGCGCGTACTGCGAGTGGTTAGGGTCCCGCCATGGGGTCAGCGCCGTCGGATGAGCCTGCGGGCAGGCAGAGCTTGGGGAGCCGATTGGGCGCGGTCTGCGGCGGAGTGGTCAAACGGCCATGGTTGTTGTTCGGCTGGATCGCTCTCGCCGCTTTGGTGGTAGGAGCACAGCACTGGGTGCCTCAGCCGTGGTCGGCGGCCGCCTATCCGATTGCCTTGATCGTTGCACTGTGGCACTTCAACCGGGCAACGCCCAGGCACTGAGCCCACTCCCGAACGCGGTTGCCGTCAAAAACTGCCGTCAAGGCAAAGACCAGAGGCCCTGCGGATCACTCCACAGGGCCTCTGGCATGCTGCGCACTCGGCAGGATTCGAACCTGCAACCTTCTGATCCGTAGTCAGATGCTCTATCCGTTAAGCTACGAGTGCTTGTTTTTTGTTTTCCTGCCCCCGCTCCCGGCCCTTCCGGCCCGCTCGCGGCGACAGGAAGAACATTACATGACTGCCGCCGTCATGTGAAATCCGTTAGCCGCACCCCTTGTGACCTGCGAAAAAGCCAGAATCACCAGGAACGCCGAAGCCCCGGTCCGCAGGGACCGGGGCTTCGGTGATCGAGCGCGGAGGCGGAGGGATTTGAACCCTCGATGGGCTTTAAGGCCCAAACCGCATTAGCAGTGCGGCGCCATAGACCGGACTAGGCGACGCCTCCAGCACAACCTCCCACGCGAGCGCGTGAGTGGTGCGTGCAGATGATGACACAGTCGAGCGTGCTGTCACCAATCGCCCCCCACGGTACTAGGCACTCGGGCCACAGGGCAAAGCCCTTCTCCCCGGCGGGGCGGGTGCGCAACGTCCGGGGACCACGGGCGTTGATCAGGGCATGTTGCCGGTCTTCTCCCGAGCCGTCCTGGCGTCCATGACGTCCGCGGCCTCCGCCACCGCCGTCACCGCCGCCACCGCCGTCACCGCGCTCTGCGCCGCCGGCCCCGCCGCGGCCCTGTCCGCCGCGTCCGTCTCCGCGCCCCCGCCCATTCGGGCCGAGGACCGGACGGCCGGACCCGGCGACCATCTGACCGTCACCGTCCGGCACGCGGGCGCCGGCCGGAACGGGACGTACGTGCTGTCCTGCCATCCCGCCGTCGGCAGCCACCCGGACCTGGGCGGCGCGTGCCGGGCCGTGGACCGGAACACCCGGTGGGGCCGCGAGGCCTTCGCGCCGGTGGCACCGGGCAGCGTCTGCACGATGCTCTACGGCGGCCCGGCCACCGCCCATGTCACCGGGACCTGGGCCGGACGCCCGGTCGACGCGACGTACGACCGCAGCAACGGCTGCGAGATCGCGCGGTGGAACCGGATGGTGCCGCTCCTGCCGGACATTCGTTCGTAGGAGTCCCCCGGCGTTCAAAGTCGTTTCATGACGGAATCCCCGGTCCCGTAAAAGTCCCGCGAAGGTCTTATGCAGCCGAAGCACGTGGTCACACGTTCCCCCTCACTTCCTCGTGCGACCTCCCTCTCATCCGGCGTCGCTAACGCAATCGCTGCCCTTAGACTCCCTCGCGTGACACGTTGCGGGCCGGTTGGCAAGATGGCCCGAGCGGTCGGCTAGATGCGGTAACAGGGAGGAAGCGTCTCGTGAGCAGCAGGCCATCCCGAGGCGCTGCTCGCCTCGCAGCCATACTCGACGCGCTTCCCGACGCGTTGGTACTGGTCAACGCCAATGGGACGGTCGTCAACGCGAACACGATCGCCCTGGAGGCGTTCGAGACTCCGGGTACGGCGCTGGTCGGGCGCGGGCTGCTGGATCTGCTGCCCCAGTTCGACTCCAAGCTGATCCCGGGCTCGATGAGGCGGCCCGACCACATGGACCCGCGCGGGCGGACCAAGCCCACCCGGATGATCGCCCGGCGGACCGACGGCACCGAGTTCCCGGTCGAGGTCACCAGCGCGAACCTGGAGAACGGACAGCAGGCGTACGACGGTTACGGCTACACCGGCGACGAGCTGCTGATGCTCGTCGTACGCGACCTGTCCGGGACCGTCGACACCGAGGCCGAGCTCGCCCGTTCGCAGCGGCAGACCGAGATGATCCTGCGGGCCGCGTCCGAGGGCGTCGTCGGCACGGACACCGACGGGCGGATCGTCCTCGTCAACCCGGCCGCCGCCCAGATACTGGGTTACCGGGCCGGCGAACTCGGCGGCAAGGAACTGCACGCCCTCGTCCTGCACTCCCGCCCCGACGGCTCGCCCTTCCCGTACGAGGAGTCCCCGCTCGCCGACACCCTGCGCTCCGGACGCAAGCACCGGGTGCGCGGGCAGGTGCTGTACGCGAAGAGCGGCGACAAGGTGTCGGTCGACCTCACGACCGCGCCGGTGCGCGACGGCGACCAGCTCGTCGGCGCCGTGATGACCTTCGCCGACCGGCGGCCCTACGACACCCTGGTCACCGAGAAGGCGGCGCAGGAGAAGACGCACGCCGAGGAGCTGGAGCGGCTCTCCGAGGAGCACGCCTCCGACCTCACCGCGCTGCGCCAGAAGCATGTGACCGAGCTCGAGGGGCTGCGCGAGCAGCACGCGGAGGAGCTCGCGGCCGGCGAGGAGCGGTACGCCGCGCTGGCCGAGCGGGAGAAGGACCGCTTCGAGGCCCTGGCCGGGCGGCAGGAGCAGCTGCTGACGCTGCTCGCGCGCTCGCTGCGCGGGCCGCTGGACGAACTGCGCCGTGAGCTGGCCGCCCTGGCCGCGGACGACGCCGGCCAGCTGTGGCCCGAGGCCAACCAGGTGCTCCACCACCTGTCCGCCGGCTACTCGCGCATCACCCAGCTCATCGACAACGTCCTCGGCTACCAGCGGCTGGACGCGGGCACGGAGGACATCACCCGTACGAAGGTGATGCTCGACGCCGTCGTCGCCGCCGGTGTCGAAGGAGCCGTCGACCTGATCGGTCCGGGGCGGGTGCAGTTCGCCGTGCACGCGCCGCCCATCGAGGCGGAGGTCGACCCGCAGCGGCTCGCCACCGCGCTCGCGCATCTCGTCGCGGACGTGGCCGGTGTCGACGCGACCGGCAACGCACCCGTGTCGGCGGGCGGTTACATGGACAACACGGTCGTCGTGGCCGCCGCGCAGCGCGGCGAGGTCGTACGCATCGAAGTGCGCGGGCCGTACGCCGGGGGAGACCCGGTGCACGAGCCGATCGTGCGCGGGATCGTGCGGGCGCACGGGGGTGTGCTGCAGACGCACGAGGTACCGGGCATGAGCGGCAGCGCCTACGTCCTCGAGGTGCCGCTCGGCGGCGGCGCCGGGGCCGTCGCGGCTCCGGCTCCCGCCCTCACGGCTGCCGAGGACGGTGGCTCCGAGGCGGGCGCCCCGAGCGAGCAGACCTCCGGCGGAGGTAGGCGGCGGGCCCGGCGGTCCTCGGTGGACGCCTTCCTGGAGAGCGAGGTTCCCGACGGGTCCGGCGCCCCCACGGCGGATGCGCCCGCACCGACCGGGCGGCGCAGGAGGCGCGCGGCCGACGAGCCGGAGCAGATCGCGGCCGAGGCCGCGGAGGTCTCCGGCGGCACCGGGCGACGGCGCGGCCGGCCGGCCGGCGATGCCGCCGGTGACCAGGGCGAGGACGTGGCCGAGGGTGCCGTCGTGACGGCGGCCGAGCACGCGGCGGGAACGGCCGCCGTGGGCAGCGGACTCGGCGGCACCGTACCGCCGCAGGGCGTGCCCGTGCCCACCGGACGGCGCGCCCGGCGCGACGCCGGGGAGGCGCAGGCCCTGCCGCCCGCGCTGCCCGCGCCCTCCGCTGCCCCGGAGGCCGGAGCGGAACCGGTCCCGGCCGACGGTGCCCAGCCCACCGGGCGCCGCCGTCGTGCCCTGGCCGCCGCGGCGGAGCGTGCCGCCGCGCAGGAGGCGGGTGCCCGTACGGTCTTCGCACTGCCGCCGGCCGCGGCCGACCGTTCGCCCGGGTCCGAGCCCGCGCCCGTGCCCATGGCCGGCGGCGCGGACGGGCAGGCGCCCGTCCCGGTCCCGGTCCCGGCCCAGGGGCAGGCTCCGGTGCCGGGCGAGGGCGCCGCGGTCGCCGTTCCGGGCAGTGCCCCGGGCGACGACGGGCGGCACGACGCCGTACCGCACGACCAGGCCGAGGACCACACGCCGCCCCAGCCGCACCCCACCAGCGCACCGACGGGCCGCCGCCGACGGGCCGTGGCCCAGCCGGCCGACGCTTCCGGGACGCCCGCGCAGGGCGTGCCGGCCCAGGGTGTTCCGGCGCAGGGTGTTCCGGCGCAGGCGGTTCCGGCGCAGAGCACGGCCGGGGGTGCGACCACGGTCCAGGCCGGCCCCGCCGCCCAGGCCGTGCCGGTGGCCCCCGGGCAGCCGATTCCGCCGCAGGCGGCCGCGGTGGCGGACCAGGCGCCCGGGCAGCCCACCGGCGCCCAGCCGCTCCCCGCGGCGGCGGGCGGTACCCCGGCCGCCCCCGGACAGGCGGTTGCGCCCCAGGGCGTCACCGGTCAGACCCCCGCGGCACCCGTGGCCCCCGCCGCCCGGGCGACCCCGGCCCCGGGCACACCGATCAATACCGCCGCCTTGTCTCCGAACGGCACCGACACCCCCGGCGCGGGCACCCCGCTCCCGCCGGAGCACCCCGCCGCGCAGCAGCGTGCCGCCCAGCCGTTGCCCGCCGAGGCGGCCGCCCCCGTCGACCCGAACTCGACGCAGGGACGGGCGATCAGCGTGCGGACCCTGGGGCAGGGCGTGCCGTTCAGCCGGCAGGCGGCGCAGGTGCAGCAGCCGACGGCCACCCCGCCCCCGCAGACGCCGGGCGGCTCCGGCCGCCGCCGCAAACTGGGCACACCGCCCGACCCGGCCGCGCGCCAGGAGCAGCGCCAGGAGCAGCGCCAGGAGCAAGGAGCCCGTCCGCACCCGCCGGCCGAGCAGCCGCCCGTGCAGCCGTCCCTGGCCGGACAGTCCCTCGCCGGACAGTCCCGGCTCGCCCCGGCCACCGAGGGCGCCGGACGGTCGTACGCCATAGGCGCCCCGGACGAGAACGCCGCGGAGGGTCCCGAACCGCTGGACGGGCCGGGTGGCGCGATCGAGGTCGCGGATCCGCCGCGCCCGCAGCCGATGGACGACGAGCTACCGCCGGAGCCGCTGGACAACCCGAGGCGGTTGCTGGTGTGGCCCGCGCCGGACGTCACCACCCAGCAGGCGCTCAGCGACCGCGGCTACCGTCCCGTGATCGTGCACTCCCGCGAGGAGGTCGACGCGCAGATCGCCGCGTTCCCGGCCGCGCTGTTCGTGGACCCGCTGACCGGGCCGATCACGCGTACCGCGCTGCAGTCGCTGCGGCAGGCCGCCGTGGCGGCGCAGGTGCCGGTGCTGGTGACGGCCGGGCTCGGGCAGGCGACGCGCGAGGCGGCGTACGGCGCCGATCCCGCCGTGCTGCTGAAGGCGCTCGCCCCGCGGGACAGTGAGCAGCACCCGCCGCGGGTCCTGCTCATCGAGGAGCACGCGGAGATCGCGCTGGCGCTTACCTCGACGCTGGAGCGGCGCGGGATGCAGGTCGCGCGGGCGGCGAGCGATGCCGACGCGGTGACGCTGGCCGGGCAGCTCAGGCCGAACCTGGTCGTGATGGACCTGATGCAGGTGCACCGGCGCCAGGCCGGGATCGTGGACTGGCTGCGCGCGAACGGGCAGCTCGACCGCACCCCGCTCGTCGTCTACACCGCGGCCGTCGACCAGGCCGACCTGCCGCGGCTGGCCTCCGGTGAGACGGTGCTGTTCCTGGCGGAGCGGTCGACCAGCACCGAGGTGCAGAGCCGCATCGTCGACCTGCTCGCCCGCATCGGCACCAACTAGGACCCGCCCAGGACCCGTACTGAGCGGATCCGGCGAAGTGCGGTCCGGTTCGGCAGCGCCCCGAAGGGGCGCGGGGCTCCATCGACAAGCGGCTCTGCCGCGGGGCGGGACCAGCCACGACGGACCCGTTCGACGGACCCCCGGACGACCGGCGGCACATCGCGGCACTTCCAGCGGAGCGCTCAGCGGGCGACCAGCGGGATCAGCAGGTCGCCCGGCGGAGTCGCGTCGGTGATGACGCCCCGGGCCTGGCCGTCCGTGAGCGCGGCGACCGCGCGGTGGCGGGGGTGTGGCTGACGCTCGAGCGGGTGACGACGTCGGTACGGCGGTGACGCGGACCCGCGCCGGGTGGAGTGCCGTGGGGCATCCCGCCCGGAGCGGACCCGTGTCGCTCAGAGCCTGGTGATGTCCAGCTCCCCGTCCGCGTACCGACGGCGCAGCACCTTCTTGTCGAACTTGCCCACGCTCGTCTTCGGCACCGCCTCGATGACCGTCCAGCGCTCCGGGAGCTGCCACCTGGCGATCTTCGCCTCCTCGGCGAGGAAGGTGCGCAGGGTCGCGAAGTCGGTGCTGGAGCCCTCCCTCAGGACGACCGTGGCCAGCGGGCGCTCGCCCCACTTGTCGTCGGGGACGGCGACCACGGCCGCCTCGGCGACGTCCGGGTGGGACATCAGGGCGTTCTCCAGGTCGACCGAGGAGATCCACTCGCCGCCGGACTTGATGACGTCCTTGGCGCGGTCGGTGAGGGTGAGGAAGCCGTCGGGGCTGATGACGCCGACGTCGCCCGTCTTCAGCCAGCCGTCCTCGCTGAACTTGTCGGCGGGGCGCAGCGGTTCGGCGTCGGGGCCGTTGTAGTAGGCGCCCGCGATCCACGGGCCGCGCACCTCCAGCTCGCCGGCCGACTCGCCGTCCCAGGGCAGGCGCTCGCCGCCGGGGCCGGTGAGGCGGGCCTCGACGCCGGCCGGGAAGCGGCCCTGGGTGAGGCGGTAGGCGAACTCGTCCTCCGTGCCGACCGCGTGGGCCGGCGGGCGGGCCACGGTGCCCAGCGGGGAGGTCTCCGTCATGCCCCACGCGTGGCAGACCCGCATGCCGAGCTCGTCGAAGGCCTTCATCAGGGAGGGCGGACAGGCCGAGCCGCCGATGGTGACCTGGGTGAGCGAGGAGACGTCCCGGGGCTTGGCGTTCAGCTCGGCGAGCAGGCCCTGCCAGATGGTGGGGACGGCGGCCGCGTGGGTCGGCTTCTCGCTCTCGATCATCTCGGCGAGCGGGGCCGGCTGCAGGAAGCGGTCCGGCATCAGCATGTTGACGCCGGTCATGAAGGTGGCGTGCGGCAGGCCCCAGGCGTTGACGTGGAACTGGGGCACCACGACGAGCGAGGTGTCCTGGTCGGTCAGCCCCATGGACTCGGTCATGTTGACCTGCATGGAGTGCAGATAGATCGAACGGTGGCTGTAGACCACGCCCTTGGGGTCGCCGGTGGTGCCGGAGGTGTAGCACATCGCGGCGGCCTGGCGTTCGTCGAGCTCCGGCCAGTCGAACGTCTTCGGCTTGTCCGCGATCAGCTCCTCGTACTCGTGCACCTGAGCAGCGGCGCCGGCGAGCGGGGAGCGGTCGCCGGGGCCGGAGACGACGATGTGCTCGACGCTCGTCAGCCTCGGCAGCAGCGGGGCGAGCAGCGGGATCAGCGAGCCGTTGACGATGATCACGCGGTCGGCGGCGTGGTTGACGATCCAGGCCAGCTGCTCGGCGGGCAGACGGAGGTTGAGCGTGTGCAGCACCGCGCCCATGGAGGGGATCGCGAAGTACGCCTCGACGTGCTCGGCGTTGTTCCACATCAGCGTGGCGACCCGGTCGTCGCCCCGGATGCCGAGGTCGTCGCGCAGGGCGTTCGCGAGCTGCACCGCGCGGGTGCCCGCCTCGGCGAAGCTGCGCCGCTGCGGCTCGCCCTCCCCGGTCCAGGTGGTGATCTGGGACTGTCCGTGCACCAGCACACCGTGCACAAGGATGCGGGTGACGGTCAGCGGTACGTCCTGCATGGTGCTCAGCACGGCGTCCTCCCGGGGCGACATTGCCTACGCGGTGGTAAGGGCTGCGCTGATTCTGCGCACATACCGCGCGGTATGTCACTAGGGACAGGCAAACTCGCGAACTTCGGAGGGCCGCGCGCGCCTATCGCACCAGGTCGAGCTCCGGGTCCTCGCGCAGCTTTCCGAGCGCCCGCGACACCGCCGACTTCACGGTCCCCACCGACACCCCGAGCACCTCGGCCGTCTGGGCCTCGCTCAGGTCCTCGTAGTACCGCAGGACGACCATCGCCCGCTGCCGGGCCGGCAGCTTCCCGATCGCCCGCCACATCGCGTCGTGCAGCGCCTGCCGCTCCGCCGGGTCGTCCCCGCCGTGCACGGGCTCCGGCTCGGGCAGTTCCTCGCACACGAACTCGTCGACCTTGCGCTTGCGCCACTGCGAGGTCCGCGTGTTCAGCAGCGCCCGGCGTACATAGCCGTCGAGCGCCCGGTGGTCCTCGATCCGCTCCCAGGCGACATAGGTCTTGGTGAGCGCGGTCTGCAGCAGGTCCTCCGCGTCGCTCGGGTTCGCGGTCAGCGACCGCGCGGTACGCAGCAGCACCGGCTGGCGGGCCCTCACATACGACGCGAACGACGGGTACGCGGGGGTCCCCACGGTCGAGCGGAGCCGGGACGGGGGGAGGGTCTGCCTCACCGATGTGGCGGCGTCCGAAGCGCTGGTGCAGACGGGTGTGGTCATGGCTCCACGCTATGAGCGACCCCCCGCACGGCGGATCGGTCCCAGGTCCCGAAGCAGAGTCCCCCTCAGGTTGTAGGAGTGGGGTCGGCTACACCTCCTGAAGGTGGACTGCCGGGCGACCGCTACTACGGGATTACCCCTGAGGGCTCAGTCGTCCGCGGCGAGGATCAGCCCCGAGGTGGGCACCCCCGTCCCCGCTGTCACCAGGACCCGGTCCGCCCCCGGTATCCGGTTCACCGCCGTGCCCCGCAATTGGCGTACCCCCTCCGCCACCCCGTTCATACCGTGGAGGTAGGCCTCCCCGAGCTGTCCCCCATGCGTGTTGAGCGGCAGCCGCTCCCCGGCGACGAAGTCCGCCGCCTCGCCCCTGCCGCAGAACCCGAACTCCTCCAGCTGCATCAGCACGAACGGGGTGAAGTGGTCGTAGAGGATCCCCACGTCGATGTCGGCCGGGGCCAGCCCGGAGGTGCGCCACAGCTGCCGGGCCACCACCCCCATCTCCGGCAGACCGGTCAGGTCGTCGCGGTAGAAGCCGGTCATCTGCTCCTGGGCTCGGCCGGCCCCCTGCGCGGCGGCCGCGACGACCGCGGGCGGGCGGGGCAGGTCGCGGGCCCGCTCCACGGAGGTGACGACGAGCGCCTGCCCACCGTCCGTCTCCTGACAGCAGTCCAGCAGTCTGAGCGGCTCCACGATCCAGCGCGAGGCCGCGTGGTCGGCGAGCGTGATCGGACGGCCGTGGAAGTACGCCGCCGGATTGGTCGCCGCGTACTTGCGGTCCACGACGGCCACCTGCCCGAACGCCTCCGGGGTCAGCCCGTGGGTGTGCAGATAGCGCTGTGCCGCCATGGCCACCCAGGACGCCGGGGTGAGCAGTCCGAACGGCAGCGCCCAGCCGAGCGCCACGCCCTCCGCCGACGGCTCCCGCTGCTGCACGCCCGAGCCGAATCTCCGCCCCGACCGCTCGTTGAACGCGCGGTAGCAGACCACCACCTCCGCCACGCCCGTCGCCACCGCGAGAGCCGCCTGCTGGACGGTCGCGCAGGCCGCCCCACCGCCGTAGTGGACCCGGGAGAAGAAGGACAGCTCACCCATCCCGCAGGCCTGGGCCACGGTGATCTCCGGGCTGGTGTCCATCGTGAACGTCACGAGACCGTCCACGTCGCCGGGCGTCAGCCCCGCGTCGTCGAGCGCGGCCCGCACCGCCTCCACCGCCAGCCGCAGCTCGCTGCGCCCCGAGTTCTTGGAGAACTCGGTGGCGCCGATGCCCACGATCGCCGCGCGTCCGCCGAGCGCGTCCCGGTTGCGTACGCTCATCGGGCGCCACCGCCCACCGGTACGGTCACGGTCACCGTGCCCGTCACATGTCTGCCGATGCCATTGGAGCCGGTCACCCGGACGGTGGCGGTGTCGCCGTCCACCTCCTCGATCCGGCCGGTCAACACCATGGTGTCCCCCGGGTAGTTGGGCGCCCCCAGCCGGATGGCGACCTTGCGGAGCACGGCCGTCGGACCGAAGTGGTCCGTGATGTACCTGCCGACCAGGCCGTTCGTCGTCAGGATGTTCATGAAGACGTCCGGGGAGCCCTTCTGCCGGGCCAGCTCGGCGTCGTGGTGGACGTCCTGGTAGTCGCGGGACGCGATCGCGCCGGCCACGATCAGTGTCCGCGTGACCGGGATCTCCAGTGGCGGCAGCTCCGCGCCCGCCGTCAGCACCGTCATGCCCTCACTCCGCACTCGCGATCAACTCCCCCAGCTCCTGGAGCACTTCGCCCCCACATCCCAGATAGGCGTCCAGTTGCCGCCCCCACAGGAAGTGCCGGTGCACCGGATGACCTAGGTCGGCACCCGCACCGCCGTGCAGATGCTGGCCCGTGTGCACGACCCGCTGCCCCGCCTCGGAGGCCCACCAGGCGGCGGTCAGCGCGTGCGTGGCGTAGGGGAGCCCCATGTCGCGCCGCCAGGCGGCCTCGTACGCCGTCACCCGTATCGCCTCGGTGTCCATGTACGCGTCGGCGGCGCGCAGTTGGACCGCCTGTCGGGTGGCGAGCGGACGGCCGAACTGCTCCCGGCCGTTCACATGCGCCACGGCCCGCGCGAGCGAACCCGCGCACACCCCCGCCTGCAGCCCGGCGAAGGCGGTGCGGGCGGTGGCGAGGAGGTCGGCGTAGGCGTCATCGTCGCCGAGTCGTTCCGCGGGCGCGCCGTCGAGTGCGAGACGTCCTGCCGACCAGGGTGCGGTCAGCTCGACCGGAGTCACCGTGGTGCCCTCCGCGAGGGGGGTCAGCCACAGCCGCCGGGCGGCATCGGCGACGAGGACGTGCGTGGCGTCCCGCAGCCAGGGGACGACGGGGACGGTCCCGGTCAACTCGCCCCGAGCCGCGGCCCGTACCCCTCCCTGCGCCGGAAGCGCCCCGCTCACCACCACGGAACCGTCCCCGATGCCCGGCAGCAGCCGCTCCCGTTGCTCGGGGGTGCCGTGGGCGGTGATGGCGAGCAGCCCGTGGACACAGCTCGCCGCATACGGCACCTGGGCCGTCGTACGGCCCTGTTCCTCCAGGAGCAGCACCAGCCCGAGCAGGCCCAGTTCCGCCACCGCGCTCACCAGGCCCGCCCCGCACAGTGCCTTCCACAGCTCCGGGTCGCTGCCGGTGCCGGTGGCTTCGAGCCGTTCGTGCGTCGCGAGGTCGCCGAAGATCCGGGCGGCCAGGTCGCGGGCCTCGGCCTGTTCCTCCGTGGGTGTGAAGTCCATGTCAGGCCTCGCCCTCGGTGACCCGGAACACCGGCAGAACCAGTGCGCCCTCCTCGTCCTCGTAGGTCCGGAACTCCACCCGGACCGGCAGGCCGATGCGGACCTTGTCGTACGGCACCCCCACCACGTTGCTGATCATCCGCACGCCCTCCGCGAGCTCGATCAGCCCGACCGCATAGGGAGGGTCGAAGGCCGGGAACGGCGGGTGGTGCATCACGACGTACGAATGGACCGTGCCCTCGCCGCTCGCCTCGACCGTGTCCCAGTCCAGGCAGCCGCAGGTGTTGCAGCCCGGCAGCCAGGGGTGGCGCAGCGTGCCGCAGCCGGCGCAGCGCTGGATGAGCAGCCGGTGCCGCGCGACGCCCTCCCAGAAGCCGGCGTTGTCCCGGTTGACCACCGGGCGGGGGCGCCGGGCTCGCGGGGTCTGCTGTTTCCGGCGCGACGGGGCGTATTTGAGGACGCGGAAGCGGTGCGTGCCCGCGAGTTCCGCGCCGACCCGCACGTCCATGCGGGTCGTGATGAAGTACCCCGTGCCGAGCTTCGTCGTCTTCCGCTCCGACACCGTCTCGATCACCGTGTCGAACGTGACCTCGTCCCCGGGCCGCAGGGGCCGCAGATACTCCTGTTCGGAGTCGGTGGCGACGATCGAGACGCAGCCCGCGTCGTCGAGGAGGGTCATCAGCTCGTCGAACGCGGGCGTGCGCCCCTCGTGGCCGGAGAGTCCGCCCATCGTCCACGCCTGGAGCATGGTGGGCGGGGCGACGGCGTCCGGCCCCTCGTAGGCCGGGTTGGTGTCGCCCATCGCCTCGCACCAGTGCCGGATCATCGGCACGTTGACCGGGTCCTTGCCCCCGCAGGCGACCGCGGCCGCCCGCCCCTCGTACTCCTTGAGCCGTGCGTACAGCTCGTCCGGCCCGTCGCTCACCGCCGCCCCCTCGTCATCCCGAGCCGCATCGTCGCGACGATCTCCCGCTGCACCTCGCTCACCCCGCCCCCGAACGTGTTGATCTGCGCCGCCCTGTTCAGCCGCTCGATCCCGCCGCCCCCGAACGCGCCCGGCGAGCCCGAACGCACCAGACCCGCCAGCCCGTCCGTCCCGAGGACGTGCTGGCAGCTGCGGTACACCGCGATCGTCGATTCGGTGCCCGCGACCTTCACTCCGCTGGCGTCGCCTGGCGCCGGGCGTCCCGCGCCGACATCGCCCACCAGGCGCCAGTTGAGCAGGCGCGTGGCCGCCAGCCGGGCATGTGCCTCGGCCAGCTGCGCACGCACCCACGGCTCGTCGATCCGGCGCCTTCCGGTCACCGGATCCGGGCTGCGGGCGGCACGGAGCACGGCCGCGTGGAGGTCCTCGGCCTGCATACCGATGGCCGCGAGGGCGACCCGCTCGTGGTTGAGCTGGTTGGTGATGAGCGACCAGCCGTCGTTCTCGGTGCCGACGAGGTTCCCGGCGGGGACCCGGACCCCGTCGTAGTAGGTCGCCGCGGTCGTCTGCCCGCCCACCGTCTCGATCGGCGTCCAGGAGAACCCGGGGGCGTCGGTGGGGACGAGGAGGATCGAGATGCCGCGGTGCTTGGCCGCCTCGGGGTCGGTGCGGCAGGCGAGCCAGATCCAGTCGGCGTGCTGGGCGCCCGACGTGAAGATCTTCTGACCGTCCACCACCCAGCTATCGCCCTCGCGCACGGCCCGCGTCCGCAGCGACGCCAGGTCGGTGCCGGCGGACGGCTCGCTGTAGCCGATCGCGAAGACGAGCTCGCCGCGCAGGATCCCGGGCAGGAAACAGGCCTTCTGCTGCTCGCTCCCGTACTTCATCAGCGTGGGCCCGACCGTGTTCAGGGTGACCATCGAGACGGGGGCGCCCGCACGGTGGGCCTCGTCGAAGAACACGAACTGCTCGTCGGCGCCGCGGCCCTGACCGCCGTGCTCGACCGGCCAGCCGAGCCCGAGCAGGCCGTCGGCGCCGATGCGGCGCCGCAGCGCTCGCTGCTCGTCCACGTCAAGGGGCCCATCGGGCATCAGGTCCCGGAAGTACGCACGGAGTTCGGCGCGCAGCCGCTGCTGGCGCTCGGTGGGGGCGAGGTGCACGGCGGGGGCCTCCCGACCTCGTACGAATGACGGTTCCTGACTGTCCGTCAGATACCTTCGGGTGTCAAGGTCGGTCAGGAGCGCGAAAACGCCTGTGCGGCGGTACCGAAGCACCGCCGCACAGGCGCATGACGACCCCGAAAAGCACACCCCACAAGGGACTTCAGACGCGGCTCACCACAGCTTGGTGAAGTGGATCAGGACGTTCTCGTTGCCCTGGTTGATGGCTGTGAACGCGGAGCGGTTGACCTGCGCGGTATTGCTCTGGTTCGAGGCGCCGGTGCCGGCCGCGTTCTGCTGTGTGGTGGACGAGTTCCCGCTGTTGTTATGGCCGACCCCGCTGCCGACGATGCTCGCCACGCCCGCGTTCGATCCGTCGGCCGCGAAGCCGCCGTTGTCCGCGGCAGCGACGCCGGTGAAGAGGGCGGCTGCGAGCGGAAGCGCGGAGACGGCGGCGAGAACACGGGCGGTACGGATGCTTGCCATGTCTGTTCCTCCAGAACGGAGTACCCTCGACCACTGGCCGCGAGTACGTCAAGTACGGCTTCTACCAGGGAAGTTGGCCGACCGCCCCGGTGGTTGTGCACGACGTCGCGAGTCCAGAGTTGCCCAGCGGATCCCCGGCGAACCACCCTGGATGCCCTGATTCGCCCTCAAGCGTGATGACATGTCGATAAACCCCTTTCACCACCTTTAACGATCTCTTGCCCAGAGCGGCACCGGCACGGACCTCTCCACCCCAAGCGCCGCAGGCGAGGAAACGTTCCAGCACAGTTCCGGCCAACTTTGCCGCCCCGGCGAGTCACCCCGGACCCCCCTTCCCTTTTTCGAACGCACGTACGAACATGGAGCCATGGCCACCACCGACCGGCAGGCCACGACGCTGGCCCTCGCACACGCCCTGTCAGCCGCCGAACGCGGACTGGCCGTCATCCCGCTGACCCGGACGAAGCTCCCGGCCCTGCGCTCCCCCCACCACGACGACCCCGACCCGGCTCCCTGCCACGGCGAATGCGGCCGCTTCGGCCACGGCGTGTACGACGCCTCGTCCGACCCGGTCCGTATCCGCGAGCTGTTCGCCGCCGCGCCCTGGGCCACCGGCTACGGCATCGCCTGCGGGCTGCCCCCGCACCATCTGATCGGCATCGACCTCGACACCAAGTCCGGCACGGACTCCTCGGCCGCACTGCGCGAACTGGCCCTGCGGCATCTGTTCACGATTCCCGAGACCGTCGTCGTACTGACCCCGAGCGGCGGCCGCCATCTCTGGCTGACCGGTCCGCCCGACGTCGTCGTCCCCAACTCGGCGAGCCGGCTGGCCCCCGGCATCGACATCCGGGGCGCCGGCGGCTATCTCGTCGGCCCCGGCTCACGCACCGGCCACGGCGTCTACGGAGCCGCTCCCGGCACCGCGCATCTGGCCCCCGCACCCTGCCCGGCCGCGCTGCTCCGGCTGCTGCTCCCGCCGCCGCGCCCGGCCCACGCCGCGACGCACCCCTCGGTCGGCGACCGCGGCCAGGGCCTGGTCCAGTTCGTCCTCGCCGCCCACGAGGGCCAGCGCAACACCCGCCTGTTCTGGGCGGCCTGCCGCGCCTACGAGAACGGCATCGGCCGCGCCCTGATCGCCCCGCTGGTCGACGCGGCCCTCAACACCGGCCTGACCGAGCACGAGGCACGGGCGACGATCGCGTCGGCGGCCCGGATGACGGGCCACCGCCCGTGAAGCTCCCGCGCCGCCGCCTTGTGTTCAGCGGCGGACGAGCCAGAGGACTGCCGCGACCACGGGAACCATCGCGGCGAGCGCGCCCAGCACCATTGCGGTGTCCATCGTTCCGAACATGCGTGTTCCCCCCTGAATTCGCCGGCCCGGTCTCGGCCTTGCGAGCAATGCGCTGATCGTATTGAGCGGCCCGCCCGGCGGGGAGAGCCCGAGCCGAACGCTGAGCTACATCTGAGCTTCCGCGACCGGGAGGCGGGCAACGAGAAGAGCCGGGGTGCCGGATCGGGTCCGGCACCCCGGCTCTCGGGGTCCTACAGGGTCCTACACGTGCTGCGGAGGCGGTGGGATTTGAACCCACGGTGACATCGCTGCCACGACGGTTTTCAAGACCGTTCCCTTAGGCCGCTCGGGCACGCCTCCCCGCGCCGGCCAGGATCGGCGGCGCGGGGACAAGAGTAACCGGTTGGCCCGGACACGCGCGGGTCAGTTGTCGCCCGCGCGGGAGCCCAGGGTGAGTTGGACGGTGTGCTCCTGGCCGTCCCGCTTGTAGGTGACCGTGACCTTGTCGCCGGGCTTGTGCGTCCAGATCTCGCCGATCAGGGTCGGGCCGGAGTCGATCACCGAGTCGTCGAGCTTGGTGATGACGTCGCCGGGCTTGAGGCCCGCCTTGTCCGCGGGACCGCCCGACTCGACCGGCGCCGCGCCGCTGGTGCCCGTGTCGGTGATCTTCGCGCCCTCCGAGCCCTCCTCCAGGGAGACGGACGCGCCGATCTTCGCGTAGACCGGCTTGCCGGTCTTGATCAGCTGCTGGGCGACGTACTTGGCCTGGTTGATCGGGATGGCGAAGCCGAGGCCGATCGAACCGGACTGGCCGGAGCCGCCCAGACCGCCGCTGCTGCTGGACTGGATCGCTGAGTTGATGCCGATCACCGCGCCGGAGGCGTCCAGCAGCGGGCCGCCGGAGTTGCCCGGGTTGATCGAGGCGTCGGTCTGCAGGGCGCTCATGTAGGACGCCTTGCTGGTGGCGCTGCCGTCGCTGGAGGCGACCGGGCGGTTCTTGGCGCTGATGATGCCGGTCGTCACCGTGTTGGAGAGGCCGAAGGGCGCTCCGATGGCGATCGTCTCGTCGCCGACGGCCACCCTGTCGGAGTCGCCGAGGGCGAGCGGCTTGAGGTCGGACGGGGCGTTCTTGAGCTTGATGACCGCGACGTCGTAGCCCTGGGCGTGGCCGACGATCTCGGCGTCGTACTTCTTGCCGTTGGGGAAGGTCGCGGTCAGCTTGCCGCCGTCCACGGCGTCGGCCACCACGTGGTTGTTGGTGACGATGTGGCCCTGGGTGTCGAAGACGAACCCGGTGCCGGTGCCGCCCTCGCCGTTGGTGGACTCGGCCTCGATGGTGACTGTGCTCGGCAGGGACTTGGCGGCGACCGCCGCGATGGTGCCCGGCGAGCGCTTCACCTGCGCGGCGCTGCTGTCCGAGGCGGAGACGGTGGTCGAACCGGTGTCGTCGTTGTTCTTGGCCAGGGTGTACCCGAGACCGCCGCCCAGACCGCCGGCGACCAGCGCGGCCACCAGGACCGCGGCGACCAGCCCGCCGCGCCCGTTGCGGGGCTTCGGCACGGGCTGCTGGTACGACGAACCCCAGCCGGAGCCCGCTCCGGCGCCGCCGTCCGCGTAGGACGGGGTGGCGGGGGGCGGGGGCGGCCAGGAGCCGTCCGGGGCGGGGCCGGGGCCCTGAGGCCCGTCGGACGGGCCGGCGGAGGCGTGCGCCGCCGGCGCGACGCCCTGCTCCGGGGCGCCCGGAGGCGCCGTCGGAAGTGGAGTGGTGGGTGCGCCCCCGTCGGCTGCGGCTGCCTGCGGGGAAGCAGCGGGAGATGCCACCGGCACGGGAGGTGCGGACGGGGCCGGGGGTACCGCGGTGCCCTCGTTCTCGGTGCTCACAGCTCTTCTCCTAGGTCCACGGCTGTTGTTCTCGGTCGCACTCGGTCACGCTCGTTCACGCTTGTCGACAGTCCGGCGCGATGCAGCTGTGCATGTGCTTTTGTCTGTCGTCAGCTTTTCCCACGGGCCGTCAGAGCACCATAAGCGGTGGCTGTGGGTATGGCGTCAACCCTTATATAGGACTTTTACGACAAAAATTCCATTCCGTAGCGGGGTTCATGCCTCCGTTCGTCGCACGTACGCACCATGGCACCACGCATACCCCGCGGTGGTGGCACCATGACGCGGTGACCCACGCACGACAGCACCGCATTCAGGTCGTCGCCCACCGAGGAGCCTCCGAGGACGCCCCCGAGCACACCCTCGCCGCCTACCGGAAAGCGATCGAGGACGGTGCCGACGCCCTTGAATGCGACGTCCGGCTGACCGCGGACGGCCATCTCGTCTGTGTCCACGACCGCAGGGTCAACCGGACGTCCAACGGCCGCGGGGCGGTGTCCGCCCTGGAGCTGGCCGAACTCGCCGCCCTGGACTTCGGCTCCTGGAAGAAGCGCGAGACCTGGCGCGGCCGGGACGAGGAGCCCGACTGGGAGTACCGCCCGGAGGACCGCGCGGACACCTCCGTACTCACCCTGGAGCGGCTGCTGGAGCTGGTCGCGGACGCCGGACGCCGGGTGGAGCTGGCCATCGAGACCAAGCACCCCACGCGCTGGGCGGGGCAGGTCGAGGAGCGGCTGCTGCTGCTCCTGAAGCGGTTCGGGCTGGACGCCCCGGCCTCCGCGGCCGAGTCGCCGGTACGGGTCATGAGCTTCTCGGCCCGCTCACTGCACCGGGTGCGGGCGGCCTCGCCGACACTGCCGACCGTCTATCTGATGCAGTTCGTCTCGCCCCGGCTGCGCGACGGGCGGCTGCCGGCGGGCGTGCGGATCGCGGGTCCGTCCATCCGGATCGTGCGCAACCACCCGGCGTTCATCGAGCGGCTGAAGCGGGCCGGCCACCAGGTGCACGTGTGGACCGTGAACGAGCCCGAGGACGTCGATCTCTGTGTCGAACTCGGCATCGACGCCATCATCACCAACCGCCCGCGCGCGGTGCTGCGCCAGCTCCGCGGCTGACCCCGGGGCGCGCCCGGGGCGGGTGCGCGGAAGTAAAAGGGCCCGGCACAAGTAAAGAGCCCCGTAAGGACCGTTCCGCGGCTCTTGACCCGGCCGGCCCGCTGAAGCATCCTCCGTTGTCGGCCACACCAACGAAATCAAGTCACACCATTACAGGGAGTGCACCGGCGCGTTCGCTCCGTGTTCGGTCGTTGCGAATGCGTCACCGGACCTGGATTGGCCGGTTTCCGGTACAGGCCAATGGGGCATCCACACCGTGGCGTGGGGCAAAGGAGGTCTCGGGGGTGGCGTTGGTGGTGGCACAGGAGGTGCCCACGTCGTCGAGCATGGCCGTACCCCATGGCCCTGCGGGCGTGGGGGGAGCAAGACACCGGATGCGTGATCAACTGCGCATGGGTGGCGTATCGGAATCGGTCATCGACGATGCCGTACTGATCCTTTCGGAACTTTTGAGCAATGCGTGCAAACACGGGCGTCCGTTGGGCGACGCCTCGGCCGGGGACGGCGACGTCCGGGCGGCATGGCGTGTGGACCCGCGCGGCCGGCTCATCGTCGAGGTGACGGACGGCGGCGGCCCCACCCGTCCGGCTCCGGCCACTCCGTCGGTGACCGCGCACGGCGGCCGGGGGCTGAACATCATCACGGCGCTGGCCGACGACTGGGGCGTCAGGGACGACGCCCGGGGCGAGGTCACGGTGTGGGTCGTGGTCCACGAGGACGTGCACGACCCCGACGCGGGGCATCGCCGCGACGATTTCGCTACGCGCGTCACGGCTCCCGTGGTCTCCGCGATGCCCGGCCTGGACTTCACGGACGCCTTCGACGACCTGGACTGAACCCGGCGGCGGTTCTCGCCATTCCGGCGCCTTCCCCAGGTCCCCGTCGGTGATGGCGCAAACGGCTAGGCTCCCGCCCGTACGAGACGAGCCGTAACCGGGAGACACCCACGATGGCCAAGAAGCGACCCCAGACCAAGGCCGAGCGCCCTCAGCTCACGGACGGTGAGATCCCGGTCGTCGGCGCCCGCGAACCCTGCCCCTGCGGCAGCGGCCGACGCTACAAGGCGTGCCACGGCCGGGCCGCCGCACACGCCGCGACCGAGCTGGTGCACCGCCCCTTCGAGGGCCTGCCGGGCGAGGGCGACTGGGTGGCGCTGCGCGAGCTGGTCCCCGCCGCCACGGTCGAACTGCACCTGAAGGGCGGCCTCCCCGAGGGCGTCCCCTCGGTCACGCTCGCCACGGTGCTGCCGATGGCCTGGCCGGCGCTGCGCCGCGACGACGGCTCGGTCCTGCTGGGCCTGCAGAACGACACGGCGTCCGGTGACATCAGCCGCGATCTGGCCGACACCCTCCAGCGCGCCCTCACCGCCGAACCGGGCACGCCCGTCCAGGGCCGGCGTGCCCCGGCCGAAGGTCCGCGTCTGCAGGACCTGCTCGACCCCGAAGGCGCGTTCGAGCCAGTTGTGCACAGCGGCTTCGAGTTCTGGGTCCCGGACCCGGAGAACGCCACGCCGGAGGTGTCCGCCTCCCTGGAGCGGGCCAACGCCGCGGCCATCCCCACGGTGAAGCTGGCCGGTGTGGACGCCGCCTACTGGTGCGAGACCCCGGACAAGAACCACCTGCGCTGGGTCATGCCGCATCCGGAGGAGCAGCTTCTGGACGCTCTTGCCCGGCTGCACGCGGCGGGCCGCTCCAGCCTGGGCGAGGGCACCCGGCTGGTCGGTTCCTTCCGTGCCCACGGGCTCACCGTGCCGGTCTGGGACCTGCCGAGCGGTGTCACGGCGGACGACGTGGAGAAGCCGGCCGCCGAGTTCGCCGAGCGCCTCGCCGCCGCCCTGGCCTCGGACGCACCACTCACCGCCGACGAGCGCCGCGCGCGCGGCGGCCTGACCAACCGGCAGGTCACGCTCAGCTGACACCCGGATCCACCGGGGGCGGCGGCTGACCGACCGGTCAGCTGTCGCCGCCCGGTCGCATCAGGTGACTCCTGTCACAACTCCCCGCCGGGACAGGCAAATCGGTGTCCGAATAGCCGAGATCGAATTTGCTAACCGCCGATCTCTTGTTACCGTTCCAATAGCCCGGTTGCTGGTGCATCCCCCGTCGCCAGCAACCGGGCCTTTCCATGCCCGGCGCCGGTGTACGGAAGGCAGCCGTCCGTCAACTGCCGCCGGATTGCGCGTAGTTGCTCCCCGAGCGCAGCAGCAGCGGTCCGTCCGAGCCGCGCTCCGCGAACTCCGCGACGGCCGTGTACGCGTCCAGGCCGCCCCGGGTGCGTTCCCTGGGGGTCTCACAGGTGGCGGGCTCGTCGTCGGCGCCCGCGGCGCAGCGCATCTGCACGGTGCGGTCGCCGGGCCCCATGAGGCTCAGCAGGGAGTCCAGTGCCTTGCCGGTGGCGTTGCGGTAGTAGGTGCGCGCCCAGGTGTCCTCGCCCTGGGTGAGGACACAGGTCTGCGCCTCGACACCGTCGGGGGAGGAAACTTCCAGGCCACATCGGGTCGCGGTGGCCAGGCCCAGGCCGAGCAGCCGCGGGGAGCTGCCGGGGGCGGCGGAGGGGATCTTGGCGTCGTCGTCCGGAGAGGTCCGCACGGTTGCCCGAGCCCCGTCGGCCATCGGCCGCGCGGGGTCGCCCACCTGTCCCGCGGACGCCACGGTCAGCGGCAGTACGACCACGCAGGCCACAACGCCCGAGAGAGCGAGCAGACGAACATTCATGTACCGGAAGATAACGACCGAGGGCGGGCGGCCGGTCCCGCTCGCGCCCGACACCCCTACAACTCGGGTGCGCTCACACCCGTACGAGTGAGGGCGTCGACCACGGCATCCACCACGGCCTCCACATCGGGCACCCAGGGCGAGGCCGAGCCGGGCAGCGGAGCACGCTCCCAGCGGATGGCGCCCCGGCCGCTCTCGGACGGGGGCAGGGCGAGATAGCCGCCCTCTCCGTGGAAGCGCAGGGAGCCGGGGACGAAGTCCTTGGCGTAGAGCAGTTCGCCCAGCTGTTCCATGGAGTACGGCTTGACCAGCAGCGCCCAGCGCGTGGGCGCTGCGATCACCGGACCGAGGCGCATACCGCGCCGGTCGAGTGCGTCGAGGGCGCGGGAGGCCGCGAGGGCCGGCAGACTGACCGCGCAGGGGGCCTTGCCCCCGGTGGCGAGGACGATGGGGGCGTTCGGCCTGTTCGTCCACCACCAGCGCACCATGCGCTCGTCGGTGGTGGCCGCGAGGAGGCCGGGGTCGAAGGGGTGCGCGCCGGGCACCGTGCACTCCGGGTCGGGGCATGCGCAGCCGGCCCGCCCCTGCGGGTCCGGGGCCACGCCCGGGAGTACGGGCCACTGCCATTCCGTCGCGAAGGTCAGGGCTGGCTTGAGCATCTCAGGCCTCCCGTCGTTCCGCTGGGACAGGAGCCTGCGTCGCCTTCCGAGGATCTCGCGCATGAGCGCTCGTTCCTTTCCGTTGCACCGCTGGCAACACCGTGGACCACATCACATCATGTGTCGATCACTTCACTGTGCGTACCTAATGGCGCATCACGCCCCCGCCCAGAGCGAGGGGAACCCCAAGGGGTCGAGCGTTGGCCGCGTTCACGTCCATACTGCGTGTATCAAAAGCACGGCCGCGGCGTGGGGTGGCGAAGTCTGGCGTTTTGCCGTTCCGCGTATTTCTCTCCGCCTCCGCCACGGGAGGATGGGGCACGGTCGTCGGTGGCTAAGACGCCCGGGTCCGCCGCCAGGTTCCGGGTGGGTCCCCAACCACCCCTGGCCTTCTCCGAGTACGTACCCATCTCGACCGTCGTGACGCTCTGTGGAGCAAACCCAGTCGACCGCAATGAACCGATACCCGAGGCAGTTTTAAGCCAACTTTGCTTTTCCGCAAGGGGTCCGGAAGAAACCCACAAGAGGCCCACGGACACCAGGAATCCCGGCAGGACAATGCTGGACATCCCCTCACGAGTGCGTGTACATGTGGAGACACCGCCGGCGGCGCAGAATGACATGGGGGTTTGCGATGCTTTTGAGCAATACGCACCGGTCTGAAGGCCGGACACCATGAACGCCCCTCACCATTCGAAAGTGGCTGGAATCGATTCAACGGTTCCCACGCCCGCACACACTGTCGCGCCCGCACCTCCCGTCCCGGGCACCGCTCCCGTTCCCGCGCCGAACTCCCCTGCACCGAGCACCCTTCTCCAGGACCGGCTGGCCGGCTGGGTCTCGGACCTCACGACCCTCCACGAACTCACCGAGCGCCTGGCCCGTACGGACTCACTCGACGGAGCACTCCAGGAACTGCTGCGCGCCGGAGCCGCCCTCGTGGGCGCCCGGCGCGGTCTCGTCGTACTGGAACCGGCCGACGGCCTCGGCCCCGAGACCACCCTCGGTCTGGGCCTCGGCCGCGCCGATCTCGGCCACATCGAGACCGTGCCGCGCGACGCGATGTCGTACGGCGAGCTTCTCGACACGGCCGCCGGACTCCCCGGCGGCGGCGGTGAGATCGTCCACCCCGATCTGTTCGCCGAGGACGGCCTCGACCCCCGCCACCGCGAGGTGGCCGCCCGGCTCGGCTACGCCGCCAGCTACGCCCTGACCCTGTCCACCGAGGCGGCCGACCGCCTGGGCGCCGCCGTGTGGCTGTACGACGAGCCCGCCGAACCGAACGAGCGCCAGCGCCACCTCGCCGGCCTGTACGTCCGCTGTGGCACCGAACACCTGGCGCGGTTGCTGGAGGTGGCGCGCACGCGCGCGTGCATGGCCACCATCTCCGAGGAACTGCTGCCGTCCCGGCTGCCCCGCGTGGCCGGCGTCCAGCTCGCCGCCCGGCACCGCACCGGCCCGCGCGGCGGCGGCGACTGGTACGACGCGCTGCCGCTGCCCGACGCCGCGCTCGGCCTCGCGGTCGGCTCGGTGACCGGGTCGGGGCCCAGCGCGGTCGCCGCCATGGGCCGGCTGCGGGCGTCCCTGCGGGCGTACGCCGTGATGGAGGGCGAGGACCCGGTCGCGGTCCTGTCCGATCTGGAGCTGCTGCTGCGCCTGACCGAGCCGGCCCGCTCCGCCACCGCCCTGTTCGCCTACTGCGAACCCGCGCTGCGCAAGGTCACCCTGGCCGGCGCCGGCCACAGCCCGCCGCTGCTGATCGGCGAGCGGCGCACCGAGTTCGCGGAGACCTCCGTCTCCGCGCCCCTGGGGATGCTCGCCTGCTGGGAGGCGCCCAGCGTGGAGTTCCAGGCCGAAGCAGGAGAGACGGTTCTGCTCTACACCGACGGGCTGCTGCACCGCACCGGAGACCCTACGGACCGCGCCTTCGCACGGCTGCACGCGGCCGCCGCGAGCGTGCCGCGCGCCATGCGCCGCGACCCAGGGGCCATCGCCGACCACGTGCTGCGCACGGTGCTGCCGGACGGCCTGGAGGCGGCGGACAGCGAGGAGGACGTCGTCCTGCTGGCGGCACGCTTCGACTGAGGGAACGGCACGCTTCGACTGAGCGGGCGGCACGGTTCGCTTCGGCCGGGGGCGGGGCGGCGCGGTTCGCATGAGTGGGCATAACAGCTCTTCCTGCCCAGAGCCTCCCCGGTACGACCGTACGATGATGGGGGTCCCCCTGCTCGAGCGGAACCGAGATCGCCGAGGGCTCGGGGGGACCGTGCCGTATCGAGGAGGATGACCGTGGCCGACGAGCTCACTCCGGAGACCCCGGAAACTGAGTCCGAGGAGCCCATCAAGCAGCGGAAGAACGGCCTGTACCCGGGCGTCTCCGACGAGCTGGCCGAGAACATGAAGTCCGGCTGGGCCGACACCGAGCTGCGTGACCTCAAGCCGATCGCGCAGGCCGCGCACACCGCGCGCCGCCGCGCCGACCTGTCCGCCCGCTTCCCGGGTGAGCGCCTGGTGATCCCGGCGGGCCACCTGAAAACCCGGTCGAACGACACCGAGTACGCCTTCCGGTCCTCGGTCGAGTACGCCTACCTCACCGGCAACCAGACCGAGGACGGCGTCCTGGTGCTGGAGCCCACCGCGGACGGCCACGAGGAGACGATCTACCTCCTGCCGCGCTCCGACCGTGAGAACGGTGAGTTCTGGCTCTCCGGCCAGGGCGAGCTGTGGGTCGGCCGCCGGCACTCGCTCACCGAGTCCGAGGCGCTCTACGGCATCCCCGCCGCGGACGTGCGCGAACTGGCCGGGCAACTGAAGGAGGCCACCGGCCCGGTACGCGTGGTGCGCGGCTACGACGCCGGGATCGAGGCGGCCCTCACCGACAAGGTCACCGCCGAGCGCGACGACGAGCTGCGCGTCTTCCTCTCCGAGGCCCGGCTGGTCAAGGACGAGTTCGAGATCGGCGAGCTGCAGAAGGCGGTCGACTCGACCGTGCGCGGCTTCGAGGACGTGGTGAAGGTCCTCGACAAGGCCGAGGCCACCTCCGAGCGCTACATCGAGGGCACCTTCTTCCTCCGCGCGCGCGCGGAGGGCAACGACGTCGGCTACGGCTCCATCTGCGCGGCCGGCCCGCACGCCTGCACCCTGCACTGGGTCCGCAACGACGGCCCGGTCCGCTCCGGCGACCTGCTCCTGCTGGACGCGGGCGTGGAGACGCACACCCTTTACACCGCGGACGTCACGCGCACGCTGCCGATCAACGGCACCTACAGCGAGATCCAGAAGAAGATCTACGACGCCGTGTACGAGGCGCAGGAAGCCGGTATCGCGGCCGTGAAGCCCGGCGCCAAGTACCGCGACTTCCACGACGCCTCCCAGCGCGTGCTCGCCGAGAAGCTCGTCGAGTGGGGCCTGGTCGAGGGCCCGGTCGAGCGCGTCCTGGAACTCGGCCTGCAGCGCCGCTGGACCCTGCACGGCACCGGGCACATGCTCGGCATGGACGTCCACGACTGCGCGGCCGCACGGACGGAGACGTACGTCGAGGGCGTGCTCGAGCCCGGCATGGTGCTCACGGTCGAGCCCGGTCTGTACTTCCAGGCCGACGACCTGACCGTGCCGGAGGAGTACCGCGGCATCGGCGTCCGCATCGAGGACGACATCCTGGTCACCGAGGACGGCAACCGGAACCTCTCGGACGGACTGCCACGCCGGTCCGACGAGGTCGAGGCGTGGATGGCATCGCTGAAGGGCTGAGCGAGGGGCTGAGCGAAGCCCTATAGTGCGGATCAACGACTGATACGACACTGATGGCCGGGTACCTGTGCGGTGCCCGGCCATTCACGTGCCTAGGGGGAGGCTTCTCGTGGACGACTTCTGGTCCGGTGTCGGTGTGGATCTGCATGTGGAGCCCGACTCGGCGGACGGACGCCGGGTGGGGCTGGAGCGGGCGTTGCGCGACGCCGTGCGCGACGGGCGGCTGGCGCCCGGCACCCGGCTGCCGGCCACGCGGCGGCTCGCGTCCGAGCTCGGGATCTCGCGCGGCACGGCCAAGGCGGCGTACGACCAGCTGGTCGCCGAGGGATATCTGACGGCACGGCAGGGCTCGGGCACCCAGGTCGCCTCGCTGCCCTCCGTCGACGCGGACACGCCGGAGGCGGCCGCACGCGCGCGTGCGCCCCGTTTCGATCTGCGGCCCGGCAGCCCGGACGTCGGGGCGTTCCCGGCGGCGGCCTGGCTGCGGGCGCTGCGCCGTGCCATCGCGACGGCACCCTCACTGGCGTACGACTACGGCGATCCGCGCGGCCGGATCGAACTGCGCACGGCGCTCTCGGGCTACCTGGGGCGGGCGCGCGGGGTGATCGCGCCGCCGGAGCGGATCGTGATCACCTCCGGGTACGTACAGGGCCTCGCGCTCCTCACGCGCGTGCTCGACGGCGCCGCCGTCGCCATGGAGGACCCGGGGCTGCCCTTCCACCGGGAGGTGGTGCGGCGCAACGGCGGGCAGGTGGTGCCCGTACCCGTCGACGAACGCGGGGCCCGCGCGCAGGAGCTGGGCGATGCGGCCGCCGTGGTCGTCACGCCCGCCCATCAGTATCCGACCGGCGTTACCCAGCACCCGGAGCGGCGGCGGGCGCTCAGCGACTGGGCACGCGCGCGCGGGGGCCTGATCGTCGAGGACGACTACGACGGGGAGTTCCGCTACGACCGTCAGCCCGTCGGCGCGCTCCAGGGCATGGCGCCGGGCCAGGTGGTGTACCTGGGCACCGCCTCCAAGACCCTGGGCCCCGCGCTGCGGCTGGGCTGGATGGTGCTGCCGCCCCATCTGGTCGACGCGGTCGCGGACGCCAAGCTGCACAGCGACCACCACACCGAGTCCATCGGCCAGTTGGCGCTCGCCGAGCTCATCGACAGCCACGCCTACGACCGCCATGTGCGCGCGTGCCGCCTCAGATACCGGCGCCGCCGGGACCAGCTCCTTGACCGGCTGGGCGCGCGCCGGAAGGTGCGCGGGATCGCGGCCGGGCTGCACGCCCTGGTGGAGGTCACGGACGAGACGGAGGTGCTCGCGCGCGCGGAGGCGGAGGGGCTCGCCCTCGGCCGCCTGGGGGACCACTGGCACACGCCCGGCGCACCCGGCGAGGGACGGCAGCAGGGCTTGGTCGTCGGGTACGGCACTCCTCGGGAGCGGGTGTATCCGGAGGCGCTGGAGGTGCTGGCGAAGGTGCTGGTCGGGACCTGAATCGGACCCCTGAAAGGCGTTGGTATCGGGCCGGTTGACAAGTCCGGTGCGCTTCCAGTGCCGCCCGTACGACGAACCGCCCGCAGCGCGTCCTGGCACTGGCCCAGCTGACCGACTCCATCGGCGACGGCGCCTACTACGTGACGTCCGCGCTGCATTTCACCCGTGTCGTGGGGCTCGCCCCGCGCGCGTGGGGCTCGGGCTCACCGTCGGCTGGGCAGTCGGCTCGCTGGTGGGGGTGCCGCGGGGACGGCTCGGTGGCCCGCACTCTCGGCCCACTGGTGCTGGCCTCCGTGCTGGTGGAGTGGGGCGCCCCGGGCTGGCTGCTGCTGGGCGGCGCGACGCCGGCGGCGTCGTACGCGATGGGACCGGCGGCACAACGGGCCGCCGGCCGTGCCTCCGCGGAGATCAAGCGGCCCGCCCTCGTGGGCCGACCGGCAGCGAGTCCGGGAACAGCGCCGCCGCGCCCGCCTCCGTCGCCGTACCGCCCGCCTCCAGGATCCCGCGGGCGCCCGCCCGGACCGTGCCCCCCGTCACCGCGAGGGCGCGGCGCCGGGTGAGGGATGTGTTGCGGTGATTGCCCGTCATGGCGGAGCAAGCCAGGAACGCCGCTTGTCCAGCACATGGGCAAGAGCTTTCAAAGAGCTGTGCAAGCCCGGGAATCCGGTCGGCCGGAACACCTCGATCAGATGGCCGGATCCGCATCGTGCAGGATCCGCTGGAAAAGATGACAGTCCCGCCATTCCCCATTGATATGCAAATAACTCGGAGCCATGCCGATCGATTCGAATCCGCATTTCTTCAGGACGCGCTGTGAACCCGTGTTCTCGATAAGCGTGGACGCCTCGATCCGGTGGAGTCCGACCGTGTCCCGCGCAATGCGGCACACCCGCTCCACGGCGCGGCTGGCCAGCCCCCGGTTCTGCTGGTCGGCGGCGACCCAGTAACCCAGATAGGCGCTGCAGAAGGGGCCCATCGAGATGCCGGACAGGGTGATCGCCCCCGCGATCCGCCCATCGTCCGACTGGAGGACCCAGGGCACCAGATTGCCCTCCGCGAACTGCCGCAGCAGCCCCTCCAGACGCTCCGTCTGACCCTCGACCGTGAAGAAGGAGTCCGGTCTGCACGGCTCCCACGGCTCGAGATGTTTCCGGTTCTCGACGTATGCGGAACAAAGCGCCGAAGCATCGTCCTGAGCGAGCGGCCGGAGCCGTACTCCCTCGAATATTTCCTCGGTTTCGAGATTCATGCGCGCACCCTAGCGCGGCCGTTATGCGTGCGCAGCAGTCATGCCGTAAGCAGAGAAGGATCTTTCTTCCACTTGAGCATCTTGTCGAAGCTCACCACCATCCCTCCCCGGCCCGGCTTGTCGCCGATGTGAACGTGATCGGCGAGTTCCCTGATCAAGAACAGGCCGCGACCGTGGTCGGCGTCCACGCGCGGCGGGCGCGGAGCATGGGCGGGGGCGAACCCCGGCCCGGAGTCGGCCACTTCGATCCGGCACTTCTCGCCGTCCAGGTAGGCGGTCACCCGGTACGCCTCCGACGAGCCGCCGCGCGTCGCGTCCCCGCCGTGCTCGACGGCGTTCGCGCAGGCCTCGCTGAGGGCGACGGACAGGTCGTAGGACACATCGGGGTCGACGCCCGCGGTCTCCATCGTGCCGAGCAGCAACCGGCGGGCGAGCGGCACGCTCGCGGCCTCGCGGCGCAGATGGAGTGACCACCAGATGCTCATGCTCCAGCCTCCTGGCCGCGGCTCGACATACCGTTACGTATTGCCGCCAATACCCGGGTGTAAGCACCCCGTCTGCGTGACACCGCCCATACGGACGATGCGCGCGGGCAGGAATCGGTGTATGAGTGGACGGCTCACGCCAGAGCATGACGTTCCGGTCGAACGGAACCTTGTGGACCTGCCGTCGGGCACCGGCGGGTCCAGTGCGATGATGAGGCCGCCATGACTGCCCCCCACCAGCGCACGGCGCGCTCCGGAAACCGACTCCGGATCCTGCGGGCCGCGGTGTTCGCCGCGGTCTGCGTCGTGCTGGCCGCGGCCGGGCACACCTTGGCCTCCTGCGCCACGGTTCCGCTGTGGACGCTGGGCGCGGGATTCCTCGGCGCCCTCGCGCTCGTGGCGCCGCTCACCGGTCGCGAGCGCTCGCTGCCGGGAATCGTCGCGCTGCTCGCGCTCGGCCAGACCGTGCTGCACACGCTGTTCGGGCTGGGCCAGCACGGTACGGCCACCATGTCCTCCGGCGCGATGTCGATGGGCTCCATGGCCCCGATGAGCGACGCCACGCTGGTCGAGCGGGCCGCGCGGCTCGTGTGCGGTACCGGCGCCGCGGCCATCACCCCGGCCCACGCCTACCGGATCCTCTCCCAGGCGCACCTGCTCACCGGCTCCGGCACGGACATGAGCGCCATGCACCACGCCACGGACGCCACCGGCTCCTCGGAGCCGCTGCTGCCGTCCCTGCCGATGCTGCTCGGTCACGCGCTCGCCGCGGTCGCCGTCGGCTGGCTGCTGCGCCGCGGCGACCTGGCCGTACTGCGTCTGACGGAGCTGTCGGCGCATGGAGTCGCCGAGGGGGCGCTCGTACGTTCCCTGCGCGGGGCGCTCGCCCTGGTGCGTGCCCTGTGCGCCGGGCTTCCGGACGCTCCCGAGGCGGGCCCGCGACAGTGGCGCACCCTCGGGGACGAACCACCCGCACCACACGCCACCGCACTCCAGCACTCGGTGATCCGGCGCGGCCCGCCCGCGGCCGCCGCACTCGTCCTCGCTGCCTGACGCGACGCGACCACACCGCTCCACCCGCACCGGGACGGAGGGGCCGGCCGCCGTCGTGCGGCACGCGCGCGTGCACATCGTGCGCGCCCCCTTTCTTTCACCGGAACTCACACAGAGTGGAGTGCTCCACGCCATGAAGGCTTCTCGTATCGCCGCCGCCGCTGCTGTCGCGGGCTCGGCCGTCCTCGCCCTGTCCGCGCCCGCCTTCGCGCACGTCTCCGTGCAGCCCGAGGGCACCGCGGCCAAGGGCGGCTACGCGGTCGTCGACTTCAAGGTCCCCAACGAGCGCGACAACGCCTCGACCACCAAGCTCGAGGTCAACTTCCCGGCGGATCACCCGCTGGCCTCCGTGATGCCGCAGCCGGTCGACGGCTGGACGGTGGAAGTCACCAAGTCCAAGCTGGACAAGCCGCTGGAGATGCACGGCAAGAAGATCGACGAGGCCGTCACCAAGGTCACCTGGACCGCCGTCGGCAAGGGGATCGAGCCCGGCTACTTCCAGAAGTTCCCGCTCTCCCTGGGCACGCTGCCCGAGGACACCGACGAACTCGTCTTCAAGGCGGTCCAGACGTACTCCAACAAGGAGGTCGTGCGCTGGATCGAGGTGCAGCAGGACGGCCAGGAGGAGCCCGAGAACCCGGCCCCCGTCCTTGCCCTGTCCGCCGCCTCCGCCGATGAGCACGGGCACGGCGCCACGACCGCTGAGGACGCCTCCGACAAGAAGGCCGAGAAGGAGGCCGCGGCGGACTCCGGCTCCTCCGGCGGCAGCGACACCACCGCACGCGTACTCGGCGTGGTGGGCATCGTCGTCGGCGCGGCGGGAGTCGCGTACGGCGTGCTCGCCGGACGCCGGCGGTCCGCGGCCTGAGCCCCGCCGCCCGCACCGCGCACCGGGGGTCGTGCGACTCTTGCGTACGACCCCCGGTGCGCTCCGGAGCACTCACATCTGGGACATTTTTCTATGCGCAAGAAGACGTTCGCCGCGGCCGCGCTGCTCGCCGCCGCCACCCTGACCCTCTCCGCCTGCGGCAGCGGTGACGACGGCAAGTCGCCCATCGCCGTGGTCTCCGAGGAGTCCGGATCGGCCAAGGCCGCCACCCTCCTCGACAAACCGTTCGAGAAGCCGGACCTGGTCCTGACCGACACGCACGGCAAGAAGTACGACCTCCGCAAGGAGACCGAGGGCCGGCCGACACTGGTCTACTTCGGCTACACGCACTGCCCGGACATCTGCCCACTGACCATGAACAACATCGCGGTCGCCAAGAAGTCGCTGCCCAAGGCGGAGCAGGCCGAGCTGCGGGTCGTGTTCGTCACCACCGACCCGGCCCGCGACACGCCGTCCGAACTCGGCAAGTGGCTCAAGGGCATCGACCCCCAGTTCATCGGCCTGACCGGCGACTTCGCCACCATCCAGGCCGGCGCCCGCTCCCTCGGCATCTCCATCGAGCCGACGAAGAAGGACAAGAACGGCAAGATCGTCTCCGTCCACGGCACCCAGGTCGTCGCCTTCTCGCCGAAGACCGACGGGGGTTACCTCCTCTACGGCGAGGACGCCACCGTCGACGACTACACCAAGGACCTGCCCAAGATCATCAAGGGAGCGAAGCCGTGAGGCGTCTCGCCGTACCCGCCGCCGCGATAGCGGGCGCACTCGCCCTCGCGGGCTGCGGCGGATCCGACGACACGGCTGCCGAGCTGTCGGTCGGTGCCTCCTACATGCCCCAGCCGGTCTCCGCAGACATGGCCGCCGGCTTTCTGACGATAACGAACAAGGGCGCCGCGAAGGACGAGCTGACGTCCGTCACCAGCGACGTCGCGGGCCAGGTCACCATGCACGACACGGTGGGCGGCAGCATGCAGGAGGTCACCTCCTTCGCCGTCCCGGCACACGGTCAACTCGTGTTCAAAAGCGGTGGCAACCATCTGATGTTCGAGAAGCTGAACCGCAAGCCGAAGCAGGGCGACACGATCACGCTGAAGCTGAAGTTCGCCAAGTCCGGACCCCTCACCATCGAGATGCCGGTGAAGTCCGCCACGTACAACCCGTCGACCGGACACTGAGGGAGGGACCACCTTGACGCGGACCATCACCCCCCGCCTGCGGATCCTGGTGCTGCTGTTCCTGGCCGTCACCGGCGCGCTCCTCGCCGGTGCCGGTCCGGCCTCCGCGCACGCCGCGCTGACCGGCAGCGACCCCGCGCAGGGGGTGGTGGTCGACAAGGCCCCCGACCAGGTGTCGCTCACCTTCTCCGAGAAGGTGGCGATGAACGACGACTCGCTGCGCGTCCTCGACCCCAAGGGCAAGCGGGTCGACGCCGGCAAGCCGTCCAACGTGAGCGGGACGACGTACGCCGTGCAGCTCAAGAGCGGTCTGGGCAACGGCACGTACACCGTCACCTACCAGGTCGTCTCCGCGGACAGCCACCCCGTCGCCGGCGCCTACACCTTCTCCGTCGGCGCCCCGTCCCTGACCACCGTCTCCGTCTCCGACCAGACGGTGGGCGGCGGGGTCGTGGGCCGGCTGTACGGGTTCGGGCGGTACGTGTCGTACGCCGGCTACATCGTGCTGGTGGGCGGCGGCGCCTTCGTGCTCGCCTGCTGGCAGCGCGGCTCCGGGGTGCGGGCCCTGCAGCGGCTCGTCGTGGGCGGCTGGCTCGCGCTCACCTCGGCCACCCTGTGGCTGCTGCTCCTGCGTGGCTCCTACACCACCTCGGGGAAGTTCGGCGACGTCTTCGACCTGAACCTGCTCGGCCAGGTGCTGCAGACCAAGACCGGCGCCGCGCTGGTCTCCCGGCTACTGCTGCTCGCCGCGGCCGCGCTGTTCATCGCCGTGCTCTTCGGAACCTATGACAAGCGCGAGGACGAGGAGAAGCGCGACCTGACCTTCGGGCTCGCCATCGGCGGGGCCGTGGTCGCCGCCGGCCTGGCGGCGAGCTGGGCGATGGCCGAGCACGCCTCGACCGGGCTCCAGCCGGGCATCGCCATGCCCGTCGACGTGATCCATCTGCTGGCCGTCGCCACCTGGCTGGGCGGACTCGTCGCCCTGCTCGTCGCACTCCACCGGGTTCCCGCCGACACCCCCGTCGAGGCCGCCGCCGTACACCGCTTCTCCCGCCTCGCCTTCGGGTCCGTGGCTGCGCTGGTCGCGACCGGTATCTACCAGTCCTGGCGCCAGCTCGGCTCGTGGTCCGCGTTCACCGACACCCGCTACGGGCAGCTGCTGCTCGTCAAGATCGGGCTCGTGCTGCTGCTCGTCGGCATCGCGTGGATCTCACGGCGCTGGACGGCACGGCTCACGGACACGGCGGCCACCACGGAGAAGGCCGAGGTGAAGGTGCCCGCCAAGGAGCATGTCACGGCACCGGCCGCGGCCGGTGACTCCGAGCGTGCCACCCAGCTCTCCCGGCAGCAGGCCGCCATGGACGCCACCCGCAAGAAGCGACTGCGGGACGCCGACCCCAACCGCTTCGGCCTGCGCCGCTCGGTGTTCGCGGAGGCGGGCGTGGCGGTCGTCCTGCTCGCCGTCACCACCGTGCTGACCCAGACCGAGCCGGGACGCACCGAGCAGGAGGCCGAGGCCGCCACGTCGTCGGCCTCGTCCTCCTCGGCGTCCTCGACCTCCGGGGCGCTGACCCTGGACATGCCGTTCGACACCGGCAGCAAGGACGGCAAGGGCCTCGTACGACTCGATCTCGACCCCGCGCGCGTGGGCGGCAACGAGATGCACGTCTACGTGCAGCGGCCCAATGGCCGGGCCTTCGACATCCCCGAGGTGAAGGTCGCCTTCACCCTGGACGCCAAGAAGATCGGGCCCCTTCCCGTGACGCCGGACCACATCACCACCGGGCACTGGGCGGCCGACGGAGTGCAGATCCCCATGGCCGGCGAATGGAAGATCGCCGTGACCGTGCGGACCTCCGACATCGACCAGACGACCGTCTCCAAGAACGCGCAGATCGGCTGAACCGCACCATGGCTGACCAGTCCACCCCTTCCCGAGCACTCGCCCCCGAAGCGGCCGTCCCGGAAAGCGGCGCCCCCCAGGACGGGATATCCCGGCGGAAGCTGCTCGGCACCGCCGGTGCGACCGGGCTCGTGCTCGGTGCGGCGGGCGGAGCCGTGGGGTACGGGGCCGCGCCCGCCCAGGCCACCCCGCTGACCTCGGTGGGCTCCGGCCGGGCGATGTTTCACGGGAAACATCAGCCCGGCATCACCGAGGGCCTCCAGGCCCGTGGCCACCTCGTCGCCTTCGACCTCGCGGCGGGCGCGGGCCGCAAGGAGGCGGCCGCACTGCTGCGCCGCTGGTCGGCGACGACCGAGCGGCTGATGGCCGGCGAGGCGGCCGCACACGACGACACGGACGTGGCCCGGGACGCCGGCCCGTCGTCGCTGACGATCACCTTCGGCTTCGGCAACAGCTTCTTCGCCAGGACCGGACTGGACAAGCAGCGCCCGGTCTCCCTCGACCCGCTGCCCGACTTCTCCTCCGACCACCTCGACAAGACCCGCAGCAACGGCGACCTGTGGGTGCAGATCGGCGCCGACGACGCCCTGGTCGCCTTCCACGCCCTGCGCGCGATCCAGCAGGAGGCGGGCGGCGCGGCCCGCATCCGCTGGCAGATGAACGGCTTCAACCGCACCCCGGGCGCCACTGCCCACCCCATGACGGCCCGCAATCTGATGGGTCAGATCGACGGCACCCGCAATCCGAAGCCGGCGGACGCCGACTTCGACAAGCGGATCTTCGTCCCGGCCTCCGGCTCGAACGACCCGGCCTGGATGGCGAACGGCTCCTACGCGGTCGTACGCCGTATCCGCATGCTCCTCGACGACTGGGAGAAGCTCTCGGCCAAGGCCCAGGAGGACGTCATCGGGCGCCGCAAGTCCGACGGGGCGCCGCTGTCCGGGGGCACCGAGACGACCGCGATGGACCTGGAGAAGGCCGACGCCCACGGCAACTACGTCGTTCCGGGCAATGCGCACGCCCGGATCACCCGGCCCGACCAGAACGGGGGCGCGGCCATGCTGCGGCGCCCCTTCTCGTACCACGACGGCTTCGACGCGGACGGGGTGCCCGACGCGGGGCTGCTCTTCGTGTGCTGGCAGGCCGATCCGCTGCGCGGCTTCGTTCCGGTGCAGCGCAAGCTCGACCGGGGCGACGCACTGTCGAAGTACATCCGCCACGAGGCCAGCGGCCTGTTCGCCGTGCCGGGCGGCGCGGCGCGCGGAGAGTACGTGGGCCAGCGGCTGCTGGAGGGCTGAGCGCGCCCCGGTTCACTCCCGGGAGGGGCAGCCGTGAGACACGTGAGCCCCATTTCCCCGAGGCCATTAGGGTGAGGACATGCCAGCGAGCTATGCGTATCTCGGCCCCGAGGGCACCTTCACCGAAGTGGCCCTGCGCACGCTTCCGGAGGCGGCGACCCGGGAGCTGATCCCGTACGTTTCGGTGCAGTCCGCTCTCGACGCCGTGCGCGCCGGTGACGCCGAGGCCGCGTTCGTGCCGATCGAGAACTCGGTCGAGGGCGGCATCACGACCACCCTCGACGAGCTGGTCGCGGGCGCGCCCCTGATGATCTACCGCGAGGTGCTGCTGTCGATCACCTTCGCGCTGCTGGTCCGGCCCGGCACCAAGCTGTCCGACATCAAGACGGTCACCGCCCATCCGGCCGCCCAGCCGCAGGTCCGCAACTGGCTCAAGACCAATCTCCCTGACGCCACCTGGGAGTCGGCCGCGTCGAACGCCGACGGCGCCCGGCTGGTCCAGGAGGGCCGGTACGACGCCGCCTTCGCCGGTGAGTTCGCGGCCGCCCGGTACGGTCTGGTGCCCCTGGAGACCGGGATCCACGACGCGGAGAACGCGCAGACCAGGTTCGTCCTGGTGGGCCGGCCGGCCCGGCCCGCGGCGCCGACCGGCGCGGACAAGACCTCCGTCGTGCTGTGGCAGCGGGACGACCACCCCGGTGGGCTGCGTGACCTCCTCGGCGAGTTCGCCACCCGGGGCATCAACCTGATGCTGCTGCAGTCCCGGCCCACCGGCGCCGGCATCGGCAATTACTGCTTCTGCATCGACGCCGAGGGCCATATCTCCGACCGCAGGATGGCCGAGGCCCTGATGGGGCTGAAGCGGATCTGTCTGCAGGTACGGTTCCTCGGCTCGTACCCGCGCGCCGACATCAAGCCCGATGATGTCCGGCCCACGCTGCCGGGCACGTCGGACGAGGAGTTCGTGGCGGCGGCGGACTGGGTCGCGCGGTGCCAGGACGGCCGTTTCTAGCCAGTCCTACCTGCATACCTTCGTTATCCACAGGAGTTATCCACAGGCGCGCTTCTCGACCTGGGGACAAGTCGACAACGAAGTGCCGTTCAGTCGACAAATCGCCCTGTGACCCCCAGATGCGGTCACCGCCACACAGGTCACCCTTCGTCCACTCGTTTCCTTTGGTTCATCTTTTGGAGCGACCCCTTTCCACCCGAAAGTGGGTGTCAGGGCGGTTTGGGCCGGGAATTCTTCGGCCCGCCGAACGCTACCGGAGTGATCAATTCCGAAATCCACAGACCTTCCGCACAGCCTGTGGATAACTCTTCCCGGAGTGTGGACCCCTGTGGACAACCGGGCTGCCAAATCCCGTTCTCCACAAGGGAATCGAGTCAACACGACGCCCGCCGCTTGCCCCGTCCCAGGGAGTGAGACACTTTTCCTTGACACGCTCGGCAATTCACTCATAACTGAACGTATGCCACGAATCGGAACGCGTTGGAATAGTGATTCGTGAGCGGCAACCCCACACCGGTAGCCTTGAGCCCGTGATTGACCTTCGCCTGCTCCGTGAGGACCCCGACCGTGTGCGCGCGTCCCAGCGCGCCCGTGGAGAGGACGTCGCGCTCGTCGACGCCCTCCTGTCTGCCGACGAGCGGCGCAGGTCGTCCGGCGTCCGCTTCGACGAACTGCGCGCCGAGCAGAAGCAGCTCGGCAAGCTCATCCCCAAGGCCCCCGCGGACGAGAAGGCCGAGCTGCTCAAGCGCGCCGAGCAGCTGAAGGCCGACGTCAAGGCCGCCGACGCCGAGCGCGACGCGGCCGACACCGAGACCCAGGAGCTTCTGCTCAGGCTCGGCAACCTCGTCCACCCCGACGTGCCCGTCGGCGGCGAGGAGGACTTCGCCACGCTGGAGACGCACGGCACGATCCGCGACTTCGGCGCCGAGGGCTTCGAGCCCAAGGACCACCTCGAGCTCGGCCAGCTGCTCGGCGCGATCGACGTCGAGCGCGGCGCCAAGGTCTCCGGCTCGCGTTTCTACTTCCTCACCGGTGTCGGCGCCCTGCTGGAGCTGGCCCTGGTGAACGCGGCGATCGCCCAGGCGACGGCCGCCGGCTTCACGCCGATGCTGACCCCGGCCCTCGTCCGCCCCCAGTCGATGGCGGGCACCGGCTTCCTCGGCCAGGCGGCCCAGGACGTCTACCACCTCGACAAGGACGACCTCTACCTGGTCGGCACGTCCGAGGTGCCGCTGGCGGCCTACCACATGGACGAGATCATCGAGGCGGACCGCCTGCCGCTGCGCTACGCGGGCTTCTCGCCCTGCTTCCGCCGCGAGGCCGGCTCGCACGGCAAGGACACCAAGGGCATCTTCCGGGTCCACCAGTTCGACAAGGTCGAGATGTTCTCCTACGTCACTCCCGAGGAGTCGCAGGAGGAGCACAAGCGCCTGCTGGAGTGGGAGAAGCAGTGGCTGACCTCGCTGGAGCTGCCGTTCCGCGTCATCGACGTCGCCACGGGTGACCTCGGCGCCTCGGCCTCCCGCAAGTTCGACTGCGAGGCGTGGATCCCGACCCAGGGCAAGTACCGCGAGCTGACGTCCACCTCGGACTGCACCGAGTTCCAGTCCCGCCGCCTGTCGATCCGCGTCCGCGAGGGCAAGCAGGTCCGCCCGCTGGCGACGCTGAACGGCACGCTGTGCGCCGTACCGCGCACCATCGTGGCGATCCTCGAGAACCACCAGCAGGCCGACGGCTCCGTCCGGGTCCCCGAAGTGCTGCGCCCGTACCTGGGCGGCCGGGAGGTCCTGGAGCCGGTGGCCAAGTGAGCGACGGCTTCCCGTACGGGCTGGTCGCCACCGATCTCGACGGAACGCTCCTGCGCTCCGACGAATCGATCTCACAGCGCACCCGTGACGCGCTCGCCGCGGCCACCGCGGCGGGCGCGGCGCACATCGTGGTCACGGGCCGCTCGGTCCCCTGGACCCGGCACATCCTCGATGACCTCGGATACCAGGGCCTCGCCGTCTGCGGGCAGGGCGCGCAGGTGTACGACGCCGGCGAGCACCGGCTGCTGACCTCCGTCACCCTGGACCGCCGGCTGGCGGGGGTGGCCCTGGCCAAGATCGAGGCCGAGGTGGGCCCGCTGTTCCTCGCGGCGAGCCGGGACGGCCTAGACGGCGAGGTGCTGGTCGGCCCCGGGTACGCGGTCACCGGAAAGCTCCCGGCGACGCCGTTCACCGACGTGTCCGACCTCTGGACCGCGCCGCTGAACAAGATCTACATACAGCACCCCACCCTCTCGGACGACGAGCTGGCCGAGGCGTCCCGCCAGGCCGCGGGCGGCTTCGTCACGGTCGCCCTGGCGGGCGAGGGCATCGTGGAACTGCTGCCCCTGGGCCTGTCCAAGGCGACGGGCCTCTCCCTGGCGGCCCGCCGCCTGGGCCTGAAGGCCACCGACACGATCGCCTTCGGCGACATGCCCAACGACATCCCGATGTTCACCTGGGCGTCCCGGGGCGTGGCCATGGCCAACGCCCACGAGGAACTGAGGGCGGTGGCGGACGAGGTGACGTCGTCCAACGAGGAGGACGGCATCGCGGTGGTGCTGGAGCGGTTGCTGAGCTGACGTCCGCTGTACCTGCTCAGCACACTCCCGGCCCGGTGACTCGGCCAGGTCCCAGTGACAACGTCTCGCGGAGGATGCACGGATCGAACGTGCGCGGGCTTCTCAACCCGACCATGGCTTAGCAAGCCAGTGCCTTACCACTCGGCCAATCCTCCGGGTGGGCGGCCCACGCGAGAGCGACATCGCGTGCTCGAAGCGGCCGCCCCGGGCAGTCCGCGGCTCCACGGAGAGGTAATGGCTACTCCGGAGTCCGCTGAAGACTGCCCTGTCGGGAGCTGGGCGTACTGCCGTGCATGGGCATCGCCCGGCTCCTCTCCCAGATCGTGACGCCGGGTCCGTCCCGGCGGGTGGGGCACAACCACTCTGCCCCGCCCCCGAGTTGGGCGCCACTGAATTAACCGGTGCGCAGAACCGCCTTACCGGCGGCGCCACCTGCGCCGACGTGCCCTGCTGAAGAACCACCCCGCGGGCGGCTCGTCGGAGCGCCACGGCTGCGGCTCGGGCGACTCGGCACGCCAGCGGGCGGCGAGCATCCGGGCACGGGCGGACGGCTCGGACGTCTCGGCGGACCGTATGAAGTCCTCGTCCAGGACGACCCCGTCCCACTCGTCGTACGGCAGCGCCTCGTCAGCCATTCCCGTGCCTCCCAGCGGCATCCCCCGGACCCAGTGTGCCCGGACGGGGGTGAAGCCCCCGTCAAGGCCGACGTCCCTGCTCCTCGCCGACGCCTACTCCTCGCCCGCCAGCGTCAGCGACCGCAGCTTCTGTCCCGCGTACCAGGTGGCCAGTACGGTGACCGAGACCAACAGCACCGTGCCCGTCGTCAGGCTGACGTCCGAGGTGACCAGGTCACCGCCGGTGACCTTGTGGGCGACCGCCAGCGACCACTGCTGGACGCTGAGCGTGCGGGCGCCCGAGACGAGGGAGCCGAACAGCGCCTCCCAGACGAGGGCGTAGACCAGCCCGAAAATCACCGCGTGCCGCGACACCGTGCCCAGGAGCAGGAAGAGGGCCGCGTAGGCGATGGAGGCGACCAGGGCCGCGACCGTGTAGGCGACGGCGATCTGCTGGCCGTTGCCGTTGAGGATGAAGCCCGCGATCAGGGTCGGCACCGCGGAGAACACCATCGTCACCGCGATCGCCACGATCAGCTTGGTGAAGATGATCGCGGGCCGCTTGATCGGCTTGGACAGCAGATACACCACCGAGCCGTCGTCGATCTCCGGGCCGATCGCGCCGGTGCCCGCGATGACGCCGATGATCGGCACCATCGTGGCGAGCGCCAGCCCGCCCAGCAGGTCGGCCGCGGTCTGGTCGTCGGCGCCGGCCAGGCCGCGCACCACCACGGAGATCGCGATCAGCAGCATCGGCAGCGCGCCGAGGATGAGAGCCCGGCGACGGCCGAGCAGGGCCCGGTAGGTGAGCCGGGCGACTGTGGGGTCGTACATCTTCGGCCTCCTACGCCGCGACCAGATACGAGAAGACGGACTCGAGGGACTCGTCGGACGGCGAGACCGTGAGCAGCCGGATGCCGTGGTCCCGGGCGACCTTCGGCAGCAGGGTCGTGAAACGGCCGAAGTCGACGGCCTGGATGCGCAGCGCTCCTTCGGCCAGGTCGACCTCGATGCCGGACGTCGACGGGTCGGCGATCAGCGCGGCCGCGAGGGCGCGGTCGTCGCTGGAGCGGACCAGGTAGCGGTGCGGGCGGTCGGTCATCAGGCGGCGGATCCTGCGGAAGTCGCCGCTGGCCGCGTGCCGTCCCGCGACGACGACCTCGATGTGCCAGGCGAGCTGCTCGACCTCTTCGAGGATGTGGGACGAGAACAGCACCGTGCGGCCCTCGTCGCCCATCCGCCGGAGCAGCTCCATGAGCTGCATGCGCTGGCGCGGGTCCATGCCGTTGAACGGCTCGTCGAGCAGCAGCAGGGACGGGTCGTGGACCAGCGCGGAGGCCATCTTCACGCGCTGCCGCATGCCCTTGGAGTACGTGGCGATCTTCCGGTCCTGTGCGTACTCCATCTCGACCGTGGCCAGGGCGCGTTGGGCCGCCTTGGCGCCCAGGCCGTGCAACTCGGCGTTGGCGACGACGAATTCGCGGCCGGTGAGGAAGTCGTACATCGCCTCGCGCTCGGGGACGACGCCGATGTGCTGATAGATCTGCTCGTTGCGCCACACCGGCTGCCCGTCGAGCGTGACCGAGCCGGTGGAGGGGGCCAGGAAGCCGCCCATCATGTTGATCAGGGTGGACTTTCCGGCGCCGTTGGGGCCGAGCAGGCCGGTGACGCCGGGGCCGATGGTCATGGTGATGTCATTGACGGCGACCACATTGCCGAACCAGCGGGATACGTGGTCGATGGAGAGCGTGGTCACAGTCCCACCTTCCGGTAGCGGCGCATCAGGAGGCCGTAGCTGGCGGCGATGAGGCCCAGGACGACGAGGACGTACACCGCGCCCTCCCCGTTGGACGGGCCGGCCCCTCCGGGGAAGGCGGAGGAGGCGCCCAGGAAGGCCGACTGCACTCCGTCGATGAGCGTGACCGGCGAGAAGAGGCCGATCCACGGAACCGCGCCGGTGCTGCCCTGGGCGTCGGCGATGGCCTGGAGGGTGGAAACCGCGCCGTAGGAGATGGTCAGGACGGCGATCACGGCCGCGATACCGAAGCCGCGGCGCGGGGTCACGGCCGCGATGACCAGGCCGATCCCGGCGAAGAGCAGCGAGAGCAGCGTCACGGAGACCAGTCCCTGGCCGAATTCCTTGGTCTGGTGGGCGAAGCCCATCTTGGCGAGCAGCGAGCCCACGTACATCACGAGCAGCGGGGCGGCGGTCAGGACGAACATCGCCGAGGCCAGTGCCGCGAACTTGGCGAGGACGTAGTCGGCGGTCTCGATGGGCCGCGAGAAGTACAGCGGCACGGTCTTGAAGCGCAGGTCGCGGGAGACGGACTGGGGCGCCTGCGAGGCGATGTACAGGCTGATGACGGCCTGCATGACGATCGCGTAGCGGGTGTAGGACACCGGCAGTTCGTGCGCCTTGGTGGCGACGGCGACCGCGACCATGATGGCCGCCGGCACGCACATCACCACGAACAGCAGCATCGGCAGCACCTTGGTCTTCACCGAGCGGCCGAGGCCGTAGGCGCCGCGCAGGGACTGCGAGTACAGGGACCGGCGGGCGTAGGCGCGGCCCAGTCGGGGGCCGTCGTAGCTGCGATAGCCGATGTTGTGGATGCGGGTCTGGTCACCCGTCGGTGTCGTCACGGTGGGCTCAACCGCCATGGCCGACCGCCTCCTTCCGCTCCGCGTCGCTGTCCGCGTCGCTCTTGAAGACCTCCGAGATGTGATGCCTGCGCTGCTCCATGCGCACCAGGCCGAGGCCCAGGTCGGCGACGACGTCGCGCACCAGGTCGTAGGTCTCCTCGCCCGTGGCGGTGAGCAGCAGGATGTGTCCGGCGCCGGGCAGTCCGCCGCCTTCGTCGAGGGTGGTCACGCCGCGCGTGTGCAGCGCGTCGCGCACCGCGCGGGTGCCGTCGGGGTGCTCGTCCGTGTCGGTGACCTCGATCGCCAGTGTGGCCGTGGTCTGGGTGAAGTCCCGGGTGGAGCTGGAGCGCAGGAGCTTGCCGCCGTCGATGACGACGACGTGGTCGCAGGTGCGCTCCAGTTCGCCGAGCAGGTGCGAGGTGACCAGGACCGAGATGCCGAAGTCGGTGTGGATGCGGCGGATCAGGCCGAGCATCTCGTCGCGGCCGACCGGGTCGAGGCCGTTGGTCGGCTCGTCCAGGAACACCAGTTGCGGGTCGTGGACCAGCGCCTGGGCGAGCTTCACTCGCTGCTTCATGCCGGTCGAGTAGCCGCCGATGGGCCGGTAGCGTTCCTCGTACAGACCGACGTGGCGCAGGGTGTCCGCGGTGCGCTCACGGGCGGCGGCCGGGGGCAGGCCCGACATGCGGGCCATGTGGACGACGAACTCGGTGGCCGAGACGTCGGGTGGCAGGCAGTCGTGCTCCGGCATGTAGCCGACCCGCTCGCGGATGGCGGCGCCCTTGGTGGCGACGTCGAGGCCGAGCACTTCGGCGCGGCCCTCGGTGGCGGGGGACAGACCCAGCAGGATCTTGATCAGTGTGGACTTGCCGGCTCCATTGGCACCCACGAGCCCCGTCACACCGGGTCCCACGTCCACGGAGAGCCGGTCAAGCGCGGTCACCCGGGGGAACCGCTTGCTCAGGCTTTCGGTCGCGATCACAGTCACGTCCTCGACGGTAGTGACGCGCGCCACGCCGGTCGTCAGACCGCAGAGCCGTCTTGACGTCAGACTCCAGTCGTACGGGGCCCTAGGGGATCCCCTTCCTGAGAGTTATCCACAGCCATGATCCCGCCTATTGACGCTGCCTCTAACAACTGTCACATTCACCAGTGTCAAGTTACGGACGCGTACCGCAGTCGACGGGACGGGGCGGCATGACGACGGCAGTGAACAGCGAACTCCCCTTGGAACTGCGGGGATTCAGACGGGTCCAGCGCCTTGCGTACGAGTGCGCCGAGGCGGTGGCGGCACAGCTGAAGCCCGGGGTGACCGAGCGCGAGGCGGCGCGGATGCAGCACGAGTGGCTGCGCGAGCGGGGCGTGCGGGACTGGTTCCACCTGCCCTTCGCCTGGTTCGGGGACCGGACGGCGTTCGTGAACTTCCGCGTGCCGCTCCAGTTCTTCCCGACCAACCGGCGCCTGGAGCCCGGGATGCCGTTCATCCTGGACATGGCTCCGGTGTACGAGGGATACACGGCGGACATCGGCTACTCGGGCTCGCTCGGCCTCAACCCGGTGCAGGACCGGCTGATGGCCGACCTGGAAGCGCACCGTGCGCTGATCCTGCGCGAGGTGCGCGAGCGGCGTCCGCTGCGCGAGATCTACGAGGACGTGGACCGCCTCATGGTCCGCCAGGGCTACGCGAACCGGCATCGCGCTTACCCCTTCGGTGTGATCGCGCACAAGGTGGGCCGGGTGAGGCAGCGCCGCTGGTCGCCGTACCTCTTCGGATTCGCCACCCAGTCCCTGAAGGGCCTGGCGTCCGACGCGCTGCACGGCCACCGCGAGGGCTGGTCGCCCCTGTGGTCGCCGTATCGCTTCTCCGACCACCCGCCGCAGCCGGGCCTGTGGGCGGTCGAACCCCACCTCGGCTTCCGGGGTACGGGCGCCAAGTTCGAGGAGCTCCTGGTCGTCACCGACTCCGGGGACCCCGAGCAGAGCGCCTTCTGGCTGGACGACGATCTGCCATGGGGGTCCCCCCGCGCGAGGTCGTTCGAGCGTGGGGGAGTGCGGCGCTGGGCGGAGGACGAGTGACGACGCTGAAGGGCGCGCGGGAGCGCCGGGTGCGGACCGGCGGGGTCGAGCTGTGCGTGACGGAGCTCGGGGACCCGGCACAGCCGACGCTGGTCCTGGTGCACGGCTATCCGGACAGCAAGGAGGTCTGGTCGGAGGTCGCCGTCCGCCTCGCCGACCGCTGCGGATTTCATGTCGTGCTGTACGACGTCCGGGGCCACGGCCGCTCGACGGCACCGAAGCCGCTGCGCGGCGGCTTCACGCTGGCGAAGCTCACCGACGACTTCCTGGCGGTCGTGGACGCGGTCAGCCCGGACCGGCCGGTGCACCTGGTGGGCCACGACTGGGGTTCGGTGCAGGCGTGGGAGTTCGTCACCGTCAAGCGCACCGAGGGGCGCATCGCCTCCTTCACCTCGATGTCCGGCCCGTCCCTCGACCACTTCGGTCACTGGATCAACGCGCGGGTGAAGCGCCCGACGCCCCGCCGGGTGGGCCAGCTCCTCGGCCAGGGAGCCAAGTCCTGGTACGTGTACCTCCTGCACACGCCGGCTCTGCCCGAACTGGCCTGGCGCGGCCCCCTCGGCAAGCGCTGGCCGAAGATCCTGGAGCGGGTCGAGAAGGTCCCCGGCGGCGACTACCCGACCTCCTCGCTGCCCACGGACGCCGCACACGGCGCGTGGCTGTACCGGGACAACGTACGGTCCCGCCTGCTCAGGCCACGCCCGGACGCGTATGCGCACGCGCCCGTGCAGCTCATCACGCCCCTGGAGGACGCGTTCCTCTCCGAGAAGCTGTACGACGAACTGGAGCGGTGGGCTCCGCAGTTGACCCGGCGGACGCTGCCGGCCAAGCACTGGGTACCGCGCACCCGTCCCGATCAACTGGCCGCTTGGATCGACGAGTTCGTCACCAGGGTCGAGGGCGGCCGCCCTGAGGTGAAGCCCTCCGGGCGCCACTCCGATCGTTTCGGCGGCCGGCTCGTGCTGGTCACCGGCGCCGGCAGCGGCATCGGGCGGGCGACGGCGTTCGCGTTCGCGGAGGCGGGCGCGCGTGTGGTGGCCGTCGACCGGGACGCGGAGTCCGCCGCCCGCACCGCGGAGCTGTCCCGGCTGCTGGGCGCGCCGAAGGCCTGGGCGCAGACCGTCGACGTCTCCGACGAGCAGGCCATGGAGAAGCTCGCCGAGAAGGTCGCCGACGAGTACGGCGTGGTGGACGTGCTGGTCAACAACGCCGGGATCGGGCTGTCGGGCTCCTTCTTCACCACGACGCCGGACGACTGGCGCAAGGTCCTGGACGTCAACCTGTGGGGTGTCATCCACGGCTGCCGCCTCTTCGGCGGTCAGATGGCCGAGCGGGGCCAGGGCGGCCACATCGTCAACATCGCGTCGGCCGCCGCGTACCAGCCCTCCAAGGCACTGCCCGCCTACAGCACCTCCAAGGCGGCCGTCCTGATGCTCTCCGAGTGCCTGCGCGCCGAACTCGCCGGTCAGGACATCGGCGTGACGGCGATCTGCCCCGGCTTCGTCAACACCAACATCACCTCCACCGCACGCTTCACAGGAGTGGACGCGCAGGAGGAACGCCGCCGCCAGAAGCGGACGGCCCGCCTGTACGGGATGCGCAATTACCCACCGGAGAAGGTCGCGGAGGCGATCCTGCGAGCGGTGACCCGCAACGAGGCGGTGGTACCGGTGACTCCGGAGGCCCGCGGCGCGCATCTCATGTCCCGTTTCATGCCGGGCGCGTTGAGGGCGATCGCAAGGGTGGAGCCGCGATTGTGAGACGGCAGCCCGCATAGCTGCGGGCAGTCGTGCCGCAGGGCGGCACGGGTGGGTGCGCTCACCCACAGCGGCACCCGCCGGCGCGGGAGAGCGCACCCACCTCAGCCCCGGCACCAGCACCGGGCGACCCACCAAGGACCCCACATGACCGACCCCCCGGCCCCCACGCCCTACCGCATCGAAGACCTGGCCCACCACACCGGCACCACGGTGCGCACCATCCGCGCCTACCAGGACCGCGGCCTCCTCCCCCGCCCCGAACGCCGGGGCAGGGCCAACGTCTACTCGTGCACCCACGTCACACGCCTGCGCCAGATCGCCGGCCTCCTCGAGCGCGGCTACACCCTGGCCTCCATCAAGGAACTCCTGGAGGCCTGGGACACCGGCCGGGGCCTGGGCGGCGTCCTCGGCCTGGTCGACGAGGTCGAGGGCCCGTGGACGGACGAGGAGCCCTCCCGGGTGTCCCGCGCGGAGCTGGACGCCCGCTTCGGCGGCGCTCCCGACGACGCCGTGGCCGAGGCGGTCGAACTCGGCGTGCTCGAACCCGTACCCGAAGACCCCGACTCGTTCCTCGTTCCCAGCCCCCAAGAGCTGGCCGTCGCAGTGGAGTTGCACACAGCCGGAGTCCCGCTGTCCGCGATCACCGGCCATCTGCGGGAGTTGAGGATCCACGTCGAGCACATAGCCACCCGTTTCCTGGAGTTCACGACCGAGCACGTCTTCGCCCGCTACCTGGACGACCCGCACCACCTCACCGACGCCGGGGCAGCGGAAGCGGCCTCGCTCGTACGGCGCCTGCGCCCCCTCGCGCAGCAGACCGTGGACGCCGAACTCGCCCGTGCGATGCGCCTGTTCGCCACCCGTCATCTGCGCCGACAGCTGGGCGGGGGAGATCCACGAAAACCGGTCGAAGAGAGCCGTTACGTACCGATCCCGTCGGAGACGATCCGGGCCGTGGAGCGGCTGGTTGGCGTCGAGCGGACTGCCGAGTTCGTCGCGTTGGCCGCCGAAAGCGAGGTGCGCGCACGGCTCTTGGACGAGCTGACAACAAGTCACAGCGGCGTGAGCGACCTTGACGAAACTCCCTGAAGCGCCCACTACTTGTCCACAACTTCGCCAATTCCCCTGTGGATAACCGGACTTGGTTGTGGATCAAACCTCCCAGCGAAAATAACCTGCGTGATCCGCGTCTCTCCCGCACGCTGGTGGAGTGAACGAAAGAGAGATGGACGAGAGGCGCACCGTGAAGGTGTCGAAGTACCTCTCGAAGCACCTGCGGCACCAGCCCGAACGGATCGGGCTCACGCTCGACGAGGGCGGCTGGGTCGAGATCGACACCCTGATCGCCGCGGCGGCCGCACACGGATTCCGGTTCAGCCGCACCGAGCTCGACCATGTGGTGGCCGCCAACGACAAGAAGCGGTTCGCCGTCGAGGGCACCCGGATCCGCGCAAGCCAGGGCCACAGCATCGAGGTCGACCTCGGACTGCCCCCGGCGACCCCTCCGCAGTACCTGTACCACGGGACCGTCGCCCGCAACCTGGAGTCGATCCGTGCAGCAGGCCTCAGGCCGATGAACAGGCACGACGTACACCTCTCGGCGGATCGCGAGACCGCGACCCGGGTCGGCGCCCGCCGCGGCCGCCCCGTCGTACTGACCGTCGACGCGGCCGCCATGCACCGCGCCGGCCACGTCTTCCACGTCAGCGCGAACGGTGTGTGGCTGACCCAGGCCGTACCGTCCGAATACCTCCGGTTCTCCGAGCCGCACTGACCCCCCTCCGGCGTGATCAGTGGCATGGACCACTTCCCGGCCACCGAGGCCGCCGTCACCGCGCTCCGTGCGATCGCCGCCGAGTACGGGCGCGAGATCGGGGGACCCACGACATGGGCGCCGACCGGACCTCGCGCCGCAGCGCCGCGGGCGTCGGCGTCACCACCGACCCGGACGGCTCACTGCCGCACGAGGCGTACGCAGAGTTCGGCGGCCTGCCCCGGGTGAGCGTGCGGCTCCGTCCCGAGGACGACGCGCTGATCACCGTCGAGGGCGTCGAGTGCCCCGACGTGCCGCGCGACGACGTGCCCGCTTTCCTCCGCTCGGTCTTCGACGGCCTCGCCCACGTCAAGGCCCGCCGCTTTCCGCCGGGCCGCTTCCTGATCGTTCCGCTGCCCGGCGACCGCACGGCCAAGGAGTACGTGCCGATGCTCGGCCTCACCCCGTGGCTGAGCTGCCGCGTACGGTGACGGTTTCGTCCCTGGTCGGCGGGTCCCCTTAGTCTCGGACGCATGAGTCTGCGTCTGAGCACCGTGATCCTCCCGTACCGCCGCTGGCACGAAGGCGGCCGTTCGGCCTGGACGCGTGCCGAGCAGCTCGGCTTCCACACCGCCTACACCTATGACCACCTGTCCTGGCGCAGCTTCCGCGACGGACCGTGGTTCGGCGCGATACCGACGCTGACCGCCGCCGCGGCCGTCACCGACCAGCTCCGCCTGGGCACGCTGGTGACCTCGCCGAACTTCCGGCACCCGGTGACCCTCGCCAAGGAGCTGATCTCGCTCGACGACATCTCCGGCGGCCGGGTCACGCTGGGCGTCGGCGCAGGCGGCACCGGCTTCGACGCCACGGCGCTCGGCCAGGACCCGTGGAGCCCGCGCGAGCGCGCGGACCGCTTGGCCGAGTTCGTGCCGCTGCTGGACCGACTGCTCACCGAGGACTCGGTGTCGCACGAGGGCGAGTTCTACTCGGCGCACGAGGCGCGCAACATTCCGGGCTGCGTGCAGCGGCCCCGGCTGCCCTTCGCGGTGGCCGCCACCGGCCCCCGCGGGCTGAAGCTCGCCGCGCGGTACGGCCAGGCGTGGGTGACCACCGGCGATCCCAAGCTGTACGAGAACGGCACGTCGCAGGAGTCGGTCCGGGCGCTGCGCGGACAGACCGAGAAGCTGGCCGACGCCTGCGCCGCGCTCGGACGGGACGTGGCCGGCCTCGACAAGATCCTGCTCACCGGCTTCACCCCGGACCGCAGCCGGCCGCTGGAGTCCCTGGACGCGTTCGTGGACTTCGCGGGCCGGCACCGGGAGCTGGGCTTCACCGAGATCGTGATCCACTGGCCCGTCCCCGACTCGGACTTCGCCGTGAACGAGAAGGTCTTCGAGCAGATCGCCATGGAGGCCCTGGCACAGCTGGACTGACCCGGCCCGGTGCCACCCCGGCCACCTCGGCGTCGGCCAGGCGTCATCTATGTCTCATCTGTGCGGGCTCGCGCACGGCCGTGCTGGCATATGCGCGAGAATGGCCCGGTGACCTCAGCCACCGGAACGCCCGAGACCCCGGCCGCCCCCAAGCTCTCGACCGCGCTCGAGCAGGGAGGCATCCCTTTCGTCCCGCCGCGGCTGATCGCCACCGACCTCGACGGCACCCTGCTGCGTGACGACAAGTCGGTGTCCCCGCGTACGGTCGCCGCGCTGGCCGCCGCCGAGGAAGCGGGCATCGAGGTCTTCTTCGTGACCGGCCGCCCCGCCCGCTGGATGGACGTGGTCAGCGACCACGTCCACGGCCACGGCCTGGCGATCTGTGGCAACGGCGCCGCCGTCGTCGACCTGCACGGCAGCCCCGGCACCCACCGGTTCGTGAAGGTGCGCGAACTGGCCCGGGAGAACGCCCTCGACGCCGTACGGCTGCTGCGCGACGCGGCGCCGGGCACGGTGTACGCGGTCGAGCAGACGTACGGCTTCCATCAGGAACCTGCCTATCCGAAGCTGCACATGGAGATACCGGACAATCTCGCTCCGGCCGAGGAACTCCTGGCGTCCGACGGTCCGGGTGCCACTGAGCCGGTGCTCAAGATCCTCGCCTATCACCCGGATCTCGACCCCGACGCGTTCCTCACCCTCGCCCGCCTCGCCGTCGGCGACCGTGCGAACGTCACCCGCTCCAGCCCCAGCGCCCTGCTGGAGCTCAGCGGCCCCGGCGTCTCCAAGGCCAGCACCCTCGCCCTGTGCTGCGCCGAGCGCGGCATCTCGCACGAGGAGGTCGTCGCCTTCGGGGACATGCCCAACGACGTGGAGATGCTGACCTGGGCGGGTCAGTCGTACGCGATGGGCAATGCGCACCCGGACGTGATCGCCGCGGCGTCGGGGCGGACGGTCGCCAACAACGAGGACGGGGTGGCCGTCGTCATCGAGCAGTTGCTGGCGGCCCGGGCGTAGCCTCATCGGGCCGCGGACACGTCCGTCCGCCCGGCAGACCGCTTCAGCGCACTCCGGCCGGCAGCTCCGCCTCGGCCTCCCGCTCCACCATGACGCGCAACGGCCCCTCCACGGCGGCCAGTTCGGCGTACGGTCCGCGCTGCACCACGCGTCCCTCGTCCAGCACGAGCACCTCGTCCACCGCTTCGAGTCCCGCGAGACGGTGGGTGATGAGCAGCGTCGTACGGCCCTCGGTGGCGGCCAGCAGATCGGCCGTGAGCGCGTCGGCGGTGGGCAGATCCAGGTGCTCGGCGGGCTCGTCGAGCACAAGGACAGGGAAGTCGGCGAGCAGCGCGCGGGCGAGCGCCAGCCGCTGACGCTGTCCGCCGGACAGCCGTGCGCCGTGCTCGCCGACCAGCGTGTCGAGCCCGTCGGGCAGCCCGTCCGCCCAGTCGAGCAGCCGGGCCCGCGCCAGCGCGTCCCGCAGCTCCGCCTCGGTCGCGTCCTTCTTCGCGAGCAGCAGGTTCTCACGGACTGAGCTGTCGAAGAGGTGCGCGTCCTGGGCGCACAGCCCGACGAGCCGCCGTACGTCATCGCCGTCCAGCGCGTACGCGTCCACACCGGCCAGCGTGTAGGAGCCCGCGCCCGGGTCGAGGAACCGCAGCAGCACCTGGCCGAGGGTCGTCTTGCCGGACCCGGACGGCCCGACCACGGCGACGCGGCGCCCTTCCTCCAGTATCAGGTCGAGCCCGGTGAGCGCCTCCCGGTGCTGCCCGGAGTACCGGGCGCCCAGCCCCTTCACGACGACCGGGAACGGTGACGCGGGCGCCTGCCGCGGCCGCTCCGGCTCCCGTACGGGCTCGGGGGCGTCCAGGATCTCGTCCACACGCTCCGCGCTGCGGCGCACCCGCTGCCGGTATCGCACGGCCACCGGCAGTCCGAGCACGGCCTCGAAGGCGGCCATCGGGGTGAGGACGACCACGGCCATCACCACCCCGTCCAGCCGGCCCCCGGCGACCGCCTGGGCACCCAGCAGCGCGGTGCCCGCCACGGTCAGGCCGGAGATCAGCGCGGTGAGTCCGTCGCCGAGGGCGGTGGCGGTGGCGGCCCGCGAGGCGATCCGGGTGAGGGTGCCGTCGGCCCGCCGGGCCGCGTCGGTGCGGGCGGGCAGCGCGCCGGCGACCGTCAGCTCGGCGGTGCCGGAGAGCAGGTCGGTCACTCGCGTCGCGAGACCTCCCCGGGCGCGCGCCAGCCGTCGCTCGGCACGCCGGGCCACGGCGCCGGTCAGCAGCGGTACGCCGATCCCGGCCGCGAGCAGTCCCGCCGCGAGCGCGGCTCCGGCCCCGGGCAGCAGCCAGGCGGTGAACGCCACGGATCCGGCGGACACGGCCACCGCGACCCCCGCGGGCAGCAGCCAGCGCAGCCAGTAGTCCTGCAGCGCGTCCACGTCGGCGACGAGCCGGGACAGCAGGTCGCCCCTGCGGGCCGTGCGGAGCCCGGCGGGCGCCAGCCGCTCCAGCCGCCGGTACACGGCGACCCGGGTGTCGGCCAGCATCCGCAGCACGGCGTCGTGCGACACCAGCCGCTCCGCGTACCGGAACACGGCCCGCCCGATCCCGAAGGCCCGCGTGGCCGTCACGGCCACCATCAGATACAGCACGGGCGGCTGTTGCGAGGCACGCGAGATGAGCCAGCCGGAGGTCGCCATCAGCCCGACGGCACAGCCGAGCGCCAGACTCCCGAGGAGCAGCGCGAGGACGAGGCGTCCGCGCCGGGGTCCGGCGAGGGCGCGGACACGGGCGAGGACCCGCCCCTTGGACTCCGTGGGGCCGGCTTCGGTCCCGTCCTCGGCAGGACCGGCGGCCGGCATCTCCTCGACGGAGCGCGCGTGGCGGGAGCCGGCAACGGCGGAAGCGGGGGAAGCGGTGGCCGATGTGCCGGAGAACTCGGCTGCCTCCAGCCGCACCACGCGCTCGGCAACGCCGAGCAACGCCGGTCGGTGCACGACCAGCAGCACGGTCCGTCCCACCGCCAGCCGCCGCACCGCCGCCACGACCTCGGCCTCGGTCGCCCCGTCGAGCGCGGCCGTCGGCTCGTCCAGCAGCAGTACGGGCCGGTCGGCGAGGAACGCCCGGGCCAGCGCGAGCCGTTGCCGCTGCCCGGCGGAGAGCCCGGCCCCGTCCTCGCCGAGCACGGTCCCGGCCCCCTGGGGCAACGCGTCCACGAATTCCAGGGCACCCGCGTCGCGCAGCGCCCGCCGTACGGCGTCGTCGTCCGCGTCGGAGCGCGCCAGCCGTACGTTCTCCGTGATCGTCCCGGCATACAGGTGCGGCCGCTGCGGCACCCAGGCGATGTGCGAGCGCCACTCCTTCAGGTCGACGTCGGCCAGATCGGCTCCCCCGATCCGCACCCGGCCCTCGCTGGGCCGTACGAACCCCAGCAGGACGTTCAGCAGCGTGGACTTGCCCGCACCACTCGGACCGAGCAGGGCGACGGTCTCTCCGGGTTCGACGGCGAAGGAGACGTCCGTCACGGCATCCGTGGAGCGCCCGGGATACCGGACCGTCACACCCTCGAAGGAGAGGGCTGCCGAGGGCACCGGCCCGGTCCCGGACGCGGGCACCGGTGTCTCCAGCACGGCAAAGATCTCTTCGGCGGCGGCAAGTCCCTCCGCCGCCGCGTGGTACTGCGCCCCCACCTGGCGCAGCGGCAAATAGGCCTCGGGGGCCAGCACCAGGATGAGCAGCCCGATGTAGAGGTCCATGTCGCCATGGACGAGCCGCATCCCGATCGTCACTGCGACCAGCGCGACGGACAGCGTCGCGAGCAGCTCCAGCGCAAAGGAGGAGAGGAAGGCGATCCGCAGGGTTCGCAGGGTCGCCTGGCGGTACTCACCGGTGATGCGGCGGATGGACTCGGCCTGGGCCTTGGCGCGCCCGAACACCTTCAGGGTGGGCAGCCCCGCGACGACATCCAGGAAGTGCCCCGAGAGCCGGGACAGGAGCCGCCACTGACGGTCCATCCGGGACTGGGTGGCCCAGCCGATCAGCGCCATGAAGAGAGGGATGAGCGGCAGGGTGCCGACGATGATCGCCGCCGACATCCAATCCTCGGTGACGATCCGCGCCAGCACCGCGGCCGGCACGACCACCGCGAGCCCCAGCTGCGGCAGGTAGCGCGCGAAGTAGTCGTCGAGGGCGTCGACACCACGCGTGGCGAGGGTGACCAGCGAACCGGTCCGCTGTCCGCTCAGCCACCCGGGGCCCAGTGCCGCGGCGCGGTCGAGGAGCCGTCCGCGCAGCTCGGACTTGACTGCCGCGCTCGCCCGGTGCGCGGCGAGCTCGGTGAGCCAGGAGACCAGCGCACGGCCGCCCGCGACCGCCACCAACAGCACAAGGGCGGTGCGCAGTTCGGTCGCCGACTGGCCGTACTGGAAGGCACCGACCACCACTTCGGCGATGAGCATGGCCTGCGCGATGACGAGTCCGGCGCCGAGGGCACCCAGGGCGACGACCGCCACCAGGAAGAGCCGTGTGGCGCGGGCGTAGCGCAGAAGACGCGGATCGATTGGTTTCACGTGAAACATGCCCTTCGGCCCAAGGAGGGGTGTTTCACGTAAACGTGGTGAACACCCCTCCTGCCAGACTCAGTGCGCGGCTTCGGCTATGTGCTGCGTGCCGATCCGCTTGCGGAACACCCAGTACGTCCAGCCCTGGTAGAGCAGCACGATCGGCGTGGCGATCCCTGCGCACCAGGTCATGATCTTCAAGGTGTACGGGCTCGACGAGGCGTTGGTGACCGTGAGGCTCCAGTCGCCGTTGAGCGAGGACGGCATGACGTTCGGGAAGAGCGACAGGAAGAGCATTGCCACGGCGGCCACGATCGTGACGCCGGACAGGGCGAACGACCATCCCTCGCGGCCCGCCTGGTTGGCCACCAGAGCGGCGACCAGCGCGACGACCGCCACGATCATGGCCACCAGGCTCTTGCCGTCACCGCTGTCGACCTGCGTCCACAGCAGGAAGATCACTGCCAGCACGGCCGTGACGAGACCCACCCGCAGCGCGAGCTTCCGTGCCCGCTCCCGGATGTCCCCGACCGTCTTGAGCGCGGTGAACACCGCACCGTGGAAGGTGAACAGCGTCAGCGTCACCAGGCCGCCGAGCAGCGCGTACGGGTTCAGCAGGTCCCACACGCTGCCGATGTACTCGGCGTGCTCGTTGATCTTCACGCCCCGCACGATGTTGCCGAAGGCCACACCCCACAGGAAAGCGGGGATCAGCGAGCTCCAGAAGATCGCCGTCTCCCAGTTGCGCTGCCAGTTCTCCTCGGGCCGCTTCGCCCGGTACTCGAAGGCGACACCCCGGACGATCAGACTGACCAGGATGACCAGCAGCGGCAGATAGAAGCCGGAGAAGAGCGTGGCGTACCACTCGGGGAAGGCGGCGAAGGTCGCGCCGCCGGCCGTGAGCAGCCATACCTCGTTGCCGTCCCAGACCGGGCCGATGGTGTTGATCAGCACCCGCTTCTCGGGCCGGTTGCGGGCGAGAAGCTTGGTGAGGATGCCGACCCCGAAGTCGAAACCCTCCAGGAAGAAGTAGCCGGTCCACAGGACGGCGATCAGGACGAACCAGACGTCGTGAAGTTCCATGACTGCAGCTCCCTCGGCCTAGTACGAGAAGGCCATCGGCTTGTCGGCGTCACGGGCGTCGCCGCCGATCTTCGTGGGCGGGTTGAGGTCGGCCTCGGTGAGCTCGGGCGGACCGGACTTGATGTACTTCACCAGCAGCTTGACCTCGACGACGGCGAGGATCGCGTACAGCACGGTGAAGACGGTCATCGAGGTGAGGACCTCGGCCTGGGAGACGCCGGGGGAGACCGCATGGCGGGTCTGCAGCACGCCGTAGACGACCCAGGGCTGGCGGCCCATCTCGGTGAAGATCCAGCCCCAGGAGTTGGCGATCAGCGGGAAGGCCAGGGTCCAGATCGCGATGCGCCAGTACCAGGTGGTGAGCTTCGGGCTGAGGGCCTTGTTCTTGAACAGGACCAGATGCGGCACTTCGTCGTCGTTCACCCGCAGGTGCTGCGGCAGCATGAACTTCTTCCGGGTCAGCCAGAGTCCGGCCAGACCGATGGCGAAGGACGCCATACCGAAGCCGATCATCCAGCGGAACGCCCAGAAGGTGACGGGGATGTTCGGCCGGTAGTCACCCGGCCCGAACTTCTGCTGCTCGGCCTTGTTGACGTCGTTGATGCCGGGCACATAGGAGCGGAAGTCGTCGTTCGCGAGGAAGGACAGCACGCCCGGCACCTCTATCGCGACCGTGTTGTGGCCCTTCTCCACATCGCCGTACGCGAAGATCGAGAACGGTGCGGAGTCCTGGCCGTCCCACAGGGCCTCGGCGGCGGCCATCTTCATCGGCTGCTGCTTGAACATGACCTTGCCGAGGGTGTCGCCGCTGACCGCGGTGAGCAGACCGGCGATGACCACGGTGATCAGACCGAGCCGCAGCGAGGTCTTCATCTCCGTGATGTGCTTCTTGCGGGACAGGTGGTAGGCGGCGATCCCGACCATGAAGGCGCCGCCGGTCAGGAAGGCCGCGGAGAGCGTGTGGAAGGCCTGGGCCAGCGCGGTGTTCTGGGTCAGCACGTGCCAGAAGTCGGTGAGCTCGGCACGCCCCTTCGCCTTGTTGATCCGGTAGCCGACGGGGTGCTGCATCCATGAGTTGGCCGCGAGGATGAAGTACGCCGACAGGACCGTGCCGATCGAGACCATCCAGATGCAGGCCAGATGGATTCTCTTGGGCAGCTTGTCCCAGCCGAAGATCCACAGACCGATGAAGGTGGACTCGAAGAAGAAGGCGATCAGGGCCTCGAAGGCGAGCGGTGCGCCGAAGATGTCGCCGACGAAGCGGGAGTAGGCGGACCAGTTCATGCCGAACTGGAACTCCTGCACGATGCCGGTGACGACACCCATCGCGATGTTGATCAGGAAGAGCTTGCCCCAGAACTTGGTGGCTCTGAGGTACTTCTCCTTTTCCGTGCGCACCCACGCCGTCTGCAGGCCGGCCGTGAGGGCCGCCAGCGAGATCGTCAAGGGCACGAACAGGAAGTGGTAGACGGTGGTGATGCCGAACTGCCAGCGCGCCAGTGTCTCCGGCGCCAAAGCCAAGTCCACGTCGACAATCTCCTTACATGCCGTGGTCCAGCGGCAGTTTGCCCCTTATGTCACACACATCATCGGAGCAACCGGGACACGCTTGTGAACGCGTTCACATTCACAAGCAATTATGACGCATAGCCGTTCGATGTCGGAGGGGTGGGGGGTCCCTAAGTGCAGCCCGGCGGACCCTGGCCGAAAAGGGCCGGTGGGCCCATGGCACGCAAGGGGCTTCCCCTGTTGCTTCAACATAATGTTGAATCCGAGGCATGCGGACGCAGATATGCATCTCCTGGCCCTCGGCTCACCTCACGGCGACGCTTGAGGACACGCCGACCACGCGGGCCCTCACCAAGGCGCTGCCCCTCGCCTCCACCGCCCGCACCTGGGGCGAGGAGGTCTACTTCGACACGGGCGTCTCCGTTCCATGTGAAACGGACGCCCACCAGGTCGTCGCGCCCGGCACCGTCGCCTTCTGGACGGAGGGCGAGTCCCTCGCCCTCCCCTACGGCCCCACGCCGATCTCGCGAGGCGACGAGTGTCGCCTCGCGAGCCCGTGCAATGTCCTGGGCCGCCTCGACGGCGACCCGCGCCTCCTTGCGACGGTCCGCGAGGGCGACCCGGTCCGCGTGGAGCTCGTGGACGAGTAAGGCCTCCTCAGAGCTCCTTGCGGAACGCCTCCGCCACCTTCACGAAGATGTCGTTCGCCTCGCGCTCCCCGATCGTCACCCGCACGCCCTCGCCGGGGAACGGCCGGACCACGACGCCATGCTGTTCGCAGGCAGCGGCGAAGGCGGCCGTGCTCTCTCCCAGCCGCAGCCAGACGAAGTTGGCCTGGGTCTCGGGCACCGTCCAGCCCTGAGCGCGCAGTGCGTCGACCACGCGCCGGCGCTCGCACACCAGTGAACCGACCCGGCCGAGCAGTTCGTCCTCGGCTCGCAGCGAGGCGATCGCCGCCTCCTGCGCAAGCTGGCTCACGCCGAACGGCACCGCCGTCTTGCGCAGCGCCGCCGCGACCGGCTCATGCGCGATCGCGAACCCGACGCGCAGCCCGGCGAGTCCATAGGCCTTCGAGAACGTACGCAGGACACAGACATTCGGCCGGCTGCGGTAGAGCTCCGCGCCGTCCGGCACCTGCGGGTCACGGATGAACTCCCGGTAGGCCTCGTCCAGCACCACCAGGACATCGCCGGGCACCCGGTCGAGGAACCGCTCCAGCTCGGCCCGCCGTACGACCGTGCCCGTCGGGTTGTTGGGGTTGCAGACGAAGATCAGCCGGGTCCGGTCCGTGATCGCGTCCGCCATCGCGTCCAGGTCGTGCACGTCGCCCGGCGTGAGCGGCACCTGCACCGATCGCGCACCGCTGATCTGCGTGATGATCGGGTACGCCTCGAAGGACCGCCAGGCGTAGATGACCTCGTCGCCGGGGCCGCTGGTGGCCTGGAGCAGCTGCTGGGCGACGCCGACGGAGCCGGTGCCGGTGGCCAGGTGGGAGACCGGGACGTCGAAGCGCTCCGACAGCTCGTCCATCAGCCCGCCGCAGGCCATGTCCGGGTAGCGGTTGAAGTTCGCGGCGGCCAAGGTCACCGACTCCATGACCCCGGGCAGCGGAGGGTAGGGGTTCTCGTTGGAGGACAGCTTGTAGGCGACCGGGCCGTCGGCCGCGGCGGGCTTCCCCGGCTTGTAGGTGGGGATACCCTCCAGCTCGGCGCGCAGCTTCGGGCTCGTCTCGCTCACCGCAGTCCTCCTCGCGACCACCGGCGGACCCTCCGCGCCGCCGGCTTCCAATACTCCTCACCTTATGAGGATTCGGCGCTCCTGCGTACAGGTGAGAAGCGACGGGAAATAGTGAGGCGCAAACCACATCAGCCCCACCCGCAACAGGGGCATCACCGCATGAAGGTGCATGAAACGGGGGGCGCGTCGCACATATATCTACGCGCCGGTGGCTTGCGCCGTGGCGCGCATCGCTCGTCAAGGTGAGTTGAGACCTCTTCGAAACATCGGACACTTGGCAGGCCCATGCGCGCCGACAAGTCACGTCCTGCCATTGGATCGTTCAACTGACTTTCTTTCTAAGGCAGTTGACCCCTTCTGACCATGCAGAAACGTGCCTGTCAACGCGTGCATATGCGTCCGCACTACCCCACCGCCTGAGCCCTACTATCGGCTCGCCATGACAGCAGCAGGGAAGCACCAGGTGAGCCGCGCGGAAACCTCACGTCGAGGCAGTCGGCCGGGTCGAGCAGGCATCAGAGACGTCGCCGCCGCCGCCGGGGTCTCCATCACGACCGTGTCCGACGCCCTCAACGGCAAGGGCCGGCTCCCGGACGCCACCCGGCGCCATGTCCGCGAGGTCGCCGACCGGCTGGGGTACCGACCCTCGGCCGCCGCCCGCACTCTCCGTACCGGCAAGTCGGGACTCATCGGCCTGACCGTGACGACGTACGGGGATGAACCTTTCACCTTCACCGAGTTCGCGTACTTCGCCGAAATGGCCCGCGCCGCGACCTCGGCCGCACTCGCCCGCGGCTACGCGCTCGTGATCCTGCCCGCGACCTCGCGCCACGACGTGTGGTCGAACGTCGCCCTGGACGGCACGGTCGTCATCGACCCCTCCGACCAGGACCCGGTGGTCAGCGAGCTGGTCCGGCAGGGCCTGCCGGTCGTCTCCGACGGCCGCCCGGCCGGTTCGCTCCCGGTCACGGCATGGGTCGACAACGATCACGAGGCCGCCGTACTCGGCATCCTCGACCATCTCGCCGCCGCGGGCGCCCGCCGGATCGGCCTGCTCACGGGGACGACGACGGACACGTACACCCATCTGTCGACCACCGCGTATCTGCACTGGTGCGAACGGGTCGGCCAGGACCCGGTCTACGAGGCGTACCCGGCGCACGACCCGTGTGCCGGCGCCGTCGCCGCCGACCGGCTGCTGGCCCGCCCCGACCGTCCGGACGCCGTCTACGGCCTCTTCGACCCCAACGGCACCGACCTGCTGGCCGCCGCCCGCCGCTACGGTCTGCGCGTCCCGGACGACCTGCTGCTGGTGTGCTGCAGCGAGTCCACGGTGTACGCCAACACCGAGCCGCCCATCACCACGCTGTCCCTGAAGCCCCGGCGCATCGGCACGGCCGTGGTCCAGCTCCTCATCGACGCCATCGAGGGAGTCGAGTCGGAGCACCCGGTCGAGCAGGTGATACCGACCGAACTGATCGTGCGCACATCGTCCCAGCGCCGTTCGCCGCGGACGACGGTCAGCCCGCCGCGGGTGCCGGAGGAGAAGTAGCGCCCGTTCGCCGAGGGGGCGCGCAGGCCGGTCCGGCGGAGCGCGGGGCCGACGGGCCGGGCTCGCGGGAGACCGGCCGGACCGGCGGGCGGATCCGGGCCGGACCGCCGGGTGGGGGGGCAGCGGCAACCGGGGGTCCGCCGATCACGAGCGCATCACACCTGGAGGGCCCGACTCGACAGCCGCCGGCGGGGACTCATCGGCTCGACGGCGGCGGTCGTGCGCATCGCAACAGCGGGTCGTCGGACTGCGACAGCGGGTCGTCAGCCTGACGCCAGGAGGTCGTCCACTCGGTGCCAGGGGCTCTTCAGTCGGCCATCGGGAGGTGAAACCCCTGCCCAAACGGGGCGAAAGCCGCGTTGAACTGGAGTCTTGCTCTGATTCACCACCCCTGGGTCATCACATGGCGCGATCCGCATTCCTATGATGGGCCCACGACACCGCGGGCCGCTGCGACCAGGCAGTCCGAACCGGTGCAGATGCGGCGCGATGGTGGAGGGGTCTGATGACTCAGGGGGCCGGTCAGGGACCCGAGGTGGAGCGGACGGCGACGTTGCGCGACTTCCGGGTACCCGGGTACGTCCACGAGACCGGTCCGTATGCCCACAACACCCACCCCGGCAACACCGTCGCCCCCGTGGAAGAGGGCTACCCGGAGGGGTACACGCCCACCCAGCGCGACCTGCCCGTCATCAACCGGGGCGACACGCTGCAGGTGCCCGTCGAACCGGCGGCCGCACCGGCCCCGCGACAGACCACCGGCACGGGCCCGCTGTATGTCGTCGGAGACGTGCACGGCTATCTCGACGACCTGATCGCCGCCCTCCAGGAGAAGGGCCTGATCGACTCGGCCGGCCAGTGGTGCGCGGGTACCGCCCGGCTGTGGTTCCTCGGCGACTTCACCGACCGCGGCCCGGACGGCATCGGCGTCATCGACCTGGTGATGCGGCTGTCCGCCGAGGCCGCCGCGGCCGGCGGCTACTGCAAGGCGCTCATGGGCAACCACGAACTCCTGCTGCTCGGCGCCAAGCGGTTCGGCGACACTCCCGTCAACTCCGGCGCGGGCACCGCCACCTTCCAGGCGGCCTGGCTGCTCAACGGCGGCCAGAAGACCGACATGGACCGTCTCCAGGACCACCATCTGCAGTGGATGGCCCGCCTCGACGCCGTCGAGGAGGTCGACGGCTATCTGCTCGTCCACTCCGACACCACCGCCTACCTGGACTACGGCGACTCGATCGAGGCGGTCAACGACACCGTCCGCGAGACGCTCACGCGCAACGACGCGGACGAATGCTGGGACCTGTTCCGCAAGTTCACCAAGCGCTTCTCCTTCCGCGACGAGGGCGGCGCCGACGCCGTGCGCTCCCTCCTCGATACGTACGGCGGCACGCGCATCGTTCACGGCCACAGCCCCATTCCGTACCTGCTGGGCGAGGTCGGATCGGAGGACGGCGAGGAGGATGCAGGGCCCGTGGTCGAAGGGCCGCACGTCTACGCGGACGGCCTGGCCATCGCCATGGACGGCGGTGTGACCATGGCCGGAAAGCTGCTGGTCCAGCAACTTCCCCTGGATAACTGACCGTTCGACGGGCAGGCGTCCCCCGACGGCGTATGTGCAGGCCAGCATCCAATTTCTGGCAACCCCCTGTCACCGCGTGCCGTCGCGGCTCTACCATCGGCTTATCCGTAGCAGGCTCCCCTCCGTTTCTGCCCGACGGCTCGCCGGCGTGCGAGCCCCAAGCCCTACGGAGCATCGGGGGATGCACATGAACAGCGTTCCGCAGCACCTGCACAGCGAGGACCGCCAGGAATACGAGCGGATCCTCGATGAGGCGCTGCGCTCCGCACCACACCGCCCGGAACTGGCCGCTGTAGGACAGCGGCTGAACACCGAACAGCTGCGCACCATGGCGCTCAACGCCACCACACTCATCACGGCGGCCGCGGCGACCGAGTACCAGCACTACGTGAAGGTCCGCGAGGAACTGCGCCAACCGGCGCCGTCCACCCCGTCGTCCAGCGGTGAAACCGGCTCCGGTGAGCCGGGCGTCGCGGGCGCGATGGGGCTCGCCACCACCCTCGGCGAGGCGGCCGAGACCACTGGCGCGGGCGCCGTCGCCGTCGTCGCGGTCCTCGCCCCCGTCCTCGCCGGAACCGCCGCGGCGATATTCCTTCTCGTCGGCTACATCCTGAAGATGCTGGACCCCGAGCCGGCCTTCGCCCAGACCATGCTGACCGCGGGATGGGTGTTCGGCGCCATGACCGCGGCCGCGATCCTCGTGGCCGCGGTCGGGCTGCTGCTCACCGCCCTGCGCAACAGTCCCTCGCTGGATGCCGGAGCCTACGGCGAGGCGAACGGGGAAGTGGCCCGGGCCAGGGAAGCCTGGCGAGATGCCCTGCTGGAGCGCGGCATCCTGCCCTTCCTGAGGAACGCGCTCGCCGACCCCGGCACGACCGCACTGCACCGCACGGCCCCACCGGCGCCGACCGGCCGCATGCCGCGCCTCGGCTACGACCGTCCGGGCTTCAGCAGCCCCGACGACGGCTCCGCCCCGGGCCCACGCCCGAGCTTCACGAGCCCGGACTACACGAGCCCGGACTTCGGAGGCCCGGAACACCAGCCGGAATAGCCCCGGCTTGCGCCCCGGGCGGGGCGCAAGCCGGACAACCGGCGACGGAGCGGCCGCCGGATCAGTCGGCGATCGGCAGATAGACCCGGTTGCCCGCGGCCGCGAACTCCTTCGACTTCTGAGCCATGCCCTCCTCGACCTCCGCCCGGCTGCCGCCGTGTTCACGCCGGATGTCCTGGGAGATCTTCATCGAGCAGAACTTCGGCCCGCACATCGAGCAGAAGTGAGCGGTCTTGGCCGGTTCCGCCGGCAGGGTCTCGTCGTGGAACTCCCGTGCCGTGTCCGGGTCCAGGGCGAGGTTGAACTGGTCCTCCCACCGGAACTCGAAGCGAGCGTCGGACAGCGCGTCGTCCCACTCCTGCGCACCGGGGTGCCCCTTGGCGAGGTCGGCTGCGTGGGCGGCGATCTTGTAGGTGATGACGCCGGTCTTGACGTCGTCACGGTTGGGCAGGCCCAAGTGCTCCTTGGGCGTGACATAGCAGAGCATGGCCGTGCCCCACCAGGCGATCATCGCGGCACCGATGCCGGAGGTGATGTGGTCGTACGCCGGCGCGACGTCCGTCGTCAGCGGGCCGAGCGTATAGAACGGAGCCTCATCGCAGATCTCCTGCTGAAGGTCGATGTTCTCCTTGATCTTGTGCATCGGGACGTGCCCCGGGCCCTCGATCATGGTCTGCACATTGAAACGCTTCGCGATCCGGTTGAGTTCCCCGAGCGTCCGGAGTTCCGCGAACTGCGCCTCGTCGTTGGCGTCGGCGATCGAGCCCGGCCGAAGGCCGTCGCCCAGCGAGTACGTGACGTCGTAGGCGGCGAGGATCTCGCAGAGTTCCTCGAAGTTCTCGTACAGGAACGACTCCTTGTGGTGCGCGAGGCACCAGGCCGCCATGATCGAGCCGCCGCGCGAGACGATGCCGGTCTTGCGGTTCGCGGTGAGCGGGACGTACGGCAGGCGGACGCCCGCGTGGACCGTCATGTAGTCCACGCCCTGCTCGGCCTGCTCGATGACCGTGTCCTTGTAGATCTCCCAGGTCAGCTCCTCGGCCCTGCCGTCGACCTTCTCCAGGGCCTGATAGAGCGGCACCGTGCCGATGGGGACGGGGGAGTTGCGCAGCACCCACTCGCGGGTCGTGTGGATGTTGCGGCCGGTGGACAGGTCCATGACCGTGTCGGCGCCCCAGCGGGTCGCCCAGGTCATCTTCTCGACCTCCTCCTCGATGGAGGACGTCACCGCGGAGTTGCCGATGTTGGCGTTGACCTTCACCAGGAACCGCTTGCCGATGATCATCGGCTCGATCTCCGGGTGGTTCACGTTGGCGGGCAGCACAGCCCGGCCTGCCGCGATCTCCTCGCGGACGACCTCGGGAGCAACGTTCTCCCGGACGGCCACGAACTTCATCTCCGGCGTGATCTCGCCCCGGCGCGCATACGCGAGCTGGGTGACCGCCGTGCCGTCGCGGCCGCGGCGCGGCAGACGCGGGCGTCCGGGGAAGACCGCGTCGAGGTTGCGCAGACCACCGCGAGGAGAGGTGTGCTTGATCCCGTCGTCCTCGGGACGGACGGGACGGCCCGCGTACTCCTCGGTGTCGCCACGGGTGATGATCCAGTTCTCCCGCAGCGGCGGTAGGCCCCTGCGGACGTCTGTCTCGACGAGTGGATCGGTGTACGGCCCGGAGGTGTCGTACAGCGTGACCGACTGCCCGTTGGTGAGGTGCACCTGACGAACCGGCACGCGTACATCGGGGCGTGAGCCCTCGACATACCCCTTGTGCCAGCCGATGGACTTCCCGGCCTCACCATCGGCAGAGTTCTGCATGGAGGCAGGCGTGCGTACGTCCTTGTTGGTCATGAGACCTACTCCCTACGCCGGCATTACCCGGTAACAGGTTCAGCGGTCGACGCAGCGGTTTCCGTCTCGGTCGGCGTTTCATGTGAAACATCACTCTGTTCCACGTGAAACGTCGCGCATACGGAGGTCAGCGCCCTCTCAGCCCGGTGCTCCGAGCTCCCGCGTGTGCAAAGGTGCCTCCACGCTAGCGTCAATTCGGCCGCGGTGAACAGAGGGCCCCTGCCGTTCTTGCGATGATCGGGCGGTGACCACGACCCAGCAGTACCCGTTCCCGCCGCCGGAGCCGCCGCGCCGACCCGGCCCCGGACAGCGCGGCGGACACGACCACGAGGGCCACGGTGCCGGTGATGAGAACCACCACGGGCACGGCCATGGACAGGCTCAGGGACATGGGCACGGTTCCGGATTCAGCGGCGGCCACGGCCACTCGCACAGTCACAGCCATGGCCCCGCCGCGCCCGTCTCCAAGCACCTGCGCAAGGTCATTGCCGCGATCCTGATCCCGTTCACCGCGGCGGTCGTGGTCGGGCTCGTCGTGCTCTGGCCCGGTGGAGCCCCGCCGCATCAGCGCACGGGAGTCGGCTTCGACCGGCAGACTCAGCAGGCCGCGGTCACCACGGTCGTAGAGGTGAGCTGCAAGTCGGTGAACGCCTCGGGGGAGACCCCGACGGGCGACACCTCCACCGCCGAGGGCAACTCCGCTCAGCAGCAGGCGAGCGGCACCTGCAAGAAGGCGACGATCCGGGTCGACACCGGCAAGGACAAGGGCCGTACGTTCACGGAGATCGTGCAGCCGGACCAGTCACGGCAGTTGCACGAGGGCGAGAAGGTCGTGGTCGCGTACGAGCCCTCGGCGCCCAAGGACCTGCAGTACTCGGTCACCGATGTGAACCGGAAGTTCCCGATGGCGCTGCTCGCCGGCATCTTCGCGCTCGCCGTCGTGGTGGTGGGCCGGTTGCGCGGCGTCATGGCGCTGGTCGCACTGGCCGTCAGCTTCATGGTGCTGACGTTCTTCATCCTGCCCGCAATCTTGCAGGGCTCGAACCCACTGGTCGTGGCGGTGGTGGGGGCGAGTGCCATCATGCTGATCGCGCTCTACATGTGCCACGGCCTGTCGGCCCGCACATCGGTCGCGGTGCTCGGCACGCTGGTGTCGCTGCTGCTGATCGGCATCCTGGGCTCGGAGTTCATCGACTGGGCCGCGCTGACGGGCAACACCGACGACAACACCGGTCTCATCCATGGCCTGTATCCGTCGATCGACATGAGCGGTCTGCTGCTGGCCGGCGTCATCATCGGTTCGCTCGGCGTCCTGGACGACGTGACCGTGACCCAGACCTCGGCCGTGTGGGAGTTGCACGAGGCCAATCCGTCGATGGGCTGGCGCGGGCTGTACCGGGCGGGCATCCGCATCGGCCGTGACCACATCGCGTCCGTCGTCAACACGCTCGTACTCGCCTATGCCGGTGCCGCGCTGCCGCTGCTGCTGCTCTTCTCGATCGCGCAGAGCAGTGTGACGACCGTCGCCAACAGCGAACTGGTCGCGGAGGAGATCGTGCGCACGCTGGTGGGCTCGATCGGCCTGGTCGCCTCGGTGCCGGTCACCACAGCCCTGGCCGCCCTGGTGGTGTCGGCCGACCGGCCGGGACAAGGCGCGGAGAAGCCGGCTGAGGTCCGGCCGGCCGCGGCGCGCGGTGGAAGGGGCCGGCGCCGCAAGAGGTGACGCTCCGGCAGAACCGGTGACCTATGAGGAGAAGCGTTACTGCAGCGCCCCGCACGTCGTTGTGGGGCGCCTCGCCCTGCGTGCCGTAGCGCGTCAGCCGGCGCTCTGCTCCTCGGCCAGGATGCGGTCCAGGGCCTCGTCGAGGTGGGCGTCGAAGTCGGCGAGCGCCCCCTCCTGGCCGAGCGGCACCAGCTTGTCCGTACGGTCCAGGAAGGCCACCAGTGGCGGCGCCGAGGAACGGAACACCGCCTGGTCGCCACCGACCTGAAGCCGGATCAACACCTCTCCCAGCACGTCCGTGTCGGCAGGCGCGATGTGCACATCGCCGTCCCCGCACGGCCGGCCCACCCCGTCGATCAGCAGCTCGCGCCCGAAGGCCCAGGTCACCGGGGCATCTCCGGGCAGATGGAAGGTCAGCCGTACGGCATAGGGGTCACAGGTCTCGTAACGCAACTCCACCGGAATGCGAAAGGAGAGCTCCTCGGACACGAGAAAGCTCATCATGACCTCTGCCTGCACGGACTCGCGCATCGCCTACCCCGTCTTATGACACCGACTGGCCGGATTGATTCCTTTGACGCTGGTCAAATCTTGCAGAAAGTACACGGGAGATCACAAGGAGTGAGTTTTCAGATACTGATAGAGATCGCCAGTGTCCCTAGATGCCGGCCGACCTCCGCCTGCAGTTGCCGGGCCGCGGGCAGCAGCCGGTCCGCCTGGTGGGCGGGCAGGGAAAGGGCCATCGTGGCCGCCGTGGTGCCGACCGTGATCGGGATCGCCGCGCAGACCGTCCCGAGCGCGTACTCCTGCCGCTCCGTCACGGGCTCCATCCGGCGCATCCGGTCGAGGCGCCGCAGCAGGCTCTGCCCGTCGCGCACGGTGTACGGGGTGAGCGGCTGCACCGGGTAGCGGTCGAGGTGGTCGCGGCGGGCGGCCTCGTCCATCTGGGACAGCAGACACTGCCCGATCGCGTGCGCATGCCCGGTTTCGCGGAAGTCGGCCCACTCCTCGACCGCCGGGGTGCCCGGGGAGTCGGAGACGCACATGACCTCGATCTCGCCGTCCCGGTACATCGCGTAGTACACCGGTACACCGATGGAATCGCGCCATTGCGCGAGTACGGCCGCGACCGCGCTGCGACGTTTCTGCTGCGCCCCGCTGCTGCCCAGCCGCTCGGCCGCCTCACCGAGGAAGAACAGGCCTTTGTCACGGCGGAGATAGCCCTCGTGCACGAGGGTGCGCAGCAGGTGGTAGGCCGTCGGGAGCGCCAGACCGGTCTCGCGGGCCAGTTGCTTGGCAGGAGCGCCGTACTCGTGCTCGGCAACCGTTTCCAGCAGGCGCATCGCCCGTTGCACGGATCCGATGAGGGTGGTCGCGGAGTGCGGCTGCTCGGGGACCGCCGCGGAGGTCGGCCGCTGCACGGGGGGTGTGGAGGAGCGCGGCCGTGCAGGGGGTGCGTGCGGTACTGCGGGTGCGGTGTCAGCCGTGGCCAAGGTTCACTCCCGAAGCGCGAGGGGGCAGCCCGTGCGGAGGAACACGGGTGGGGTGTGCGCCGCCCGCGGGGCTGGGCCCCGCGTCGAATTCCGGACTTTAACCGCCCGCCACCGCTGTCAGACGGCCTGCCCGGAAAACTTCGCTCGCCCGAGGGAACAGGCGATTCCTGTTACCGCCACCCGTTTCCCACGGCCCTCACCAGTCGCTGCGCGACGAGGAACCCGAGATGAACTTCCGCACGATGTAGATCAGTCCGCCGACCAGAGCGACGAAGATCAGGACCTTGAAGAGCAGGTAGACCACGAATCCGACCACGCTGGCTATCAGCCCGCCGAACACGACCAGGGCGATGACCGGCACCGCGATCCACTTCACCCACCACGGCAGTCCCGTGAAGATCTCTCGCATTGCCCTCGTCCTTTGCGGTCTTGTGCGTTCTCGATGTCTTGCACTCGATGCTAGAGCCGCCAGGGGGCCCGGCGGGGGCCTCGCACCCCTTGTCCTCCCCTGACGGTTCCCCTAGGGAACCCTGAGGTGCGGGATCAAGCCTCAGGGGGAGAGAAGACCACCAGGACCCTGAGGTCCTCGCTGATGTGGTGGAACTTGTGGGCCACCCCGGCGGGCACGTACACCACGCTGCCGCGTGCGACCTGGGTCGTCTCCATGCCCACCGTGATCGACGCACGGCCGCTCACGACGAAGTACACCTCGTCCTGGTTGTGGGGCTTCTGAGGGTCGTGCTCGCCCGCGTTGAGGGCGTAGAGGCCGACCGACATGTTGCGCTCCCGCAGAAACTGAAGGTAGGCCCCCTCGTTGGCGGCACGCTCCGCCTCCAGTTCGTCCAGCCGGAATGCCTTCATCGCACTTGCCCGCCCTTGCTCACTGCTCAGATCCGGTCACGTCTGCCACGATCAGACACATGAAGAATTTCGTAGTCAAGACGATCGCCAACGCCGGGGCCCTGGCGGTCGCCGTATGGCTGCTCGACAAGATCACTCTGACCGGTGACAGCACGGGCAAGAAGATCGGCACGCTGATAGTGGTCGCCCTGCTCTTCGGCCTGGTGAACTGGCTGGTGAAGCCGGTCGTGAAGATCCTGACCTTCCCGCTGTTCATCCTGACCCTCGGCCTGATCACCCTGGTGGTCAACGCGCTGATGCTGATGCTGACCTCGTGGCTGAGCGGCAAGCTCGACCTGAGCTTCCACGTGGAGGGCTTCTGGACCGCCGTCGTCGGCGGCCTGATCATCTCGATCGTCTCCTGGGCGCTGAACGTCGTCCTGCCCGACGGCAAGGACTGACCCCGATGGCGTACCGCGTCTGCTTCGTCTGCACCGGCAACATCTGTCGCTCCCCGATGGCCGAATCCGTCTTCCGCGCGCGCGTGGCGGAGGCGGACCTGGCGGACCTGGTCGAGATCGACAGCGCCGGCACCGGCGGCTGGCACGAGGGCGACGGCGCGGACCCGCGCACCGTCTCCGTCCTGGAGGAACACGGCTACGACGCCGACCACACGGCCCGCCAGTTCCGGGCCTCGTGGTTCTCGCGCCTCGACCTCGTGATCGCCCTCGACGCCGGCCATCTCAAGGCCCTGCGCCGTCTGGCGCCCACGGAGGAGGACGCACTCAAGGTGCGGCTGCTTCGCTCGTACGACCCCGCCGCAGGCGAGGACCTCGATGTACCGGACCCGTACTACGGCGGTCCGGACGGCTTCGAGGAGTGCCTTGAGATGGTGGAGGCGGCGAGCACGGGGCTGCTCGCCGCGGTACGCGAGCAGGTGGAGGGACGGGCCGCATGAGCGATTCCGCGACGGACGACGGCCGCGCGGGTGACGGCACCCGCGCGGTGCGCGCCGGGCTGCCCGAACCGGTCAAGCACGAACCGACCCTGCCCGGTCCCGTCTTTGCCGCGCACTTCCATCTGCCGGGCGAGGTGGCGGGTCCGTACGCCTACGGCCGTGACGACAACCCGACGTGGACCCTGCTGGAGCGCGCCGTCGGCGAGCTGGAGGCGCCCGGGCAGGAGGGCGTCGAAACCCTTGTGTTCGCCTCCGGCATGGCCGCCGTCTCCGCGGTGCTGTTCTCCCAGCTGCGCGCCGGGGACGCCGTGGTGCTGCCGAGCGACGGCTACCAGGTGCTGCCCATGGTGCGCGCCCAGCTGGAGGCCTACGGCATCGAGGTGCGTACCGCGCCGACCGGCGGCGACGCCCAGCTGGAGGTTCTGGACGGGGCGAAGCTGCTGTGGATCGAATCCCCGTCCAACCCGGGGCTCGACGTGTGCGACATCCGACGGCTCGCCGAGGCTGCACACGCGCGTGGCGCCCTGGTCGCCGTCGACAACACCCTCGCCACGCCGCTCGGGCAGCGGCCGCTGGAGCTGGGCGCCGACTTCTCCGTGGCCAGCGGCACCAAGCAGCTCACCGGGCACGGGGACATCCTTCTGGGGTACGTCGCCGGCCGTGACGCCGAGGCGATGGCCGCCGTACGCCGCTGGCGCAAAATCGTCGGGGCGATCGCCGGGCCCATGGAGGCCTGGCTGGCGCACCGCTCCATCGCCACGCTCCAGCTGCGCGTGGACCGGCAGAACGCCACCGCCCTCGCGCTCGCGCAGGCCCTGCGCGAGCGGCCCGAGGTGACCGGGCTGCGGTATCCCGGTCTGCCCGACGACCCCTCGCACAAGACCGCCTCGCAGCAGATGCGGCGCTATGGGTGTGTGGTCTCCTTCACGCTGCCCTCGCGCGCGCGTGCCGAGCGTTTCCTCCGGGCGCTGCGGCTCGTGGACGACGCGACGAGCTTCGGCGGGGTGCGGTCCACCGCGGAGCGGCGGCGGCGCTGGGGCGGGGATCCGGTGCCGGAGGGCTTCATCCGGCTGTCGGTCGGCGCCGAGGACGCCGAGGATCTGGTGGCGGATGTGCTCCGGGCGCTCGACGCGTCGGCGGACTGACCTGATCGGGGACGCCCGCTCGGGGTCCGGCTACGCACAACGGACGGTCCGAGCCTCCCCCCTCGTGGCTCGGACCGTCCCGGTTCCGCGCGCGAAGAACCGCGCGAACAAGGCTAGTTGACTCTGTGTCAGTGTCCAATCACGGTAGCGACAGAGACCTATCGACTTATTTATAGTTGGGCCCTGCCTGGGGGCCGGAGAAAGGCAGGGAAAGGGGAGGGCGTGCCATGGATCTGGCCTTGCTGCGCACTTTCGTGACCGTGCACCGGGCCGGCTCCTTCACCCGCGCAGCCGCCCTGCTCGGCCTCTCACAGCCGGCCGTCACCTCACAGATCCGCACCCTGGAAAGACAGCTGGGCCGCCCGCTGTTCCTGCGGCAGGCCCGCGGCGTGACTCCGACGACCATCGGCGACGAGCTCGCCCACAAGGCCGCGCCGCACCTCGACGCCCTGGTGGAGATCACCGAGACGGGACTCGACGACGAGTCCTCGCTGCGCACCCTGCATCTAGCCGGTCCGCCCGAGTTCACCGCGGAGCGTGCACTGCCCGTCCTCACGGAGCTCACCGGCGAGGACGGCCAGAGTTTCGCGCTGCGCGCCTCCTTCGGGAACGCGGAGGAGACCCTGGAGGGGCTGGCCGCCGGACATCATGATCTGGCCATCAGTACGGCCCGCCCGCGCGGCGCGCTGCTCACGGCGACTGCGCTCTGCGACGAGGAGCATGTACTGATCGCAGCCCCGCGCTGGGCCGCGCAGATCGGCTCCGGTGTGCTGCGCCGCAAGGGCGCCCCTGCCCTGGGGAACCTGCCCGTCGTCGAGGTCCATGAGTCGCTGCCCTTCGTCTCCCGCTACTGGGCCTCCGTCTTCGACTCCCGCCCGGCCGCCTCGGGCACCGTCATCGTTCCTGATCTGCGTGCCGTCCTCGCCTGCGCGATCGCGGGCGCGGGGCTCGCGGTCCTTCCGCGCTATCTGTGTGCCCCCGCCCTCGACCTCGGAGAGGTTGTCGCCCTCCACGACCCCGCGGTGCCGCCCCTGCGGACGTACTTCCTGGTGGTACGCACCGGCACGCTCGCCATGCCCCATGTCGCGCGGGCGTACGAGTGGCTCCAGCGGGCGGCCGCGGACTGGGGCTGAGTGCCCCCGTCGCGCGGATCACGCCATGCGGTGGGGCGGTGGCAGTTTGTGATGTTTCACGTGGAACCAGCCGGGCCACATTTCCTCCATGACCGTCCGACCCGTGGTCAAGCGCACCGCCCGTGCCGTCCTCCTGGACGGCGACGACCTGATCCTGATCAAGCGCACCAAGCCCGGTGTCGATCCCTACTGGGTCACTCCCGGTGGCGGGGTCGAGCCGGAGGACACGACCGTCGTCGACGCCCTGCACCGCGAGGTGTACGAGGAGCTCGGCGCCAAGATCACCGACGTGGTGCCCTGCTTCGTGGACACCGTGGAGCACATCGGTGAGGACGGCGGCGCGACCGGCGTGAAGGTGCAGCACTTCTTCGTCTGCCGGCTGGAGTCCATGGACCCGGCCCTGCGCCACGGCCCCGAAGTGGAGGAGCCCGCCGGCGAGTACGAGATCGTCCGCGTGCCGTTCACCCGGGTCGGCATCGCCTCCGTCCATCTCGTCCCGCTGTCGCTGCGGCACTATCTGGACGGCAACATCGAGGGCGTACGCGCCATGCACGCCCCCGACCTCGGCTGACCGGTCAGTCCCCGACGACGACGAGTTCCTCGACCGAGTCGTGCCGTATGCGCTCCGACGGGATGCCGGCGTCCCGCAGCGCGTCGACACCGCTGCGGATCATTCCGGGCGGGCCCGAGAGATAGGCGTCGTACTCGATCCACGGGCCGTATTCCCTTACGGCATCCGGGAGCTGGAGGCGCGCCTGCTGGTCGATGACCGCTCGGACCGAGAGCCATGGATGGGCCTGCTGGAGCCGGAGCATGGTGTCGATGTCGTAGAGGTCATGGTCGGTGCGGGCGCCGTAGAACACCTCGACCGGGCGGCGCTCTCCGTGCTCGGCGACGTCCTCGATCAGCGCCTTGATGGGGGCGATGCCGGTGCCGCCGCCCAGACAGAGCAGACCGCTGTCGGTGGTGTGATCGACGGTCATCGAACCGGTGGGCGGGCCGAGCCGGATGACGTCACCGGGACGGGCGCGGTGCACCAGCGCATTGGAGACCCAGCCCGCGGGCACGGCCTTCACATGGAACGTCAGCAGTCCGTCCGGGCGGGGCGCGGAGGCGAAGGAGTAGTGCCGCCAGATCCGCGGCCACCAGGGCGTCTCCAGGCTCGTGTACTGCCCGGCGAGAAACGGGTAGGGCTGGCCGGGGCGGACATTGATGACGGCGACGTCCGGCGTCCTGAGGTCGTGGCTGACGACTTCCGCGTACCACCAGGCGGGAGCGCGCAGCTCGTCCGCGGCCGCCGCGTCGATCATGACCTGGGAGATCGTCGTGTACGTCCGCACCCAGGCCGCCTCGGTCTCCGCGTCCCAGACGGCGGAGGCGTACTTGCCGAGCGCGCCGATGAGGCACTCGCCGACGGCCGGGTAGTGCTCGGCCCGTGTGCCGTACTTCCGGTGGCCGCGGCCGAGGTTCTGCAGATAGTCCACGAGGACGGGCGTGTTGTCGATGTGCTCGGCCGCGGTGAGCAGGGCTCTGAGCAGCCGGTCCCGCTGGGTGTCCATCGCGGCCGGGAACAGGGAGCGCAGGTCCGGGTGGCGGACGAAGAGAAGCGCGTAGAAGTACGAGGTGACCTTGTCGGCGACGGGAGCGACCTCGGCCATGGTGCGGCGGACGAGGACGGCGTCCGGCGAGGCCTCCCGGGTCACGGGGGCGGGGTGCTGGTCGCGCACCTCCTGCTCGAAGGGCGGTGAGGCCGAAGCGGTCCGCGCGTCGGCGGGCGCGGGGGCGGGGGGTCCGTACGGCGGTATTCGCTCCTGAGCCGCCGGGGCTCCGCTCATGGGGGCGGGGCGGTCGGTCCCTGCCCCGGGGCCGTGAGCGTCCGCGGGAGGGCGTGGAGGGCCCTCCGTAGGGGGCGGGCCCGTCGGCCGCGCCGCCGCCGGAGGACGGCCCTGGTCCGTCTCCCGCTCATCGGTGGGCGACGCATCCGGCGGCGCCTTGCGCGGCATGAACCAGCCGCCCCCGCCGGCCCTTCCGTTGTCCGCCGACGTGGTGGTCGGAGCGTCCATGGTGTGCCTCGCCTCGAACATCTCTCGGTCGGTGTGCGCACTTCCTGGATCGGAAGGTGCCTGCTTTCCCTCGCGGACGGCTTCCCTTTCCGGTTCCGGCCAAAGAGCCCATACGGCCGCATTCAACCCGCAGCATCGCACCCCGAGCGGGCACCTCGGCCACGTAACCGGAAATACGGTTCTTCGATCTCTCCGTCCCGTTAGGCTGCAATGCCCTGCTCTCGGCACGTACGGGATGTCTGCGCCTCACCCCGGACGTGAACCGGAGTCGACCCTACCGGCCGTCGCCGTCCACACAAGTCCCCCCTTGCTCCCCCACCGGTTCTTCAGGCCGCAAACCATGGGTTCCTTCAACTACCGTGCACCGCACGCCAATTCATAGGCGTCCCACAAATCTCGCCCCGTGTAGGAGTGCGTCGCAAGACCGGCAAGACACCCGTCCCCATTGACCGCCACGGATACCGGCACCACTGCGAACAGGTCCCTGTCCGACATCGAGTCGCCATAGGCGATGCAGTCGGCCCGGCTCACCCCGAACTTCTGGCACAGTCCATCCGCGATCCGCACCTTGGCCGCGGCGCTGAGCGCTCCGGCCGGGTCCACGGGCTCGGTGAACGGCACGGCGGGGAAACGGGATCCGAACGCCGCATGCGCACCCCAGTCCAAGAGCCGCTCGACGAAGAACGAAGGCGAGAGCGACACCACCGCGCAGTACTCACCCGCGTTTCTGATCTCCGCCCACACCTCACGAATCCGAGCCAGCCAGGGAGCCCCGTCAAAGGCCGCGACCACATGCGCCTCGGTCAGCTCGGCCCACAGCGCATGCACCCGGGTCGCATACTCCGGCGGACCTATCCGCCCCTCCGAGATGGCCCGGTCGAGCGCCACTGTCTCCGCTTCCAGTCCCAGCTGGCGTGAAATCTCCACCGGAGCGGAGCTGCCGTGCAGCAACGTGCCATCGAGGTCGAAGAGATGAAGTCTCGCCATGGGCGTCGAGGCTAATCGGGTCCCCGATGTTTCACGTGAAACAACCCGCCTTGACCGCACGTTGTACAGATGGCCACGACGTGGCCAAAAGCACATGCGTCCCCCCGAATCAGGTGGACGTCAGGGGTGCCGGTCGGACAGCCTGACCTGCGTGCCGACTCCTTCCCTCGCCGCTCTGCCCATCCGCCGACTGACGCCTCGCGATCTCACCGCCTGTGCCGACCTGTCAGAGGACCGGGGGTGGCCCCGCGAGGAACACAAGTGGGGATTCCTCCTCGCGGCCGGGAAGGGCCACGGCATCGACGACCCCGACGGCGGCCTTGTCGCCGCCTGCGTCATCACGGAGTACGGCCCTCGGGATCGGCCGGATCTTGCGGCCATCGGCATGGTGCTGGTCGCCGAGAAGCACGCCCGCCAAGGCGTCGGCCGCCGGCTGATGCGCCACGTCGTCTCGCTGATGGGGACCACACCGCTGACGCTCCATGCGACGCCGTACGGCCGTCCGCTGTACGAGGAGCTCGGTTTCAAGCTCACCGGACAGGCGGAGATGCTTCAGGGGCACTTCACGCCGGGCGGGCCGGAGCCTCGGGTCGTGACGCGCTCGGCCACCGCCGAGGACCTCGGCTCGATCCTCCGGCTCGACGAGGAGGTGTTCGGCGCCGATCGCACGCACATCATCACGCGCCTGCCCGCCTTCTCCGACCAGCTGCGCGTCGCCGAGGAGAGCGGCCGGATCGTCGGGTACACGGCCGCCTGGCCCAATATGGACACCCATGTAGTCGGCCCGCTGATCGCCCGCGACACGGAGACCGCGAAGGCTCTCATCGCCTCGCTCGCCGCCCACACGGAGCGTCCGCTCCGCATCGACATCGATGTGCGGCACGAGGAGCTCATGGCCTGGGCGCAGGAGCGCGGACTGGGGTCCGTGTCGTCCAACGCCGTCATGACGTACGGCATCACGGAACTGCCCGGGGACTGGACCTGGCGGTTCGCTCCGCTGACGGTCGCGGCGGGCTGAGAAGCGCTCGTACGTACGGCGAAGGCCGGGCTCCCGCCATGTGGTGGGAGCCCGGCCCTGCCGCCCGGGCACGCGCGGGATCAGGCGAACGCGTCCACGGCGGCGAGCGCGAAGCCATGGTCCTGCTCCGGAGCACCTCCGCCGACGCCTATCGCACCGATCAGCCGGCCGTCGCGATGGACCGGAATGCCGCCCGCGATGAACAGCAGCGGCCGGTCGAGCGCGGTGGGCAACGTGTGGAACAGGCCACCGGGCTGCACGGCGTCGACGAGGTCCGCGGTGGGGGCGTTCAGCTGCAGTGCCGTGTAGGCCTTGCGGGTGCTGGTCTCCCCGGAGATCAGCACGGCCCGGTCGTCGCGCCGGAAGGCGAGCAGATGACCGCCCGCGTCCAGCACGGTGACGCTCACGGTGCCTCCGGCGGCCTCCGCCGCGCGGCGGACCTCGGTGATGAGGATCTCGGCGTCGTGGGTGGTGAGCGGGGCGACGGCGGTGGTGCTCATGAAGGGTTTCTCCCTGGGGTGCTGCTTGGAGTACTGCACGGGGCGGGCTCGGTGAAGGGTGCGGCTCAGTGGTGGACGGCCGTCCGCTGCGCGGCGGGTGTGCCACCCGCCACCACCGCTGAGGGCCCGCTGCCGCGGCGCTCCAGGGCCGCCGAGAGGACGGCCAGGACCAGGGCGGCTGCGGCAAGTGCGGCGCCGACCCAGTTGGGGGCGGTGTATCCGAAGCCCGCGGCGATCACCATGCCGCCGAGCCAGGCGGAGAGGGCGTTGCCGAGGTTGAAGGCGCCGATGTTCACGGCGGAGGCCAGGGTGGGTGCGCCGTGTGCCTGGTCGAGGACGCGCTTCTGCAGCGGCGGGACGGTCGCGAAGCCCAGGGCGCCGATGAGGGCGATGGTCACGGCTGCCGCGATCTTGTTCTGCGCGGTGAGCGTGAAGAGCGCGAGCACGACGGCCAGGGCGCCCAGGGAGACGTACAGCATCGGCATCAGCGCGCGGTCGGCGAACCGGCCGCCGACGAGGTTGCCTCCGACCATGCCGAGGCCGAAGAGGACCAGCAGCCAGGTGACGGAGCCGTCGGCGAAGCCGGCGACATGGGTCATCATCGGCGCGATGTAGGTGATGGCCGCGAAGACACCGCCGAAGCCCAGGACGGTCATCGCCATGGCGAGCAGGACTTGGGCGTTCTTGAAGGCGGCCAGTTCGTGGCGCAGATGCACACCGTCCGGCTTGGACAACTCGGGGACCAGCCTGGCGATGCCCGCCAGGCCGACGACGCCGAGGGCGGCGACGATCCCGAAGGTCACGCGCCAGCCGGCGTGCTGGCCGACGAGCGTGCCCAGCGGGACACCGACGACGTTGGCGACCGTCAGACCGGTGAACATCATCGCGATGGCTCCGGCCTTCTTGTCCGGGGCCACCAGTTCGGCCGCGACGACCGAGCCGATGCCGAAGAAGGCGCCGTGGGCCAGCGAGGCGATCACCCGTCCGATCAGCATGACAGCGAAGGCGGGGGCGAGGGCGGACACCAGGTTTCCGGCGATGAACAGGCCCATCAGCAGCATCAGCATCCGCTTGCGCGAGATCTTGGTGCCGAGCGCGGTCATCAGCGGGGCGCCGATCACCACGCCGATCGCATAGCCCGTGACGAGCAGGCCCGCGGTGGGGACGGAGACCCCGAAGTCACTCGCGACCTCGGGCAGCAAGCCCATGATCACGAACTCGGTCGTTCCGATTCCGAAGGCCCCGATCGCGAGGGCCAGAAGCGCGAGAGGCATGTGGGGGTACACCCTTCCCAGATGATTGCAGGAGCGCTTTGCGTGCGCCAACAATAATTGCATACGCGGGCTATATGCAATCGCGGGCTATCGCGGTGTTGTCCTATCCTGGGTTTCAGCCGCTCCGGGACGGAGGAAAACGCCAATGACAGCGACGGACCCCGCGCTCACCGCCCTCGCCCAGGGCTGGTGTGCCCTCTCCCTGCTGCACGGGAGGATCGAGGCGCACATCGAGCGGGCCCTGCAGGCGAAGCACGACCTGAGCGTGCGCGAGTACTCCCTGCTGGACGTGCTCAGCCGACAGCACGACGGCGAAGGGGGACATCTGCAGATGAAGCAGGTCGCCGACGCAGTCGTCCTCAGCCAGAGCGCCACCACGCGGCTCGTCACCCGCCTCGAGGACCGCGGCCTCCTCGAGCGCTATCTGTGCCCCACTGACCGCCGTGGCATCTATACGAACGTCACCGAAGCGGGCCTCAAGCTGCTCGAAGAGGCGCGTCCGACCAATGACGCCGCCCTGCGCGAGGCCCTCGACGAGGCGGCCAGAAACCCCGAGCTCGCCCCGCTGGTACGGGTCATCGAGTCGTTGAACGTGCCCGCATAGGGTGCGGGCATGGGAGATCTCGAAATACGCTCCGCCGTCGCCGCCGACATCCCCGCCGTCGTCGGCATGCTCGCCGACGACCCGCTGGGCGCGCAGCGCGAGTCACTGGACGACCTTGCTCCGTATCTGACCGCGCTGGAGCGGCTCTCCGCCGACCCGAACCAGCGGGTGGTCGTGGCCGTGCGCGAAGGTCGCGTCATCGGCACGCTCCAGCTCACCACCATTCCCGGGCTGTCCCGGCGCGGTGCCACCCGGTCGATCATCGAGGCCGTTCGCATCCACGCGGACGAGCGCGGCAGCGGTCTGGGCACTCAGCTGATCGAGTGGGCGATCGACGAATCCCGTCGCCAGGGCTGCCAGTTGGTACAGCTGACCTCCGACGTCAGCCGCACCGACGCCCACCGCTTCTACGAGCGGCTCGGCTTCACGGCCTCACATGTGGGCTTCAAACTCCAGCTCTGAAGCACGACTTCGAGCTCCGGCTCTGAAACGCAGGAGGCGGCCTGTTTCACGTGAAACAGGCCGCCTCCTGTGCTGGACCGACTAACCGATCCCGCGCCACCCCTCCGGATCCACACCACCGGGCACCGGAGCCCCCTCCTCGTACGGCTGCCGCGTGAACACGAACGATCCGAGGTCGAGATGGCTCACCGCCTTGTCCGGGCGCCGTACGGGCCGCAGGAGCTCTCCGGCGTAGTAGCCCTCCAGACCCGTCCAGGTGCCGTCGTCGTTGGCCTGGAAGCGTGACCGACGGCCGTTGCCGGACAGCGGCCCGAGCGAAATGAGCCCGTCGGCCGTCACCCGCAGGGCGAAGGCCTGCGTGCCCCAGTACCACTGGCCCGCCAGCTCCACCACGGACGGGTCGGCTTCCCGCAGCGGCCGCCACGGCTCCGGGATGCGTGGCTCGGCCTCGGCGACAATGCGCACGAGATCGGCGCCCACCGCGGACAGCACCGGGCCGGAGGTGCAGTTCGCCAGCACCACGGCCGCGACATCGTCCGCCACGCTGATGACGAGGTTCGCCAGGAAGCCCGGCAGCGAACCCGAGTGCCCCACCAGCAGCCGCCCGTTCCGGTGCTGGATCTGCAGGCCGAGTCCGTACGAGGCGCCGTCCGCCACATCCGCGGCCTCGGCCGGCGCGGCCGGCGTGCGCATCTCCCGTACCGACTCCGCGCTCAGCACCCGATCGTCCCCCGCGGCCAGGAAGGCGGCGAACCGCGCCAAGTCACCGGAGGTGGACCAGAGCTGCCCGGCCGGAGCCATTCTCCCGAGATCCTCGGCGGGCTCAGGAAGTATCACATCGGCCCACGGATGCACGGCCCAGCCGCCCGCATGCGGTGCCAGGGGCTGCGCACTTGTACGGCTCAGGCCCAGAGGTTCGAGGATCTCGCGCCGCAGGACGTCCTCCCAGGGGGCTCCCCTCAGCTCCTCCACCAGCGCGCCCAGCAGCGTGTAGCCGGGGTTCGAGTAGTGGTGGCGGCGGCCGACGGGGTGCAGGAAGGGCTGCTCGCCGAGCACATCGGTGAGTTCGGGGCGCAGCGACCCAGGTGTGCGCTCCCACCACGGGCCGGGCGACTCCGCCGCCAGCCCGCCGGTGTGCGCGAGCAGTTCGGCGATGGTGGCCTCCCCCGCACCGGTGCCCGGCAGATGCTTCTCGAGGGGGTCACCGAGGTCGAGCAGTCCCTCGTCGCGCAGCCGCAGCACGAGGACGGCGGTGAAGGTCTTGGTGATCGAACCGATCCGGTACTGCACGTGCTCGTCCGGCGCGTGCCCGTCCACCGAGGTCCGCGCACCGTGCCACACGGCCCTGCCGTCCCTCACCACAGCCGCCACCAGTGACGGCGCCCGCCCTTCCGCCTGCGCCACGGCGATCCGGTGCAGCAGCGCGCGTCGTGTACCGGTTAGCAGCTCTTCCTGCGATGTCGTCATGAGCCCAGTCCATCCGGTGCGGCGACGTGCGTCGAGTTCATTTCTCAGGTCTGTGCCATGTCCACGAACCGCGAGTAGTGGCCCTGGAAGGCCACCGTGATCGTCGCGGTCGGACCGTTACGGTGCTTGGCGACGATCAGGTCGGCCTCGCCCGCGCGCGGGGACTCCTTCTCGTACGCGTCCTCGCGGTGCAGCAGGATGACCATGTCGGCGTCCTGCTCGATGGAGCCGGACTCACGCAGGTCGGAGACCATCGGCTTCTTGTCGGTGCGCTGTTCGGGGCCACGGTTCAGCTGGGAGAGCGCGATGACCGGGACCTCCAGCTCCTTGGCGAGCAGCTTGAGGTTACGGGACATGTCCGAAACCTCCTGCTGGCGGCTCTCGGCCCGCTTGGAGCCGCCGGACTGCATCAGCTGGAGGTAGTCGATGACGACCAGCTTGAGGTCGTTGCGCTGCTTCAGACGGCGGCACTTGGCACGGATTTCCATCATCGACAGGTTCGGGGAGTCGTCGATGTAGAGGGGGGCCGCGGAGACGTCCGGCATACGGCGGGCCAGTCGCGTCCAGTCCTCGTCGGTCATGGTGCCCGAGCGCATGTGGTGCAGGGCGACTCGGGCCTCCGCGGACAGCAGACGCATCGCGATCTCGTTGCGGCCCATTTCGAGCGAGAAGATGACGCTCGGCAGGTTGTGCTTGATCGAAGCGGCCCGGGCGAAGTCCAGTGCGAGCGTCGACTTACCCATGGCGGGACGTGCCGCGATGACGATCATCTGGCCCGGGTGCAGCCCGTTCGTCAGCGAGTCGAAGTCCGTGAAGCCGGTGGGCACACCGGTCATCTCACCGCTGCGCGAGCCGATGGCCTCGATCTCGTCGAGGGCGCCCTCCATGATGTCGCCAAGGGGCAGGTAGTCCTCGCTGGTGCGCTGCTCCGTGACGGCGTAGATCTCGGCCTGGGCGCGGTTGACGATCTCGTCGACGTCGTCGTCGGCCGCGTATCCCATCTGTGTGATGCGGGTGCCGGCCTCGACTAGGCGGCGCAGTACGGCCCGCTCGCGGACGATCTCCGCGTAGTACTCGGCGTTGGCCGCGGTCGGCACGGTCTGGACGAGCGTGTGCAGATACGAGGCGCCGCCGACCTTGTTGATCTCGCCGCGCTTGGTGAGCTCGGCGGCGATCGTGATGGGGTCGGCCGGCTCGCCCTTCGCGTAGACGTCGAGGATCGCCTGGTAGATCGTCTCGTGGGCGGGCTTGTAGAAGTCATGGCCCTTGAGGACCTCGACGACGTCCGCGATGGCGTCCTTGGACAGCAGCATGCCGCCGAGAACGGACTGCTCGGCGTCGAGGTCCTGCGGCGGCACCCGCTCGAAGGCCGAGCCGCCGCCGTCCCACTCACCGTTCTCCCGGCCCCGGTCGTGCTGCTCGTCACGGCTCCGGCCGCCGCCGTCCCCACGCCGACGGGAGGCGGGCAGACGATCACTGGGACCGCTGTCGGCCCACGGGTCGTCCAAGGGCTCGGAAATGCTCACCGAGCCACCTCCTCCCGTCCGCCCAGCGGACCTCGCCGTGCCCCTCATTTCTACGGCACGACACTGACAGTTGAGAGGCCCAACTCCGGTTCTGTCGCGTCGGATTTGTGACGTTTCCGAGGTCGGCGGACGGAGCGGGCGCCGGACCACGTTAGGCCCGTCGGCACCGTCAGCCAATCTGGTTATCCACAGGCCATGTGGACGACGGCCCGGATGCTGTGGAGAAACTGGCAAAACCTGTGCACGACCCGGTGGACAGCCCTGTGAACAAGCCCTCGAATCCCCTTGGCAAATCACTCTGACCTGCAGCGTTGTCGTCCACCGGCTGTGCAGAAGAAAAACTTCCCCAGTCGGATCAAGATCGGTTCGAACGCTATGCGAGACCACGCGGCGCCAGATGAGAGGTAAGGATCAGATGCCATTTGCACCTCTTACCTGTGGACGATTAGATTAGTGCTCATGCCACTGGCTCCCACGATCCCCGGGCCCACCCGACGACGGCACGACCGCGAGATCGTCGCGCTGGCCGTCCCGGCCTTCGGTGCACTCGTCGCCGAGCCGCTGTTCGTCATGGCCGACAGCGCGATCGTCGGCCATCTCGGCACCGCCCAGCTGGCCGGCCTCGGTGTAGCCTCGGCCCTCCTCACGACTGCCGTGAGCGTCTTCGTCTTCCTCGCCTACGCCACCACGGCCGCCGTCGCGCGCCGCGTCGGCGCGGGCGACCTCCAGGCGGCCATACGCCAGGGCATGGACGGCATCTGGCTCGCGCTCCTGCTCGGAGCCGCGGTCATCACCGCCGTCCTGCCCCTGGCCCCGGGCCTTGTGTCCCTCTTCGGCACATCGCACACCGCCGCTCCCTTTGCGACGACCTATCTGCGCATCTCGGCGCTGGGCATCCCGGCCATGCTGGTCGTGCTCGCCGCGACCGGCGTCCTGCGCGGACTCCAGAACACCAGAACCCCGCTGTACGTCGCCGTCGCGGGCTTCCTCTCCAATGCCGCCCTCAACATCGGACTCGTCTACGGTGTCGGGCTCGGCATCGCCGGCTCCGCCTGGGGCACCGTCATCGCCCAGTGCGGCATGGCGGCGGTCTATCTCGCCGTGGTGGTCCGGGGCGCCCGTAAGCACGGGGCGTCCCTGCGCCCCGACGCCGCGGGCATCAGGGCTTCCGCCCAGGCCGGCGCCCCCTTGCTGGTCCGGACGCTGTCGCTGCGGGCGATCCTCATGATCGCCACGGCTGTCGCGGCACGCCTCGGTGACGCCGACATGGCCGCCCACCAGATCATCCTCTCCTTGTGGAGCCTGCTGGCCTTCGCTCTCGACGCCATCGCGATCGCGGGCCAGGCCATCATCGGGCGCCATCTCGGCGCGGACGACGCCCAGGGCGCCCGCGAGGCCTGCCGCCGCATGGTCCAGTGGGGCATCGCCACCGGTGTCGTACTGGGTCTGCTCGTGGTGGCCGCCCGACCGCTGTTCCTCCCGCTGTTCACCAGCGACTCCGTGGTGAAGGGTGCGGCACTGCCCGCACTGCTGATGGTGGCCCTCTCCCAGCCCATCTGCGGAATCGTCTTCGTCCTGGACGGCGTCCTGATGGGCGCCGGGGACGGGCCCTACCTGGCCTGGGCGATGGTGGTGACCTTGGCGGTGTTCACCCCGGTCGCGCTGCTCGTACCCACGCTGGGCGGTGGCCTCACCGCGCTCTGGGCGGCCATGACGCTCATGATGACGGTCAGGATGCTGACCCTCTGGCTGCGCGCCCGCTCGGGCCGCTGGATCGTGACGGGTGCGACGCGCTGACTGTTTCGGATCAGCTGACCGTTTCGGACTCGTCGGCCGTTTCACGTGAAACATGAGCGAGCGGCAACGACCTCGGGCACCAGAAAAGCGACCCCGGGCACCAGAAAGGGGCCGCATCCCGTGAAGGATGCGGCCCCTTTCACCGGCTCATGCGAGCACGGCGATCACGCGGCGATCAGGCCGCGACGACCTCGATGCTGACCTTGGCGGCAACCTCGGGGTGCAGACGCACGGACGTCTCGTGGGCGCCCAGGGTCTTGATCGGCGCGCCGAGCTCAATGCGGCGCTTGTCGACCTCGGGGCCACCGGAAGCCTTGATCGCGGAGGCGATGTCGGCCGGGGTGACGGAACCGAAGAGACGGCCGGAGTCGCCGGAGCGAACGGCCAGGCGGACCTTGACGCCCTCGAGCTGGGCCTTCACAGAGTTGGCCTGCTCGATGGTCTGGATCTCGTGGATCTTGCGGGCGCGGCGGATCTGCGCCACGTCCTGCTCGCCACCCTTGGTCCAGCGGATAGCGAACTTCCGCGGGATGAGGTAGTTGCGAGCGTAACCGTCCTTGACGTCGACGACGTCGCCGGCGGCGCCGAGGCCGGAGACCTCGTGGGTGAGGATGATCTTCATGTGTCGGTCACCCTTCCCTTATCGCGCGGTGGACGTGTAGGGCAGCAGCGCCATCTCACGGCTGTTCTTGACGGCCGTGGCGACGTCACGCTGGTGCTGCGTGCAGTTGCCGGTCACGCGGCGGGCACGGATCTTGCCGCGGTCGGAAATGAACTTCCGCAGCATGTTCGTGTCCTTGTAGTCCACGTACGTGACCTTGTCCTTGCAGAAAGCGCAGACCTTCTTCTTCGGCTTGCGCACAGGCGGCTTCGCCATGGTGTTTCTCCTGTGTGATCAAGAAGTTTGGGTACGACCCGCCCTCGGTCCGAAGACCTAGAAGGGGGGCTCGTCCGAGTAGCCGCCGCCACCGCCGCCGGAGTTTCCGCCCCAGCCGCCGCCACCCTGGTTGCCACCGGCGGGAGCGCCGGTCGCCCACGGGTCGTCGGCAGGAGCGCCGCCCTGCTGGCCGCCACCGGAGCCTCCGCCCCAGCCGCCGCCACCCTGGCCGCCACCGCCGCTGTAACCGCCCTGGCCACCGCGAGCGCCACCGGCGGTCTTGGTGACCTTGGCCGTGGCGTTGCGCAGGCTGGCGCCGACTTCCTCGACGTCCAGCTCGTAGACCGTGCGCTTGACGCCCTCACGGTCCTCGTAGGACCGCTGCTTCAGCCGGCCCTGCACGATGACGCGCATGCCTCGCTGGAGCGACTCGGCGACGTTCTCCGCCGCCTGACGCCAGACCGAGCAGGTCAGGAAGAGGCTTTCGCCGTCCTTCCACTCGTTCGTCTGACGGTCGAAGGTGCGGGGAGTGGACGCGACGCGGAACTTCGCGACCGCCGCACCGGACGGGGTGAAGCGCAGCTCGGGGTCGTCGACAAGATTGCCGACGACCGTGATGACGGTCTCGCCTGCCATGGGGGAACCTCTCGGCGGGTTTGCTCTGGCTGCTTGGTTGCTGCTACTCGAAATCCGAGATCAGCTGAGCGGGAGAGCTCAGTGGGTCTCGGGGCGGAGGACCTTGGTCCGGAGGACCGACTCGTTCAGGTTCATCTGGCGGTCGAGCTCCTTGACGACCGCAGGCTCGGCCTGCAGGTCGATGACCGAGTAGATGCCCTCGGGCTTCTTCTTGATCTCGTACGCGAGACGACGACGGCCCCAGGTGTCGACCTTCTCCACCTTGCCGTTGCCCTCACGGACGACGGAGAGGAAGTTCTCGATCAGGGGGGCGACAGCGCGCTCCTCCAGATCGGGGTCGAGGATGACCATCACCTCGTAGTGACGCATGTGGAACCCACCTCCTTTGGACTCAGCGGCCACGGTCGTTCCGTGGCAGGAGGGTTGTGATGCGTACGCAACAGTGTCTGTCAGTAAAACAGCCGCCACTGACAATCGGAGGCTCCCGCCGGGAGCCTCCGCCGTGGCCTGGGCAGACACCGCTGCAGAGGGTACAGAGTACCCGCACACCGGCTTCCGGTTGAAATCCGGCCGGGGGGACCGCCAATCTGTACACGTCGGGTGTGTATGGCGCTACGATGCGCCGCCTTTCGCAGGAGGTGCCCCATGGCACAACAGGCATTGCGACCCAACACCGCCGGATCCTTCCTCGCGACGGACGGCAAACCTCATCCCCTCCAGGACGCGTTGACCGTGGTGACGCTGGTTCTGGGTGTGACGTCCTTCATCACGGCGATGTTCGACAACCTCCACCTGATCAGTTCCTGGACGGGCCTGGTGGGGATCTTCACCGGCGCATACGGGCAGTGGATCTCGGAGACCACGCGTGAGCGCCTCGGTCTGATCCTGGGTCTCGGTGCCTCGGCCGTCGGTTTCTACCTGGGAATGGCGCACGGCGGACTGTTCGGCGGACTCAGCGGATGACCGCCCGGACACCGTCCCTCGAACATCCGTAGAACACCCCTGATCGCCTCGGCGCGCGACAGGCCGGGGCGAAGGACCCGTGCGCCCAGTCGGGGCGCTCGCAAGGCGCAGTAGGCTTCGGCGCGAGAGCCGGAGCCCCTGTACCCATGGGGACACACCAGCCCGAGGAGCGCCCCGACATGAGCCTGACCCTGAGGACCATCAGCCGCGAACAGCATCTGGCATACATCCAGAGCCTGCCGGCGGCTAGCCACATGCAGGTCCCGGCCTGGGCCGACGTCAAGGCGGAGTGGCGATCCGAGAACCTCGGCTGGTTCGACGACCGCACCGGCGAGATGGTCGGCGCGGGCCTGGTCCTCTACCGCCAACTGCCCAAGATCAAGCGCTACCTCGCCTATCTTCCCGAGGGCCCGGTCATCAACTGGTTCGCGCCGAATCTGGACGACTGGATCCAGCCGATGCTGGCCCACCTCAAGCAGCAGGGCGCCTTCTCCGTGAAGATGGGCCCCCCGGTGATCATCCGGCGCTGGGAGGCCAACTCCATCAAGCAGGGCATCCAGAACCCGGACGTGAAGCGCCTGCGCGACATCGAGGCCGACTTCATCGAGCCGCGCGCCTTCGAGGTGGCCGACAAGCTGCGCCGTATGGGCTGGCAGCAGGGCGAGGACGGCGGGGCCGGCTTCGGCGACGTACAGCCGCGTTACGTCTTCCAGGTGCCGCTGGCCAACCGCTCCCTGGAAGAGGTCCACAAGAACTTCAACCAGCTGTGGCGCCGCAACATCAAGAAGGCCGAGAAGGCCGGCGTCGAGGTCGTCCAGGGTGGCTACCAGGACCTCGAGGAGTGGCAGCGGCTGTACGAGATCACGGCCGTGCGCGACCACTTCCGGCCCCGCCCGCTGTCGTACTTCCAGCGCATGTGGACGGCCCTCAACAGCGAGGACCCCAATCGCATGCGGCTGTACTTCGCCCGCCACAACGGCGTGAACCTCTCGGCGGCGACCATGCTGATCGTCGGCGGGCACGTCTGGTACTCCTACGGCGCCTCCGACAACATCGGCCGTGAGGTCCGGCCCTCGAACGCGATGCAGTGGCGGATGCTGCGCGACGCCTACGCGCTCGGCGCGACGGTCTACGACCTGCGCGGCATCTCCGACTCGCTGGACGAGACCGACCACCTCTTCGGCCTGATCCAGTTCAAGGTGGGCACCGGGGGGCAGGCCGCCGAGTACCTCGGCGAGTGGGACTTCCCGCTGAACAAGCTGCTCCACAAGGCTCTCGACATCTACATGTCGCGTCGCTGATGTCCCATTCGGTGCTTCCATACCTCTGACACACCGCAGCCACGAGAAAGGTTCCAGGTCCGGCCATGGCGCTCACGCTCTACGTCGACACCGCGCGCTGGCGTGCGCACCACAAGCACGTGCAGGAGCAGTTCCCGGGGCTCGTCCCGGTCTGCAAGGGCAACGGCTACGGCTTCGGGCACGAGCGCCTGGCCGAGGAGGCCACGCGCCTGGGCTCGGACGTCCTCGCCGTCGGCACGACGTACGAGGCCGCGCGCATAAAGGACTGGTTCGGCGGTGACCTGCTGGTGCTGACGCCGTACCGGCGGGGCGAGGAGCCCGTGCCGCTGCCCGACCGGGTCATCCGCTCGGTGTCGTCCATCGACGGCGTGTACGGCCTCGTGGGCGCCCGTGTGGTCATCGAGGTGATGTCCACGATGAAGCGGCATGGCATCAGCGAGCAGGACCTGCCGCAGCTGCACTCCGCCATCGAGAACGTCCGGCTGGAGGGCTTCGCCATCCATCTGCCGCTGGACCGCACCGACGGCTCGGACGCCGTCGAGGAGGTCATCGGCTGGATGGACCGGCTGCGCGCGGCCCGGCTGCCGCTGCACACGATGTTCGTCAGCCACCTCAAGGCCGACGAACTCGCCCGGCTCCAGCAGCAGTTCCCGCAGACCCGCTTCCGCGCCCGGATCGGCACGCGGCTGTGGCTGGGGGACCACGAGGCCACCGAGTACCGCGGGGCGGTCCTGGACGTCACGCGCGTCGCCAAGGGGGACCGGTTCGGCTACCGCCAGCAGAAGGCGGCCTCCGACGGCTACCTGGTGGTCGTGGCGGGCGGTACGTCGCACGGGGTGGGTCTGGAGGCCCCGAAGGCGCTGCACGGCGTCATGCCGCGCGCCAAGGGCGTCGCACGGGCCGGCCTGGCGACCGTGAACCGGAACCTTTCTCCGTTCGTCTGGGGCGGCAAGCAGCGCTGGTTCGCCGAGCCGCCGCACATGCAGGTGTCGATCCTGTTCGTGCCGGCGGACGCACCCGAGCCGGAGGTCGGTGAGGAGCTGGTGGCCCATCTGCGGCACACCACCACGCAGTTCGACCGGCTCGTGGACCGCTGACACGCCTCCCGGCAGCCGAAAGGCCGTACACGGAGATCCGTGTACGGCCCTTTTCATGCGGCTTCCAGACGACGCCACACCGGTGGCCTCCGGCCCAACACCCTGTTCGCTCAGAGCGAACCGTCCGCCGAAGGCCCAGGCCCCCGGCTGCCCCAATCCACCTGAGGAGCGTCGAAATGGGCGGCGTGCCGCGGGGGATGGGCCGCCGAGCCGAGCACGAAGACGTCCGCCGCGCCGTCGAGCACTCCGCCCGAGGGGTCGTCGTCACCGGAGCGGCGCACCACGTCGCGCTCCGGCATGAGGGCGTCCCGTACGACCACGCCGCACAGGTACAGCGTGCCCAGCAGGTGCACCGCGATCGCCCAGTGGTATCCATGGGTCGGCAGTCCCTTGTGGGCGTCTCCGCTCGTCGTGTACGCCAGGTACATCCAGATCCCGAGGAAGTACGCCACCTCGCACGCCTGCCAGATCAGGAAGTCACGCCACTTCGGCCGGGCCAGCGCCGCCAGCGGCACCAGCCACAGCACGTACTGCGGCGAGTAGACCTTGTTGGTCAGAATGAAGGCCGCCACGATCAGGAAGGCGAGCTGGGCGAAGCGCGGACGGCGCGGAGCGGTGAAGGTGAGCACCGCGATTCCCGCGCAGCACAGCAGCATCAGCAGCGTGGCGAGCGTGTTGACCGTGTCCGTGCTGGGCGGGCTCGCCGAGTTCTGGGCCCAGATCAGCCAGAAGGAACCGAAGTCCACGCCCCGCTCCTGGCTGAACGTGTAGAACTTCGACCAGCCCTCGAAGGCGAACGCCATCACTGGCAGATTCACGGCCAGCCAGGCGACCGTCGCACCGCCCAGTGCCTTGCCGAAGTCCCGCCACTTGCCCGCGCGCCAGCACAGCACGAGCAGCGCGCCGAGCAGCAGGACGGGATAGAGCTTGGCGGCCGTGGCAAGCCCCAGCAGGACGCCGAACGCGAGGGAACGGCCCCGCGACCACATCAGCATCGCCGCGGCCGTCAGTGCGACCGCCAGCAGGTCCCAGTTGATGGTGGCGGTGAGCGCGAAGGCGGGCGCCAGGGCGACCAGCAGGCCGTCCCAGGGGCGCCGGGCGTGCGTACGGCTCACGCAGACGGCGATGACGGCGGCGCACACCATCAGCATCCCGGCGTTGACGAACCAGTACACCTGCTCCTGGTGCTGGAGGCTGCCGCTGCCGGGTGTGAGCCAGGCGGCCACCTCCATGAACACACCGGTGAGGACCGGGTACTCGAGGTACTCCATGTCGCCCTGGAGCTTGTCGAAGTACGGCACGAGCCCGTCGGCGAAGCCACGTCCCTGGTAGAGGTGCGGGATGTCCGAGTAGCAGGCGTGCGTGTACTGCGAACTGGCGCCGAAGAACCAGGCGCCGTCGTAGCACGGCGCCTTCTGGACCAGGCCGAGGGCGAACATGCCGATCGCCACCAGCACGACGACCCGTACCGGGGTCCACCAGGTCCTTCCGATCAAGGCGTAGCGGCCGACGGGGCCGCCGATCAGCTCACTGCCGGCCGCGGCGACCTCGTCCTCCCTGGTCGGCCGCACCAGATCCGGCTCGCGCACGCTCGTGGGCGTCGTTTCTGCACTGGGCATGGGGCACATCCTGCCGTACGTGTCTAGGAGTACGCCGAAGGCCGCCGCACCTCGTGAGGTACGGCGGCCCATGTTTCACGTGAAACACCCTCGGCGGGCGAAATGATCACCAACCGGTCGGTTCACCGACTAGCCTGCCGGTCCTCCGAAGAATCCTCCGTTGCCATTGCCGTTGCCTCTGGTGCTACCGGTACTCGACGTATCCGTTGGAGTCGGCGATGAGGTCACCCCACCGTCTGTGCCGCTGGTGTCGCCGCCATTGGTGTTGCCGCAGTTGAACTTGAACCTGCAGGACTCGCTCGCGGAGGGAGACGGCGAGGTGGCCGTCTCGCTCGGCGTGGCGCTGGGCGTCTCGCTCGGGGTCTCGCTCGGCGTGATGGTGACCGACGGGGTCGGGGAGGGAGCGCCCGCCTCGTCCGCGACCTCACCGATCTTGGCTGCCTCCGGGAAGGGGAGGTCGTTGGTGCCCTCGAGTGCGGCCTTCATGTACTCCGTCCACACGGAGGTCGGGATGTCACCACCGTGGATGGATGCCACACCGGCCGTACCGTTCATGGAGAGCAGCTCGTGGTCCTTCGGGTTCTCCCGGAACATTGCGACGGACGTCGACAGCTGCCGGGTGTAGCCGACGAACCAGGCCGACTTGTTGCTGTCGGTGGTACCGGTCTTGCCCGCCGCCGTACGGCCCAGGGCCTTGGCGTTCTGACCCGTACCGTTCTGGATCACGTTCTGGAGGGTGTCCGTGACGTTGTTCGCCACGTCCTCGGGGATCGCCGTCGTGCGCTTCGGCTTCTCGAAGCTCGGGAGCGGCTGCCCGTCCTTCTTGACCTTGGTGACCGAGTACGGATCCGCGTGCGTGCCGGAGGCCGCGAAGGTCGCGTAGGCGTCGGCCATACGGATCGCGCTGGGAGTGGAGGTTCCGAGCGCGAAGGACGGGTTGAGCCCGGCGAAGCTCTTGTCCAGGATGCCGGCCCTCTTGGCCACGTCCCTCACGTGCGACATGCCCACGTCCCAGCCGAGCTGCACGAACGGCGTGTTGATGGACTGCTCCATCGCCTTGCGCAGGGTGATGTAGCCCCAGGCGTGGTTGCTCTCGTTGTTCTGGTAGAAGACCGAGTTGTCCTTGTTCAGAACGAACGAGCCGTCCTCGTTTCTGACCTTGAGATGGTCGTTGCCGTTGTACTTGCTCAGCGGCGAGACCCCGACCCCGTCCGTCTTGTACGTGCCGTACTGCATGGCCGCCGCAAGCACGAACGGCTTCCATGTCGATCCCACGGGGACACCCGAGGTGTCCGCGTTGTTGGTGAAGTGGTTGTTCTCGTAGCCCGCGCCGCCGTACAGGGCGACGATTTTTCCGTCATTGGGCACCACCGAGGCCGCGCCGAACTGGACGTACTTGTCCTTCTCGCGCGTCTTCGGGTTCAGGCGCTGCTTCTCGATCTTCTTCACGGCCGCGCTCAGGGCGTTGACCTTGGACTTGTCGAAGGTCGTGTAGATCTGGTAGCCGCCCTTGTCGAACTCCGCCTCCGTGACGTGGGAGTGCGCCAGGACGTACTTCTTCGCCGTGTCGGCCAGGTAGCTGATCTGGCCGGTCATGCCCTTGGTCGCCTTGCGGCCCTGAGGCGTGGGGTACTTCTTGATCGCATCCTGGTACTGCTGATCCGTGATGCGCTTGTCCTTGTGCATCTCGCCGAGAATCCAGCTCCAGCGTTCCTGGGAGCGCTTGCGGTTGGACTTGGCGTCGGCCGCGGGGTCGATGTCCGAGTTGCCGGCCGGGTCGTAGTACGTCGGGCCCTTGAGCAGCGCGGCGAGGAAGGCGCACTGACTCGGCTGGAGACTGACCGCGTCCACGCCGTAGTAGGTCTGAGCGGCGGCCTGGATGCCGTAGGCGCCACGGCCGTAGTACGAGGTGTTCAGGTAGCCCTGCAGGATCTGCGGCTTGGTGAGCTTCGTGCCCACCTTGATGGAGATGAACATCTCCTTGAACTTGCGGGAGAGCGTCTGGTTCTGGCTCAGGTAGGTGTTCTTGACGAACTGCTGGGTGATCGTCGAGCCACCCTGCGTCTCACCGCCCCGGGCCATGTTGGCCAGGGCGCGCGCGATACCCATGGGGTCTACACCCGAGTCCTGGTAGAAGCTCTTGTTCTCGGCCGAGATCACCGCCCACTGCATGGCCTGGGGGATCTGGTCGATGGTGACGTTCTGACGGTTCACACCCGTGCCCGTCGCGACCATCTGCGAGCCGTCGGCCCAGTAGTAGACGTTGTTCTGGGACTTGGCCGCGTCGTTCTCATTGGGGATGGAGACCATGGCGTAGCCGACACCGACCATGGCCACGAGGCTGCCGATGAAGCCGATGAACAGCCCGGTGACGAGTTTCCAGGAAGGCACCCAGCGGTGCCACCCGTCCTTGTTGTAGCGCGGGTAGTCGATGAACCGCTTCTTGGCGGGCGGAACCGCGCGGCCTCTGCCGCGCCCCGGCCCGCCCGGGCCACCACGTCGGCCACCCGGCCCCTCGTCGACCGCTCTGCGGCGGCCTCCCGTACTTCTCTGCGCCGCCCGACGGGCCTCGGCACGGCTGCCGTAGGGGCGCTCCTCACCTCTGGACCCATAGGCATCGGACCCATAGGAGTCGGAAGGGGACCCGGTGGCGCCTCGCGGTGCCGCACGGCGGCCGGAGGACGAGCCGGACTGGCCGCGTCGGGCCGCGGCACGTCCGCCTCCCTGCGGCGGCGGCGGTTTGCGACGGTGCTCGCTCATCGAACGATTACTCCTCGGGCAGGCGCACCCTTGCGCGCCTGGAAAAGGCGGCTGGTTTCCGGTCCCCCCGAAGTACGGATGTGGTCGGTTTTGCATTCACCCGTACTGCACCGAGGACATGGACGCTCCCCAGACGTCACTTGGTTCCCGGCGGTGTGCATGCCGCACAGACTACGCACCGCCAAAACCCGCCTTTCCGTATATTCATCCCAAATCAGGCAACTTGCCTCCTACGAATCGGTGATGTGATCCCGTTCACCGTCCCCGCTCTTGTCGCATGCGGAAGGCCGTTCTATCGTCGTGATGTATCGAGTCGATACATCAGCGAGAGATAAGGACGAGAGGAGGCGACGATGAGCCGGCGTTCCGGCATCCTCGAGTTCGCCGTACTCGGCCTGCTCCGTGAGTCTCCGATGCACGGCTATGAGCTGCGCAAACGACTCAACACGTCACTGGGTGTGTTCCGTGCGTTCAGCTACGGGACGCTCTACCCCTGCCTCAAGACGCTGGTCGCCAACGGCTGGTTGATCGAAGAGCCGGGCAGCACCCACGAGGACGCCCTGGCCGCCCCCCTCGCGGGACGCCGCGCCAAGATCGTCTATCGGCTGACGGCGGAAGGTAAGGAGCACTTCGAGGAGCTGCTCTCGCAGACCGGCCCCGACGCGTATGAGGACGAGCACTTCGCCGCCCGGTTCGCCTTCTTCGGGCAGACGTCACGCGACGTGCGCATGCGCGTACTGGAGGGCCGCCGCAGTCGGCTGGAGGAGCGCCTGGAGAAGATGCGCGCCTCGCTGGCCCGTACCCGGGAGCGACTCGACGACTACACGCTTGAGCTCCAGCGCCACGGGATGGAGTCCGTGGAGCGCGAAGTGCGCTGGCTGAACGAGCTCATCGAGAGCGAGCGGGCCGGGCGGGACCTCAGGGGTTCCGCGTCCGGGGGGTCCGCTCAGCAGGACACATCATTTGGAGCGACGGGCGGCCTGCCCCGTCCCGGGGACACCCCTGGGACGGATACGCCCGGCGACACCGCCACGTGAAGCCCACTCAGGGCCTCACTCGTACACACAGGGAGCAACCGGAATGGGTTCGGTTCGCGTAGCCATCGTCGGCGTGGGCAACTGCGCCGCGTCGCTGGTGCAGGGAGTCGAGTACTACAAGGACGCCGACGCGGCGTCGAAGGTCCCCGGCCTGATGCACGTGCAGTTCGGCGACTACCACGTCGGTGACGTGGAGTTCGTCGCCGCCTTCGACGTGGACTCCAAGAAGGTCGGCCTCGACCTCGCGGACGCGATCGGCGCCTCCGAGAACAACACCATCAAGATCGCCGACGTTCCGAACACCGGCGTCACGGTCCAGCGCGGCCACACCCTCGACGGCCTCGGCAAGTACTACCGCCTCACTATCGAGGAGTCCGCCGAGGAGCCGGTCGACGTCGTCCAGGTCCTCAAGGACAAGCAGGTCGACGTGCTCGTCTGCTACCTGCCCGTCGGTTCCGAGGACGCAGCGAAGTTCTACGCCCAGTGCGCCATCGACGCCAAGGTCGCCTTCGTCAACGCCCTCCCGGTCTTCATCGCCGGCACCAAGGAGTGGGCGGACAAGTTCACCGAGGCGGGCGTCCCGATCGTCGGTGACGACATCAAGTCCCAGGTCGGCGCCACCATCACGCACCGCGTCATGGCGAAGCTGTTCGAGGACCGTGGTGTGCGCCTGGAGCGCACGATGCAGCTGAACGTCGGCGGCAACATGGACTTCAAGAACATGCTCGAGCGTGACCGCCTGGAGTCCAAGAAGATCTCCAAGACGCAGGCCGTCACCTCCCAGATCCCCGACCGGGACCTCGGCGAGAAGAACGTCCACATCGGCCCGTCCGACTACGTCGCCTGGCTGGACGACCGCAAGTGGGCGTACGTCCGCCTCGAGGGCCGCGCCTTCGGCGAGGTCCCGCTGAACCTGGAGTACAAGCTCGAGGTCTGGGACTCCCCGAACTCCGCCGGCATCATCATCGACGCCCTGCGCGCCGCGAAGATCGCCAAGGACCGCGGCATCGGCGGCCCGATCCTCTCCGCGTCCTCGTACTTCATGAAGTCCCCGCCGGTCCAGTACTTCGACGACGAGGCCCGCGAGAACGTCGAGAAGTTCATCCGCGGCGAGGTCGAGCGCTAGGACCGGCGCTCCTCCGAGAACGCTCCTGCCAGGGCTGTGAGGGTCCCCGGGTTTCCAGACCCGGGGACCCTCCCGCATGTGTGAGGCTGTGCCCCATGCCCGTCGTTCGCGACCTGCGCGTCCTGCTCCGCTTCCGGAACTTCCGGCGCCTGCTCGCCGTACGCCTGCTCTCCCAGGGCGCCGACGGCGTCTATCAGATCGCGCTCGCCGCGTACGTCGTCTTCTCCCCCGAGAAACAGACCTCGGCCACCTCGATCGCCTCGGCGATGGCGGTACTGCTGCTCCCGTACTCCCTCGTCGGCCCCTTCGCGGGTGTCCTGCTGGACCGCTGGCGGCGCCGTCAGGTCTTCGTGTACGGCAACCTGTTGCGCTCCGTGCTGGCGGCGGCCACCGCCGTCCTGATGGTCAGCCAGGTGCCGGACTGGCTGTTCTATGTCTCCGCGCTGTGCGTCACGGCCGTCAACCGCTTCGTTCTCGCCGGACTCTCCGCCTCCCTGCCGCGCGTGGTCGACACCGAGCGCCTGGTGATGGCCAACTCCGTCTCGCCGACCGCCGGAACGCTCGCCGCGACCGCGGGCGGCGGTCTGGCCTTCCTCGTACGGCTGGTGGTGGCGGACTCGGACGCCGCGGTGGTCCTGCTGGGCGCAGCCCTCTACCTGTGCGCGTCCCTCACCTCGCTGACCATGGCTCCCGGACTGCTCGGCCCCGACCGGAACCATGAACTTCCGCACCTCGGTACGGCACTCGTGGGCACCGCGCGGGAACTGCTGGCCGCCGTACGGCATCTGGCCGCGCCGCAGCGCCGGGAGGCCGTCTGGGCACTGCTCACGATGACACTGATGCGCTTCTGCTACGGCGCGCTGCTGGTCATGGTGCTGATGCTGTGCCGGTACGCCCTCTCCTCCAGCCCGGAGGGCGGACTCCGCCTGCTCGGTCTCGCGTTGGGGGTGTCCGGCGCCGGCTTCTTCGCGGCCGCCCTGGTGACACCCTGGGCGGCCGGACGGCTCGGTCCCGGGCGCTGGATCGCCGTGTGCGCCGCGACGGCCGCGGTCCTGGAACCCGCCCTCGGTCTGCCCTTCTCCGCCGGCCCGATGCTGGTCGCGGCCTTCGTCCTGGGGCTGACCACCCAGGGGGCGAAGATCGCCACGGACACGATCGTGCAGTCCTGCGTGGAGGACGGGTTCCGCGGCCGGATCTTCTCCGTTTACGACGTCCTGTTCAACGTCGCCTTCGTCGGCGCCGCCGGAGCCGCTGCCCTGATGCTCCCACCGGACGGCCGCTCACCGGCCCTGGTGGTCACGGTCGCCGTTATCTACGGGGCAGTTGCTGCGGCTATGGCCCGCTTTGAACGCTGGTAAGTGTCACATCAAAGACACAGAGTGCCCCTCGGTTTCAGGGTTGTCAGTGGGAACCGCTAACTTACGTGGGTCTTACCTCGCGCCAGGCGCACTCAAGTTCAGCCATGCGCACCCACGTTCTAGGGGGACCCCAAAGTGACGACTCCGCCGCCCCAGGGCCAGGCTCCGTACCCGCCGCAGGGCGGCTACCCGCAGCAGGGCCAGGCCCCGTACCCGCCCCAGGGCCAGGCACCCTACCCGCCGCAGCCGGGCGCGCCGTACGCTCCGGTGCCCCCGCAGCCCAAGCGCAAGATCGGCTTCAAGACGATCAAGAACATCGTCATCGTCGTGGCCGCGATCGGTGTGGCCATCGGTGGCTACATAGCCAGCCAGGACGATGCGACCACCGCCAAGGTCGGCGACTGCATGCACCGCGGCAGCACCAACGACTCCGACCCGGACCTCGAGGTCGTCGACTGCAAGTCGGCGAAGGCCCAGTACGTGGTGCTGGCCAAGGTCGAGGGTACGTACTCCGGCACCTCGGCCCAGGTCACGTGTGAGACCAAGGCCAAGGACTTCAAGTACGTCTACACCGAGACGAAGAGCGGCAGCGACTTCCTGCTCTGCCTGAACGACTACAAGAAGTAAGGCAGACCTGAAGAGGGGCGGTGTTTCACGTGAAACACCGCCCCTCGGCGCATCTCGGCGGCGGCATGTTTCACGTGAAACATGCCGCCGTTTCACAAGCTCAGCCCTGCTCGGCCCACCACTCCTTGAGTGCCGTCACCGCCGCGTCGTACTCCATCGGCCCGTGCTCCAGTCGGAGCTCCAGCATGTGCTTGTAGGCCTTGCCCACCGTCGGGCCCGGTCCGACGCCCAGGATCTCCATGATCTGGTTGCCGTCGAGGTCCGGGCGGATCGCGTCGAGCTCCTCCTGCTCCTGGAGCTGGGCGATGCGCTCTTCCAAGCCGTCGTACGCCCGGGACAGCGCGATGGCCTTGCGCTTGTTCCGGGTGGTGCAGTCGGAGCGGGTCAGCTTGTGCAGCCGGTCGAGAAGCGGTCCCGCGTCGCGGACATAGCGGCGGACCGCGGAGTCCGTCCACTCACCGGTGCCATAGCCGTGGAAGCGCAGGTGGAGTTCGACCAGCCGTGAGACGTCCTTCACCAGCTCGTTGGAGTACTTCAGCGCCGTCATGCGCTTCTTGGTCATCTTCGCCCCGACCACCTCGTGGTGATGGAACGAGACCCGGCCGTCCTTTTCGAAGCGCCGCGTGCGCGGCTTGCCGATGTCGTGCAGCAGGGCGGCCAGGCGGAGGGTCAGATCGGGACCGGCCTCCTCCAGGGCCATCGCCTGCTCCAGGACGATCAGCGTGTGCTCGTAGACGTCCTTGTGCCGGTGGTGCTCGTCACTCTCCAGACGCAACGCAGGCAGCTCGGGCAGAACGTGATCGGCCAGACCGGTGTCGACCAGGAGCGTGAGGCCCTTGCGTGGGTACACGGACAGGATCAGCTTGTTCAGCTCGTCCCGGACCCGCTCCGCCGACACGATCTCGAGACGGCCGGCCATGTCCTTCATCGCCGTCACGACCTCGGGCGCGACCTCGAAGTCGAGCTGGGCGGCAAAGCGCGCGGCACGCATCATCCGCAGCGGATCGTCCGAGAAGGAGTCCTCGGGCGTGCCCGGGGTGCGCAACACCCGTGCCGCGAGGTCCTCGAGCCCGCCGTGCGGATCGATGAACTCCTTCTCCGGCAGCGCCACGGCCATCGCGTTGACCGTGAAGTCACGCCGGACGAGGTCCTCCTCGATGGAGTCGCCGTACGACACCTCGGGCTTGCGCGAGGTCCGGTCGTACGCCTCCGACCGGTAGGTGGTCACCTCGATCTGGTAGCCGTCCTTCTGCGCCCCCACCGTGCCGAACGCGATCCCGACCTCCCATACGGCGTCCGCCCACGGTCGCACGATCTTCAGTACGTCCTCGGGGCGGGCGTCGGTGGTGAAGTCCAGGTCATTGCCGAGCCGGCCCAGCAGCGCATCGCGGACCGAGCCGCCGACCAGGGCGAGCGAGAACCCGGCCTCCTGGAAACGGCGGGCGAGGTCGTCGGCGACGGGGGCCACCCGCAGCGGTTCGCTCACCGCGCGCTGCTGCACCTGGTTCACGGCAGTGGGAGTGTCTTCATTGGCGTTCGGCACAACAAAAGAGGGTACGTGGCCCGGACGGCCGGGAGCGCCCCCATTAAACGCCCGCGACCATCTCCCGCGATAAGGGTCACAGTCTCCGCTCCTGCGACGTACATCCACTATCCGTTCAATAAGGGACATACGGTGCATGTCGTTCGGGTCTGCCGATCTTGTGGAGCGGACCGCGGCACTTCCCCTCAGCGCACCTCGTTACCATGCCTGGACGCACATTCCGACGACCACTGACGACGAGGGACGGGCGAGCGCGTGGCCGAGGCGGCAGACTTCCAGGGGATGACTCCCTCACCTGCCCGCCGGTGGCTGAGGCGCACCGGGGCACTGCTCGCCGGGGCGCCTCTGCTGGCCGGCCTGCTCCAGCTGTCCGCCGCGACGCCCGCCCGGGCCGCCTCCTCGGACGCGGTGTCCGTCTCACTGGACTCGCTCAGCCCCAGCGTCCCTTCGGACGGGGACACGCTGACCGTCTCCGGCACGGTGACGAACAACGGGAAGCAGTCGGTCACCGGCGCCCACGTGGGCCTGCGCGTGGGCCCGGAGCTGACCATCCGCTCGGCCATCGACAGCGCCGCCGACCGGTCCGACAGCCTCCAGACCTCCCTCGGCTCCGAGGTCGGCGGCAAGTACGTCGCGAAGTTCGCCAAGCTCCCCCCGCACGTCGCCCAGCACTTCAGCATCTCCGTACCGGTCGACAAGCTCGACCTCGGCGAGGACGGCGTCTACGAGCTCGGCGTCTCGCTCTCCGGCCAGACCTCGGCGCAGCCCTGGGAGCAGGTGCTCGGCATCCAGCGGACGTTCCTGCCGTGGCAGCCGGACGAGGCCGACACCAAGACGAAGACGACGTTCCTGTGGCCGCTGATCTCCACCGTCCACATGACGGCGAGGACCGGCGCCGGTGAACAGCAGACGCCGGTCTTCCTCAACGACGACCTGGCCAGGGACATCGCGCCGGGCGGCCGCCTGGCCCAGATGCTGGCCCTCGGCAAGGACCTCGACGTCACCTGGGTGATCGACCCCGATCTGCTCGCCTCCGTGGACGCGATGACGCGCAGCTACCGGATCCAGGGCGACGACCACACCACCACGGCCGGCACGCACCAGGCGGTCGCCAAGCAGTGGCTAGCCGACCTGCAGAAGGCCGTGGCGGACAAGGAGGTCGTCGCACTGCCCTTCGCGGACCCGGACCTGGCCTCCCTCGCCCACAACGGCACGAGCGTCACCGGCTCGCTGAGCCACCTCAAGGACGCCACGGACGTCGTCACGAACACGGTGGAGCCGATCCTCCATGTGAAGCCGACCACGGACTTCGCCTGGCCGGTGAACGGCGCCGTCGACCCGTCGATCATCAAGGTCGCCACCTCGGCGGGCGCGGACAAGGTGATCGCCCGCAGCGACAGCCTCCAGGAGACCGGTGGCCTGACCTACACACCGTCCGCGGCCCGCCCGATCGGCGGCGGCACCACGGCGGTGGTCGCGGACTCACGGCTGTCCAGGGCCTTCGAGGGCGATCTGACGAAGGCGGACTCGGCCACGCTCGCCGTCCAGGAGTTCCTGGCCCAGAGCCTGGCGCTGAACGTCCAGACGGACAAGCAGCGGAACATCGTCGTCGCCCCGCAGCGCATGCCGTCCTCGAGCCAGGCCCAGGCGATGGCCCAGGCGATCGGGGCCCTCCAGGAGGGGAACTGGGTCCAGACCCAGGACCTCACCGCAGCCGCCAAGGCCAAACCCGACCCGAGCGCCACCACGAGGATCCCGTCGACGTCCGCGTACCCCTCCTCGCTGCGCAAGCAGGAGCTGCCCCGGTCGGCTTTCGAGCAGATCGCGCGTACGCAGGACAAGCTCGACAACTTCCAGGTGATCCTCACCGACGAGTCCCGGGTGGCGACCCCCTTCGGGCGGGCCATAAACCGTGCGATGTCCGCGTCATGGCGAGGCCGGACCGTCGAGGCGGTCGGCTTCCGTGCCGGCGTGGAGGCATGGCTCGACGAGCTCACGGACCAGGTCAAGCTGATCGACAAGTCCCCGACCAAGCTGTCCGGCCGCAGCGCCACCATCCCGGTGACCGTGCAGAACAACCTGGTGCAGGGCGTCGACCACCTGGTCCTGCGGCTGACCTCGACCAATCCCACCCGCCTCAAGATCGGCGGCGAGGCATACCAGGAGCAGCGCGTCGCGGTGTCCGGCGGGCACAGCCAGTCCGTGAAGTTCACCACGTCCGCCAACGCCAACGGCCAGGCGACCGTGATCGCCCAGCTGTACACCGAGGACGGCCAGGAGTACGGCACCGAGGTCAGCTTCGATGTGAAGGTCACCGAGGTCACGCCCACCGTGATGCTGGTCATCGGCGGCGGTGTCCTGCTGCTCGTCCTCGCCGGCTTCCGGATGTACACCCAGCGCAAGCGCGCCGCCGCCAAGGAGGCCGAAGAGGACGGCCCCGAGGAGGCGGGGAAGGACACCGACGGTCCCGAGAACCCCGAAGGCCCTGAGGACCGTCTTCAGGAGGAGTCCGACGCCCGCTCCGGGGCAGACGACCCGGAGCAGCCGAGTGACCCGACACCGGACACCGCACCGGAAAGCGCCGACCCGTCCGGGACGGGTGAGAGAGTGGACCGTTGAGCGATGTCGTGGCCGGTGGGCCCGGGGACGATGAGGTGGGGTAACCATGAACGCGCCGTACGAGGGTGACCGTGGCCAGGCCGCGGCCGGCTCGGGCTACCCCGAGCCGCCGCCCGAGCCCGGCCAGGTGCCGCCGCAGCCCGCGGCGGACATGTACCTCCAGGACGCCTACGACCAGGACCCCTACCGGGCACAGGACCTCTCCGCCCAGGACCCGGTCGCCGAGGCGCTCTACGACCGTGCCTCGCACCCTCCGCCGCCGCCGGGCACGTACGAGCCGCAGCAGCCGCTGTACTCCCAGCCGGCCCAGTCCCCGTACGCCCCCGACCCCCACGTGTGGGCCCAGACCCCCGCCCCGGAGCCGGAGCGCCCGGCGCACTACATGCCGTACGGCGACAACCCCCGCACGACCCAGTTCGTGGGCGTGGACGACCTGGTCACGCACTCCGGCGAGGAGCACCACGAGCCGGACGCCTTCGCGCATCTCTTCCGGGACCAGCAGCAGGGCGGCGGGCACCCCTCCATGGAGCCCCCGGCCGTACCGGGCCCGGCCGGTCCGGGCGTCGGCCCGGGTCCTGTGGGGCACTACGCGGCGGCCCCGCAGCCCGCGGTCCCGCAGCACCCGGCCGGCCCGCAGCACCCGGCCGCCCCGTACGCCGCGGCCGCACACCCCGCCGCGCCTCAGGCGGCCGGGGCGCCCGCTCCGGCATCCGCCGCGGCCGCCGCTCCCGGCACCGACTCCGCCCCCGCCGCGCCTGCGGCGAAGAAGGGCGGACGGGCCTCGGGCCTGCTGAAGTCCAGCGCCGTGATGGCGGCGGGCACGATGGTCTCCCGGCTCACCGGCTTCGTCCGCTCCGCGCTGATCGTCTCCGCGCTGGGCGTCGGCCTGCTCGGCGACACCTTCCAGGTCGCCTATCAGCTGCCGACGATGATCTACATCCTGACCGTCGGCGGCGGCCTCAACTCGGTCTTCGTGCCGCAGCTCGTCCGTGCCATGAAGGAGGACGAGGACGGCGGCGAGGCGTACGCCAACCGGCTGCTGACGCTGGTGATGGTGGCGCTGGGCGCCCTCACGGCCCTCGCGATCGTGGCCGCCCCGCTCCTGATCCGGCTGCTGTCCGACTCGGTCGCCAGCGACCCGGCGGCCAATGAGGTCGGTGTCACCTTCGTCCGCTACTTCCTGCCCTCGATCTTCTTCATGGGCATCCACGTGGTGATGGGTCAGATCCTCAACGCCCGTGGGAAGTTCGGCGCGATGATGTGGACCCCGGTCCTCAACAACATCGTCATCATCGTCACGCTCGGCATGTTCATCTGGGTGTACGGCACCGCCGCCGACTCCGGGATGAAGGTCACGAGCATCCCGCCGGAGGGCCAGCGGCTGCTCGGCATCGGCGTGCTGCTCGGCCTCGTCGTCCAGGCCCTGGCGATGATCCCGTACCTGCGGGAGACCGGCTTCCGGCTGCGGCTGCGTTTCGACTGGCGGGGGCACGGCCTCGGCAAGGCGGCCACGCTCGCCAAGTGGACCATCCTGTTCGTCCTCGCCAATCAGGCGGGCGCGCTCGTCGTCTCCCAGCTGTCCACCGCGGCCGGCAAGGCCTCGCCCGTCGACGGCACCGGCTTCGCCGCCTACGCCAACGCCCAGCTGATCTGGGGCCTGCCGCAGGCCATCATCACGGTCTCGCTGATGGCGGCCCTGCTGCCGCGCATCTCGCGCTCGGCGGCCGAGGACGACGCGGGCGCGGTCCGCGACGACATCTCACAGGGTCTGCGGACGACCGCCGTGGCGATCGTGCCCATCGCGTTCGGCTTCCTGGCTCTCGGCATCCCGATGTGCACGCTGATCTTCGGCTCCTCGGGCACCAGCGAGGCCACGAACATGGGTTACATGCTGATGGCCTTCGGCCTCGGCCTGGTCCCGTACTCCGTGCAGTACGTCGTCCTGCGCGCCTTCTACGCCTACGAGGACACCCGCACGCCGTTCTACAACACGGTGATCGTGGCCGCGGTCAACGCGGGAGCCTCGGTGCTCTGTTACTTCCTCCTCCCGGCCCGCTGGGCGGTCATCGGCATGGCCGCCGCCTACGGCCTCGCCTATGCGATCGGCGTGGGGGTTGCCTGGAAGCGGCTGCGGAAGCGGCTGGGCGGCGATCTGGACGGTTCCCGCGTACTGCGGACGTACGCGCGTCTGTGCATCGCCTCGGTGCCTGCGGCACTGCTCAGCGGCGCGGCCTGCTACGGGATCGGACACACTCTCGGCCAGGGCGTCATCGGCTCGTTCGCCGCACTCCTGGCGGGCGGTGCCGTACTGCTCGGAATCTTCTTCGTCGCGGCCCGGCGCATGCGCATCGAGGAGCTCAACTCCCTCGTCGGCATGGTGCGCGGGCGTCTGGGGCGCTGAAGAGGGGGTACGCGCACAACCATCGTCCGCCGCCGTGTGTCGTGCATAGCGGCGGACTGTGGGCACAATTGGATTCGGCGTCGGACAGCGTGCAACGGATGGGGAGGCAGGGACGACGGTGGCGGAACGGAGCACAGCTGCCGTCGACGTGGCAGACAACAGCGGTGACGAGCCGCTGACCGCCAAGGCGGACCAGTCCACGGCCGACGGGGTGGCCCAGAACCCGGAGCTGGACACGGACAGCAACGAGGGACAGGGGAGCGGCGGGACCGATGGCGGTCCCGGGAAGGCGTCACCTCCTGAACTGCACAGCGGTCACAAACTCGCCAGGCGTTACCGCCTGGAGGAGTGCGTCACCCGTCTGGACGGATTCAGTAGCTGGCGAGCGGTCGACGAGAAACTCCGTCGCGCCGTCGGCGTCCATATCCTGCCCGCGGACCACGCACGAGCCCGCTCGGTGCTGGCCGCGGCCCGTTCCTCCGCGCTGCTCGGCGATCCCCGCTTCGTCCAAGTCCTGGATGCGGTCGAGGAGAACGACCTCGTCTATGTCGTGCACGAGTGGCTGCCCGACGCCACGGAGCTGGGCACCCTGCTCGCCGCCGGGCCGTTGGAGCCGCACGACGCCTACCAGATGGTCAGCCAGGTGTCCTCCGCCATGGCGGCCGCCCACCGCGAAGGCCTCGCCCATCTGCGGCTCAACCCGAACGCCGTGCTGCGTGCCTCAACCGGCCAGTGGCGCATCCGGGGGCTCGCCGTGAATGCCGCGCTGCGCGGCATCAGCTCCGACACCCCGCAGCGTACGGACACCGAGGCGATCGGTGCCCTGCTGTACGCGGCACTGACCCAGCGGTGGCCGTACGAGAACGACGCGTACGGCCTGTCCGGGCTGCCCAAGGACATCGGCCTCATCGCGCCCGACCAGGTGCGCGCAGGAATCCACCGGGGCCTGTCCGAGCTGGCCATGCGCGCGCTCGCCAACGACGGTGCCACCGCCTCCCGGCACGAGTCCCCCTGCACCACGCCGGAGGAGCTGGTGAAGGCGATCGGCGAGATGCCCCGCATCCGCCCGCCGGAGCCCGCGTTCGCCGCACCGCCCGAGTACCAGCGCACCACGTACCAGCAGGGCACGTACGGCCGTCCGGCCCCTCATCCCGGCGCCACCCAGCAGCTGACCACGCCGCCGCCCCCGCTGCAGAGCCGCACCGGCAAGGCCCTGAAGTGGGCGGTCTCCGCCCTTCTCATCGCGGCCCTGGGCCTGGGCAGCTGGCAGCTCGCGGACGCTCTGATGCACCAGGACGGCAAGTCCGAGGACACGCCGAGCTCACAGCCGACGGACGACGGCGACAAGGGCAAGGACGCTGCGAAGCCCAGCGCGCCGATAGAGATTCAGCACGCCCAGGAGTACGTCGCCAAGGGCGGTGCCCAGCATCCCGGCGACGTCAGCAAGACCTACGACAACAGCACCTCGACGTACTGGAAGACCAGCACCTTCCTGGAAGGGCCGTCCCTCGCGCCCTACAAGCCGGGCGTCGGCATCGTCTACGACCTCGGCTCGGCCAAGGAACTCGCCACGGCGAGCATCGGGCTTCGCTACCCTGGCGATCACACAACGGTCGAGCTGTACGCGGCCGACTCGCTGACCCCGGCGTCGTTGGATTCGATGGACAGGATCGGCAGCGTCACGACCACCGGGACGACCGCGACGGTGAAGGTCAGCAAGAAGGTGAAGAGCCAGTACGTCCTCGTATGGCTCACCGCCGTGCCGAAGTCGGGTCCGGACCCCGAGGCGTACTCCCAAGACGGCTACAAGCAGGCCATCACCGAAGTGAAGTTCAGGGGCTGACGTCCCAGCGGAGGCGGAGGGGGCAGATGGCGGAGGGCGCCGGATACGACGGAGTGAGCGACCAGAACCTGCTCGCCCGCCATGTCGAAGGCGACCCCGATGCCTTCGGTGAGATCGTGCGGCGGCACCGGGATCGGCTCTGGGCGGTCGCGCTGCGGACGCTGGGGGACCGTGAGGAGGCCGCTGACGCGGTCCAGGACGCTCTGGTGTCCGCCTACCGGGCTGCCCATACCTTCCGGGGCCAGTCGGCCGTCACAACGTGGCTGCACCGGATCACGGTGAACGCCTGCCTGGACCGTGTCCGCAAAGCCGCCTCCCGGAAGACCGCTCCCGTCGACGACACCGAGCGTCTGGAGCAGCTCCTCGAGCCGCACGAGTCGGCCTCGGCGCCGGCCGAGCGGAACGACCTGCACCGCCAGCTCCTCGAAGCCCTCGGCACACTTCCCCACGAGCAGCGTGCGGCCCTCGTCCTGGTGGACATGCAGGGCTACCCCGTGGCGGAGGCGGCCCGCATCCTCGATGTGCCGACCGGAACGGTGAAAAGCCGCTGCGCTCGGGGTAGAGCAAGGCTGCTGCCCCTGCTCTCCCATCTCCGGCCGGAAAACGCCGCTGACGGGACAAAGCCGGACCCGGGACGGAACCGGGCGCCGGGGACATCCGTCCCACCGGCAGCGGGTCCTCAGAACAGAGGTCCGCACACCACGGGGCCGAGCGATTCAGCTGCAGTGAAGGGCGGAGGTGGGCGAGCGTGACTTCCACGACGGACACGACCGGGCACCCGGACGTCGCCGAGATCTCCGACCTCACCGAAGGCCTGCTCCCGCCCGCCCGCACCACGGACGTACGGCGCCATCTGGACGCCTGCGAGCTGTGCACGGATGTCTACACATCACTGGAGGAGATCCGGGGCCTCCTGGGCACGCTGCCGGGCCCGATGCGGATGCCCGACGACGTCGCGGGGCGTATCGATGCCGCCCTCGCCGCGGAAGCCCTGCTGCAGGCCACCACTTCGGAGTCCGTGGACACGCCGGTCATGGTCTCCGCCTCCCCTGCGTTGTCGGACGAGGACGCCGAGTCGCGTGTTTCACGTGAAACATCGGCCTCGGTGGACCGACCCGCCGGACGCCCCCATGCGGCGACCGGACCGGGTCGTAAGGACCGTGGGCGTGGCCGACGGCGCCGGACGGTCGCCCTGGGAGCCGTCTTCACCGCTGCCCTGCTGGGGGCCGGGTCGTTCTTCCTGGAGTCACTGGGGAACGACCAGCCGACCACCGCGGCGCACGACGCCTTCTCCAGCGGAAACCTCAAGGGCCAGGTGACGGATCTCCTCACCACGAAGAAGGGCTTGCATCGAGGCTCCGACAGCCAGAAGCCCCGGCTGGGTATCGAGTCGGACACCGATACACCCGGGTCGACCGCCAAGACCCTCATCCAGCCGCAGATCCAGGTCCCCGGCTGCGTGCGGCAGGGCATCAACAACGCCGGCAATGTCCTGGGCGCCCAGAAGGGAACGTACGAGGGAACAGATGCGTACCTCGTCGTCCTGCCCGACGCGGGCGACAACGCGCGGGTGACGGCGTACGTCGTCGACGCGACCTGTGTGAGCAGGGAGGCGGCCGCCCCGGGCAAGGTCCTCCTCACCCAGTCCTTCGCGCGTCCCTGAGCGACTGTTCTTCGTCTCGGCCGAGCATGGTCAATCCCCGCCCGTGTGACACCCCGTGTGCCCGGACACACCGGGAATGCGGGACCCTTAGGATCCGTTGGGTGGGGTGAGGGTTCCGAAAGGGACTCCCACCGGTCGACTGACACAGACCAGAGACGAGGAATCAAGCCGTGAGCGACGTCCGTAACGTGATCATCATCGGCTCCGGGCCCGCCGGGTACACGGCGGCGCTCTACACCGCGCGCGCGTCGCTGAAGCCCCTGGTGTTCGAGGGCGCCGTCACCGCGGGTGGTGCGCTGATGAACACCACCGAGGTGGAGAACTTCCCCGGCTTCCGCGACGGGATCATGGGCCCCGACCTCATGGACAACATGCGCGCCCAGGCCGAGCGCTTCGGCGCCGAGCTCATCCCGGACGACATCGTCTCCGTCGACCTGGCCGGTGAGATCAAGACCGTCACGGACACCGCGGGCACCGTCCACCGGGCCAAGGCCGTCATCGTCACCACCGGCTCCCAGCACCGCAAGCTCGGCCTGCCCAACGAGGACGCCCTCTCCGGCCGTGGTGTCTCCTGGTGTGCCACCTGCGACGGGTTCTTCTTCAAGGACCAGGACATCGCAGTGATCGGCGGCGGTGACACCGCGATGGAGGAGGCCACCTTCCTCTCGCGCTTCGCCAAGTCCGTGACGATCGTCCACCGCCGGGACACCCTGCGTGCCTCCAAGGCGATGCAGGAGCGCGCCTTCGCCGACCCGAAGATCAAGTTCGCCTGGCACAGCGAGGTCGCCGAGATCCAGGGCGACCAGAAGCTCTCGGGCCTCAAGCTCCGCAACGTCAAGACCGGCGAGCTCTCGGACCTGGCGGTGACGGGTCTGTTCATCGCGATCGGCCACGACCCGCGCACCGAGCTGTTCAAGGGCCAGCTGGACCTCGACGAGGAGGGCTACCTGAAGGTCGCCTCGCCCTCCACCCGGACCAACCTGACCGGCGTCTTCGCCGCGGGTGATGTGGTCGACCACACCTACCGTCAGGCGATCACCGCGGCCGGCACCGGCTGCTCCGCCGCTCTCGACGCCGAGCGTTTCCTCGCCGCCCTCGCGGACGGCGAGAAGGCCGAGCCCGAGAAGACCTCCGTCTGATTCCCCTTCCCGCCCCACCGCACGATCAAGTTAAGGAGCCCGCCGTGGCCGGCACCCTGAAGAATGTGACCGACGACTCCTTCGAGCAGGACGTCCTCAAGAGCGACAAGCCCGTCCTGGTGGACTTCTGGGCCGCCTGGTGCGGACCGTGCCGCCAGATTGCGCCGTCCCTCGAGGCGATCGCCGCCGAGCACGGCGACAAGATCGAGATCGTCAAGCTCAACATCGACGAAAACCCGGCTACGGCCGCCAAGTACGGCGTCATGTCCATCCCGACCCTGAACGTCTACCAGCACGGCGAGGTCGCCAAGACGATCGTCGGTGCGAAGCCGAAGGCCGCGATCGTCCGCGACCTTGAGGACTTCATCGCCGAGTAGTCGCCTGGGCCGTCGAGGCGACGGCGGATGTTTCACGTGAAACACGAATGGGCCAACCCGGAAGGGCTGGCCCATTCGACGTTTCCAGAGGCTCTTAGAGCGGCCGCAGCACGGGTTCCTTCTGCACGGCCCCCAGCAGCCGGTCGATGGCCAGCTCCACGTCTTCCTTCCAGGAGAGCGTCGACCGCAGTTCCAGCCGCAGCCGCGGATGGGTGGGGTGCTGCCGGACCGTCTTGAAGCCCACGGCCAGCAGGTGGTCGGCGGGCAGGAGACAGGCCGGCTCCTTCCAGCGGGCGTCCCCGAACGCCTCGATCGCCTTGAAGCCCCGTCGCAGTAGATCCTTGGCGACCGTCTGGACCATCACTCTGCCGAGCCCCTGCCCCTGATAGCCGGGCAGGATGAAGCCGGTCATCAACTGCACGGCGTCTGGGGAGACAGGGCTCGTGGGGAACGCGGTCGAGCGGGGGACGTAGGCGGGCGGCGCGTAGAGCACGAAGCCGACCGGTGCGTCGTCCACGTAGACCACGCGGCCGCAGGATCCCCAGTCCAGCAGAACAGCGGAGATCCAGGCTTCCTTCTCCAGAGCGGGGGTGCCCGCCCTTACCGAGGCCTCACCGCTGACGGGGTCCAACTCCCAGAAGACACACGCGCGACAGCGCTTGGGAAGGTCCTGAAGGTTGTCCAGCGTGAGCGGTACGAGCCTACGCCCCATGAAGGCTGTTCCTCGCTTCCTTCGCCCGCGGCATCGCGAGCGGCTGTCAGAGCGCTGCGTTCCCTGAGCAGACTGCCGACGAAGCCGCCGACCGCGCCCAAGCCCAGGCCCGCGCTCACCAGTCCGGTACGGCTCATCGTTCGCATGGCCCCCGCCTCCCACTCAGAGGTGCTGCCAGGTGGATGCGCCAAACCCGATCGCATCGTATCCACGATGCGATCGCATCGATACCGCCTGAAAGCAAAGAGCGGATCGTGTTCCGGTACGCACCGGACACCATCCGCTCAACTGCCTGAACAAGCGAGTCCCCATCAAGGAGGACCGCCCACGGCTCAGTCCTCCGCCTCCTCGGGCAGATCGTCCTGGACGCCCCTCTGAAGGACCGGCCCCTCGCCCGGGGCGAGCGTGCCGAGGATTCGCTCAAGGTCTTCCATGGAGGCGAACTCGACGGTGATCTTGCCCTTCTTCTGGCCCAGGTCGACCTTCACCCGCGTCTCGAACCGGTCCGAAAGACGCGTGGCGAGCTCGCTCAGCGCCGGGGAGACCCGGGCACCGGCACGCGGTCCCTTGGCGCGCTGTGCCGTCTGAGGCCGCGAGCCCATGAGGGTCACGATCTCCTCCACGGCACGCACCGAGAGCCCCTCGGCCACGATCCGGTGGGCCAGGCGGTCCTGCTCCTCCGAGTCCTCGACGGACAGCAGTGCGCGAGCGTGCCCGGCGGAGAGCACACCGGCGGCTACCCGGCGCTGGACCGCGGGTGAAAGCTTCAGCAGACGCAGAGTGTTGGAGACCTGCGGACGGGAGCGCCCGATGCGGTCCGCCAGCTGGTCGTGCGTGCAGTTGAAGTCCTTCAGCAACTGGTCGTAGGCGGCTGCCTCTTCCAGCGGGTTCAGCTGGGCGCGGTGCAGGTTCTCCAGGAGCGCGTCCAGGAGGAGCTTCTCGTCCTCCGTGGCCCGCACGATCGCGGGGATCGCCTCCAGGCCGGCCTCACGGCAGGCCCGCCAGCGCCGCTCGCCCATGATGAGTTCATAGCGCGCGGGGCCGAGCTGCCGTACGACGACGGGCTGGAGGAGACCGACCTCCTGGATGGAGGTGACCAGCTCCTGCAGCGCGTCCTCGTCGAAGACCTCACGGGGCTGGCGCGGGTTAGGCGTGATGGACTCGAGGGGGATCTCGGCGAAGTGTGCCCCCACGGGAGGCGCGGGCGTCTCCGCGAAGCCGTTCACCGACGGCTCCTCGGTTTCATGTGAAACAGGCGGCAGCGTGGCCACCTTCGCCGCGGCCACCCCACGGTCGCTCGCCAGCACCGGAACCGCTGCGGGGGACGCGTGAGCCGCACCACCGATCGCGCTCTGGGCCGGGGTCTTCTCCGTCGGGGCAGCGGGGATCAGTGCGCCGAGTCCACGGCCCAAACCCCTCCGTCGCTCGCTCACTGGATCCCCTCCACCATGCTTGGGTTGTTCTGGGCGCCGATGTGGGCCTGCGTCGGGTCATAGCTGACGCCGACACCCTTCAGCGCGATTTCTCGGGCGGCCTCCAGATAGGAGAGGGCACCGCTCGATCCTGGATCGTAGGTCAGCACCGTCTGCCCATAGCTGGGCGCCTCGGAGATACGGACCGACCGGGGAATGCTAGTCCGCAGCACCTCGTCACCAAAGTGGCTGCGCACCTCGTCCGCCACCTGAGAGGCAAGACGCGTCCGGCCGTCGTACATGGTGAGCAGGATCGTCGAGACATGCAGGGCGGGGTTGAGGTGGCCCCGCACCAGGTCGACGTTGCGCAGCAGCTGTCCCAGGCCCTCCAGAGCGTAGTACTCGCACTGGATCGGGATCAGGACCTCCTGCCCCGCGACCAGAGCATTGACCGTGAGCAGACCGAGAGAGGGCGGGCAGTCGATCAGGATGTAGTCCAGCGGCTGCTCGTACGACTGGATCGCGCGCTGCAGCCTGCTCTCCCTGGCCACCAAGGACACCAGCTCGATCTCCGCACCGGCGAGATCGATCGTGGCGGGGGCACAGAAGAGACCCTCGACATCCGGGACCGGCTGTACGACATCCGCAAGAGGCTTGCTCTCGACCAGCACGTCATAGATGGAAGGAACATCGGCGTGATGGTCGATCCCCAGAGCAGTGGACGCATTGCCCTGTGGGTCGAGGTCGATCACCAGGACGCGGGCGCCATGCAGGGCCAGCGAAGCGGCAAGGTTGACGGTTGTCGTCGTCTTGCCCACACCGCCCTTCTGGTTGGCAACGACGATGACCCGGGTCTGCTCCGGTCGTGGCAGTCCTTCGCCGGCGCGGCCCAAAGCCTCCACCGCCAGCTGGGCAGCACGACCGATCGGAGTGTCGTCCATCGGAGGCGGTGTTTCACGTGAAACATCCGCCCCCATCGATTCGGTACGGGGACCGGGGACCGGATCGGTCATCGGTCCCGCGATGTTGGCGTCGGACCGCAAGGATTCACTCTCCTCGACTTCAGGCTCGCAATGAACAGAGCCTCCCATGTCTTCGGGGTCGTGAACCAGTGAGGCCTGTTGTTCTGTGGAGAAATCCACCTCTGTGGACAACTCCGATACCTCTCCGAGTGCCCCGAGAGGCCTGCGGTCGCGGGGTTCGGCCGCAGCGCGGCCGCGACTGATGATGCCGTGCAACAGTGAGCGACGTTTCACGTGAAACACGATGCACAGCGGCCGCGGCCGGGCCCTCACGACACTCCGGGATGCATGGGTCTGGCAGCTTGTGTGGAGTACGTCTCGTCCGCAGGACGGATCAGCGCCGTCGGCGTGCCCGCCCCGTACGGGCAGCCTTCGCCCGCTTCGCCGCGAACCGAACACCACCGGGGCTCTCCCCGACCTCGACCCGCACCACCGTGGACAGCGGGTCCACGACGCCTTCACCCACGTGGAGCACGGATGTCTCCACCGCCCCGAGCTTGCTCAGCGCGGTGGCAGCGCTCTTGAGCTCTTCCTCGGCGGTGTCACCCTTCAGGGCGAGCATCTCGCCGTACGGCCGCAGCAGCGGGATGCCCCAGGTGGCCAGTCGGTCCAGGGGAGCCACGGCCCGTGCCGTCACCACATGGACCGGCGGCAGCTTGCCCATGACCTCCTCGGCACGGCCACGCACGACTGTGACGTGATCCAGGCCCAGGAGCTCGACGACCTCGGTGAGGAAGGTCGTACGACGCAGCAGCGGCTCCAGGAGCGTGATCTTCAGGTCCTCGCGGACGAGCGCCAGGGGAATGCCCGGCAGGCCCGCGCCCGAGCCGACGTCGCACACCGTCACCCCCTCGGGGACGACTTCCGAGAGCACCGCACAGTTCAGCAGGTGGCGCTCCCACAGGCGGGGTACTTCCCGCGGGCCGATCAGACCACGCTGCACGCCCGCCTCGGCGAGCAGTTCCGCGTAGCGGACCGCATCGGCGAAGCGATCACCAAACACCTCCCGCGCCTGTTCGGGCGCAGGGGGGAGCTCCGCTGCCTCCGTCACGGGGACCGTCCTTCCGTACAGCGCCGACGCACCGAGCGCCGACCACCAGAACTACCAGGCTGACAAAGTTCGGCCCCGCCTGCGCAACAGACGGGGCCGGTGGAATGTGGAGACCGATCAGGCGGGCAGCACGACGACGAAGCGCTGCGGCTCCTCGCCCTCCGACTCGCTGCGCGCCCCCGCGGCCTTGACCGCGTCGTGCACGACCTTGCGCTCGAACGGGGTCATCGGCTTGAGCTTCACGGGCTCGCCGGAGCTCTTGACCTCGGCGGCGGCCTTGGCACCCAGCTCGGAGAGCTCGGCCCGCTTCTTGGCACGGTAGCCCGCGATGTCCAGCATCAGCCGGCTGCGGTCACCGGTCTCCCGGTGCACGGCCAGTCGGGTCAGCTCCTGCAGAGCCTCCAGCACCTCGCCGTCACGGCCGACCAGCTTCTGCAGGTCGCGGCTGCCCGCATCGCTGATGATCGACACGGAGGCGCGGTCGGCCTCGACGTCCATGTCGATGTCGCCGTCGAGATCGGCGATGTCCAGCAGACCCTCGAGGTAGTCCGCCGCGATCTCGCCCTCCTGCTCCAGGCGGGTCAGGGTGTCTGCGCCCTCGGCAGCGGCGGAGGTGGTGCCTTCCGTCACGGGATGGACTCCTTCTTACTTCTTGGACGGGGACTTGGGCCGCTGCGGACCCTTGCGCTGACCGGACTGGGCCTTGCTGCGGGACCCAGCACCGGGCTTCGGGTCCTGCTTGGCGGCGGGCTTGGCGTCCTGCGGCTCGTCGGACTTCTCCAGCGAGGTGGTCGGCGTGGGATCGTCGGCCTGCTTCGGGCCGCCGGACTGCCGCTGCGCCTTGGTCTGGCGCTTGGGCTGCTGGCGTCGGGGAGCGGCGGTCGTGCCGTCCTCGGACACGGCGGCGGCCTGGCTCTCGCTCTTCACCACGGTGCCGTCGGCCTCGGCAGCGAGGCCCGCCTTGTTCAGGGCGTTGATGAACTTGCGCTCGAACTCGTTGCGGTCACGGCCCTTGGCGACGATCGCCTTGACGATGGTCTTCTCGCTGCGACGACGGGTCTTGCCGTGGCTCGTCACGTGCTTGGTCAGACGCTCCAGGTAGGCGGCCTGAGCCTTGGAACCCGGGGTCGGGTTGTTGTGGATGACGTACATCTGCTGGCCCATGGTCCACACGTTGGTGGTCAGCCAGTAGACGAGGACACCGACGGGGAAGTTGATACCGAACACGGCGAACATGACCGGGAAGACGTACATCAGCATCTTCTGCTGCTGCATGAACGGCGTCTTCACCGTCGTGTCGACGTTCTTCGTCATCAGCTGGCGCTGCGTGTAGAACTGCGACGCCGACATCAGGACGATCATGATCGCGGTGACGACCCGGACGTCGGCGAGGGAGGCACCGAGCGACTCCACCTTCGCCGCGCTGTCCGTGAACTTCGCGGCCAGGGGAGCACCGAAGATGTGCGCCTTCTGTGCGCTCTCCAGGAGGCTCTGGTTGATGACACCGATGGTCTGGCCCGACGCGATGCCGTTGAGCACGTGGTACAGGGCGAAGAAGAACGGGGACTGCGCCAGGATGGGAAGGCACGAGGAGAGCGGGTTGGTGCCCGACTCCTTGTACAGCTTCATCATCTCTTCGGACTGACGCTGCTTGTCGTTCTTGTAGCGCTCCTGGATCTTCTTCATCTCGGGCTGGAGCGTCTGCATGGCCCGGGTCGCCTTGATCTGCTTCACGAAGAGCGGGATCAGGCAGATGCGGATCAGGATCACCAGAGACACGATGGACAGGCCCCAGGCCCAGCCGGTGTCAGGGCCGAAGATGGCGCCGTACACGGTGTGGAACTGGACGATGACCCAGGAAACGGGTGTCGTGATGAAGCTGAAGAGGCTGGCAATCGTGTCCACTAATCATGCTCCTTGGGCATGGGACGAGGTCTCTGCGGCCGGGCTCGAAGGGGGCTCGGAAGGGAGCTTCCCGTCGATGGCCGGTTCGGCGGCGGAGGGCCCGCCCCTGCGTGCGCGCCAGGCGCCGCGCAGCATTTCGTGCCACCGCGGGCGCTTGCGCGGCGGAACATGGTCCACACCGCCGAGCGACCACGGATTGCACCGGAGGATGCGCCAGGCCGTGAGTGCCGTTCCCTTGATCGCACCGTGCCGGTCGATGGCTGTGTAGCCGTAGTGGGAGCACGACGGGTAGTACTTGCACACCGGCCCGAGCAGCGGACTGATCGTCCACTGGTACAGCTTGATCAGGGCCAGTAGTGGGTACTTCATCGCGCGCCCCCTCCCAGCAGCCGTTGAAGGGCGGCGTCCAGGTCTCGGGCCAGCTGTGCATGGTCTGCGTCACCCGCTCCGGGCAGCGCTCGTACGACTACCAGGCTACCGGGGGGAAACAGGGCGACTCGGTCACGCATCAGATGGCGAAGTCTGCGCTTCACTTTGTTGCGTACGACCGCGCCACCGACTGCCTTGCTCACGACGAAACCCGCACGCGTCGAGGGAGCGCTCTCCCCAGGCGCGTGCGGGTCCGTGGCACCGCTACGAAGGTGGACGACGAGAAGCGGGCGGCCAGCCCGACGACCCCGTCGTACCGCGGTCGCGAAGTCCTCGCGCCGCCTCAGCCGGTTCTCGGTGGGCAGCACGACGTCATGACCTGATCGGGATCAGGCGGACAGGCGGGCGCGACCCTTGCTACGGCGGGACGCGAGAATCGCGCGGCCGGCACGGGTGCGCATACGCAGCCGGAAGCCGTGGGTCTTCGCGCGACGACGGTTGTTCGGCTGGAAGGTGCGCTTGCTCACTCGGGGGCTCCAGTAAGAATCGGGTAGTTGCGGGGTGCCGTCCTGGCTGTCACCGTGCGCCCACGAGTAGCTCGCGTTACGCCCGAGTGCACCGCTTACCGATCACCTTCAGTGACCTGTGCCCATCGGAGGCAGGCGGCAGCAGCCATCGACAACTCGACCTGGTTACGGTACGCGCGGCTGCGCCATCCGGTCAAACCAGGGGTCACGGAGAGACACTATCCACAGGCTGGGGACAACAACTTGAACCGCACGGGCCGCGCTGACTACCGTGACTGAACTCCGATTCGTTCCTTTATCCCCGGCCGAGCGGGGTTCCTCCCGCCCGCCCACCCGAGTTACATCCCGACCCGTCCTCGAACCACACGTTCGTGGGACCTGTGAGAGAGCGTGCCCTGTGGCTGACGTACCTGCCGATCTTGCCGCAGTGTGGCCACGCGTACTGGAGCAGCTCCTCGGTGAGGGCCGCGGTCAGGGTGTCGAGGCGAAGGACGAGCACTGGATCCGGCGCTGCCAGCCCCTCGCGCTGGTCGCGGACACCGCTCTGCTCGCCGTACCGAACGAATTCGCGAAGGGCGTACTGGAGGGCCGTCTCGCCCCGATCGTCAGCGAGACCCTGAGCCGCGAGTGCGGCCGCCCGATCCGCATCGCGATCACCGTCGACGACTCCGCGGGCGAGCCCCCGGGCCCGCCGGCGCCCCCCTCCCAGCCGCAGTCCCGCTACGAGGAGCCGGAGCTCCCCACCGGGCAGTACGACGGCTACGGCCGCCACCGCGCCGACCAGCGGCAGGGCGGCGACCAGGGACCGCGCCCGGACCAGCTGCCGACCGCCCGCCCCGCCTATCCGTCCGAGTACCAGCGCCCCGAGCCCGGCGCCTGGCCGCGCCCGGCCCAGGACGAGTACAGCTGGCAGCAGCCCCGCCTCGGCTTTCCGGAGCGGGACCCCTATGCCTCGCCGTCTCAGGACTCCTACGGGCCACCGTCACGCGACTCGTACGGTCCGCCCTCGCAGGACTCCTACGGCTCACAGGACGCGTACGGCGCGGGCAAGGATTCCTACGGTTCGGGCCAGGACTCGTACGGCTCGCCGTCCCAGGACTACCGCCCGCAGTCGATGGAGCGACCTTCCTACGAGCAGCAGCGCTCCGAATACGACCCGTCACGCATCGACTACGACCAGCGCGACACCGGCCGCCGTGACCTGCCCGAGCCGTCCGGCTCCGGTCAGGCGCACCGCGGGGGTCCGGGCGGCTCCGGGCGGCCGGCGACCGGTGCTCCCGGCCCGCTGGCCGCGCAGCCCGCGCCGGCGACCGGTCCGGGCGAGCCGACAGCGCGGCTGAACCCGAAGTACCTCTTCGACACGTTCGTCATCGGCGCCTCGAACCGCTTCGCGCACGCGGCCGCGGTCGCCGTCGCCGAGGCGCCCGCGAAGGCGTACAACCCCCTCTTCATCTATGGAGAGTCGGGACTCGGCAAGACGCACCTGCTGCACGCGATCGGGCACTACGCGCGCAGCCTGTACCCGGGCACGCGCGTGCGCTATGTGAGCTCCGAAGAGTTCACCAACGAGTTCATCAACTCCATCCGCGACGGCAAGGGCGACAGTTTCCGAAAGCGCTACCGCGAGATGGACATCCTGCTCGTCGACGACATCCAGTTCCTGGCGGACAAGGAATCGACGCAGGAGGAGTTCTTCCACACCTTCAACACGCTCCACAACGCGAACAAGCAGATCGTGCTGTCCTCCGACCGGCCGCCCAAGCAACTGGTCACGCTGGAGGACCGGCTGCGGAACCGGTTCGAGTGGGGTCTGATCACCGACGTCCAGCCGCCCGAGCTCGAGACGCGCATCGCGATCCTCCGCAAGAAGGCGGTGCAGGAGCAGCTGAACGCCCCGCCGGAGGTGCTGGAGTTCATCGCCTCCCGCATCTCGCGCAACATCCGCGAGCTGGAGGGCGCGCTGATCCGGGTGACCGCGTTCGCGTCGCTCAACCGGCAGCCGGTGGACCTGGGCCTGACGGAGATCGTCCTCAAGGACCTGATCCCGGGCGGCGAGGACTCGGCGCCGGAGATCACAGCGACGGCCATCATGGGGGCGACGGCGGACTACTTCGGCCTCACGGTCGAGGACCTGTGCGGCACCTCGCGCGGCCGCGCCCTGGTCACCGCACGCCAGATCGCCATGTATCTGTGCCGTGAGCTCACCGACCTGTCGCTGCCGAAGATCGGCGCGCAGTTCGGGGGCCGCGACCACACGACCGTGATGCACGCGGACCGCAAGATCCGCGCGCTGATGGCCGAGCGGCGATCCATCTACAACCAGGTCACCGAGCTGACCAACCGCATCAAGAACGGCTGACCGCCACCCCCCTCAGACGACGAAAGGCGCCCCCGGAAGTACCTCCGGGGGCGCCTTTCGTCGTTCCACCGAGGTTCCGGCCGTCGCTCGTCAGCAACCCGATGTTCGATTACCAGCCGGGTTACGGCCGCTCTCCACAGATTCGGTGACTTTCTTCCGTCCACATCCTGGGGACTGTGGAGTTGTCCAGATCGTGTCCACAGCCGACCCTGTTGAAAGACCATCAGACCAGGTCACCAGGTTGTGGATTGGTGGACGAAGGATCTCCACAGACTGTGGACGAAGGAAAGATCCACAGGCTGTGCACGGAGTTGTCCACCGGCAGCCCACAGGCTGAGGCCGGTTGTCCCCAGCGATCCCCAGCTTCTCCACATGGCTGTCCACTGTTCGGCAACGCGGCGCACCCGATCACCGCGTCGAGTGAAAGGCGTCACATCAAGGTGCCGGATTGGGGTGTGGGAAACGTGGGTAAATCTGGGGACGCAGCTGGGGAGAAGTGCCCTCGGGCTGTGGGCGGTGTGTGCAGAACTTCCTGTTCTCCACAGAGACGCCTGGTTGTCCACTGCCGTCACCCACAGGACCGGTGGACAAAATTTCCGCGCTGAGCTGGGCAAACGTGGTTATCCACGGTATCCACAGGCCCTACTACTACTTCCGACTAGAGAGAGTGCGGAATCCGTTTCGAAGCGGGGCCTGTGCACAACTCGCCGTCTCGAGTCCGGCTGCCCCTCGGCACGACTTGACCCCGACGGGCACCTAGTGTCAGTGCCGTGCGTCAGACTGGTCCCCGGTGTTCTTCCCGTCGCAGTGGGCGGTGACACCGAGTCGTAGGACTCAGTAGCAACAGCAGGAGGCGGCTTACGGTGAAGATCCGGGTGGAACGCGACGTACTCGCGGAGGCAGTGGCCTGGGCGGCACGCAGCCTTCCGGCCCGTCCGCCGGCGCCTGTCCTCGCCGGCCTTCTCCTGAAGGCCGAGGACGGCCAGCTGAGCCTGTCCAGCTTCGACTACGAGGTCTCCGCTCGGGTGTCCGTCGAGGCCGAGGTCGAGGAGGAGGGCACGGTCCTCGTCTCCGGCCGTCTGCTCGCCGACATCTCCCGTGCCCTCCCCAACCGTCCCGTGGAGATTTCCACAGACGGTGTACGGGCGACGGTGGTCTGCGGCTCCTCGCGATTCACACTCCACACCCTGCCTGTGGAGGAGTACCCGTCCCTGCCCCAGATGCCGAACGCGACGGGCACGGTCCCCGGCGAGGTCTTCGCCTCCGCCGTGCAGCAGGTCGCCATCGCCGCGGGGCGCGACGACACGCTGCCCGTCCTGACCGGTGTGCGTATCGAGATCGAGGGCGACACGGTCACCCTGGCCTCCACCGACCGCTACCGCTTCGCGGTCCGCGAGTTCCTGTGGAAGCCGGAGAACCCGGACGCCTCGGCGGTCGCCCTGGTGCCCGCCAAGACGCTCCTGGACACCGCCAAGGCGCTCACCAGCGGGGACAGCGTGATCCTGGCGCTGTCCGGCTCGGGCGCCGGCGAGGGTCTGATCGGTTTCGAGGGCGCCGGGCGGCGGACCACCACCCGCCTCCTGGAGGGCGACCTCCCGAAGTACCGCACGCTGTTCCCGACCGAGTTCAACAGCATCGCCGTGATCGAGACCGCCCCCTTCGTGGAGGCCGTCAAGCGTGTGGCCCTGGTCGCCGAGCGGAACACCCCGGTGCGGCTGAGCTTCGAGCAGGGCGTGCTCATCCTGGAGGCCGGCTCCAGCGACGACGCACAGGCTGTGGAAAGGGTCGACGCGCAGCTGGACGGCGACGACATCTCGATCGCCTTCAACCCGACCTTCCTGCTCGACGGTCTGAGCGCCATCGACTCCCCGGTGGCCCAGCTGTCCTTCACGACGTCCACGAAGCCCGCGCTGCTCAGCGGCAAGCCGGCGCTGGACGCCGAGGCGGACGAGGCCTACAAGTACCTGATCATGCCGGTGCGCCTGAGCGGCTGAGCAGGTCGCTGTCCACAGCAGTCACCGCCCCCGTCGGACGAAGCCGCAGGTGAGGGCATACGCATGAGCGCGTATGCCCACAGATGTGCGTGAGGGTCCGGGTTTAGGCTCGGACGTAGGTACGAACGTGCCCCACACGTCACACAGCAACCTAAGGATCAACTGATGGACCTCGGTCTCGTCGGCCTCGGCAAGATGGGCGGCAACATGCGCGAGCGGATCCGCCGCGCGGGCCACACCGTCATCGGATACGACCGCAACGCGGACCTCGCGGATGTCCACAGCCTGGAAGAGCTTGTGGGCAAGCTCTCCGGCCCGCGCGTGATCTGGGTGATGGTCCCGGCCGGCGAGCCCACCCAGACCACGGTCGACCGGCTCGCCGAGCTCCTGGAGCCCGGTGACGTGGTCGTGGACGGCGGCAACTCCCGCTGGACGGACGACGAGAAGCACGCCGAGGAGCTGGCCGCCAAGGGCATCGGCTTCGTCGACTGCGGTGTCTCCGGTGGCGTCTGGGGCCTGGAGAACGGCTACGCGCTGATGTACGGCGGCGACGCCGAGAACGTCGCCAAGGTGCAGCCGGTCTTCGACGCGCTCAAGCCCGAGGGCGACTTCGGCGCGGTGCACGCGGGCAAGGTCGGCGCGGGCCACTTCGCGAAGATGGTCCACAACGGCATCGAGTACGCGATGATGCAGGCCTACGCCGAGGGCTGGGAGCTCCTGGAGAAGGTCGACTCCGTGACCGACGTCCGTGAGGTCTTCCGCTCCTGGCAGGAGGGCACGGTCATCCGTTCCTGGCTGCTCGACCTCGCGGTCAACGCCCTCGACGAGGACGAGCACCTGGACCGGCTGAAGGGTTATGCACAGGACTCCGGCGAGGGCCGGTGGACTGTGGAGGCCGCCATAGACAACGCGGTGCCGCTTCCCGCGATCACCGCCTCGCTGTTCGCGCGGTTCGCCTCCCGGCAGGAGGACTCGCCGCAGATGAAGATGATCGCCGCGCTGCGCAACCAGTTCGGCGGCCACGCCGTAGAGAAGAAGTAATCCACAGGGTCGCCCCGCGATCCACAACCCTGGGGGAGGTCGGCGAACGACCATGCACGTCACGCATCTGTCGCTGGCCGACTTCCGCTCGTACGCCCGGGTCGAGGTCCCGCTCGACCCGGGCGTCACCGCCTTCGTCGGCCCCAACGGGCAGGGGAAGACCAACCTCGTCGAGGCCATCGGCTATCTCGCCACCCTCGCCAGCCACCGGGTCGCCTCCGACGCTCCCCTGGTCCGCATGGGCGCCGACCGCGCGATCATCCGGGCGCAGGTCCGACAGGGCGAGCGACAGCAGCTGGTCGAGCTGGAGTTGAACCCGGGCAAGGCCAACCGTGCCCGGATCAACAGGTCCTCGCAGGTCAGGCCCCGTGATGTGCTCGGGATCGTACGGACCGTGCTGTTCGCGCCCGAGGATCTCGCCCTGGTCAAGGGCGACCCCGGTGAGCGGCGGCGCTTCCTCGACGAGCTGATCACCGCCCGCTCCCCGCGCATGGCGGGTGTGCGCTCCGACTACGAGCGGGTCCTCAAGCAGCGCAACACGCTCCTGAAGTCGGCCGCGCTGGCCCGTCGGCACGGCGGCCGTGCCACGGACCTGTCCACGCTCGACGTGTGGGACCAGCACCTGGCGCGCGCGGGCGCCGAGCTGCTCGCCCAGCGCCTCGACCTGATCGCCGCGATCCATCCGCTGACCGACAAGGCGTACGAGCAGCTGGCCCCCGGCGGCGGTCCCGTCGCCCTGGAGTACAAGCCGTCCGCCCCCGGCGAGGCCCACACACGCGAGGACCTCTACGCCCAGCTGATGGCGGCCCTGGCCGACGCCCGCAAGCAGGAGATCGAGCGGGGCGTGACGCTCGTGGGCCCCCACCGGGACGATGTGATCCTCAAGCTGGGTCAGCTGCCCGCCAAGGGATACGCCTCCCACGGCGAGTCCTGGTCGTTTGCGCTGGCGCTGCGCCTGGCGTCGTACGACCTCCTGCGCGCGGAGGGCAACGAGCCGGTGCTGATCCTCGACGACGTGTTCGCCGAGCTGGACGCCCGGCGCCGTGAGCGGCTGGCCGAGCTGGTCGCGCCCGGTGAGCAGGTCCTGGTGACCGCCGCGGTCGACGACGACGTGCCGCACGTGCTGGCGGGGGCGCGGTACACCGTGTCCGAGGGGACGGTGGAGCGCGTATGAGCACCGGCGAACCCACCCCCCAGGGCCGTGGGAAGACCCCCGAGCCGTCCGGAGTCGACCTGGCGCGCGTGGCGTTGCGCGCCGCCAAGGAGCAGGCGCGCGCGCGTGGCGCCGCGGCGCAGGAGAGGAAGCAGGCGCGGCGCGGTGGCCTGCGCTCCGGCGCGCGCGCCGACGGCCGTGACCCCATGGCGCTCGGTGCCGCGATCAACCGGCTGATCAACGAGCGTGGCTGGGAGGCCCCGGCGGCGGTGGGCGGGGTCATGGGCCGCTGGCCGCAGATCGTCGGCGAGGACCTGGCCAAGCACTGCGTACCGCAGCGGTACGACGAGGACGAGCGCGTCCTGAGCGTGCAGTGCGACTCCACGGCGTGGGCCACACAGCTGCGGCTGCTCGCCCCGGCGCTGGTCGCCCGGCTCAACGAGGACCTCGGCCACGGCACGGTGAAGATGATCAAGGTCAACGGCCCCGGCGGTCCCGTCCGCCGCTACGGCTCTTTGCGCGCCCCGGGGAGCACGGGCCCCGGCGACACCTACGGGTGACATACCTCACGTAGCGGTGCCGGTGCGCGGTCCGGTCGTACAGCGGAGCGCCGTCTTGTCGTACAACCGCACGCGGTTGCGAATCCCGACCTGACCCCGGAGTAGCAAAGGGTTGACAGCCGGAAGCGCTGAGTGCCTCCGTGAGCCTCTTGGAGCCCCCTTCCGTATATCGGGACCCGGCCGAGACCGGTTCAGGGCGGCACATGGGGACTCAGGTACCGGCAAACCCCCATCACTGTCGGCGCTACCGGTAGACTGGAAGCCAATCCCGCCCCACTCGTGGGGACCGTCCGGGAAAAGCTGAGCAACGCTGATCAAGGCTTACCAACGCAACATGCCGCAGCCGCTCCGGCAACCCGCCGACGAGCCCGGCTCGTGCTGTGCCAGAAAGGGCGCTTCGTGGCCGATTCCGGCAACCCCAACGAGAACATCCCGTCCACCGACGCCGGCGCGAACGGTGAGGTCACCGCCTCGTACGACGCCAGCGCCATCACCGTCCTCGAAGGGCTGGACGCGGTCCGCAAGCGACCCGGTATGTACATCGGCTCCACCGGCGAGCGCGGCCTGCACCACCTCGTGTACGAGGTCGTCGACAACTCCGTCGACGAGGCGCTGGCGGGTCACGCGGACACGATCGACGTGACGATCCTCGCCGACGGCGGCGTGCGTGTCGTGGACAACGGCCGTGGCATCCCGGTGGACATCGTCCCCTCGGAGAACAAGCCGGCCGTCGAGGTCGTGCTGACCGTGCTGCACGCGGGCGGCAAGTTCGGCGGCGGCGGCTACGCCGTCTCCGGCGGTCTGCACGGTGTCGGCGTCTCCGTCGTGAACGCCCTGTCGAGCAAGGTCTCCGTCGAGATCAAGCGCGACGGCCACCGCTTCACCCAGGACTACAAGATGGGTGTCCCGACGGCGCCGCTCGCCAAGCACGAGGAGACGGACGAGCACGGCACGTCGGTCACCTTCTGGGCCGACCCGGACATCTTCGAGACCACCGAGTACTCCTTCGAGACGCTCTCGCGGCGCTTCCAGGAGATGGCGTTCCTCAACAAGGGCCTGACCATCAGGCTCACCGACGAGCGCGAGTCGGCGAAGGCCACGGCCGGTGCGGACGAGGCGGGTGCGGACGAGAAGGACGAGGTCAAGACCGTCACGTACCGCTACGAGGGCGGCATCGTCGACTTCGTGAAGTACCTCAACTCCCGCAAGGGAGACGTGGTCCACCCCACCGTGATCGACCTTGAGGGCGAGGACAAGGACAAGAGCCTGTCCCTCGAGGTCGCGATGCAGTGGAACAGCGGCTACAGCGAGGGCGTGTACTCCTTCGCGAACATCATCCACACCCACGAGGGCGGTACGCACGAGGAAGGCTTCCGTGCCGCGCTGACCTCGCTGATCAACAAGTACGCGCGCGACAAGAAGCTGCTGCGCGAGAAGGACGACAACCTCACCGGTGACGACATCCGTGAGGGTCTGACCGCGATCATCTCGGTCAAGCTGAGCGAGCCCCAGTTCGAGGGCCAGACCAAGACCAAGCTGGGCAACACGGAGGCGAAGACCTTCGTCCAGAAGGCGGTCTACGAGCACCTCAACGACTGGCTGGACCGCAACCCGAACGAGGCCGCGGACATCGTCCGCAAGGGCATCCAGGCGGCCACCGCGCGCGTGGCGGCCCGCAAGGCCCGCGACCTCACGCGGCGCAAGGGCCTGCTGGAGTCGGCGTCCCTGCCGGGCAAGCTCTCCGACTGCCAGTCGAACGACCCGACGAAGTGCGAGATCTTCATCGTCGAGGGTGACTCCGCCGGCGGCTCGGCCAAGTCCGGGCGCAACCCGCAGTACCAGGCGATCCTCCCGATCCGAGGCAAGATCCTCAACGTCGAGAAGGCGCGGATCGACAAGATCCTGCAGAACCAGGAGATCCAGGCGCTGATCTCGGCCTTCGGCACGGGCGTGCACGAGGACTTCGACATCGAGAAGCTCCGCTATCACAAGATCATCCTGATGGCGGACGCCGACGTCGACGGCCAGCACATCAACACCCTGCTGCTGACCTTCCTGTTCCGCTTCATGCGGCCGCTGGTCGAGGCCGGGCACGTGTTCCTGTCCCGTCCCCCGCTCTACAAGATCAAGTGGGGCCGGGACGAGGTCGAGTACGCGTACTCCGACCGCGAGCGCGACGCACTGCTCGAGCTGGGCCGCCAGCGCGGCAAGCGCGTCAGGGAGGACTCGATCCAGCGCTTCAAGGGTCTCGGCGAGATGAATGCCGAGGAGCTGCGCGTGACCACCATGGACATCGAGCACCGCGTCCTCGGCCAGGTCACCCTCGACGACGCCGCCCAGGCGGACGACCTGTTCTCGGTCCTCATGGGCGAGGACGTCGAGGCCCGCCGCGCGTTCATCCAGCGCAACGCCAAGGACGTCCGCTTCCTCGACATCTGAGTCGGTCTCAGCTGACCGCACCGGAAAGGATCCTCACCAGCAATGGCCGACGAGACCCCGAACCCTTCTGCTGGCCCCGCCACGCCTGAAGAGGCCGGCGAAAGCACCGTACGCGTCGAGCCCGTCGGGCTCGAGACGGAGATGCAGCGCTCGTACCTCGACTACGCGATGTCCGTCATCGTGTCCCGCGCGCTGCCCGACGTCCGCGACGGTCTCAAGCCCGTCCACCGCCGTGTCCTGTACGCCATGTACGACGGGGGCTACCGCCCCGAGCGCGGCTTCTACAAGTGCGCCCGCGTCGTCGGCGACGTCATGGGCAACTACCACCCGCACGGCGACAGCTCCATCTACGACGCGCTGGTCCGCCTCGCCCAGCCGTGGGCGATGCGCATGCCGCTCGTCGACTCCAACGGCAACTTCGGCTCCCCGGGCAACGACCCGGCCGCCGCCATGCGCTACACCGAGTGCAAGATGGCGCCGCTGTCGATGGAGATGGTCCGCGACATCGACGAGGAGACCGTCGACTTCACGGACAACTACGACGGCCGCTCCCAGGAGCCGACCGTCCTGCCCTCCCGCTTCCCGAACCTGCTGATCAACGGCTCGGCCGGGATCGCGGTCGGCATGGCCACCAACATCCCGCCGCACAACCTGCGCGAGGTCGCGGCCGGCGCCCAGTGGTACCTGGAGAACCCGGAGGCCTCGCACGAGGAACTCCTCGACGCGCTCATCGAGCGCATCAAGGGCCCGGACTTCCCGACCGGCGCGCTCGTCGTCGGCCGCAAGGGCATCGAGGAGGCCTACCGCACGGGCCGCGGCTCGATCACCATGCGCGCGGTCGTCGAGGTCGAGGAGATCCAGAACCGCCAGTGCCTGGTGGTCACGGAACTGCCGTACCAGACCAACCCCGACAACCTCGCGCAGAAGATCGCCGACCTGGTGAAGGACGGCAAGATCGGCGGCATCGCGGACGTCCGTGACGAGACGTCGTCCCGCACGGGCCAGCGCCTGGTGATCGTCCTGAAGCGGGACGCGGTCGCCAAGGTCGTCCTGAACAACCTGTACAAGCACACCGACCTGCAGACGAATTTCGGCGCCAACATGCTGGCGCTGGTCGACGGCGTGCCGCGCACGCTGTCCCTGGACGCGTTCATCCGCCACTGGGTGACGCACCAGATCGAGGTCGTCGTCCGCCGGACGCGCTTTAGGCTGCGCAAGGCCGAGGAGCGCGCGCACATCCTGCGCGGTCTGCTGAAGGCCCTGGACGCCATCGACGAGGTCATCGCGCTGATCCGGCGCAGTGAGACCGTCGACGTCGCGCGCACCGGCCTGATGGGCCTCCTGGAGATCGACGAGATCCAGGCGAACGCCATCCTCGAGATGCAGCTGCGTCGGCTGGCCGCCCTGGAGCGCCAGAAGATCGTCCAGGAGCACGACGAACTCCAGGCGAAGATCACCGAGTACAACGCGATCCTGGCCTCGCCGGTACGCCAGCGCGGCATCGTCAGCGAGGAGCTGGCCGCGATCGTCGAGAAGTACGGCGACGACCGCAAGACCATGCTGGTGCCCTACGACGGTGACATGTCCATCGAGGACCTGATCGCCGAGGAGGACATCGTCGTCACCGTCTCGCGCGGCGGCTACGTCAAGCGGACCAAGACGGACGACTACCGGGCGCAGAAGCGCGGCGGCAAGGGCGTACGCGGCACGAAGTTGAAGGAAGACGACATCGTCGACCACTTCTTCGTCTCGACCACGCACCACTGGCTGCTGTTCTTCACCAACAAGGGCCGGGTCTACCGGGCCAAGGCGTACGAGCTGCCGGACGCCGGCCGTGACGCGCGCGGGCAGCACGTCGCGAACCTGCTGGCCTTCCAGCCGGACGAGGCGATCGCCGAGATCCTCGCGATCCGCGACTACGAGGCGGCGCCGTACCTGGTGCTGGCCACCAAGGCGGGCCTGGTCAAGAAGACCCCGCTGAAGGACTACGACTCGCCGCGCTCGGGTGGTGTCATCGCCATCAATCTCCGGGAGCGGGAGGACGGTTCCGACGACGAACTGATCGGGGCCGAGCTCGTGTCGGCCGATGACGATCTGCTGCTGATCAGCAAGAAGGCGCAGTCGATCAGGTTCACCGCGACGGACGAGTCGCTTCGGCCGATGGGCCGTGCCACCTCGGGTGTCAAGGGCATGAGTTTCCGCGCGGGCGATGAACTCTTGTCGATGAATGTTGTTCGACCCGGTACGTTCGTGTTCACTGCCACGGACGGCGGGTACGCGAAGCGGACCGTCGTCGACGAGTACCGCGTCCAGGGTCGCGGCGGCCTCGGTATCAAGGCCGCAAAGATCGTGGAGGACCGTGGGTCGCTCGTCGGCGCGCTGGTGGTCGAGGAGACCGATGAGATCCTCGCCATCACGCTGTCCGGCGGTGTGATTCGTACGCGAGTCAACGAGGTCAGGGAGACGGGCCGTGACACCATGGGCGTCCAACTGATCAACCTGGGCAAGCGCGATGCCGTGGTCGGTATCGCTCGAAACGCCGAGGCGGGGCGCGAGGCGGAGGAGGTCGACGGCGAGGATGTCGTGGACGAGACCGCCGAGGGTGCCGCGACCACCGGCACGGACGAGGGTGAGGCGCCCTCGGCCGAGTAGCACGAGGAGTGAGTCAGCGTGAGCGGAGCCACGGGCGCCGGTCCGGTCGGTAGCCCGACCGGGACCTCTGCCGGTATGCACAACGACGGCGGCGGCCGTGGCTCCGCCACGAGCGCGGGGACTCCGACGGACCCGCACACGACCAATCTCAAGCCGGTCAAGTCCTCCGGGACCGACTCCCACTCGCCCGACACTCATGGATCCCAGGGGGGAACTGTGACGGACACCCGAGGCCCGCAGACCCAGCAGCACGCGGCTGGAGCGGGCCCGGCCGCTCCGGGCGCCCAGCCCCCGGCCGCCGCCCCCGAGGCGCAGGCCGCTTCGCCGCTGCCCGGCGAGCGCCGGCAGCAGCAGCCCTCCGGGCCCTACCACCCGCCGCAGGCCTACCCGGCGCAGGCGCCGACGGGTGCCGTACGCCGACCGCGCACCGGCGCGCGCACCACGCCCCGCACCCGCAAGGCGCGGCTGCGTGTGGCCAAGGCCGACCCGTGGTCGGTGATGAAGGTCAGCTTCCTGCTCTCCATCGCGCTGGGCATCTGCACGATCGTCGCGTCCGCCGTGCTGTGGATGGTCATGAACGCGATGGGCGTGTTCTCGACGGTCGGCGGCACCATCTCGGAGGCGACCGGCTCGAACGAGGCCAACGGCTTCGACCTGCAGGCCTTCCTGTCCCTCCCGCACGTCCTGATGTTCACGACGATCATCGCGGTCATCGACGTCGTCCTCGCGACGGCCCTGGCCACCCTCGGCGCGTTCATCTACAACCTCTCCGCGGGCTTCGTCGGCGGTGTCGAGCTGACGCTGGCCGAGGACGAGTGACCGGCGTCCGAATGTTCGCTGTCGGTCCTCCGACAACCGATTTTGGGACTGCCCCGGTCGTGCGCTAATCTTCAGGAGTCAGCGCGCGGGACACACACCGCAGAGCGCGGCGGGGCTATAGCTCAGTTGGTTAGAGCGCATCCCTGATAAGGATGAGGCCACAGGTTCAAATCCTGTTAGCCCCACCAGCACGAAGACCCCCGGTCCAGCAGGGCCGGGGGTCTTCGCGTGTTGGGGCACCGCGTGTTCCGGGGGCGCACGAAAGGGCCCGACCGCTGGCGACGGGGGATGCACCAGCGATCGGGCTGTGGCCAACAGTAACAAGGCTGTCGGCGCGGCGGGAGCCGACTGCTCACCTGCACCGAGCAGTTGTGATCGGGATCACGCAAGCGCTGTCTGAAACGGTCGGTAAGTCACTGGTCGCAGGGCGGCTCGTACGAGAGCCGGGGCAGGTACTCGTGCCACTTGTCCGGGGTCAGAACGCCCCGGGTGATCGAGCAGATGTGGCCGATCGCCTCGTCCACGTCCAGCTTCCACAGCCGCACGGTGTCGGCGCCGCTGGACACCCCGAGCATGTGGCTGTTGGGACTGAACGACAGGAAGTTGCCCGTCTTGGCGTTGGGGCTCATCGACTGGCCGATGGGAGAGGCCGAGGAGGGGCGGGCGACGTTCCACAGCCGGACCGTGTCGTCGTTGCCGCCGCTCGCCAGCGTGCGGCCGTCCTGGCTGAACGTCAGCGACACGACCGCCTCGGTGTGGCCGCTCAGGACGGGGCCCAGCCCGGTTGCCCGGACGGGGTCGGCGACGTTCCACAGCCGGACCGTGCCGTCGTCGCTGCCGCTGGCCAGCGTGCGACCGTCGGGGCTGTAGGCGAGCGCGTTGACCGGTCCCAGGTGCTCCTTGAGGGGAGCGCCGAGGGGGGCGGCGTGACGCGGGTCGGTCACGTTCCACAGGCGGACCGTCGTGTCGGCGCTGCCGGAGGCGAGGGTGTGGCCGTCCGGGCTGAAGACGAGGCTGTTGACGTACCCGGTGTGCCCGGTGAGCGGCTTGCCCAGGCGTCTGGGGCGGGCCGGGTCGGTGATGTCCAGCAGCTGGATGGTCCGGTCGTCGTAGTCGGCGGCCAGGGTGTTGCCGTCGGGGCTGATGGCCAGCGCGTCGGCGCCCGCGAACCGGGTGCGCAGCGCGAGGGGCCGGCCGTGGGCGACGGGATGGCCGGGATCGGCGACGTTCCACAGCTGCACCGTGTTGCTGGTCCCGGTCAGCACGGCCAGGGTGCGGCCGTCGGGGGAGAACACCAGCGACCGCAGGTCCCGCTCCCCGGTCGTGAGGGGCTCGCTCAGCAGGACGGGCCGGTCGGGGGTCTGCACGTTCCACAGCCGCACCCGCCCGTCGCGCGCGGCCGTGGCGAGCACCCGCCCGTCCGGGCGGTAGGCCCCGATCCGGCCGATCATGTCGGAGGCCGGGATCGACCACAGCCGCACCCTGTTGTCGCCGCTGCCGGTGGCCAGGGTCCGCCCGTCGGGGCTGAAGCCCACGGCGTACATCTCGCCGCTGCTGCCCGCGAGGGGCTCGCCGACCTGGGACGGATAGGCCGGATTGCGGACGTTCCACAGGCTCGCCGTGCTGTCGGCGCTGCCGGCGGCGAGCATGGTGCCGTCGGGGCTGAAGGCCACCGACCAGATGGGACCGGTGTGCCCGGTGAGCGGCGCGCCGAGCTGCCGCCCATGGCGCGGCGCGCTCACGTTCCACAGCCGGATGGTGTCGTCCGCGCTGCCGGAGGCGAGGGTGCGGCCGTCGGGGCTGAAGGCCACGGAGTGCACCGTGGCGGTGTGGCCGGTGAGCGGGGTGCCGATCGGCGCCGGACGGCGTGGGTCGGCGGTGTTCCACAGCAGGATCGTGTTGTCGTCGCCCCCGGCCGCCAGCGTGCGGCCGTCGGGGCTGAAGGCGACGGAGCGCACGGCGCCGGTGTGGCCGGTCAGGGTGGACAGTACGGTCGGCCGGGCCGGGGCGTGTACGTCCCACAGGCGCACGGCGTGGTCTTCGTTGGCGGAGGCCAGGGTGCGCCCGTCCGGGCTGAAGGCGAGCAGATAGATCGTGCCGCCGTGGCCGGTCAGGGGTGCGCCGAGGGCGCGCGGGTGAGCGGGGTCCCGTACGTCCCACAGCCGGATCGTGCCGTCGTCCGAGGCGCTGGCGAGGGTGTGGCCGTCGGGGCTGAAGACCGCGGTGCTCACCCAGCTCGTGTGGCCGGTGAGGGGCTTGCCGAGGGGCTTGGGCCGGGTCGGGTCGGTCACGTCCCACAGCCGGACGGTCCGGTCGTAGCTGGCGGTGGCCAGGACATGGCCGTTCGGGCTGAAGGTGGTGAGGTAGACGGCGCCGGTGTGGCCGAGGAGCGGGGTGGCCAGCGGGGCGTTGACGATCGAGATCAGCCGGCTGTTCGTGCCCTCGTCGTCCGGCCGCAGACCGTGCGCCACCAGGTCGAGCTGGGCGGACAGCGACGGGTCGGTGTACTGGACGCGGTCGGCCTCGGCGACCACCTGCTGGAACACGGCGTCGTCGCGCTGCTGGCGGGCGACCACCGCCGAGCCGACGGCCAGCACGGCCAGCACGACCAGGGCCGACACCGCGGCACGGCTGATCCAGACCGTGCGCCGGCGCAGCCGGACCGAAGCCGCCAGGAACTCCACCGCGCTCCTGGTGAGGAAGGCGTCACCGGCGGATTTCACCCAGTTGTGGGCCTGCTCCAGCCGGGAACCCCGGTAGAGCAGTGACGTGTCGCGGTCGGACCCCTCCCAGGCCCGGCCGTCCTCCTCCAGCCGCTGGCGCAGCAGATTGCCGTTCCGGTCCTCGTCGATCCAGTCGCGCAGGCGGGGCCAGGCGTGCAGCAGTGCCTCATGGGTGATCTCGACGGTCTCCGCGTCGAGGGTCACCAGCCGGGCGCGCACCAGTGCCTCGAGGGACTCCTCCGTCTTGCCGGGGTCGGTCGACTCCTGTGCCAGTTGGCGCCGTGTGCCCCGCCGGCGGGTTGCCTGGGTGTCCTCGCTCAGCCGGACCAGCCTGAGCAGGAGGAGTCGCGCGGCCGTGCGGGCCGCCGGGTCGAGGCCCGACCAGGCCCGCTCGGCCGTCGCCGCCACCGCCCCCTGGATTCCGCCCGCGGCGCGGTAGCCGGCCAGCGTCAGCCGGCCCGCCTTGCGCCGTTGCCAGGTGGCGAGCAGGGCGTGGGACAGGAGCGGCAGTACGCCGGCGTCGTGCGCCCCGCGGGGGCCGTCGGTGCTCACCTCACGGACGATCAGCTCCGCGAGCCCCGGCTCGAGTTCCACGCCGACGGCCTTGGCGGGACCCGTCACCGCTTCGCGCAGCTCGGCCGTGGTGAGCGGGCCGAGGACCATGTGCCGGTGCTGCAGCGCGTCGGCCAGCTCGGGGTGGCGCAGGCACTGGTCGTAGAAGTCGGCGCGTATGCCCAGGACCACGAGCACCGGGGCCGGGTCGTCCGGGCCGGCGGGTGAGCAGGCGGTGTGCAGAAGACGGACGAAGGCGCGCCGGCTCGCCTCGTCGGAGCAGAGGGTGAACGCCTCTTCGAACTGGTCCACGATGACGACCGGACGGGCGGTCCCGGGCGCCTCGCGCCGCGCCCATGCCGACACGGCCTCCCGCACCGCCTGCCCGAACTCCGGGCTGCCGGGTTCCTCTTTCGAGGAGAGGACCTTCTCCAGTTCGGGGATGTGGCGGACCAGTTCCGCGAGCGGGTCGGCGCCGGGCACGAACTGCAGGACGCCCCGGGCCGGGCCGCCCTCCTCGGCCGCCGCGCCGCTCTGCAGCGCGGGCACCACGCCGGCGTTCAGCAGGGAGGACTTCCCCGCGCCCGAGGCGCCGACGAGCACGACCAGGCCACCGGTCCGCTCGACGGCGCGGAGCTGGGCGACCAGGGCGTCCGTGCTGCGTTCCCGGCCGAAGAACCACCGGGCGTCCTGCCTGCGGTACGAGGCCAGCCCTCGGTACGGGCACACACCGGCGACGGCCGGGGCGTCGGCCGTCGCCTGTTCGTCCTCCTCCGCGGATCCGGCGGGCCGCTCGCCCACCGGGTCGGCCACCGCGCGCTCCCACAGGCGCTGCCACTGGGCCAGGTCGTACAGGCCCGAGGAGACCGGCGCGGGCTGCGCGCGCCGCGCCTGGGGGATCAGCACGTGCAGCACCGCGGCGAGGGCGGCGAACTGCGCCGGTACGTTCTTCGCCCGCCGCCAGTCGCTGATCCGCTGGGCGGACACCCGCACCGGACGCCCTCGTTCGTCGACCCGGTGAAGCCGGTCGACCGCCTCGGCCACGCGTTTGAGGGGAGGGTTTCCCGCCTCCTTGTACAGCAGCGCGAGACGTTCCGCGAAGGCTGTGCGTGCCCCTGAGTCGGAACTCAAGGTGTCCACCCCTAACTTCCCGCCGCACCTGGGCATCCGGACCGGAAAACTCACTTTATACGGCTGACCTGCGAGGAAGCCGGTGTCCGGACGTCGGAACCTCCTCGGCGGGGGCCTCAACTGGCAGGATTTCGCCGTACTGGCGGGTCCCACTGGACGCCGCCCGGACAGGCCACCTGCTCAGCGTTCGAAGAGACAGCTCACGACGCCGCATGTTCTCGGTCACCTTCCGCCGGACTCACCGGACGGCGGCGTCGCTCTCGTCGTTCGAGCTTGAAGGACCCGTGCAGCCAGTCCCTCGAGGGCTGCGTCCGCCGACCACGGGTCCGGCCTCATCCGCGTCGTTCGGCGCCGGTCCCCACGTGGGGAGGGACCGGAGCCGAACGACGCGGCACCACAGAGGTCTCAGCGACCCAGCTAGCGGATCCAGCCCGCGACACGAGCGGCGGCGACCGCGTGTCCCTCCGCGTCCTCGGCCGTCTCGTTCAGGGACGCGTCCCTTCCCGCCGCGGTCCCGCCTGCCGCGACCGCCGCGGCCTGGGAGGCGGCCAGGGCCGCCCGCAGCGCGTCGAGGGCCTCGGTGCCGTCGTCGCGCGACTGGGCCACCTGCGCGGCCAGCGCCGCGGCGGCCGCGGCGTTCCGGGCGCACCGGGCGTCCGCGGCCGGATCGGGTGCCCTCTCGGTGAGGGCTGCGATCGACTCCGCGGACAGGCGCAGGGCGTTGGCGGCCCGTCCGACGGGGCTCTTCGGCACGATCTCGGCCGCGTCCTGCGCGATTCCGGCGTGCCGGCACGTGGCCGCGGCGCGGTCGTACGCGCTCTGCGCGCGGGCGGCGTGGAGTTTCCTGAGGGCCTCCACCGACATCGGGTTCCGTGCGGCCTGTGCTTTCCGTGCGTCCTGCGCGTTCCGTGCGTCCTGCGCGTCCTGTACGTCCTGTGCCTCTTGCGCGTCTCGCGGTTCGGCCATCCCTGCCTCCTCGTTCGCCGTGATGACGCCTGACGCTGCTCGGCGGCGCGGGCAGGGTGCCACGACGGAGCCGAAGAGACCAGAAGCGCGGGTGTCAGGCCTCGGGGGACGGGTGGCGGGTCGGCGGGACCAGGAGGTCGCGTTCCGGGTGGTTTTCGCCGGTGACGTTTCCCTGGATCCCCAGGTCCTGGCGTGCCGCCTCGTGGAAGGCGTTGATCAGGCGGAACGCGGACCGGTGCCGCTCGCGCCAGTCCGCCAGGCTTCCGGTGATCCTGCCCGTCGCCTGCCAGTCGATCTCGGCGAGCACCGCGTTCAGCTCATGGCCGGCCTCGATCGCGTCGTCACCGCCGAGGAGCATGACCCGCTCGAAGCCCGAACCCCAGCGCCGGCCCGCCTCCGACAGGTCGTCGCGGAGTTCCTCCTCGGGCCGGTGGTCCTCGCGCAGGCCCTCCCGGAACTCGTACAGCCGGACGGACGCGGCGATCCTCGTCTTCGCCGCCTCCACGTACTCCGCGTACGCCTCGACCTTCTTGTCGTCCCACCGGGTCAGGAGCTGGTGGCGGTTCCTGCTCCGCTCCATCAGATGGTTGGTCACGTGAGTGGTCATCGCGCCGAGCAGCACGGCCCCCACGGTAACCAACTGCTCGCCGGCTCCCATACGTCCCCCGAATCGCATCCCGAAGTTGGCCCGACGATCTTTCAGACGCTCCCCTTGCCCGTCAAGTGAGTCGGTCCTAACCTGCTTCTGACGGTCCGTCAGATATTGCATCGGTCAGTGAGAGGCGAGGCCATGGTCACCAGCGCCGGCGAAACCAGCGAGCTGCCGAAGGTCATCAGCGTGGACGATCACGTGATCGAGCCCGCGCACCTCTTCGAGACGTGGCTCCCCAGCAAGTACCGCGACAAGGGGCCGACGCCGTTCACCGCGGGCATCGGCGAGCTCCAGTACATCGGCGGCAAGTACCGGTTCACCACCGACCCGGACGGCCAGATCACCGACTGGTGGGAGTACGAGGGAGGCCTCTTCCCGTACAAGCGCATCATCGCGGCCGTCGGCTTCTCCCGGGACGAGATGACACTCGACGGCATCACCCGTGAGCAGATGCGACGCGGCTGCTGGGACCCGAAGGCCCGGCTGGAGGACATGGACCTCAACCATGTCGAGGCCTCCCTCTGCTTCCCGACCTTCCCGCGTTTCTGCGGGCAGACCTTCGCCGAGGCCGAGGACAAGGAGGTCGCCCTCGCCTGTGTGCGCGCCTACAACGACTGGATGGTCGAGGAGTGGTGCGGTGACAGCGGCGGGCGCCTGATCCCGCTGTGCCTGATCCCGCTGTGGGACATCGGGCTCGCCGTCGCCGAGATCCGGCGCAACGCCGCCCGTGGCGTACGGGCCGTGACCTTCAGCGAGATCCCGACCCATCTGGGCCTGCCCTCGATCCACTCCGGCTACTGGGACCCGTTCTTCGCGGCGTGCGAGGACACGGGCACCGTGGTCAACATGCACATCGGGTCCTCGTCACAGATGCCGGCCGCGTCGCCGGACGCTCCCCCCGCGGTCCAGGCCTCGCTGAGCTTCAACAACGCCATGGCGTCGATGATGGACTTCCTCTTCTCCGGGGTCCTGGTCAAGTTCCCGCGGTTGAAACTCGCGTACAGCGAGGGGCAGATGGGGTGGATCCCGTACGCCCTGGAACGCGCCGACGACGTGTGGGAGGAACACCGGGCCTGGGGCGGGGTGAAGGATCTGATCCCGGAGCCGCCGTCGACGTACTACTACCGGCAGATCTTCTGCTGCTTCTTCCGCGACCGGCACGGCATCGAGGCGATCGAGACCGTGGGCGTGGACAACGCGACCTTCGAGACCGACTATCCGCACGTCGACTCGACCTGGCCCCACACCAAGCGGGTGGCCCAGGAGCATGTGGGCGGCCTGCCGGCCGACGTGGCCTACAAGCTGCTGCGCGGCAACGCCATCCGGATGCTGGAGCTGCCCTTCGAGTAGGCCGAGTAGGAGGGGGCACCGCTGGGAAGGGACCCCGCATGAAGGTCTCCATCGACGCCGGCCTCTGTTACGGTTCCGCGGAGTGTGCCCACCGCGCACCGGCCGTGTTCGCGTTCGAGGACGGGTACGGCACGGTCCGGCCCGGCCATGAGGATGCCGGCGACGACGGACTCGTACAGGAAGCCGCCGAGCGGTGCCCCTCCCAGGCCATAAGGATCAGCGAGAACGCATGAGCAGTGCCCTTTCCGAGGCCATGGTCACCCTCGGCCGACGTTATGTGCGCGACGCCCCGGGCTCCCTCGGCAAAGCGCTGCTGGCCGGGCGCTATCTGAATCCGTACCTGCGCGACCACCCCCGGCGGCGTGTGGTCGAGACCCTCTCCGGCGTCCGGTTCGCGGTCGACACCCAGGACCTCATCCAGCGCTATCTGTATCTCTTCGGGGTGTGGGAGCCGCACATGACCCGCTGGCTCCAGGGCCGACTGCGGCGCGGTGACGTCCTGGTCGACGTCGGAGCGAACGTCGGCTATCTGAGCCTGGTGGCGGCCCCCCTGGTCGGCGACACGGGCCGGGTGGTCGCCGTCGAGGCGTCACCCGCCTTCCACCGCCGGCTGCTGCGGAACATCGAGCTGAACCGCTGCGGCACCGTCCGCGCGGTCAACGCCGCCGTCTCGGACAAGCGGGAGACGCTGACCTTCGTCCTGGCCAGCTCCAACAACATGGGCGCCAACAGCATCGTGCCCTACGACGGTCCCGCCGAGTCGAGCTTCGAGGCGCAGGCGTGTCCGCTGCCCGAACTCCTGGAGCCGGAGGAGATCGCCCGGGCCCGGGTCATCAAGATCGACGTCGAGGGCGCCGAGGGCGCCGTCGTCCAGGGTCTGGCCCCCGTCCTCGACCGGCTGCGCCCGGACGCGGAGATCGCCGTCGAGGTCACTCCGGAACGCATGGCCCGGCTCGGCTACTCGGTCGACGACTTGCTGGAGACCATGCGAAAGGCCGGGTTCCATACATACCGCCTGCTCAACGACTATGCGCCGGAGAGCTATCCGGCTGCTCTGGGCCGGCCGGCGGCCCCGGTGCGGTGGCGGGGACCGGTCGTGGGCGAGAGCGAGCTGGTGTTCTCGCGGGTCGACGCCGAGACGCTCGGGTGACGCGACTTCCGCGAGCGGCCCGGCCGCTTTGGCTCTTCCCGCCGACGGATCCGGCGGCTCACGCCGGCGGATAGTGCCAGTCGACGTCCGCCAGAGCCCGCGCCCTCGCCTCGACGACCGCCATGCGCGCCTCGCGTTCCGCCGGATCGACGTGGGAGGCCTGTCCGGTCACCTGCCCCTCCCACTTCCGGTAGAGCAGCCCCACCTCCGCCGAGAACCAGCCACGGCTCACGGCGTTCAGCGCGAGCAGCAGGCCGGTGTCCTCGGACGCCGGGAGGGCCATCCAGCCGCCGAGGGCGAGCAGCAGGCCGCGGCGGACGAAGAGCGTCGCGGGGTGGACCTGGGCGCGGTAGCCGTTGGCCTTCCAGAAGCCGAGCACGGCCCCGCGCTCGACGGGGCCTTCGTCCGGATCGCCCGGGAAGCCGGCCGTCGAGCCGTCGGGCAGCAGGTCAAGGACCCGGGAGGTGGCCCACCCGAGGGTGCGGTCGGCCTCCAGAGCGGCCAGGTCCCGGACGAGTGCGCCCGGCGGCAGCTGGTCGTCGGCGTCCAGGATCTTGATGTACTCGCCGTCCGCGTGCGCCAGGGCGATCGTGCGGGCCACGCCGGGACCGCCGGGCCGGCCCTGCCGGAAGGTCACCCGCACATCGTCGGGGACGTACGGACGGACCTCGTCCGTCCTCCCGTCCTCCTGGACGACCCAGTGCCACTCCCAGCCGTCCGGGAGCCGCTGCTCGCGCAGGGACTTGTACGCCTCCGGCAGGAACCGTGCCGAGGGAGCGTGCACGGCGGTGACGACGATGATGCGCCGGCTCACGGCAGCACTCACCACCTTTCCAGGGTCGTGGTGAAGAGCAGTTCCGTGCGGTCGCCCGGCAGCGTGACGACGGAGACGTCCACCACGCGGTCGCCGATGTCGTACGAGGTCTTGCTGAGGACGATCACCGACGTGCCCGCCGGGAGGTCCAGCGCCTTGGCCTCCTCCGGCGTCGGGGGGCGTGCGGTGAAGCGTTCCTCGACGCGGTCCACCTCGATGCCGACGGTGTAGAGCTGGTGCTGCGTGCCGCCGGGCCAGGGCTCCTTGGTCTCGTCCAGGAGATCGGGGTTGGCCGCGATCATGTCGCGGACGAGATAGGAGGTGACGAGGTTGAAGGGCGCGGTCTCGGCCGCGTACCGCGTTCTGTACGTGCGTTCGAGCAGCGTCGTGCCCACCGGCACTCCGAAGGCGTCCGCCAGCTCGTCGGGGGCCTCGATCTCGCGGTATTTGGCGTAGAAGACGAGGTCGTCGAGGCGCAGACCGGTGTCGTGCTCCGTGGCCCCGGTCTCGGCCCGGGTGGCCTCCGGCTCCCGGGCGCGGTTCTTCTCCCACTGGTGCCGCCCGTTGTCACGGATCGCGAGCGTACGGGGGCGGCGGACGAAGTTGCCGCGGCCGTGCTGCTTGTCGATCAGGCCTTCCTCGCTGAGCAGCCGCAAGGCGTTCTGCACGGTCGGCACGCTCCGGCCGTAGTACTTCGCCAGGGCTGCCTCGGACGGCAGCCGGTCGCCGGGCTTGCGCAGGCCCTCCCGGATGGACCGGCGTATGTCGTCGGCGATCTCCTCGTAGGCCTTGGGCACGGATTCAGTCTAGCGACTCCTAAAGAGGTGTTGACGAGTTGTCGAGGTGGCTGTTTTGGGCGCGACGAGGACCCCCGGCCCGTGCGGGCCGAGGGTCCTGCCTGTTCAGTACGCAAGCTCGCCGTCACATCTGTCCTGCTCGTACCGCATCGTGTCCGTCAGCAGGCGAGGGGGGCTGTGAGCTCGCCCAGGGCGTCCAGCTCGTCCGCTTCCGTGGAGTCGTCGAGGGGGCGGTGGCGGCAGCTGGGGGCTTTGCCGTGGGCCTCTGCGCCGATCCGTTGCTTCATCGTGGGGGGCAGCGCCCTGACGTGGGGCCAGGACCAGGTATGGGACCAGGACCATCGCGACATCGACGGCAACGTCGGATGCGCCTCGCTGTTGCGCGGGGTCTCGGTCTGCGGTACCGCCGTGGCGGTGCTGGCCGAGACGAGTCCGAGCGCCGTGAACAGCGCGAGGAAGGCGGTGACGATGGTGGTCCACAGCTTCATGACCTTGTTCCGGGCCATGGCCCCTCACTTTCGGGTCGGGCGATTTGCGTACTTTCCTCATGATGTGTATAGGGGTCGCGAAGTGGTGGACCTCCGCCCGTGGCGCGTCGATGTTCTGATGAACACCACCCGGATGGAGGCGCGGGCGTCGGAAATGTTCCGGAACGGGGTGAGAGGGCCCGAAGAGAGAGCAAAGTGACCGTCCGTGGAGGTGTGATCACCCTCCGATCGGAGCGGCGCGATCCTCACCCATTGCCCTGTCGCGGGCGGGAGTTGGCGTCCGACGCAGGTCACCGATCGGTATCGGTCGGTGTGTATAGTCGGGCGGCAGAGGTCCCCTACGTCAACGAAAGACGAGGTCGCGCGGTGAAGAAGCTTCTCCTGGTCGCACTGGCCGCCATCGGCGGGCTCCTCGTGTACCGCCAGATCCAGGCGGATCGCGCCGAGCAGGATCTGTGGACGGAGGCGACTGACTCCGTGCCCACGGGTTCGTGAGTACAGATACCGGAATCTGATCAGACCCCGACCGCGCTCGCGGTCGGGGTTTTGTGTTGCCGGGGGGCCGGGGCGAGGGCCCCGGGGCGGCGCTTTTCGGACGCTCGTCCGGATTTCACGGATGGTGCGGGGGCGGGCGGGGCAGGATGGCCACGGTCCGGTACGACTCGGTCACAGCGGCCGGTGCACGACGACGAGGGGGCGCGCGATGATGCGGCGTACGGCGTGGCGGTGGACGGGGGGACACCGGAGCCGCCGTCGTCCGCGCGCTGCCGCTGTGCGAGCCGTCGTCGCGGGCGCGGTGCTGTGCGCGGCGTCGGTACTGCCGGGCGGGAGCGCCGTGGCGGCCGGTGCGCCGGGCGGCAGCGCCTATGCCTTCGCCGAGGACGACCGCAGCGTCGCCGGAGCGAGGAGCACCACGGACGCCGCACTGCTGAAGCCGGGCCGGACGTACCGCAGCTCCATCTCCAGGGGCGTCAAGCTCTCCTACCGCCTCGAACTCGACGCCACGACGACCGCGTACGTCCCCGTCACCCTCGTACCCCCCGCGAACGCCACCGTCACCGCCTCCGACGGCATCAGGGTGTCGCTGCAGGACGCCGACGGCACCCCCTGCTCCTATGCGTCCGCCCGCTTCGGCGGCGGGCTGAGCCCGCGTCCCGTCACGGCGCTCGGGATGCGCGAGACCGGCAAGACGCTCTGCCAGGGGGACGGCCCGTACTACCTGCTCGTCGAGCGTCTCGACGCCACCGGGTCCGAGAACGCCTCCTCGTCCGGCGCCTGGGACCTTGAACTCGCCCCCGTCGCGGAGCCACGCCTGGAGAAGGCAGGGGCCACGACGGCGCCCGAGGCCTGGGACTCCGCCTCCCCCGAAGCCCTCGCCGGCGACCCCGGGCAGCGCAGTGGCGGAGCGGGCTTCGCCACGGCACGGGCGCTGGAACAGGGCGTCTGGCGGACCGGCATCGAGCCCGGACAGACCCTCTTCTACAAGGTGCCGGTCGACTGGGGCCAGCAGCTCTACGCCACAGCCGAACTGGGCAGTTCGAGCAGTGACGGCGGCTATGTCAACGGCGCCCTCGACCTCGCGCTCCACAACCCCGTCCGAGGCCACGTCGACGACGTGGCCCGCGGCTACACGGGCAGCCAGACGACGGCCACCGTCGCCCCCCTGCCACCCGTCGAGTACCGCAACCGGTACGCCGTCGCCGACGACGTGCGCGGCATGCGCTTCGCGGGCTTCTACTACGTCGTCGTCCATCTCAGCGCCAAGATGGCCGACACATTCGGCAAGGGACCCTTCGGGCTGACGCTGCGCGTGCGCGTCAGCGGCACCCCGCACGCCGGACCCGGATACGCCGGACAGCCCGAGCAGCACAAGCTCTTCGAAGTCACCCCGCAGGACCGCCAGGCGGCGGCGGCCGGCGCCGCGGCGGACTCCGGCGGCGGTGACCCCGCGATGAAGGCGGTCGCGGTCGCCGGCATCGGCACGGGCACCGCGCTGCTGGTCCTGCTCGGGGCGTGGACGGTGGTGGCCCGGCGGCGGGCCGGCGCTCAGATCCGGGTCAGCGCCCAGAAGCCCACGGCATAGCAGGCCAGCGCGAGCAGCAGGATCGGGACCGCCGCCTTCGCCGGGGGGCCGGGGCGACGGGCGCGGCGCGCTCGGCGTCTGGAGCGCTGCGGCGGAGTTCCCTGCGCGGGAGGCGGAAACTGCGGGTCCTGGGCGGTGTACGAAGCGGTGGAGGCGTCGACTCGCTGCTGCGGCACCGGTGTCAGAACCTGGGTGGGGTTCCACGGGTGATGCGGCTGGAACGGCTGGTACGGCTGCTGTTGCGGCTGGAACCCCTGGGGAGTGTGCGCGGTGTACGTCGGCTGGGCGGGCGTTTCCGGTCGCTCCTCCGGCTGGGCCGCACGCGGCGGCGGCAGATGGAAACTGCCGGTGTCCGACATGGTGGAGGGCTGCGAGCCGGTGGTCAGGCGTGGATCGACGGGTATGGCGGTGTCGGCGGCGGGTGTGGCCGCGTCGGCGGCCGGCCTGGACGGCCGGGAGCCCGTGTCTCCCGCTCCTGCAGCCTCCGCCCCCGTGTCCATGCCTGCGTCCACCCCCGGAGCCCGCTCGAGGGGCCCCTCGAGCCCGAAGCCCGGTGGGAGGGGGCCGAGTTGGTCGAAGATCTCGATCCACTCGTCGTCGGGGCCCGGCTCCGGCAGGAGCTCCCTGGCGGAGGCGAGGGCCTTGCGCGCCCCCGTCGCCGTGCGGAAGCGGGCCTGCGGATCGGGCTGGATCAGCGTGGCCACGACCTGCCAGAGCGGATCCGGGATGCTCTTGGGCGCACCCGGTGTCCCGTGCTCGGCGAAGTACTGCACGAGCGCCTTGGCATCGGGCTTGGCACCCTCCAGCAGATACAGCGCGACCAGGCCCACGGCGAACAGGTCGGACGGGAAGTCCGGCTCCGCGCCCATCATTTGCTCGGGCGCGAGGTAACCGGGCGTCCCCACCACGAGGTTGGTCTCCGTCAGACGCGGTTCGCCGAGCCGCATCGCGATGCCGAAGTCGGACAGCCGCAGCCGCGGGCGGCCGGTGCCGGTCGCTTCGAGCAGGATGTTGGCGGGCTTGATGTCACGGTGCACCACACCTTCCCCGTGCACCGCGGCGAGCCCGGACAGGAGCTGGTCGAGCAGCGTGCAGACGAACACCGGCGGCAGCGGGCCGTAGTCCCCGACCAGATGGACCAGCGAACCACCGGCGACCAGATCCATGGTGAACAGGACCTGGTCGTCGTCGGCGGCCCAGCTGGCCGGTGCGAGCACATGCGGATGGTCGATCCGCAGGGCCTGCTCCCGAACGAAGCGCAGGAGCGAGTGGGCGTCGCGCTGCTGCAGCACTTTGGCGGCCACATAGCGCCGGCGGCGGTGGTCCCAGGCGCGCCACACGGCGCCGACTCCTCCGCGACCGATCGGGTCGACCAGTTCGTACCGGCCGGCGAAGACCTCACCCATGGCTGCCCGTCGCTCCTCCCCCTGCGGTTGCCCCCTGCTTCCCCCGAGCTTCCCCCGTGATGAGTGATACGACCCCTCCGCGCCCCCGAGCCGTTCCCCGGACCCCGATCCGCCAGACCCCCTCCGGTGGACCGGGTCCTGGGATCAGCTCTGGTGGGACTGGTAGTGCGCGACCGCGTCGGAGGTGCGGCCCGCGCCGTACACCCGGAGGAACTCTGCCAGTTCCGGGTGGGTCGGGGCGAGAGTGTCGGCGGCCTCGATGATGTCCCCCGCGGCGGCCACCGAGCGCAGCAGCGACTGGATCTCCCGCACCACCCGCTTGACCGTCGGCGCACCCGAACTGCTCGTCGGCTGCGAGGTGTTGCTGAGCACGGAGCCCCCCTGCGACTTCTTGATCTCGTCCATGCGGTCCGTCGCCTCGGCCGCGCTCACGCTGCCGTCCGCGACCTGCGCCGCCAGGTCCTGCAGCAGCTGTACCCGCTGGACCACCGCGGGATTGCCGATCTTCGCGCGCTGTCCGCTCATCAGCTGCGACAGCATCGGCGCGGACAGTCCCAGCACTGCCGCGAGACGAGCCTGATTGAGGCCAAGATCGTCGATGAGCTTACGGAAGAGCGCCCCCAACGGCTCCCCGTACCAGTTCCGCTGCAGCTCCCGCGCTCTTGCGGTGGCTTCCTGCTGTGCGGCGTCCATTGCGTCTCCCCATCGCTTCCCCAGAACGTGGTTCGCTGTAGCGAACCACGTCGAGCATCTTACGGAGAGTGGTCGTCCACGGGGACCCCCAAGTTTTTTGCGAGATACCGGGGGTGACCCGGTACTCTGGTCTGCGGCGCCCACCGGAGTGTGATCCTTCCGGAGGTCGTCTCTTACGCGGGGCCTTAGCTCAGTTGGTAGAGCGCTGTCTTTGCATGGCAGATGTCAGGGGTTCGACTCCCCTAGGCTCCACACAGGAAAACCCCACCTGGCCTGCGGAAACGTCGGCAGGTGGGGTTTTGTGCCGCTGGACCTGCCCGCGCGGGCGGCGGGCGGAGGCCCGAAGGAGGCGGCTTCTTTCGGCCAGGGCGTACCGCTGCCGCGGGCCGGGTTCTCCCGCCTCTCTCCGCCGCGATCAGCGGCCCGGTCCCGCCCCTCGTCCGAGGCCACTCGGTGTGACCTCGGTGAGTGTGGGCGGCCAGGTGGGATCGTGGCCGCCGAGCCTGGGTACGCGAAGGCCATGCGGGTGAGCGTGGTGGACGCGGGATCCAATACGGTCCGACTGGTGGTGGCCGACGCGGAGGGCGGTGTTCCGCTGCCGGTCCACACCGTCAAATGGCGACTGCGCCTGTCCGAGCAGGTCGAGCCCGACGGGACGATCGGCGAGGAGGCGGCGGCGCGGCTGGTGAAGGCCGTTGCCGCCGCGGGCGGCGCGGCGGAGCAGTGGAGGGCTGCGGGCCCGTTGGCGTTCGCGACCGCGGTCGTGCGCAACGCACCCAACCGTCAGGAGGTACTGGACCGGGTGCGGTCGGAGACGGGCATCCGGATGTGCACCCTGCCGGGGGAGACGGAGGCACAGCTGACGTTCCTGGCGGCCCGCCGCTGGATGGGCTGGCAGGCCGGCCCCCTCGCGCTCCTGGACATCGGGGGAGGCTCGCTGGAGGTGGCCTTCGGGCGCGGCCGCCTGCCCGACTTCGCCGCCTCCCTCCCGCTCGGCGCGAACCGGCTGACCCGGGAGTTTCTCTGCGCCCAGGACCCGCCCGCCCAGGCCGAGTTGAAGGCGTTACGGCGCAGAGTCCGCCACGAGCTGCGGGACGTTGCCGCGCGGGTCCGCTGGGAGGGCCCGCGCACCGCTGCCGTCACCTCCCGCACCTTCCAGCAGCTGGCCCGGCTGTGCGGCACCGCCCCCGGACGCCATGGCCCCTTCGTGCAGCGGGACATGCTCCGCAGCGATCTGCGCCAGGTCATCGGCGCGCTCGCCGCCCTTCCCGCGGCCGAACGCGCCCAGCTGCCCGGGATCTCCGCGCCCCGCGCCGCCCAGAGCCTGGCCGGAGCCCTCGTCGGGCACACCGCCATGAAACTGATGGGCCTGCGCAGGGTCGCCGTCTGCCCCTGGGCCATCCGCGAAGGAGTCCTGCTCCGCTATATCGAGGACGGAGCCGACTGGTGGGCGGACGTCACCAGCGACATCGGCACCGATACCGACGCCGATCCCGCCATCGAGCCGTCCACCGCACTGCGTATCGCCATCCCGGCGGAGGTTCCACGTGAAACATCGCCGGGGGGCAGAAGACCCTGAAGTCTTCTGCCCCACAGCGATGTTCGCGATGCCGGATGCCGGCGGCGGTGCCGGAGGTCAGTGGCGGTGCTTGTCGTCCTTCGCCGCCTGTTCCTCGGCCTCCTTGGCCTGCACCTCGGGGTCGAGACTGCCGTCCACCGACGACAGACGGCCGGACTCGGGCACCTCCGTGGCGGCGGGCGGTTCCACCAGCCAGTCGGGGTTGGTCTGCTTGTCCCACCACTTCCAGGCGACGAAGGCACTGGCCGCCACGGCACCCAGAGCGACCAGCACCTTGGCGACACGGCCGGCCTTCGCCTGCCGCTCGTGCTTGCGGACCAGCTTCTGGATCTCCTCCGGTGAGACCTGACCGCGCAGCGCGGCCAGCGCGGCGACACCCCGCGCGGTGGCCTCGTCACGCATCGGCCCCGCCGCCGCGACGGCCTGCTCGATCCTCGGCCGCGAATAGTCGGCGGCCTGCCGGGCGGCCTTGCGGGTGAGCACGGCCGCGTCGTGCGCGGCTTGGTCGACCTTCGGCGGCACATGCGCAAGGGCCTGTTCCAGGCGCGGTGCGAGATGGGCGTCGTACTGGACGCGGGCCTGTTCGGCGGCTTGGGACACCACGGGCGCAAGCCGTACGCGTGCCTCCTGCGCGTAGTACGAGGCACGCTCCTTGGCCGTGTCGGCGTAGGGCGCCACCACTTCCGCGGCGTGCAGCACGCTGTCCTTCGCCGAGCCGGTCGCGGCGCGCACGCTGTCAATGCGGGTCACGGCTTCCTCCTCCTCGGTGGCGTACGGTGTTTCGACTTTCCACACTTTTACGGATCATGCCTGTCAAGCATCTGCGCGGCACGCGAGGGAGGGCATACGGGTGCCGATGCACTCGATCAAGCGACAAGCGAGAATGAATGACAAATTCTGGACAACAGGAGCTTGTCGTCGACAATGCCACGGATCGCCGCCGCGCGCTCCCGCCCAGAGATGACTCGACCTGTTTTCCGCAAGCGATTCGCGCGGATGAGCGCGCATCGACCTCAGCCGGGCGACGCGATGGCCCGCCCGTGCGAGGATCGGGGGATCACAGGAAGACAACGGAAGGCAGATCGTGGCCGAGCAGCTCTACGCCACCCTGAAGACCAACCACGGCGACATCGAGATCCGGCTGTTCCCGAACCACGCGCCGAAGACGGTCAAGAACTTCGTCGAGCTCGCCCAGGGCGAGCGCGAGTGGACCCACCCCGAGACCGGCGTGAAGAGCTCGGACCGGCTCTACGACGGCACGATCTTCCACCGGGTGATCAGCGGCTTCATGATCCAGGGCGGTGACCCGCTCGGCACCGGCATCGGCGGTCCCGGGTACGAGTTCGAGGACGAGTTCCACCCGGACCTCTCCTTCAACAGGCCCTATCTGCTCGCCATGGCCAACGCCGGCCCGGCCACCAACGGCTCGCAGTTCTTCATCACCCTCGGCCCGACCACGTGGCTGAACCGCAAGCACACCATCTTCGGCGAGGTCGCCGACCCGGCCGGCCAGAAGGTCGTCGACGCCATCGCCAACGTGCCCACCACGCGTCCCAACGACCGGCCGGTCAACGACGTCGTCATCGAGTCGGTCGTCGTCGAGAAGCGCGAGGGCTGAGCCCGAGGGGCTCGCCGGTTTCTCCCGGAGGGAACCAAACGCCCCGCTCGTCCGTAAGGATGAGCGGGGCGGTGTCATTGCCCACCACGACCGAGGGGATCTCATGGACCAGGCTGCAGACAGCGCGCAGGACGCCCAGCGCGTGCCGGTGTGCTATCGGCACCCGGACCGCGAGACCGGCGTCCACTGCACCCGATGCGAGCGTCCGATCTGCCCCGAGTGCATGGTCAGTGCGTCCGTGGGCTTCCAGTGCCCCGAATGCGTCCGCGGCGGCTCGGGCACCGGGCACTCCCCGGCCGCGTCCCGGCCCCGGACGGTCGCGGGAGGCACGGTCACCTCCGACCCGCGGCTGGTCACCAAGGTGCTGATCGGCCTCAATCTGGCCTTCTTCCTGGTCCAGCTCGCCGTCGGCGACCGCTTCACCGACCGGTTCGACATGATCGGCCAGGCCTACGTCCCGCTTCTCGGCACGGTCCAGGGCGTGGCGCACGGCCAGGACTACCGGCTGCTGACCGCGATGTTCCTGCACGCCGGCTTCATCCACATCCTGTTCAACATGCTCAGCCTGTGGTGGATCGGCGGCCCCCTGGAAGCGGCCCTCGGCCGGGCCCGGTACATCGCGCTGTACTTCGTCTCGGGGCTGGCCGGGAGCGCCCTCAGCTACTTGCTGGCCGCACCCAACCAGCCCTCGCTGGGCGCCTCCGGAGCGATCTTCGGCCTCTTCGGCGCGACCGCCGTCCTGATGCGGCGGCTCAACTACGACATGCGCCCGGTCATCGCCCTGCTGGTGATCAACCTCATCTTCACGTTCAGCTGGAGCGGCATCGCCTGGCAGGCCCACATCGGCGGGCTGGTCGCGGGCGTCGTGTGCGGCTACGCCATGGTTCACGCCCCGCGCCGGCACCGGAATCTGATCCAGTACGGCACCTGTGCGCTGGTCCTGGTCGTGGTCGTGGTCATGACGCTGCTCAGGACCGCTCAGCTCACCTGATACCGAACCGTTGTCCACAGCGTGTGGCGGATCTTGTGCACGCTGTGCGGGAACAGCTGTGCCCCCTGCCGCTCAGGTGTGTTTTCCCAGGTCGGGCAGGGGGCGAACAAGTTTGCGGTCACCGGTAGGCCAGTCACACCGGCGTCAACACTCGATGAGTTATCCACAGATCGTCGTTCTTTTTCCCCACTGTGGAAAACAGCTGTGGATAACTCAGCGGATAGCCCTGGGCAGAGCTGTGTTCACCGGGAGGTGGCCGCTACTTCCACTGGGTGGAGACGCCGAATCCCGCCGCGATGAAGCCGAAGCCGACCACGATGTTCCAGTTGTCGAGCTTGTCGATCGGCAGCGAGCCGTCGGTCACATAGAACACGACGATCCAGGCCAGACCGATGAGGAACATCGCCAGCATGACCGGCGCGACCCAGGCGCGATTGTTCAGCTTGATGGCCGTCGCCTGCTTCGCGGGCGGCGGCGTGTAGTCGGCCTTCTTGCGGATACGTGACTTCGGCACGAGGGTCTCTCCTGTCGATGCGCTGCGTGGCCGCGCAGGTAACTGGGTCGGTCCGGGGCAGCGTACAAGGGGACACTTAGTGCTCCCCCGGGCGTCCGTTAGCGTAGTGCTTCCGCGGCGCCGAAGGAGATAAGGGTACGTTGAGCAATTCTGCCGACTCCCCCGGGACGGGATCAACGGGTCCCGGCCCTGCTCTCGCATCGCGTGTCAGGCCGGTGCGGATCCTCACGGCTGCCGTGTTCGCCCTCGCCGGGCTCATTTTCTTCACCAGCTTCAATACGGCCAAGGGCACCGACATCCGTACGGATGCCTCCATGCTGAAGCTCTCCGACCTGATCCAGGAGCGCAGCCGCAAGAACAAGGGGCTGGACGAGTCCAACGCGACCCTGCGCGACAGCGTGGAGTCCCTGGCCCAGGGCGACGACGGCAGCACGGAGGCCGAGGACCGCAAGCTCGCGGCGCTGGAGAAGAACGCGGGCACCCAGAAGCTGACCGGCAAGGCGATCACGGTCACGCTCAACGACGCCCCGCCGAACGCCACCGCCAAGCTCCCCGGCTATCCCGAGCCGCAGCCCGACTACCTGGTCATCCACCAGCAGGACCTGCAGGCGGTGGTGAACGCCCTCTGGAAGGGCGGTGCCGAGGGGATCAAGGTCATGGACCAGCGGCTGATCTCCACCAGCGCGGTCCGCTGCGTGGGCAACACGCTGATCCTCCAGGGCCGCGTCTACTCACCGCCGTACAAGATCACGGCGGTCGGGAACCCGGACAAGCTGCAGAAGGCGCTCGCGGCGAGCCCGGCGATCCAGAACTACATGGTGTACGTCAACGTCTACGGCCTCGGCTGGAAAGTCACCGAGGACGGGACGGTGACTCTTCCCGGCTACTCGGGCACAGTGGATCTGCACTACGCGAAGCCCGTGCAGTAGCCGTCCGCCCAGGAGCCGCCGGTGCGCGTGATCGTCAGGTCCGTCAGCGAGCTCTGCATCACCGCCGGCGCTCTGATCGTGCTGTTCGTCGTCTATGTGCTGTTCTGGACCGGTGTGAAGGCCGACAGCGTCATGGACGACCAGATCGACCAGTTACAGCGGGAGTGGTCGAAGGGTGCGGTCGAGCATCCGGCGGCGGGCCCCGGCGCCTCCGTGAGCCCGGCCGAGCCCGAGGCGTACCACTACGGCAAGCCCTTCGCGATCATGTACATCCCGCGGCTCGGTTTCACGTGGAACAAGCCCGTGCTCGAGGGCACCGGCACGGATGTGCTGAAGAAGGGCCTCGCCCACTACGCCCGCACCGCCCGGCTGGGGCAGGAGGGCAACTTCGCCGTCGCGGGTCACCGGCGCACCTACGGCGACCCGTTCAAGGACTTCCCCGAGCTGAGGCGGGGGGACGCGGTCGTACTGACGAACGGGACGACCTGGTTCACGTATCGGATCGACAAAGGCCCCTACAAAACAGTTCCGACGGACGTTGAAGTGATCGACCCTGTGCCACGTAAGTCGGGGTATACGCATCCAGGCCGCTATCTCACGCTGACCACGTGCGATCCGGAATGGGGGCACAGTCACAGGCTGATCGTCTGGGCGCACCTGGACTCCACACAGCCCGTGGAGGCAGGCAAACCGAAGGCTCTGCGCCGTTAGTCTGGTGGCTACGGCGTGAGTCAGGTGCCGTGGCGCGACGGAAGGGACGGCATGTACGGCTGGATCTGGCGGCATCTGCCGGGCAACGCATGGGTGAAGGCACTGACCTCACTCGTGCTGGTCCTGGCCGCGGTCTACGTCCTGTTCCAGTACGTCTTCCCGTGGGCCGAACCGCTGCTGCCCTTCAACGATGTGACGGTGGACAACCAGTGAGTGCGCGGATTCTCGTCGTCGACAACTACGACAGCTTCGTCTTCAACCTGGTCCAGTATCTGTACCAGCTGGGCGCCGAGTGCGAGGTGCTGCGCAACGACGAGGTGTCCACGGCGCACGCCCAGGACGGTTTCGACGGCGTGCTGCTGTCGCCGGGCCCCGGCACCCCCGAGGAGGCCGGCGTCTGTGTGGACATGGTCCGCCACTGCGCCGCCACCCGGGTCCCCGTCTTCGGCGTCTGTCTCGGCATGCAGTCGATGCAGGTGGCGTACGGCGGCGTGGTGGACCGCGCGCCGGAGCTGCTGCACGGGAAGACCTCCCCGGTCGAGCACGAGGGCAAGGGCGTCTTCGCCGGACTGCCTTCCCCCTTCACGGCGACCCGCTACCACTCGCTGGCGGCCGAGCCGGCCACGGTTCCGGCGGAGCTGGAGGTCACGGCCCGTACCCACGACGGGATCATCATGGGCCTGAGGCACCGTGAGCTCCCGGTCGAGGGGGTGCAGTTCCACCCCGAGTCGGTGCTGACCGAACACGGGCACCGGATGCTGGCGAACTGGCTGGTGGAGTGCGGGGACCAGGGCGCGGTGGCGAGGTCGGCGGGGCTCGCCCCGGTGGTGGGCAGGGCCACGGCGTGACCGCGCTGCGCCCGGAGCGCGAGACCGATGCCTCGTACGGGGATCAGTCGTACGGGGCTTCCGGTGCGCTCGGGGACCAGTACGGGCAGGGGGGCTACGCAGAGCCGTATCTGCCTCCCCTCGACGAGGAGACGGTGGCGCTGCGGCTGCCGGATCCGCCACCGGGGGCCGGGAGCAACGCCACATACGCCTCTGGCGCCTCATCCGCCTCCTCGGCCACCGGAACCCCGGTGGGCGGCCGGGCGGCCCGCAGAAAGGCCGCCAAGCGGCGTGGCGGGCGTCATGGCGGCGGGGCGCGGGCGGCGGAGCCGCGCAGGGAGGAGGGCGGGGCCAAGGCGCCGCTCTCCCGTGTGGAGGCCCGGCGCCAGGCGCGGGCGCGCAAGCCGGGCGCGGCCGTCGTCGCGAGCCGGGCGATAGGCGAGGTGTTCATCACCACCGGCGTGCTGATGCTGCTGTTCGTCACCTACCAGCTGTGGTGGACCAACGTCCGGGCCCATGCGCAGGCGGGCCAGGAGGCGAGCAGCCTGCAGAACGACTGGGCGAGCGGGAAGCGGGAACCGGGGACGTTCGAGCCGGGTCAGGGTTTCGCCATCCTGCACATTCCCAAGCTGGATGTGGTGGCGCCGATCGCGGAGGGCGTCAGCAACAAGAGGGTGCTCGACAAGGGCATGGTGGGTCACTACGGCGAGAGCCCGCTGAAGACCGCCATGCCGAGCGCGAAGACCGGCAACTTCGGGCTGGCGGCGCACCGCAACACGCACGGCGAGCCGTTCCGGTACATCAACCGGCTCAAGCCGGGCGACGACGTCGTGGTCGAGACCCAGGACGCGTACTACGTCTACAAGATGACGTCGATGCTGCCGGTGACGGCGCCCAACAACACGAGCGTGCTGGACCCGATCCCCAGGGGATCGGGCTTCACCCGACCGGGCCGCTACATCACCCTCACCACGTGTACGCCGGAGTTCACCAGCAAGTACCGGCTGATCGTCTGGGGCAAGATGGTCGAGGAACGGCCGCGCAGCAAGGGCAAGCCGGATGCGCTCGTCGAGTAAGGGCAGATGAACAGTGGCAGCGACCGCCGACGACACCGAAGAGCAGACGGACGCGCCGGATGCGGCGCCGGTACGGCGGCGCCGGGGCACCGGGCGTATCGCCACGGCGGTCAGCGTCTTCGGCGAACTTCTCATCACGGCCGGCCTGGTGCTCGGCCTGTTCGTCGTCTACTCCCTGTGGTGGACGAACGTCGTCGCCGACCGGCAGGCGGACCGGCGGGGTGACAAGGTCCGCGACAGCTGGGCCCACGACGGCGGTCCCGGCGCGCTGGACACCAAGGACGGCATCGGCTTCCTGCACGTGCCGTCGATGGACAACGGCGAGGTCCTGGTCGAGAAGGGCACGTCGACGAAGGTCCTGAACGACGGTGTGGCCGGCTACTACACGGACCCGGTGAAGGCGGCCCTCCCCATGTCCGGCAAGAAGGGCAACTTCGCCCTGGCCGCCCACCGCGACGGCCACGGCGCCAAGTTCCACAACATCGACAAGGTGGCGAAGGGCGACCCGATCGTCTTCGAGACGAAGGACAAGTGGTACGTCTACAAGGTCTACGCCGTGCTCGACGAGACCTCGAAGTACAACGTCAAGGTCCTCGCCCCGGTCCCGAAGGAATCCGGGAAGAAGAAGCCGGGCCACTACATCACACTGACGACGTGCACGCCGGTGTACACGAGCCGGTATCGGTATGTGGTGTGGGGGGAACTGGTGCGGGTGGACAAGGTCGACAGCAAGCGGACGCTGCCGGAAGAGCTGCGCTGACCGCTCGAGGTGCCGTGATGCCGTAAGACAGGGCCCCGGCGCTCCTGCGTGAGGAGTGCCGGGGCCCTGTCTGTCGTGGCCGGTCGGTCAGCCGAAGGTACCGCCGAAGAGGTTGGTACCGCCGTTGTTGCCGCCGTTGTTGCCGCCATTGCCGAAGCCGACGGTCGTGAGGGTGATGGTGGTGCTGTTCGGGTCGGCCGCGCTGCCCGCGCCCGGGTCCTGCTGGCTGACGAACGCGTTGTCGTCCTGCGAGCTGCCGTCGGCGAACTGGATGTTGTTGAAGCCGTTCTGCTGCAGGATCTTCTTGGCGTTCTTCACGGTCTGACCGACGACGTTCGGCACCTGCGTCTGCTGCTGCTGCGCCTTGCCGATCTGGATCTGCACCGTGGAGTTCTTGTCGACCTGCTGGCCGGCCTGCGGGTTGGTCGAGATGACCTTGCCGACCTGGTTCGGGTCGCTGGTGTCCACCTCGACGCAGTTGCCGGTCAGGTTGTTGTCCGTCATCTGGGCCTTGGCCGCGTCACAGCTCTGGCCGGTGACGTCCGGGACGGTCGACTTCTCCTGGGCCTTGGCGACGGTGAGGGTGATCACGGAGCCCTTCTCGCGCTCTGTGTCGCCCGCCGGGTTCTGGGCAATGACGACGCCCGGCGTCTGGTCGGACACCTGCGTCTTCTGCTCGACCTTGAAGCCCTTGTCCGTGAGCTGGGCCTCCGCCTTTTCGAAGGTGAGGCCCTTTACATCCGGCACCGTGACCTTCGGGGCCCCCGTGGAGACGACCAGGGTGATGGTGTCGCCCTTGTTCACGTCCGTGCCTGCGGTCGGGTCCTGGGAGCAGACCGTGTTCTTCGGCTGTTTGTCGCACGGCTTCTTTGTGAACTTGAGCTTCAAGTCCACGTTCTCGGCCATCCGGCTGGCGTCTTCCTTCGTGTGATCGACGAAGTTCGGAGCAGCGAAAGGCTTGTCCGCGCCGTTGTTCCCGTTGAACGCGTACTTCCCGATCAGGATCGCGCCGACCAGGACCAGGATGCCCGCGACGATGAGGAGGATCGTGGAGGTGTTGTTCTTCTTCGGCTGGCGGCGGCGGTCGGGGCGGTCGTCGTAGCCGTAGCCGGCGTCGTCCGGGTTCATCGGCGGCAGCATCGTCGTCGCGCCCGCGTCCGCGCGCAGGGCCGTCGTCGGCTGGTCGTCGGGGTAGCCGCCGTAGCCGACCGAGCCCATGGCCGCCGTGGCCGCCACCGGCTGGCCGTCGAGGCAGGCCTCGATGTCGGCGCGCATCTCGTCGGCGGACTGGTAGCGGTAGTTCGGGTCCTTGACCAGCGCCTTCAGGACGATGGCGTCCATCTCGGGCGTGATCTCGGGGTCGAAGACGCTCGGGGCCTGCGGTTCCTCGCGGACGTGCTGGTAGGCGACCGCGACCGGGGAGTCCCCGACGAACGGGGGCCGTACCGTCAGCAGCTCGTAGAGCAGGCAGCCCGTCGAGTAGAGATCCGAACGCGCGTCGACCTGCTCGCCCTTCGCCTGCTCCGGGGAGAGGTACTGGGCGGTGCCGATGACGGCCGCCGTCTGCGTCATGGTCATGCCGGAGTCGCCCATGGCGCGGGCGATGCCGAAGTCCATGACCTTGACCTGGCCGTTGCGCGTCAGCATGACGTTCGCCGGCTTGATGTCACGGTGGACGATGCCGCTGCGGTGGGCGTACTCCAGGCCCTGGAGGATGCCGATGGTCATCTCCATCGCACGCTCGGGCAGGAGCTTGCGACCGCTGTGAAGCAGCTCACGGAGCGTGGACCCGTCGACGTACTCCATCACGATGTACGGGATCGAGACCCCGTCGATGTAGTCCTCGCCCGTGTCATAGACCGCCACGATCGCGGGATGGTTGAGCGAGGCGGCCGACTGGGCCTCCCGGCGGAAGCGGGCCTGGAAGGACGGATCACGCGCGAGGTCCGCGCGCAGCGTCTTCACCGCCACGGTGCGGCCGAGGCGGGTGTCATGCGCGAGGTAGACCTCCGCCATGCCACCACGACCGAGCACCTGGCCCAGCTCGTACCGGCCGCCGAGGCGACGCGGCTCTTCCATAGCTACCTACCAGCCCTCTCGTCGGTCTCGGCCGCGCACGTGCGTGTGCGGCCGGAGGCTGCCGTCCGGGCCTACCGTACCCGGCTGGCGCTGTGTGACCTGGCCAAGCCCGTCACCCGATACAGGACCGGTATCGCAACGTGCACCGATGTGAAGGGGACGTGAGCGGGGTCACTCACTTCTTGGACTCGATGACCGCCTCCATCACGTTCTTGGCGATCGGGGCCGCGAGGCCGCCGCCGGAGATGTCGTCTCGGTTGGCGTGGTCGTCCTCGACCACGACCGCCACGGCGACCGGCGCGCTGCCGTCGCTGAGCTTGGCGTACGAGATGAACCAGGCGTAGGGGTTCTCGCTGTTCTCCACGCCGTGCTGGGCGGTACCGGTCTTGCCGCCCACGGTGACGCCGCCGATCTGCGCGTTCTTGCCGGTGCCGTCCTTGACGACCGTCTCCATCATCGACTGCAGGATCTGCGCGTTCTTCGCCGACAGCGGCTCGCTGAGCTGCTGCGGCTCGGTGGTCGACACGGTGTCCAGGTTCGAGGACTGGAGCTTGTCGACCATGTACGGCTTCATGAGCTTGCCGCCGTTGGCGACGGCCGAGGCGACCATGGCCATCTGCAGCGGGGTCGCGGCGGTGTTGTACTGGCCGATCGAGGACAGCGCGGTCTGCGACTGGTTCATGCCGTCGGAGAACACCGAGGCGCTGGAGCGGGTCGGGACGAACTGCTCCTCGTCGAAGCCGAACTTCTTCGCCTCCGCCAGCATCTTGTCGTTGCCGAGATCGGCGCCGATCTTGCCGAAGACGGTGTTGCAGGACACCTGCAGCGCCAGACGCATGGGCGCGTTCTTGCAGGGGATGTTGCCCTCGTTCTTCAGCTGGGTCGTGGTGCCCGGCATGGTCCACGGCAGCGGCGACCTGGTGTTCGTGTCGGCGTCCGGGTACAGGTTGTTCTCCAGCGCGGCCGCGGCCGTGACCACCTTGAAGGTGGAGCCCGGCGGGTAGGTCTCGCGCAGCGCCCGGTTCAGCATCGGGTCGGCGGGGTTGTACTTCTTCTGGAGCTTCTTCCAGGCCTCGGCGTCGCTGTTCCGGTCACCCGCGAAGGTCGAGGGGTCGTACGACGGGTAGGAGGCCAGCGCCAGGATCTTGCCGGTGGACGGTTCCAGCGCGACCACCGCGCCCTTGCCGCCCTGCTTCGCCAGGCCGCTGAACGCCGCCTTCTGCGCGGCCCCGTTCAGCGTGGTGACGATGTTGCCGCCCTGCTGCGGCTTGCCGGTGATCATGTCGAGGGTCTTGCGGAAGAAGAGCCGGTCGTCGTTGCCGGTGAGGATGCCGTCCTCGATCTTCTCCAGGAAGCTGCCGTCGAAGGCCTGCGAGGAGTAGCCGGTGATCGGGGCCCACATGGGGCCGTTCTTGTAGGTGCGCTTGTACTTGTAGTCGCCGCTCTTGGCCTCGACCGAGCCGGTTATGGGGTTGCCGTCGACGATGATGTCGCCGCGCGGGTACGCGTAGCGCTCGATGGCCACACGGCGGTTCTTCGGGTCGGTGCGCAGTTTGTCGGCCTGGGCGTACTGCAGCCAGTTGTCACGGATCAGCAGCGCCAGGACCAGGAGTCCGCAGAAGATCGCGATTCGGCGCAATGGCTTGTTCACGTCCGGCCTTTCCACAAGCTAACAGGTGCGCCTGTTTGCTTCAGTCTCTCGGTGTCGCTGGTGCTGGCGCTCATCCTTGGCCGCCCACAGTCTAGAGGCAGTGGCTGTGCCTCCAGGCGGGACAGTCGACAACGACTGATCCATAGACGTACTGGAGGGGCGGAGGGTTCCAGGAGAAGCGGACGGCTTCCGGTCCCGGTGAGTGCGGGGAGCGGAAGCCGTCCGTCGGAGGTGTGCCGAGGGGCTGGTCAGCGCTTCGGCGAGGTGATCACGATCACCCGGTGGGGCCGGAGCTTCCGGGGCGTACCACCTGGGTCATCTCGGCGTCGGGGTTGCTGGCGGGGCTGGGGGCGGGGCGGCGGGCCGTATCGCTGATACGGATGAGAATGCCGATCAGTGCCCAGTTGGCCAGCACGGAGGAACCGCCGTACGCGAGAAACGGCATCGTCATACCGGTCAGCGGGATGAGCCCCATCACACCGCCGGCCACGACGAACACCTGCAGCGCGAAGGCGCCGGACAGGCCGACGGCGAGCAGCTTGCCGAACGGGTCGCGGGCGGCGAGGGCGGTGCGCACACCGCGCTCCACGATCAGGCCGTAGATCAGCAGGATCGCCATGATGCCGGCCAGGCCCAGCTCCTCGCCGAAGGTGGCGAGGATGAAGTCGGAGTTGGCGGCGAACCGGATCAGGTCCGAGTGGCCCTGGCCCCAGCCGGTGCCGAGGGTCCCGCCGGAGCCGAAGGCCCACAGCGCCTGCATGGCCTGCTCCGAGTGGAGCCTCCCGTCGTGGACCCCGGCCCGGCTGAGATTGAACTCACGCATGGGGTCGAGCCACGCCTGCACACGCGTCTGGATGTGCGGCTCGAAGCTCGCCACGCCGACGGCGCCGACCGCGGACATCAGCAGACCGAAGACGATCCAGCTGGTCCGCTCGGTGGCGACGTACAGCATGATGACGAACATTCCGAAGAACAGCAGCGACGTACCGAGGTCGGTCTCGAAGACGAGGATGAGGATCGAGATCGCCCAGACGACGAGGATCGGGCCGAGGTCGCGGCCGCGCGGCAGGTACAGGCCCATGAAGCGGCGGCTGGCGAGGGCCAGGGCGTCGCGCTTCACCATCAGGTAGCCGGCGAAGAAGATGGCGAGGACGATCTTCGCGAACTCACCGGGCTGCAGTGAGCCCAGGCCGGGGACCCGGATCCAGATCTTGGCGCCGTAGATGTTGGCCCCGAGGCCCGGTACCAGCGGGAGGATCAGCAGGACCAGCGCGCCGAACATGGAGATGTACGTGTAGCGCTGCAGGACACGGTGGTCCTTCAGGAAGATCAGCACGACGACGAACAGCGCGATGCCCAGCGCCGTGTACAGCAGCTGGCGTGGCGCGGCCGTGACGAAGTTGGGCAGCGACTGGAGCAGCTTCGACTGGTCGAGCCGCCAGATGCACACCAGCCCGAGCCCGTTCAGCAGGGTGGCCAGCGGCAGCAGCAGCGGGTCGGCGTACGGGGCGAACTTCCGCACGCCGAGGTGGGCGACACCGGCCAGCAGACCGAGGCCGAGACCGTAACCCAGCAGGCCCGAGGGCACCTGGCCGTCGATGGCCAGGCCCACGTTGGCGTACGCGAACACCGGGATGACCACCGCGAAGACCAGCAGGGCCAACTCGGTGTTGCGCCGGCTCGGTGCGCCGATGGCGCCGATCGTGGACGTGTGGTGCGTCGAACTGTTGGAAGTACTGCTCATCGTGTGACGGGGCCTCTCACGGCTTGCCTACTGCTTACCGCACAGCGAGACGACCTTCTGCTCATCCTCCGAGAGCGTGGGCCCGGGGCTGGGAGTCGCGGTCGCGGACGGGGTCGAGGACGGAGACTTCGAAGGGGACGTCGTAGACGGAGCCGAGTTGGACGGGTTGGGTGTCGGTGAGGCCTTGGACGTGAGGGAGGTACGCGTGGTTCCCGTGGTGCCCCCGGCCTCGCCCTGGCCCGTCTTGGCGTTCTTCTCGCTCTCGGCGGCCGTGCGCTCGGCCTCCTTCTTACAGGCGGAGGCCTGCACGGACAGCTCCTGGACCTTCGACTGGGCCTTTGCGAGGTCGCCCTGCGGGATCGTGTTCTTGACCTGCTTCTGCTGGTAGGGCGGCAGGTACTTGAGTTCGATCTCGGGGTGGTCCTTCTCGACCTTCGACAGCGACACCCAGGCCAGGTCCTGGTTGATGCCGCGGTACAGCGCGACGTGCTCGCCCTTCGCGCCGACGTAGTACTGCGTCTGCGTCCAGCGGTAGCCGCCGTACAGGCCGCCGCCGATGACCGCGAGGGCGAGACCGCCGTACAGGGATCTCTTCAGCCACTTGCGGCCCTTGCTCGGCTTGACGAAGTCGTCGTCGGTGTAGTCGCCGAAACTGCCCTGAGGGACGTAGCCGGTGGTGTCGCCGGAGCCGGGCGGGCCGAACTCGCCGCCGCCCTGGCCGTGCCCCTGGCGGCCGAGGTGGGAGGCGCGGCCGGCCGGGGTCTGCATGATGCCGTTGTCGTGCAGATGGTGCTGGTTCTCGGCGACCGCGCCGACCACCACCGGGGTGTCGGACAGCTGGCCGGCGAGGGTGTCACCGGTGTCCAGGTCGAGGACGTCGGCGACGATGACGGTGATGTTGTCCGGGCCGCCGCCGCGCAGCGCGAGCTGGATCAGCTCCTGCACGGTCTCCTGCGGGCCCTGGTAGCTGGCGAGGGTCTCCTCCATCGTCTGGTGGGAGACGACGCCGGAGAGGCCGTCGGAGCAGATCAGATAGCGGTCGCCGGCGCGGACCTCGCGGATCGACAGATCGGGCTCGACATGGTCACCGCTGCCCAGTGCCCGCATCAGGAGGGACCGCTGCGGGTGCGTGGTCGCCTCCTCCTCGGTGATCCGGCCCTCGTCCACGAGGCGCTGCACCCAGGTGTGGTCCTGGGTGATCTGCGTGAGCACGCCGTCACGCAGCAGATAGGCGCGGGAGTCGCCGACGTGGACGAGGCCGAGCCGCTGCCCGGTCCAGAGCAGGGCGGTGAGCGTGGTGCCCATGCCCTCCAGCTGGGGGTCCTCCTCGACCATGGAGCGCAGCTGGTCGTTGGCGCGCTGCACGGCGGCGCCGAGGGAGGTGAGGATGTCGGAGCCGGGCACGTCGTCGTCGAGCGTGACCAGCGTCGAGATCACCTCGGAGGAGGCGACCTCCCCGGCCGCCTGGCCGCCCATGCCGTCGGCGATGGCGAGCAGGCGCGGACCGGCGTAACCGGAGTCCTCGTTGCCCTCCCGGATCATGCCTTTGTGCGATCCGGCGGCGAAGCGCAGTGACAGACTCATGCGCACCTCGCCCGTCGGCTCCGGGTACATCCGCACGGTGCCCACCCTCCGGTCGGGAGCGCGCCGACGGCCGGTTTGCGGTCCGCCGTTGCGTGCTCGCTCCGCTCGCTCATTGTCGTACTACTTCCGCAGCTCGATGACGGTCTTGCCGATGCGGATCGGCGCGCCCAGCGGGATCGGTGTGGGGGTCGTCAGCCGGGACCGGTCCAGGTATGTGCCGTTGGTGGAGCCGAGATCCTCGACGATCCACTGACCGTCGCGGTCCGGGTAGATCCTGGCATGGCGGCTGGAGGCGTAGTCGTCGTCCAGCACGATCGTGGAGTCGTGTGCGCGGCCCAGGGTAATGGTCTGGCCCTGGAGCGCCACCGTCGTGCCCGTAAGGGTGCCCTCGGAGACGACCAGCTTGGTGGGGGCGTTGCGGCGCTGACGGCCGCCCGCCTGCTGGCCGCGCTGCTGCGGGGGCGCGGCCTGCTGCTGCCGTGCGGCCTGCTGCGGCCGTGCCGCCTCCCTGCGCGATCCGCGCTGGGTGACGCGCGTACCGAACAGGTCGCTGCGGATGACCTGCACGGCCACGATCACGAACAGCCACAGTACGGCCAGGAAACCCAGCCGCATGACCGTGAGGGTCAGCTCTGACATTGCCCCCGCTTCACCCTTCGGCTTGCCGGTAAATGATGGTGGTGCTGCCCACGACGATCCGCGAGCCGTCGCGGAGCGTAGCGCGGGTGGTGTGCTGCCCGTCCACCACGATGCCGTTGGTGGACCCGAGATCCTGGATCGTCGAGGGCGTTCCGGTCCGGATCTCACAGTGCCGGCGGGAGACGCCGGGGTCGTCGATCCGCACGTCGGCTTCGGTGCTGCGGCCCAGCACCAGCGTCGGGCGGGAGATCTGATGGCGGGTGCCGTTGATCTCGATCCAGTAGCGGGTGCGCCCGCCGCTCGCGTGGGCGGCCGGGGGCCGCTGGGCGGCGGGCTGCGGGTACCCGTAGCCGCCGGGCCGGCCGCCCGGCGGCGGCGCGGACGGCATGGGCGGGGCTCCTGCGGGCGCGGCGGGCGGCGGGTATCCGTAGCCGCCCGGGGCGCCCTGGCCGGGCCGGCCGGACGGCGGGGCCTGCTGGCTGCTGGACGAGGCGAGCGTCCGGCTGCGCACCCGGTACAGACCGGTGTCCAGGTCGTCCGCCTTCTCCAGGTTGACCTTGATCGGCCCCATGAAGGTGTAGCGCTGCTGCTTCGCGTAGTCACGCACCATTCCGGCGAGCTCGTCCCCGAGCTGGCCGGAGTAGGGGCTGAGGCGCTCGTGGTCCGGCGCGCTCAGCTCCACGATGAAGTCGTTGGGCACGACCGTCCGGTCGCGGTTCCAGATGGTCGCGTTGTTGTCGCACTCCCGCTGGAGCGCTCCGGCGATCTCTACGGGCTGGACCTCGGACTTGAACACCTTGGCGAAGGTGCCGTTGACCAGACCTTCGAGACGCTGCTCGAACTTCTTCAGGACTCCCATGGGGCACCTCCTCCATCGCGGTTGCCTTACTGCCTTGCCTGGTACTGCTTACTGATCGTATCCACGCGCCCGGCAATCAGCCGGTTCCCCGAGGGAGCCCCCTTCGAACTCCCTCTGTCAAGGATCGTAGAGGCGGGCCACGACCAGTGTCCCGCACCTGACTGTGGACCCGGTCCGCCTCCTGGGGAGATGACCGGGACCGGTACGAGGTTGATACGTGAACCGGTACTGCCTGATACCTGGTCCAGGGTGCCTGTCCCGGCCGGAACAAGGGATGTGAACCCACCCTGTCCGACGTGCTAATGTTCTGGATGTCGGAAGGGGCCAGCCCGAAAGGGCCGGAGCCGGAGGACACACCCAATGCGCGGGTGGCGGAATAGGCAGACGCGCTGGATTCAGGTTCCAGTGCCCGCAAGGGCGTGGGGGTTCAACTCCCCCCTCGCGCACAGAGGCAAGGGCTCATCGTGATCACGGTGGGCCCTTTGTCGTGTTTGCGGGTTATTTCACACTGTGATGAGTCTCTCAGGTCCGCGGGGGGTGCGCGGCGGGCGCAGCGTGCTCCGCGAACCTGGCGGCCTCGGCAGGCCCGGCAGGTCGGGCCCGGCAGGTCGGGCCCGGCGACCGGAAGTCACGGCAGTCCCGGCAGTCGTGGCGCGGTGAGGGCCCGGAGCCGGTCCGCCGCCCGGACGGTGCCGGGACAACTCGCCCGCAGCTTCCGGTCCTTCGTCATCGCCGGGTCGCCCGGGGCACTCCGACCGCGCCCGCACACGGGTCGCCCGGGGTCCCGGGATGTCCACAGCCGTGGAGTTGTCCACAGGGTCTGACGCGTTTCGGCCACCGGTTGTACGGTCTGCACGAGTTGATGTTCGGGCGAGTGCGTATGTGGACACGGGGGAGGCGGTCGCGGTGACCGAGGCCGGAGCGGCAGTGGGGGAGTCGGCGCGGGCGCAGGGGCGGCTGCCCCGGGTGCGAGGATTCGCCCAGTGGCCCTCGCAGGGTTCGCCCAAGGAGCAGGGCAAGGCGCTGCGCTCGAGCGTCCCGCGCCGCACGCACAGCGCGCTGGACCTGGACGGCTCCCGGCCCGGCGCGGTGAGCGCGGTCGAGGAGTCCAACCGGGGCCGCATATCCGAGCTCACGCCGATCCGGGTGGGCAGGATGGCCGCGACCCCGTTCGCCTTCCTGCGCGGCTCGGCCGGCCTCATGGCGTACGACCTGGCGCGCACCCCCATGACCCGGATCGGCACCCAGATCTGCGGTGACGCGCACGCGGCCAACTTCGGCCTGTACGGCGACGCCCGCGGTGGCCTGGTCATCGATCTCAACGACTTCGACGAAACCGTGCACGGTCCCTGGGAGTGGGACCTCAAGCGGCTCGCCGCCTCGCTGGTGCTGGCCGGCCGGGAGGCGGGTGCCGACGAGGACATGTGCCGCAAGGCGGCGGGCGACGCGGTGGGGGCGTACCGGCGCACCATGCGGCTGCTCGCCAAGCTTTCGGTCCTGGACGCCTGGAACGCCATCGCGGACGAGGAACTCGTCTCGCACACCGACGCCCACGACCTGCTCGGCACGCTGGAGCGGGTCTCGGAGAAGGCGCGGGCCAACACCAGCGGGCGGTTCGCGGCGAAGTCGACCGAGGCCGCCGAGGACGGGGGCCGCCGTTTCGTCGACGCCCCGCCGGTGCTGCGGCGCGTGGAGGACGCGGAGGCGGCGGCGGTGGCCGCGTCCCTGGAGCCTTACGTGGAGACGCTCTCGGAGGACCGGCTGCCGCTCCTGGCCCGGCACGCGGTGCACGACGTGGCGTTCCGAGTGGTCGGCACGGGCAGCGTGGGCACGCGCTCGTATGTCGTCCTGCTCCTGGACCACCGCGGTGAACCGCTGGTCCTCCAGGTGAAGGAGGCCCGCCCGTCCGCGCTGGTCCCGCATCTGGCGACGGCCGGCTTCGACGCTGCGCCCGTCGGTCACGAGGGCCGCCGGGTGGTGCTGGGCCAGAAGCGCATGCAGGTGGTCAGCGACATCCTGCTGGGCTGGACGACGGTCGACGGCCGGCCCTTCCAGGTCCGGCAGTTCCGCAACCGCAAGGGCAGCGTCGACCCCGCGGCCCTCTCCGCCGACCAGATAGACGACTACGGCCGGATGACCGGCGCCCTGCTGGCCCGCGCCCACTCCCACAGCGCCGACCCCCGCCTGATCGCCGGATACTGCGGCAAGAACGAGGAGCTCGACGACGCGATAGCCGCGTTCTCGGTCGCCTACGCCGACCGCACGGAGGCGGACCACGCGGACCTGGTCACGGCAGTGCGGTCGGGGCGGATCGCGGCCGAGATGGGTGTGTGAGGGGCCCGCGCAGCGAAGGGCCGGAGGTGCCGTGAGGTACGTCGAGCCGGGCGGCGCCGAGGGCCGCGGGTTTCGGCCGTGGCCTACGCTGGTCGGGTGACGACCCCGGAAGCTGATCAGTCCCAGGCACCGCGGCCCGAGGAGCGGCTGGAGCGGGCGGTGCGGGCCGCCGAGCAGGCCTTGATCGACTATGAGATCGCGGTGGAGACCTTCCGCGTCGAGGTCGAGAACTTCTCGCGGCTGCACGACCAGAAGCTCGGTCCGATGTATACCCGGCTGGAGGAGCTGGACGCCCGGATCGCCGAGGCCAAGGCCGCCCGCAGCGGCGACCCGGAGGACATCCGGCTCGCCGAGGAGGCCCGGGCCCGGGTCATGCCGATCCCCGGCGTCGAGGAGCTGCTGAACGGCTGGATGGACGGCCACGGCCTGTTCCCAGAAGCCGCCGCGATGCTCACGGACCAGGCGGTACGGCCTCCGGAGCGGGTGCGCCCGAGCGAGGAGGCCCGCAAGCTCTATCGCGAGCTGGCCCGAAAGGCCCACCCCGACCTGGCGCAGGAGGAGGCCGAGCGCACACGGCGCGAGGAGTTCATCACCCGCGTCAACGCCGCCTATGCGCGCGGCGACGAGGCGCTGCTGCGCGAGCTGGCCGAGGAGTGGGCCGCGGGACCGGCCCCCGCCGAGCCGCGCCCGAGCCGCGGCGAGGAGCTCTACGCCCGCCTGGAATGGCTGGCTCAGCGAAAGGAACTCCTCACCCTGGTCGCCCGGGAACTGGAGGACACCGCGATCGCGGCGATGCTCCGCCTGGCCCCGGACGACCCCGACGCTCTCCTGGAGGAGATCGCCGAGAAGCTGCGTGCCGATGTGGCGGAGCGGGAGGCGGAGCTGGCGGGGCTGCTGGGGCAGGGGTAGCGCGGCCCGTCCTCGGCCCCCGTTCGGGTAGCGTCGGAGGCATGAGTTTCGCAGCGCGTGTACCCACGGTCGAGGTCGTGGACCTCAAGGACGGCGACTTCCTGCTGGACGTCCGCGAGGACGACGAGTGGCAGGCCGGCCATGCCGAGGGGGCGCTGCACATTCCTATCAGCGAGTTCGTGGCCCGCTACGGCGAGCTGACCGAAGCGGCTCCGCAGGACGGCCGGGTCCATGTGATCTGCCGGTCCGGCGGCCGCTCGGCCCAGGTCACGATGTATCTGGTCCAGCAGGGTATCGACGCCGTGAACGTCGACGGCGGCATGCAGGTCTGGCAGGCGGCCGGCCGCCCGGTCGTCACCGACGCGGGTCAGCCGGGCTTCGTCCTCTAGATCACAGCCCCCGGGGGTTCGGTCAGCCCAGCGGATGCGCCGCCAGCAGGTCGCCCAGCGCCTCCTCGTGCGCCGCGGCCGGGCCGAGCGCCAGCTCCAGGTGCTTGGCCCAGGCGTGGTAGCGGTGCAGGGCGTAGTCGGTGTCGGCGCCGAAGCCGCCGTGCAGATGCTGCGCGGTCTGCACCACCCGTCGTACGCCCTCCGCAGCCCAGATCTTGGCCACGGCGACGTCCGCGGAGGCGGGCAGCACACCCGGCGCCCCCGAGCCGATCCGCCATGCCGCCTGCCACAGCGTGGCCTCCATGGCGCGCAGGTCGACATAGCGGTCGGCGGCCTGGACGGCGACGGCCTGGAAGGTCGCGATCGGGTGCCCGAACTGCTCCCGCTTGCCGGTGTACTCGCTCGTCATGCTCAGCACCCGCTCGCCCAGCCCGAGCGCCAGCGCACACGTCCCCGTGACCAGCAGCTGCCGCAGCCACTCCCAGGCCCCGTCGGCTTCGACGACATCCCGGGCCGTGATCCGCGCGGACTCCAGGCGCAGCTCGCCCAGCCGCTCCCCGCTGGTGGAGACCTGCTCGGCGAGGGCGACGCCGTCGTGATCGCGGGGCACCAGCGCGAGGACGGTGCGGTCGGCGTCGGTGTGCGCAGGTACGACGACGAGGTCCGCGTCGTATGCCCACGGCACGCCCGTCTGCACCCCGTCCAGCACCCATGTGTCACCGTCGCGCCGTGCGGTCACGGCGAGTTCGGCCGGGTCGTGGCCGGTGCGGCCGTTCGCGGCGACGGTCAGCACGAGCTCACTGCGCCCGGCACGCGGCAGCAGTCCGGCCGCCAACTCCTCACCGCCGTAGGCCTGTACGGCCGCGGCGGCCGCGGTGCTCTCCAGCAGGGGCACCCGCCCGAGTACCTTCCCGGACTCCCGCAGCACCAGGCACAGCGCGATGGCGTCCAGGCCCGCCCCGCCGTACTCCGCGTCGAACAGCAGGCTCAGCAGGTCCGCCTCGGCGAGCCTGGCCCACAGCGCCCGGTCGAAGCCTTCGGCCACGGCGCCGGTGGTGAGCGCCGGGCTCGGCACCGCGTCCGGCGCCACCCCGGCGAACACTCCCCGGGCCGCCTCGGCCGCCGCCAACTGCTCCTCGGTGAAGGTGAAGTCCACGGTCCTGTCCTCCCGGCGGATCCGTTGATCTGACGGTCCGTCAAGATAGAACAGGTTCTAGAAGAAGGGAACGGCACGGAGGCAAGGGACCGGCGGGGCGCCGGTCCGGCCTCAGCGGTCGAAGTCCAGCTCCACCTTCTCCGTCACCGGATGCGACTGGCAGGCCAGCACATATCCCGCCTCCGTCTCCTCCGACTCCAGCGCGAAGTTGCGGTCCATGCGCACCTCGCCCGAGACCAGGAAGGCCCGGCACGTCCCGCACACCCCGCCCTTGCAGGCATAGGGGGCATCGGGGCGGTTGCGCAGCACCGTCTCCAGGAGCGACTCACCGTCCTGCACCGGCCAGGTCCCGCCACGCCCGTCGAGCCGGGCGGTCACGGTGCTGTGCGCGGGAGCCGTGGCGGTCGTCATGGGGGCCGCACCGGCGTCCACGTGGAAGATCTCCTCGTGGATCCGGGCCCGGTCCACACCGAGCTCCCGCAGCGCCCGTTCCGCGCCCTGCACCAGCCCGAACGGCCCGCACAGGAACCACCCCGCCACTCCGTCCACCGGCAGCAGCGCGGGCAACAGCCCGGTCAGCCGCTCCTGGTCCAGACGCCCGGACGGCAGACCGGCCAGCTGCTCCTCCCGGGAGAGCACCGTCACCAGCTGCAGCCGCTCGGGGTAGCGGTCCTTGAGGTCCGCGACCTCCTCCAGGAACATCGTGGAGGCGGCCGTCCGGTCGCTGCGTATCAGGCAGAACCGGGCCGAGGGCTCGCGCGCAAGGAGTGTGGAGGCGATCGACAGCACCGGGGTGATGCCGCTGCCGCCGACGATCGCGGCGTACAGACCGGGCGCGGGCTCCAGCGTGAAGCGTCCGGCCGGGGTCATCACCTCCAGCTCGTCCCCGACGTTCACCTCCTTCAGCGCGTACGTCGAGAAGGCACCGCCCTCGACCAGCCGCACCCCGACCCGCAGGGTGCTCGGCCCCTGGGCGCCGGGAGCCTGGGAGCAGATCGAGTAGGTCCGCCGGATCTCCGTGCCGTCGACGACCCGGCGCAGGGCGAGGTGCTGGCCCGGCGCGTGCCGGTACTGCTCGCGCAGCTCCGGCGGGACGGTGAGGGTCAGAGCCACGGAGTCGTCGGTGAGCCGGTCGACCGCGGCCACCGGGAGCGGGTGGAAACGGGCCATCACAACTCCTTGAAGTGGTCGAACGGTTCACGGCAGTCGAGGCAGCGCCGCAGCGCCTTGCACGCGGTGGAGGAGAACCGGCTGAGCAGCTCGGTCTCGGCGGATCCGCAGTGCGGACAGCGGACGGGGTCGGATGCGTCGGCCAGGGTGCGGGTCGCGCCGAGCGCGAGCGCGACCGGTCCGGCCTCGCGCCGCTCGCGCGGGGGAGCTATGCCGAACTCCCGCAGCTTGCGCCGCCCTTCCTCCGAGATGTCGTCCGTCGACCAGGCGGGCGCCAGCACGGTGCGGACGGTGACCTCCCGCACGCCGTGCTCGCGCAGCACCCGCTCGATGTCCAGGGACATCGCCTCGACGGCCGGGCAGCCGGTGTAGGTCGGGGTCAGCTCGACCTCCACCGCGCCGGCGTCGCGCAGACGCACCGCACGCACCACGCCCAGCTCCTGAAGGGTGAGCACGGGCAGTTCGGGGTCGGGCACCGAACCGGCGAGCTCCAGGAGTTCCGCCTCCAGCGCGGTCGTCGTCACCATGACGCCCCCGGGTGGCTGCGGTGCAGATGCTGCATCTCGGCGAGCATCCGCCCGAAGGGTTCGGTGTGCAGGCCCTGACGGCCGGCGCCCGCCGACCACGCCCCGGTCCGCGGCCCCTCGGGCACCGCCAGGGTGGCCCGGCCGAGCACGGCGCCGACGGACTCCAGCCAGGCGGCCTCCATGCCCGCCCAGTCGGCGTCCAGGCCCTCCACGGGCTGGAACATCTCCCCGGTGAACCGCCACAGGTCGTCGCACGCCCGCCGCATCCGCTCATGGCTGACATCCGTGCCGTCCCCGAGCCGCAGCGTCCACTGCTCGGCGTGGTCGCGGTGGTAGGCGACCTCCTTGACGGCCTTGGCGGCGAGCGGTGCGAACGAGCCGTCGCCCGCTGCCAGTTGCGCGTAGAGCAGATGCTGGTAGGTGGAGAAGTACAGCTGGCGGACGATCGTGTGCGCGAAGTCGCCGTTGGGCTGCTCGACCAGCTGGAGGTTGCGGAAGGCGCGCTCCTCGCGCAGATACGCGAGCTCGTCCTCGTCGCCCACCATCGACAGCAGCACCCGGGCCTGGCCGAGCAGGTCCAGCGCGATATTGGCGAGGGCGACCTCCTCCTCCAGGACGGGGGCATGGCCCGCCCACTCCCCCAGACGGTGCGAGAGCACCAGGGCGTCGTCGCCCAGGGCCAGGGCGGCGGACCTCATGGTCACGGGGGTCTCGGGTGCCGGGGTCACAGGTGCTTCACCCCTTCCGGGATCTCGTAGAAGGTCGGGTGCCGGTAGGGCTTGTCGGCGGCGGGCTCGAAGAAGGGGTCCTTCTCGTCCGGGGAGGACGCGGTGATCGCGGTCGCCGGGACGACCCAGATCGAGACGCCCTCTCCGCGCCGGGTGTACAGGTCACGGGCGTTGCGCAGGGCGAGCTCGGCGTCCGGCGCGTGCAGGCTGCCGGCGTGGGTGTGGGACAGGCCGCGGCGCGAGCGCACGAAGACCTCCCACAGGGGCCAGTCGGTGTTCGTCATGCCTGCGCTCCTCCAGTCCCGCCGGTCCGTGTCCCGGCGGTGTGCTTGGCCGCGTGGGCCGCGGCCGCCTCCCTTACCCATGCGCCCTCGTCGTGTGCTCGCCGACGCTGGGTGATGCGCTGTTCGTTGCACGGGCCGTTGCCCTTGAGGACATCCCAGAACTCCGACCAGTCGATCGCGCCGTAGTCGTGGTGCCCGCGCTCCTCGTTCCACCGCAGATCCGGGTCGGGGAGCGTGAGGCCCAGCGACTCGGCCTGGGGGACGCAGATGTCCACGAACCGCTGGCGCAGCTCGTCGTTCGAATGGCGCTTGATCTTCCAGGCCATCGACTGTGCCGAGTGCTGGGACTCGTCGTCGGGCGGGCCGAACATCATCAGGGACGGCCACCACCAGCGGTCCACCGCGTCCTGAGCCATCGCGTGCTGCTCCGGCGTGCCCTGGCTCAGGGCGAGCAGCAGCTCGTAGCCCTGGCGCTGGTGGAAGGACTCCTCCTTGCAGACACGGACCATCGCGCGCGCGTACGGGCCGTACGAGCAGCGGCACAGGGGCACCTGGTTGGTGATCGCGGCGCCGTCCACCAGCCAGCCGATTGCGCCGACGTCCGCCCAGGTCAGGGTGGGGTAGTTGAAGATCGAGGAGTACTTCTGGCGGCCGCTGTGCAGCTTGTCGAGGAGCTCCTCGCGGCTGGTGCCGAGGGTCTCCGCCGCGCTGTAGAGGTACAGGCCGTGGCCCGCCTCGTCCTGGACCTTGGCCATGAGGATGGCCTTGCGGCGCAGCGAGGGCGCGCGCGTGATCCAGTTGGCCTCCGGCTGCATGCCGATGATCTCGGAGTGGGCGTGCTGGGCGATCTGCCGGACCAGCGTCGCGCGGTAGGCATCGGGCATCCAGTCCCGGGGCTCGATGCGCTCGTCCGCGGCCACGGCGGCGTCGAAGGTGCGCTCGTACACCGCCGTGTCGACGGTGTCCTGGGCGCCGGACGCCGGTGTGCGCGACGTACTCTGCGCGGCTGCTGTGGCCATGCGGTCCCCCTGACCTCGGGCTCTGACGGAATGCGGTCCCGACCGATCGTTCGGTCCGTGCTGTTCAATGGTGAAGCGAGCGCCGTGAGGTGTCAACCGCTGTGGACAACCGCGGCACTGGCCTGTGGATAACTTGCGGTCCTGCTGTGGAGGCGGCGTGCGGCGGGCCGTACGACCTCCTACGACCTGCTGTGATGGCTGCGGTGGCGCGTCCGTGGCGGGCGCGGGTGCGGAGACCGGGTCGGCGACGGAGTGCCGACGGAGTGGCGATGGCCACGTGTCCGGGTGCCTCCACGGGGCTGCGCCCGGCGGGTGGGGCTGAGTACCGTTCCGTGCGAACGCCGAGGAGAGGTGTTCGCGGACCAGGCGGCGCCCTGCGGGGACGGGGCGGCCGGACGACCAGGCGGGATCGGGGAACGGGGCGGAATGGACGCGTACGACGGAGACTCCAAGGCCCCGCACGGGCCGGACGGGTCGCGCGGGGCGCGTCGGCCCGGGACATCCGACCGCGGGGCGCGTCGGCCCGGGACGTCCGACGCCGCCGGGGAGCCCCATGACGACGGCGAGCTGCCGGCGACCGGTGCGGCCAGTGCGGCTCAGGGGGCCGCCGACGAGGCCGATGGTGCAGGTGAGGCCGGCAGCGCCGGTGAAGGTGAGCCGCAGGAGACCCACGAGACGCAGACCGAGCCCGGTGGACTCGGTGAACTCGGCGAGCCCAGGCCGACCGGTGGTCCCCGCCGCTCGGATTCACCCGCAGCCCCCGGCCCCCCTTTCCTGGCCCCGTCCATAGCCCCTGACCCCCGGCCCCAGCCCGAGACCGCACCCCCCGGCCCTCGCCGGCCCCAGCCCGAGACCGCAGCTGCGGGCCCCCGGCCCCCGGCCATGGCCCCACCCCACGACACCATCGCCCCGCTCTCCGTCGCCCCCACCCCCGCACCACCCCGCACCGGAGTCGCCGCGCTCTCCCCCCGCTATCAGATCGGCGCGGCCCTGGCGCTCGCGGTCGTCGCGGTCGCCGCCTGCGTACACCTCGGGATGGTGTTTCTGCACGTCGCGCCGGCGAACACGGCGTCGAAGCAGCACGGCAAGGCGATCGACGAGTGGATCTACCCGGAGTTCGAGCAGAACTGGAAGCTGTTCGCGCCGAACCCGCTGCAGCAGGACATCGCGGTCCAGGTGCGGGCCCAGGTCGTCCTGCCCGACGGCAGTATGACGACGAGCGGCTGGTACGACCTGTCCGCGCTCGACGGCGCGGCGATAAAGGGGAATCTCCTGCCCAGCCACACCCAGCAGAACGAGCTGCGCCGGGCCTGGGACTTCTTCACCGCCACGCACGACGCCGAGAACCGTCCGGTGGGCCTGCGCGGGTCGCTCTCGGAGCAGTACATGCGCCGGATCGTCGTGATGCGCCTCTACCGCGAGGACCCGGCGAGCCGGGAGGGCACCGTTCAGAGCGTGCAGGTCCGCTCGGAGACCACCAACGTGCCCCCGCCCGAGTGGAGTCATGAGCAGGTCTCCGACAAACCGGCGTACCGCGTGCTGCCGTGGTGGACGGTCACGGACGACGAGGCCGCCAGGGGTGGTGTGAAGTGAACCGTCTCTTCGTGTCCGTCTCCCGCGGCGTCGCCCGGGTCACCGAATCCGCCCTCGGTCCTCGTCAGACCGCCGTGATCCGCATCGGCTTCGCGGGGACCTGGCTGCTGTTCCTGCTGCGCGAGTTCCCCCACCGTCAGGAGCTCTACGGCCCCGACGGCCCGTGGAGCTGGGACCTCGCCCAGCAGCTGACGAGGGACAACCATGCCTTCACGGCCCTGATGTGGTCCGACGGGCAGGCCTGGTTCGAGACCTTCTATCTGCTGGCCGTCGTGTCGAGTGCCCTGCTGCTCCTGGGCTGGCGCACCCGCACGATGTCCGTGCTGTTCATGCTCGGTGTGCTGTCGCTGCAGAACCGCAGCGTCTTCGTGGGTGACGGCGGCGACAACGTGCTGCACCTGATGTCCGTCTACCTGGTGTTCACCCGCTGCGGCCAGGTGTGGTCCCTGGACGCGCGCCGGGCGGGGCGCACGGAGGCGGCGCGCGCGCGTGGGGAGCTGGTCACCGACCGGGTGGGACCGGTCCTGTGGGTGGTGCTCGGGCTGGTGCTGTGCGGGGTGACCCTGGCGGACCGCCTCGGCAGCGGGCGGCTGGTGCCCGCGCTCCTGTGGACGGTGTGGGTGGCGCTGGGCCTGTGGTGGCTGGTCGGCCGCCTCACCAAGCAGGTCGAGCCCCGGATCCTGCTGGACGTGATCGCCAACGTCCTCCACAACGCCGCCCTGTTCGTGATCATGGCCGAGGCGTGTCTGATCTACGCGACGGCCGGCTGGTACAAGATCCAGGGCTCGCGCTGGCAGGACGGCACCGCGGTCTACTACCCGCTCCACCTCGACTACTTCTCGCCCTGGCCGTCCCTCGCCGACCTGCTGTCCTCCAGCGGCACGATGGTGATGCTGGTGACGTACGGGACGGTGATCGTGCAGGTCGCCTTCCCGTTCACCCTGTTCAACCGGCGGGTGAAGAACGTCCTGCTGGCCGCGATGATGACCGAGCACGCCGTGATCGCCATCGTCCTGGGGCTGCCGTTCTTCTCGCTGGCGATGATCGCCACGGACGCCGTCTTCCTGCCCACGACGTTTCTGCACCGGCTCGGCGGCTGGGCGGCACGCGCGCGTGGGCGAGTCCTCGCCCGCGGGGGCCCCGCGGTGCCGAGGCCTCGCGCCCCGGAGGACGGAGAGCGTCCCCGCGTAGGCTTCACGGCATGACCGACCCAGTGACCCGCTGGCGCGAGCGCGCCGGTTCCGCCGTGCTGCTCGACGGCTTCCACGCCCTCAAGCACGCGGTGCGCTTCGGGGCCGAGGTCCCGGTGGCGGTCACCACGGACCGGCGGGCGGCGCTCGCCCTCGCCGACGAGCTGGCCCCGGACGTGCGGGTCACGCTGGACGCGCTGCTGACCGAGGTGCCGGAGCAGACGTACGCCTCGTTCGTGCCGCGACCGCATCCCACCGGCGTGGCCGCCCTGGCCGTACGGCCGTCCCGCGAGGACAATCTGCGGGCGCTCGCCCGTGCGCCGCGCACCGCGCCCGTCGTGATCCTGGACAACCCGCGCAACCTGGGCAACGCCGGGGCCGTGATCCGGCTGGCCGCCGGATTCGGGGCGACCGGGGTCGTCACCATCGGCACGCTCGACCCCTGGCACCCCACCGTGGTGCGCGGCGGGGCGGGGCTGCACTTCGCGACCGCGGTGGAGCGGCTGACGGTGGAAGAGCTGCCGGCCGGGCCGCTGTTCGCGCTCGACCCGGAGGGCGAGGACATCCGGGGCGTGAAGCTGCCGGACGACGCCGTGCTCGCCTTCGGCTCCGAACGCAGCGGTCTGTCCGCCGAACTACGGGCGCGGACCGACCACTTGGTGGCACTGCCGATGCGCCCCCAGGTCTCCAGCTACAACCTCGCGACCAGTGTGGCCATGACGCTGTACCACTGGAGCGCCACCGGGGGCGCACCCCTCGACTCCTAGGCGCCGCTCAGGACTCCCGGCGGACCTCCACGACCCGGAAGCGGTTGGCCACGAAGGCGCCGTCGCAGAGCGCCGCGTTGGCCGCCGGGTTGCCGCCCGAGCCGTGGAAGTCGGAGAAGGCGGCGGTCTGGTTCACGTACACCCCGCCGGTGAGGTTGAGCGACAGCTGGGCGGACTCCTCCAGGCAGACCTCCTCGATCGCCCGCTCGACGTCCTCGTCGGTCGTGTACGCGCCGACGGTCATCGCGCCCTTCTCGCGGACGGTCCGCCGCAGCAGCTCCACCGCGTCGGCCGCCGTGTCGACCGCGACGGCGAAGGAGACGGGGCCGAAGCACTCGTTCATGTAGGCGGCCTCGTCGTCCGGCTTGGCGCCGTCCAGCTTCACGACGACCGGCGTCCGGACCACCGCTCCCGGGAACTCCGGGTTGGCGACCTCGCGGGAGGCGAGGGCCACCTCGCCCAGGCCTGCCGCGGCCTCCAGACGGGCCTTCACGTCCGGGTTGACGATCGCGCCGAGCAGGGCGTTGGCGCGGGCGTCGTCGCCCAGCAGGCCGTCGACCGCGCGGGCGAGGTCGGCGACGACCTCGTCGAAGGTCTTGGGGCCCTCGTCGGTGCGGATGCCGTCCCGGGGGATCAGCAGGTTCTGCGGGGTGGTGCACATCTGGCCGCTGTACAGGGACAGCGAGAAGGCGAGGTTGGACAGCATGCCCTTGTAGTTGCCGGTCGACTCCACGATGACCGTGTTGACGCCGGCCTTCTCCGTGTAGACCTGCGCCTGGCGGGCGTTGGCCTCCAGCCAGTCGCCGAACGCCGTCGAGCCCGTGTAGTCGATGATCCTGATCTCGGGGCGGAGCGCGAGCGCCTTGGCGATGCCCTCGCCGGGCCGCTCGGCGGCCAGCGCGACCAGGTTCGGGTCGAAGCCCGCCTCGGCGAGCACGTCGCGGGCGATCCGCACGGTCAGCGCGAGCGGCAGCACCGCGCGCGGGTGCGGCTTGACCAGGACCGCGTTGCCGGTGGCGAGGGAGGCGAACAGGCCCGGGTAGCCGTTCCACGTCGGGAAGGTGTTGCAGCCGATGACCAGCGCGATGCCGCGCGGCACCGGTGTGAACTGCTTGGTCAGCGCGAGCGGGTCGCGCTTGCCCTGGGGCTTGGTCCACTCCGCGGTGTCGGGCGTGCGGACCTGCTCCACGTACGCGTACGCCACCGCCTCCAGGCCGCGGTCCTGCGCGTGCGGGCCGCCCGCCTGGAACGCCATCATGAACGCCTGGCCGCTGGTGTGCATGACCGCGTGCGCGATCTGGTGCGTGCGGTCGCTGATCCGCTTGAGGATCTCCAGACAGACCACGGCGCGCACTTCCGCGCCCGCGTCCCGCCATGCGCGCTGTCCGGCCTTCATGGCGGGCAGCAGCGTGTCGAGGTCGGCGTGCGGGTAGCTCACGCCCAGCTCGATGCCGTACGGCGACACCTCGCCGCCCACCCAGTCGTCGATGCCGGGCTGGTCGGCCAGGTCGAGGCGGTTGCCCAGGAGGGCCTCGAAGGCGGTCTTCCCGGCTTCCGCGTCCAGACTGCCGTGCTCGCCGTACGCCTTCGGGTGCTCGGGGTGCGGGGACCAGTACGCGCGCGTGCGGATGGCCTCCAGCGCCTGGTCGAGAGTGGGCCGGTGCTTGGCGATCAGCTCGTGCGCGGTCAGTTCGGAGGCCATTCGGGACCAACTCCTCGTCTCAAGAGCTCCTCGTCGAGCTCATGACCTGTGCAGAAACAGAGGCGGGAACAGGCGGACAGAGTTAGAGTAACCGAACGATCGGTCGGGACAAGGGGGCCTGCCGCATCTGTGGAAAACCCCGTGCGGGAGGATCGCGCACATGACAGCACTGGACCTCAGCAGCCCCGTGGCCGTCGTGGGCACCGGCACCATGGGGCAGGGCATCGCCCAGGTCGCGCTGGTCGCGGGCCACCCCGTGCGCCTGTACGACGCTCTGCCCGGGCGTGCCCGGGACGCGGCCGAAGCGATCGGCGCCCGGCTCGACCGGCTCGTCGAGAAGGACCGGCTCACCGCCGCCGACCGCGACGCGGCCAGGGCGCGCCTGCTGCCCGCGGAGAGCCTTGCCGAACTCGCGGACTGCGCGCTGGTCGTGGAGGCTGCCCTGGAGCGGCTGGACGTCAAACAGGAGCTCTTCCGTGCGCTGGAGGACATCGTCTCCGACGACTGTCTCCTCGCCACCAACACCTCGTCCCTGTCGGTGACGGCCATCGGCGGCGCGCTGCGCAACGCCTCCCGCTTCGTGGGCCTGCACTTCTTCAACCCGGCCCCGCTGCTGCCGCTGGTCGAGGTCGTCTCCGGGTTCGCCACCGACGTCACGTCGGCCACGCGTGCGTACGAGACCGCCCGCGCCTGGGGCAAGACACCGGTGGCCTGCGCCGACACCCCCGGCTTCATCGTCAACCGCATCGCCCGGCCCTTCTACGCCGAGGCCTTCGCCGTCTACGAGTCCCAGGCCGCCGACCCGGCCACCATCGACGCGGTGCTGCGCGAGTCCGGCGGCTTCCGGATGGGTGCGTTCGAGCTGACCGACCTGATCGGGCAGGACGTCAACGAGTCGGTCACGCATTCCGTGTGGCAGTCGTTCTTCCAGGATGTCCGCTTCACGCCGTCGCTGGCCCAGCGGCGCCTGGTCGAGTCCGGCCGGCTGGGCCGCAAGTCCGGGCACGGCTGGTACGACTACGCCGACGACGCCGAGCCCTCCGAGCCGCACACCGCCGACAAGGCGGCGCCGCCCGCCTACGTCGTCGCCGAGGGCGGTCTGGGCCCGGCGGCCGAGCTGCTGACCCTGATCCGCGAGGCGGGCATCCCGGTCCGTGAGGAGGAAGAGGACCACGGCACCCGGCTGGTGCTGCCCGGTGGCGGCACGCTGGCGCTCGCCGACGGGCAGACCTCCGTCGAGTTCCGCGACGTCGTCTACTTCGACCTGGCGCTCGACTACCGGAAGGCCACCCGCGTCGCCCTGTCCGCCTCGAAGGACACCGCGCCGCAGACCCTCTCCGAGGCCATCGGTCTCTTCCAGGCGCTCGGCAAGAAGGTCAGCGTCATCGGCGACGTCCCCGGCATGATCGTCGCCCGCACGGTCGCCCGGATCATCGATCTGGCGCACGACGCCGTCGCCAAGGGCGTCGCCACCGAGGAGGACATCGACACCGCGATGCGCCTCGGCGTCAACTACCCGCTCGGCCCCTTCGAATGGAGCCGCAGGCTCGGCCGCGACTTCGCCTACGACCTCCTGGACGACCTGCACCTGCGCGACCCGTCCGGACGCTACGCACCGTCCCTCGCGCTCTACCGCCACGCGTACGCCACCGAGAAGCGGGAGGGCACCCCATGACCACCGCCAAGCGCGACACCTACACTCCCGAGACGCTGCTCTCCGTCGCCGTCCAGGTCTTCAACGAGCGTGGCTACGACGGCACCTCCATGGAGCACCTGTCCAAGGCGGCCGGCATCTCCAAGTCGTCGATCTACCACCACGTGGCCGGCAAGGAGGAACTGCTGCGCCGCGCCGTCACCCGGGCGCTGGACGGGCTCTTCGGGATCCTCGACGAGGAGCACGCGCGCGTGGGGCACCCCGCCGACCGCCTGGAGTACGTCGTGAGGCGCATGGTCGAGGTGCTCATAGCCGAGCTGCCCTACGTGACGCTGCTGCTGCGTGTGCGCGGCAACACCCACACCGAGCGGTGGGCCCTGGAGCGTCGGCGCGACTTCGATCACCGGGTCGCCGAGCTGCTGAAGGCGGCGGCCGCCGACGGGGACGTCCGCGGTGACGTGGAGGTGCGCCTCGCCACCCGGCTGGTGTTCGGCATGATCAACTCGGTGGTCGAGTGGTACCGGCCGGACGGGCGGGGCGCCAGCGACCGGGAAGTGGCCGACGCCGTGGTGCAGCTGGCCTTCGGAGGCCTGCGCCGGGCGGGATGAGCCGGCCGTCCGGCGTCCGCCCTCCGGCAGGTCAGCCCTCGGGCTCCAGGTCCTCCTCCTCGAACACCAGCAGGGTCCGTGTGCTGAGCACCTCCGGGATCGCCTGGAGCCGGGTCAGCACCAGCTCGCGCAGCGCCCTGTTGTCCGGCGTGTGCACCAGGAGCAGCACGTCGAAGTCACCGCCCACCAGCGCGATGTGGGAGGCGCCGGGCAGCTGTCTGAGCTGCTCGCGCACCGTGCGCCAGGTGTTCTGCACGATCTTCAGCGTGATGTACGCCGACGTGCCCTGCCCCGCGCGCTCATGGTCGACGCGGGCGCGGAAACCACGGATGACGCCGTCCTCGACGAGGCGGTTGATGCGGGCGTAGGCATTGGCGCGGGAGACGTGGACGCGCTCGGCGACGGAGCGTATCGACGCACGGCCGTCCGCCTGGAGGATCTGCAGGATGTCCCGATCAATGGCGTCCAGCGGGCGCGGGGGCGGCAGGACGATGCCGGCTTCCGGGCCCTCGGCCATTTGTTCAGGTGCCATGTCCCCCCGCCTTCCCGTCGTGGACGTACTGCGTTCATTCCAGGTTGTGGAGAACCGTTTGTCCACAGCCTGGAGGTGCCTGTAGCCAAAATGTGCCGGCGACCGAACAATCGGTAGGTGAGGCGAGTCACAGGCGACGCGCCTCCCGTAGCCACTCCCACGAGGAGGTGCCGTCATGACGGTCATGGAGCAGCGGGGCGCGTACCGGCCTTCGCCGCCGCCCGCCTGGCAGCCCCGTATGGACCCCGCCCCGCTGCTGCCCGACGCCGAGCCGTACCGCGTCCTCGGCACCGAGGCGGCGGCGAAGGCCGACCCGGAGCTGCTGCGCCGGCTGTACGCCCAGCTGGTGCGCGGCCGCCGGTACAACGCGCAGGCCACTGCCCTCACCAAGCAGGGCCGCCTCGCCGTCTACCCCTCCAGCACCGGCCAGGAGGCCTGTGAGGTCGCCGCCGCGCTGGCACTCTGGGAGCAGGACTGGCTCTTCCCGAGCTACCGCGACACGCTCGCGGCCGTCGCCCGCGGAGTAGACCCCGTCGAGGCGCTCACCCTGCTGCGCGGCGACTGGCACACGGGCTACGACCCGCACACGCACCGCGTCGCCCCCCTGTGCACCCCCCTCGCCACCCAGCTCCCGCACGCCGTGGGCCTCGCCCATGCCGCCCGCCTCAAGGGCGACGACGTGGTCGCGCTCGCCCTGGTCGGCGACGGCGGCACCAGCGAGGGCGACTTCCACGAGGCGCTGAACTTCGCCGCCGTCTGGCAGGCGCCGGTCGTCTTCCTGGTCCAGAACAACGGCTTCGCGATCTCCGTCCCGCTGGCCAAGCAGACCGCCGCCCCCTCCCTGGCCCACAAGGCCGTCGGGTACGGCATGCCCGGCCGCCTGGTCGACGGCAACGACGCCGTGGCCGTGCACGAGGTGCTCAGCGACGCTGTACGGCACGCACGCGCGGGCGGCGGCCCGACCCTCGTCGAGGCGGTGACGTACCGCATCGACGCTCACACCAACGCCGACGACGCGACCCGCTACCGCGGTGACGCCGAGGTCGAGGCCTGGCGCGAGCACGACCCGATCCAGCTGCTGGAGCGGGAGCTGACCGCCCGCGGGTTGCTCGACGAGGACGGCATGCGGGCCGCGCGCGAGGACGCCGAGGCGATGGCCGCCGACCTGCGCGAGCGCATGAACCGGGACCCGCAGCTCGACCCCATGGATCTGTTCGACCACGTGTACGCCGAGCCCACTCCGCAACTGCGGGAGCAGCGCGCTCTGTTGGAGGCCGAGCTCGAGGCCGAGCAGGAAGGCGGTCACCGATGACCACCGTCGCCGTCAAGCCCGCCACGATGGCGCAGGCCCTCACGCGCGCGATGCGCGACGCGATGGCCGCCGACCCCACCGTGCACGTCATGGGCGAGGACGTCGGCACGCTCGGGGGTGTCTTCCGGGTCACCGACGGGCTCGCCAAGGAGTTCGGCGAGGACCGCTGCACGGACACCCCGCTCGCCGAGGCGGGCATTCTCGGCACGGCCGTCGGCATGGCCATGTACGGACTGCGCCCGGTCGTGGAGATGCAGTTCGACGCCTTCGCCTACCCCGCGTTCGAGCAACTCGTCAGCCATGTCGCCCGCATGCGCAACCGCACACGCGGCACCATGCCGCTGCCGATCACCATCCGCGTCCCCTACGGCGGCGGCATCGGCGGCGTCGAGCACCACAGCGACTCCTCCGAGGCGTACTACATGGCCACCCCAGGGCTCCATGTCGTCACGCCCGCGACCGTCGCCGACGCCTACGGGCTGCTGCGCGCCGCCATCGCCTGCGACGACCCGGTCGTCTTCCTGGAACCCAAGCGGCTCTACTGGTCGAAGGACAGCTGGAACGCGGAGCACCCGACGGCCGTCGAACCGATCGGCCGCGCCGTGGTGCGGCGCGCGGGCCGGAGTGCCACGCTGCTCACCTACGGCCCGTCCGTCCCCGTCTGCCTCGAAGCCGCCGAGGCGGCCCAGGCGGAGGGCTGGGACCTGGAAGTCGTCGACCTGCGCTCCCTGGTGCCGTTCGACGACGAGACGGTCTGCGCGTCGGTGCGCCGTACCGGACGCGCGGTCGTCGTGCACGAGTCGGGTGGATTCGGCGGACCCGGCGGCGAGATCGCGGCCCGGGTCACGGAGCGCTGCTTCCACCACCTGGAGGCGCCGGTACTGCGCGTGGCCGGATTCGACATCCCCTACCCGCCTCCGATGCTGGAGCGGCACCACCTGCCCGGCGTCGACCGGATCCTGGATGCCGTGGCGCGTCTGCAGTGGGAGGCCGAGGGCTGATGGCACAGGTGCTGGAGTTCAAGCTCCCCGACCTCGGGGAGGGGCTCACCGAGGCGGAGATCGTCCGCTGGCTCGTGCAGGTCGGTGACGTCGTCGCCATCGACCAGCCGGTCGTCGAGGTCGAGACGGCCAAGGCGATGGTCGAGGTCCCCTGCCCGTACGGCGGCGTGGTCACCGCCCGCTTCGGCGAGGAGGGCACGGAACTTCCCGTGGGCGCACCGCTGCTGACGGTGGCCGTCGGACCGGCAGCCCCCGCCGGTGAGTCCGGGGGTTCGGGCAATGTGCTGGTCGGATACGGCACGTCGGAGGCGCCGGCGCGGCGCCGCAGGGTCCGTCCGACAGCGGTCCCGCCCGTCATGCGCACCGGTGCGAGCGGCGCCCCGGGCGCAGCGCTCGACCCGACCGCATCGAGTGGTACGACCGTCGGGCACGCGGGCACGGCGTACGACGACGGCCCCGTTCCCGTGATCTCCCCGCTCGTCCGTCGGCTCGCTCGTGAGAACGACCTCGACCTGCGCCAGCTCGTGGGCTCCGGTCCCGAGGGGCTGATCCTGCGGGCGGACGTCGAGGGCGCGCTCAAGGCCAGGACAGCGCACGCCGTCCCCGCGGCTCAGCCCGCGCAGGCCCCGGCGGCCGGCTCGGCCGGCGTCCCCGTGACCTGCTCGGCGCCCGGTGCCGCAGGCACCCGCATCCCCCTCAAGGGCATCCGCGGAGCGGTCGCCGACAAGCTCTCGCGCAGCCGCCGGGAGATCCCGGACGCCACCTGCTGGGTGGACGCGGACGCCACGGAGCTCATGCGCGCGCGGGCGGCCATGAACGCGGCGGGAGGGCCGAAGATCTCCCTCCTCGCGCTCCTCGCCCGGATCTGCACCGCTGCCCTCGCCCGGTTCCCCGAGCTCAACTCCACGGTGGACCTGGAGGCCCGCGAGATCGTCCGGCTGGACCAGGTGCACATCGGGTTCGCCGCGCAGACCGAGCGCGGGCTCGTCGTGCCCGTCGTACGGAACGCGCATGCGCGGGACGCGGAGGGGCTGACCGCCGAGTTCGCGCGGCTGACCGAGGCCGCGCGGTCCGGGACGCTGACGCCAGGGGAACTCACCGGCGGCACCTTCACGTTGAACAACTACGGGGTGTTCGGCGTCGACGGCTCCACGCCGATCATCAACCACCCCGAGGCGGCCATGCTCGGCGTCGGCCGCATCGTCTCCAAGCCCTGGGTGCACGAGGGCGAGCTCGCGGTGCGGCAGGTCGTCCAGCTCTCGCTCACCTTCGACCACCGGGTGTGCGACGGCGGCACGGCGGGCGGCTTCCTGAGGTACGTGGCGGACTGCGTGGAACAGCCGGCGGTGCTCCTGCGCACCCTGTGACCGGTTCCCTGTGATCAGGGCGGCACGCATACTCGGAGGGTGACCGCCTCCGAGCCCGCCGCCCCCGGCCCCGATGTGCCGTACGACGGCGAGCCCGCGTACGCCGATGTGCACGACGCCGCGTCGTACGCCGATGTGCCCTACGACGCCGTCGTGCTCGCCGGTGGTGCCGCCCGGCGCCTCGGCGGGGTGGACAAGCCCGCCGTGCGGGTCGGCGGGCGCCCGCTGCTCGACCGGGTGCTCGCGGCCTGCGCCGGAGCGCGCGCGACCGTCGTCGTGGCCGAACCGCGGCCGACCGCCCGGCCGGTGCGGTGGGCCCGCGAGGAGCCGCCCGGCGGCGGACCGGTCGCCGCGCTCGACGCCGGGCTCCGGCGGACCACGACGGAGGACGCCTCGAGGGAGGAAGTCCCGACGGAGGACGCCCCGCAGCACACCCCGGTCAGCGCCGAGCTCACCGTGGTGTTCTCCGCCGACCTGCCCTTCCTTGATGAGGCCACGGTGCGCCGTCTGGTGACGGCTCTGCGCACCACCGGCGCCGAGGGGGCACTGCTCACCGACGCGGACGGCCGCGACCAGCCGCTCGTCGCCGCGTACCGTACGGCCGCCCTGCGCCGTGAGCTCGCGGCGCTCGCGGACGGGCACGGCGGCCTCGCCGGGCTGCCCCTGCGCCGGCTGACCGGCGCGCTCGACCTCACCCGCGTCCCTGACCCGCTCGCGTCCTTCGACTGCGACACCTGGGACGACATCGCCACCGCCAGGGCACGCATCAGGGAGCATGGGCACGTGTTGGATGAATGGATCTCCGCAGTCAAGGACGAGCTGGGCATCGACCTGGACGTCGACACCGGCGTCCTGCTCGACCTCGCGCGCGACGCCGCCCACGGTGTGGCCCGACCCGCCGCACCGCTGACCACCTTCCTGGTCGGCTACGCGGCCGCGCAGGGCAAGGGAGGCCCCGAGGCGGTCGCAGAGGCCGCCCGCAAGGCGACGGCACTGGCGCTGCGCTGGGAGGAAGAGAACGCCTCCCCGCAGCCCGATCCGGGCCCGGCCGCCGGATGACCGCCGCCGGCGGCAACCGGGTCGGCGCACACACCGAGGACACCGACGACCTCGACGTCGAGGAGGCGCTCGCCCTCGTGAGGGAACCCAAGGAAGGCCGCGGTCCCGCCCCGGGCGGCCATGTGCCCGGACCCGCCTCCGACGCCGGGCGCGCCTCGGACCACGGTCACCACAAGGCCACCCCCTGGCCCAGGGCCCGCGAGATCGCTGCCCGCGCCGCCCGCTCAGGCGTCCGCCGTGCCCCGGTCTCCGTGCCGCTCGGCGACGCCCTCGGCCTGGTCCTGGCCGCCCCGCTCGACGCGCTCACCGACCTCCCCTCCTTCGACACGTCCGCGATGGACGGCTGGGCGGTCGCCGGACCCGGCCCCTGGGCCGTACGGGAGAAGGGCGTCCTGGCCGGGCACGCACAGCCGGAGCCGCTGACGGACGGGGAGGCGGTTCGGATCGCGACCGGCGCCCGTGTCCCGCCCGACACCACGGCCGTCCTGCGCAGCGAGCACGGCCGCATCGACGCCAAGGGCCGCCTGCACCCCACCCGGGAGGTCGGCCACGGCCAGGACATCCGCCCCCGCGGCCAGGAGTGCCGCAGCGGCGACCAGCTGCTGCCGGTCGGCACCCTCGTCACGCCCGCCGTACTGGGTCTCGCCGCGGCCGCCGGATACGACATCGTCCCCGCGATCCCCCGCCCCCGTGTCGAAGTGCTCGTCCTCGGCGACGAGTTGCTCACCGAAGGGCTCCCGCGCGAGGGGCTCATCCGTGACGCGCTCGGCCCGATGCTGCCGTCCTGGCTGCGCGCGCTCGGGGCCGACGTCACCTCGGTACGCCGGATCGGCGACGACGCCGAGGCTCTGCACAAGGCCGTCACCTCGTCCGACGCCAACCTCGTCGTCACCACCGGCGGCACCGCGTCCGGCCCCGTCGACCACGTCCATCCCACCCTGCGGCGCATCGGCGCCGAACTGCTCGTCGACGGCGTCAAGGTGCGCCCCGGCCACCCCATGCTGCTGGCTCGCACCAAGGAGAACCAGCACCTCGTCGGACTGCCCGGAAACCCCCTCGCGGCCGTCTCCGGCCTGCTCACCCTCGCCGAACCCCTGCTGCGGACCCTCGCCGCCCACCCGGCCCCCGAGCCCTACACGCTGCCGCTGCGGGAGACAGTGCACGGGCATCCGTACGACACCCGGCTCATCCCCGTGGTGCTGCGCGGCGACGGTGCCACGCCGGTGCACTACAACGGCCCGGCGATGCTGCGCGGCATCGCCGCCGCCGACGCGCTCGCGGTCGTACCACCCGGTGGCGCCGGGCAGGGGCAGGAGACGGAACTCCTCGACCTGCCCTGGGCGAGCGCCGGAATCGGGGTGTGTTTCACGTGAAACTTCCGGGCCATGACGCCGTGGCCCGCCAGGCGGACGAACATCTGGTGACCCATCAGGTGAAACTCCCGAAGAAAGTGGTGGAGCGCCCGATCCGCCAGGTCGCCAAACGGCCGGCGACTCTCCACCACCGGATGCGGCGACATCACCCGGTCAGCGACGGCGCCCGGCTCACCAACATCTTCGTCATCACGCCCCTGCGTGTGCTGCTCCTGATCATTCTGGTCGGCACCACGCTGGAGGTGCTCACCGAGCGCAGCCGTGAGGAATGGCGCCTGAATCGCTGGAGTCAACGGTTTGCCGGATGTGCCACAAGCGTGGCGCCTCTTCGATGGATGCCAAAGAGCCTGCGGTCTGCATGCATATAAAGGTAAAAGGTCTTACCTGATTCACCTGAAGCCGCTTTGCGTGGGCAGCGCCTAAACGTGCGCCCTACTGATTGAACGTGCGATGACTTTGTTCGTTCTTCGCGCAAATTTGACCGTGATTCGCGAGGTGAATCGTTAATTGAATGATGGTAGCGTTCGCGCGTGGCTAAAATTTCCTTGCTGGCATCCAGTGCTTGTGGCACCGAGATCAACTGTCCGGCAATCTACGAGTTGCCAAACGGAGACCTTGCCGTAATTGGCACGCAAGCGCCGGAAGAGTTGTATGAGCAACTTCCTCATGGGCCAAGAGTAGGGCCGGGGGAGCATCTCGTGGTTCTCCCCAGGGCCCTCGCGGTCAGTGCCGGATGGAATCGTCCAAGGCAGGAGTGATTTGACTCGGTGGCCTGATTCTCTCGGGCTCCAACTATTCGGTCACCCGGCGCTGAAATGCGAGCTCTGCTATCTCGTAGAACTTCTGCATCTTGCCGCCATGGGGGGTAGCTTGGCTGCGCCCTGTGCGGGTCTGTTCCCAGAACGATCTAAGCAGGGCGCTCTCGAACAGGTGATACATCATCTCTTCCGCCTCGGTGCAGTTGAATACACCCAATGTGTACGCCATGCATTCGAACGAGACTATTTGATTTGCATATAGAAATTGCTTGCGAGTCTCATTCGAAACGTCTGGTCCGTAGCTGGGCCAGACGTCAGCGAGCAGGGGATCTTCAATGGCTGCAGTTATCAGTGAGTGATGTTGCCCTCGGATTGCTGCTTCTGCCACCTTTAGGGCGCATTCGTTGCTGATGCGTGCATCCTCCCGCAGGGCCATGAGCTCAGCCTGCTTCTGTGCCATTAACTCTGATTGTTGGGACACAAGAAACTCTCGTTGCAACTTTGTTTCCTCGCGTTGCCGATTAAAGCTTCGCGCCACATAGACCAGGACAACGATCGAAGTGGCCCCAGGGGCTGCTCCAAAGGCTTGACCTGCGTTACCGCTTTGTGCGGACTGCAGTCCTGGTATGCGCACCAGGGCAAGGGTGAGGACGATGGATGCCAGACAGGCAAGTATCGCGATTCCAGCCATCGTGCCAGATTCCCTGACAGACCTGCCGTTCGACATGTAGCCTCAGCCCCCTGATCCGTCGGGACATTTGCCCAGACCTAGTTATTGCCGTGATGAGGCTTCGCTACACGATGCTTGGACGGGTGCACAGGGGGCGCACAGGAGCACCTCGGTGTCGAGCACGAAGTTTTTGAGCGATAGATTATTTGCTCCTATCCTCCTCGTGCCTTGCGGAAGTCGGCATTCCCTGGCTTCAACTGTCACAGAATCGACAAGAGTCGATGCGTGACCCAATGTGTTAAATCTTTTCGGCAGGTCTGCCGGCTCACTTCCATCCCACTGGAAAGCCGAGTAACCCTGGCCCCTTACTGTCGAGATACTAGTCAGGCACGGTGCGATTGGTGATTGCCCGGTGTGCATGATTATGCCTTCGCCCGAAAAGGCCTGACCTCCCGATTCGGGGATCGTGTGTGGCGCACAGGCTGGATATGTGCTCCGGTACGCCGCGTGTGATGCGTGGCTGCCTTCGACCGCATGAGTCGGTCCGGGCGAAGCTGTCCGCACGCGGGTGGGCAACGACGGCGACCGCATGCAGTAATCGGCTCGCCCGTATGGACGCTTTTCATAGTTTTGGTGCGGACTTGGGCTGATCATGGCACTTAGCGTCGGCTGCGGCGATCAGCGCCGCGGCGATTCCGGACGTTCACGACAGGGCATCGATCGCCGCCTTCATCTCGAGCACTGGAACACACTTCGGTGCCGTGCACTGCAGGAGGTCTTGATGTCGGGTATCGCGGTATCGGGGGAGCCGGAACAGGAGGGTACGGGGCGAAGCCCCGGGGGCGGGGGTCCGTGGTGGGTGGCGGTGCGGGCCTGGGTGGCAGGGCTGGCGGTACTGGCCGGCCTGGCCGTCCCGCTGGCCATGGCCACGCCCGCCGCCGCGCAGACCGGAACCTTCGCCTATGTCGCCAACGCCGGCTCGGACAACGTGTCGGTGATCGACACCGCCACCAACACCGTCACCACCACCATCCCCGTCGGCGACAACCCCCAGAACGTAGCGATCACCCCGAACGGCACCCGCGCCTACGTCACCAACGCCGGCTCGGACAACGTGTCGGTGATCAACACCGCCACCAACACCGTCACCACCACCATCCCCGTCGGCGACGGTCCCGACGGCGTGGCGGTCACCCCGAACGGCACCCGCGCCTATGTCGCCAACGCCGGCTCGGACAACGTGTCGGTGATCGACACCGCCACCAACACCGTCACCACCACCATCCCCGTCGGCGACAACCCGACCGCTGTGGCGCTCACCCCGAACGGCGCCTTCGCCTACGTCACCAACACCCTCGATGACACCGTCTCGGTGATCGACACCGCCACCAACACCGTCACCACCACCATCCCCGTCGGCGACAACCCCAATGGCGTGGCAGTCACCCCAGACGGCACCCGCGCCTACGTCGCCAACGCCGGGGGAACCGTGTCCGTCATCGACACCGCCACCAACACCGTCACCACCACCATCACCGTCGGCTTCTTCCCCACCAGCGTGGCGATCACCCCGGACGGCACCCGCGCCTACGTCACCACCTTCGTCAATGTGTCCGTCATCGACACCGCCACCAACACCGTCACCACCACCATCCCCGTCGGCGACGGCTCCAGCGGAGTGGCGGTGACCCCGGACGGCTCCCGCGTTTACGTCACCCAGTCCAATTCCGACGATGTGTCGGTGATCGACACCGCCACCAACACGGTCACCACCACCGTTCCCGTCGGTGACCAGCCCCTTGGAGTGGCGATCGGCACCGTCACCACCGAGCGCACCCCGACCACCCTGACCCTGAAGGTGAAGAAAGGAAAGGACGCCCGGGGCAACAACCGTGTCACCCTGAAGGCCAGGCTGACCGCCGAGGGCCGGCCCCTGGAAGGCAAGACCATCACCTTCACCACCGACTCCACCCTGCTGTGCACCGAGACGACCGACAGCAACGGCAAGGCCACCTGCAAGGTCCCGGGGAAGCAGGAAAAGAAGACCTGCTACACCGCTACGTTCGCCGGCGACGACACCTACGAGCCCTCCACCGCCACCGTCTGCAAGAAGATCCACTATGGCAAGACCGACGCCTGGCCAGGACTGCTCGACCCGACCGACGTCCATGACGATGTGACCGACATGGTGCAGCCCGCCATGGCCTCGGCGGGCCTGCCGGACTGAGAGCACCGTTGGTCGTTCGCCCGATGGCGCACGGACCAGGCACAGGGAGTCCAAGACGACCTGGTCCGTACGCCTGGTTGCCTCGACATGGCAACCGGCCTGGCAACAGGACTCCGAACGGCACTTCGTAGAGCGCGAGGCCTTCCTGGCGCGAGCGTCGGGACCAAGCGCTGCGGAAGGACCAGGTCGTCGTCATCGACCCCAGCGGCAAGGTGACCGACGCGGCGACGGCCGACGGCTGTGCGGGTGTCGCGGGCGACGCGACGCGCAACGTGGAGCTGAAGCGGGCCGATCAGTCGGGCGCCGACGCCGTCATCACCAGCGCCGGCGCCGCCGGCCGGCCGCTTGGCCTGTCCGTGCTCAGCCCAGCCGCCGACATGGTCATGGAGGATCTGATCCAGCAGGACAGTGGCCTCGACCTCGTCGAACGCCCGGTGGTCAAGGCCGAGGTGGGCAGGGGCCCACGGGAGACGGACGACCTGGCGGTGAGCGTCGTGCGCGGGCATCGGGTGCTCGGCTACGACGATCCGGCCATCGGCATCCTCCAGTTGACGGACCGTCTGATCACGATCGTCCGGACGACACCGGGTGCGCAGGTCACCCCGGACCCGCGACCGTTGTCACAAGACTGAGCGGGCCTCCCCCGAAGGTCACCGCGGTGAGAGGTAGCGTCGCCGTCATGCATGCGATCACGATTCCCGAACCTGGTGGGCCCGAGGCGCTGGTGTGGGACGAGGTCCCCGATCCGGTGCCCGGCGAGGGCGAGGTGCTGGTCGAGGTGGTGGCCGGCGCCGTCAACCGGGCCGACATCCTGCAGCGGCAGGGCTTCTACAACCCGCCTCCGGGCGCGTCCCCCTACCCCGGGCTGGAGTGCTCCGGCAGGATCGCCGCCCTCGGCCCCGGTGCCTCCGGCTGGGCCCTCGGCGACGAGGTGTGCGCGCTGCTCGCGGGTGGCGGCTATGCCGAGAAGGTCGTCGTCCCGGTCGGGCAGCTGCTGCCGGTCCCCCAGGGCATCGACCTCGAGCAGGCCGCCGCCCTGCCCGAGGTGGTCTGCACGGTCTGGTCGAACGTTTTCATGATCGCCCATCTCCGCCCCGGTGAGACGCTGCTCGTGCACGGCGGCTCCAGCGGTATCGGCACGATGGCGATCCAGCTCGCCAAGGCGGTCGGGGCTAGGGTCGCGGTCACGGCCGGTACCAAGGAGAAGCTCGAGCGCTGCGCCGAGCTGGGGGCCGACGTCCTGATCAACTACCGGGAACAGGACTTCGTCGCCGAGATGGAGCGGGCCACGGACGGTGCGGGCGCCGACGTCATCCTCGACAACATGGGTGCCAAGTACCTGGACCGCAATGTCCGGGCCCTCGCCGTCAACGGCCGCCTCGCGATCATCGGCCTGCAGGGCGGTGCCAAGGGCGAGCTCAACATCGGTGCGCTCCTCAACAAGCGGGCCGCCATCAGCGCAACCTCGCTGCGCGCCCGCCCGCTCGCCGAGAAGGCGGCCATCGTCGCGGCCGTGCGCGAGCATGTGTGGCCCCTGATCGCCGCCGGTCACATCCGCCCGGTCGTCGACTGCGAGCTGCCGATGTCCGAGGCCGCCGAGGCCCACCGGGTGGTGGAGGCGAGTGGCCACGTCGGCAAGGTCCTGCTGATCGCGCGGTAGCGCCCGGTGCGCCGGACGGGATCCGGGCATCGGAGGGCGCCGGTGACGCGGTGGAGGCTCGTGTCCGGCCCCGGCCCCGGCCCCGGCCCCGGCCCCGGCCCCGGACCGGTCGGCCGGGCGGGCCTCATCCCCTGCGTACCCGCAGTGCGACGAACGCCAGGCCCAGTCCCAGCCCGATGAGGACCAGGCCGCTGCCCAGCGGCAGGATCTGCAGGACGGGCTCGGCGGTGGCCTGGCCACCGTGGGCGCCGGTCTGTCCCGCGGGCCGCGCGGGGGGCGCGGAGGGGACCAGCCCGGCCTCCTGGGGCGATGCGGAGGACCCGGCGGTCGGGGTCGCGAGGGCGCTGGCGTCGCCGTCCTCGTCGGGATCGTCCGCCTCCTCCTGGGACTCGGGCTCGTCGCCCTCGACCTCCGCGGCGGGCTCCTCCGGCCGCCCCGGCCGCTCGCGCCCCTCCCCGGGCCGGCTCCCGGCCCGGGACCGCTCGGGCGAGGCCGTGGCCGAAGCGGAGGCGGAGCCGGAGGCAGCGGCAGGGCCGGAGCCGGCGGCCGAGGCGGACGCGGACCCGGCGGTGGTGGGGGCGGGGGAGCCCGGGGGCGAGGCGTCGGCGCCGTACGAGGGCACGGCGCCGCACGGGACGGCCACCGCACCGAGGACGAACGGCAGTCCCGCAGCGCGGAGCGTGAAACGCAGCCATGGAGTCACGGCGGTGACCTCCTGGAACCCAGTCGCCAAGATCGACAGAAATAAGCCTCACATTTGCGAAGCATCCCGGCATTCCGGATTCGGCCGACGGGTCTAAACGGTGGATCAGGCCCCACAGGGGGCACCACGGTGGTGAGGTGTACGGGTGCGAGAGAATGGCGGCATGGAGATGCCGAGGAACGAAAGGTCACCGGAGAATCCCCAGATCCTGGTCTTGGGCCAGGACGGGATGGCGCTCGGTGGCACAGGACACGAGGACTCCCGCGAGACCCCGGTGACCGATCAGGTCGAGCAGCCCGCCAAGGTCATGCGGATCGGCAGCATGATCAAGCAGCTGCTGGAGGAGGTGCGCGCCGCTCCCCTGGACGAGGCGAGCCGGGCCCGGCTCAAGGAGATCCACCGCAGCTCGGTGAAGGAGCTGGAGGACGGGCTCGCCCCGGAACTCGTCGAGGAGCTGGAGCGGCTCTCGCTGCCGTTCATGGACGACGTGACGCCGAGCGACGCCGAGCTGCGCATCGCGCAGGCTCAGCTGGTCGGCTGGCTGGAGGGCCTCTTCCACGGGATCCAGACGACGCTGTTCGCCCAGCAGATGGCCGCCAGGGCCCAGCTGGAGCAGATGCGCCGAGCCCTCCCGCCGGGCGCGAGCCACGACGGCGACGACCCCCGCGCGGGCGGCCGCACGGGTGGCCCTTACCTGTAGCCCGTACACACGAGGGCCCGGCAACCGGCCCGTACCCAAGAGGGCCCGGCAAAGGATGCCGGGCCCTCTCTCATGCGCTCATCGGGCTCAGCCGGTCGGCGGGTTGCCCGTGGAGACGTAGACCTGGATCTCGACCTTCTTCGGGTCGACGTCCGAGTCGGGGGCGGGGAGCTGGTTGATGACCGCGCCCTGGCCGTATGTGTTCTCGTCGACCGGCACGGTCTTCACGGTCCAGCCAGCGGCCTGGGCGCAGGCCTTGACCGACTTGATGTACTTGAAGCGGAAGTCGGGGAGCTGGATCTTCTTGGGGTCGTCGTACGACTCCGACGGCTCCGTGCACTCGGTGGTCTGGATCGTCCGCGACGTGTCCGGCCCGCGGTAGCCCGCCGCGCGGGACGCCGAGGAGGACGCGCTCGCGCTGCTGCTGCCGCCGCCCGTGGTGTCGTCGTCGCTGCCCTTGTTCAGGCTCAGCGCCACGATCAGGCCGATGACCGCGACCAGGGACACCGCGATCGAACCGATGATCACCGGCTTGTTGCTCTTGGCGCCGCCGGGGGACTGGACCGGGGTCTGGGGCGAGATGGTGTACGGCGGCGGGGTCGACCCGGCCTGCTGCCCGTATCCGACCGGCGGAGGCGTCTGGTAGCCGCCCTGCTGCGGGTAGCCGTACGCCGGGGAGGGCGTCGGGGTGCCGTACGGGTTCGGGGCCGGGGCCGGCTGGTACGGCGTCTGCACGGGACCGGTGGGCGCCGGGGTCGCCCGGTCGACCGGCGGGAACACCGCGGAGCCGACGCCGGCGCCGCTCTGCGGGGGCGTGCCCGGCACGATGCTCGGCGGGGTCGCCTGGACGGAGGCGGCGACGCGCAGGCACTCGTCGTGCATGGACTCGGCGGACGGGAAACGCTCGTTCGGGTTCTTCTTCAGCGCGCGGGCCACCAGCGCGTCCACGGCCGGAGGCAGTGCACGGTTGATCGACGAAGGAGCCACCGGCTCCTCCTGCACATGCGCGTAGGCGATGGCCAGCGGGGAGTCCGCGTCGAACGGCAGCCGCCCGGTGACCAGCTGGAACAGCATGATGCCGACCGAGTAGAGGTCGGAGCGGGCGTCCACGCCCCGGCCGAGGGCCTGCTCGGGCGAGAGGTACTGCGGGGTGCCGACGACCATGCCGGTCTGCGTCATGGAGGTGACACCGGACTGCATGGCGCGGGCGATGCCGAAGTCCATCACCTTGACGACGCCGCGCTTGGTCATCATCACGTTGCCGGGCTTGATGTCGCGGTGGACCAGCCCCATCTCGTGGCTGACCTCCAGGGCCGCCAGCACGTCCGCGGTGATCTTCAGGGCCTTGTCGACGGGCATCGCGCCCTGCTGCCGGACGTCCTCGTCGAGGACCGAGCCCAGCGGGCGGCCCTCGATGTACTCCATGACGATGTACGGAGTGGGCATCCCGTCGCCCGCGGCGGAGCCGCTGTCGGACAGCGTGTCCTCGCCGGTGTCGAAGACGGAGACGATATTGGTGTGCGTGAGCTTCGCCACGGCCTGGGCCTCGCGGCGGAACCGCTCGCGGAAGGCCTGCTCGCGGCCGAGCTCGGTGTGCAGTGTCTTGATCGCGACCTGCCGGTCGAGCACCGCGTCGTACGCCAGGTGCACCGAGGCCATACCGCCCTCGCCGAGCAAGTCGCGCAGCTGGTAGCGGCCGCCGGCGAGCGCCCGCCCCGCATACCGGCCGTGTGCGCCGTCCTGGCTCATCTTTCCCCGTCCCCCACTAGGCCGTCAGGCGCCGTCGTTGACCGGCCGTCGTTGATCGAATGTGTCATTCCCGGCCAAGTCTGCCCCAGGGCACAGACACGTCAAGCGCGGTGCCCGTTCCGTGACCGTACGCGAAAGAAGCGTCGCGGAAGCGTTACAGCGGCCGTACGCGCAGTACACGGAATTTGCACGACAGCGCGTGCTACCGGTTTGATGACCGGCCGGTCTGCGGCCGGTCCCTGTACCCATCACGGACCGGCGGCTTGCGTGGAGGCTGTAGCGTGGCCGACGGAGACCGTAACAACACCGCGCGCACCGCGGGCAGAAACGACGGCGAGGACTGATGGCACAGACGCAGCGCGCCCAGGGCCCGTCCGACCCCGAGGCGTCCGGCGGCGGCATGTCAGACGCGCCGGAGATGTGGGGCAACGGAGGGCTCGTCGGCGACGGCCGGTACCGGCTGACCCACCGGCTGGGCCGGGGTGGCATGGCCGAGGTGTTCGCGGCCGAGGACGTGCGCCTCGGACGTACGGTCGCGGTCAAGTTGCTGCGCGCCGACCTCGCCGAAGACCCGACCTCCAAGGCCCGCTTCACGCGCGAGGCCCAGTCGGTGGCCGGCCTCAACCACCACGCGATCGTCGCCGTGTACGACTCCGGCGAGGACTACGTGGGCGGCCAGTCCGTCCCGTACATCGTGATGGAGCTGGTCGAGGGCCGCACCATTCGCGACCTGCTGCTCAACGCCGAGGCGCCCGGGCCCGAGCAGGCCCTGATCATCGTCTCCGGTGTGCTGGAGGCGCTCGCCTACTCGCACCAGCACGGCATCGTGCACCGCGACATCAAGCCCGCCAACGTCATCATCACCAACAACGGCGCCGTCAAGGTGATGGACTTCGGCATCGCCCGCGCGCTGCACGGCGCGTCCACGACGATGACGCAGACCGGCATGGTCATGGGCACGCCCCAGTACCTGTCGCCGGAGCAGGCGCTCGGCAAGGCCGTCGACCACCGCTCCGACCTGTACGCGGTGGGCTGTCTGCTGTACGAACTGCTCGCGCTGCGGCCCCCGTTCACGGGTGAGACCCCGCTGTCGGTGGTCTACCAGCACGTCCAGGACATCCCCACGCCTCCGTCCGAGGCCTCCGACGCCGTTCCGCCGGAGCTCGACGGCCTGGTCATGCGGTCGCTCGCCAAGGAGCCGGACGACCGCTTCCAGACGGCCGAGGAGATGCGCGGGCTGGTCCAGTACGGCCTGCAGATGCTGTACGACCAGGGCGGCCACACCGGCACCTGGAACACCGGACCGGTGACGATGCACGAGGGCCGGCACACTCCGGCGGGCGGCTTCGCCGGCACGACCGCCATGCCCCACCCGGCGCACGCCTCAGGCACCACCCAGATCCCGCAGCCGATCCTGCCCGCCGGGTACGGAAACGGCGACGACGGCGGCTTCGAGGGGTACGGCAACAAGGGCAGCGGCCGCGGCAAGCTGTGGATCCTCGCCGTCCTCGCGGTGATCGCCATCGTGGCGGGTGTGGCGCTGGCGCTGAGGCACACCGGCAACGGCACCCCCGGCGGCGACACCACGAAGCCGCCCCCCACCTCGCAGACCACGAAGCACGAGAAGGCCACCCAGAGCCCGACCGACGAGCCGACGGACGAGCCCACGGACGAGGCCACCGACGACACCACGGACCCGGGCACCGGTTCCGACTACACGCCCTCGTACACCCCGTCGTACACCCCGTCCGAGAGCCCGACCAGCGAGCCGACCGACAAGCCGACGGACCCGACGCCCACGGACGAGCCGACGGATCCGGGGACCGCGTCGCAGCCGCAGTCCTCGGACCCGGCGACGGACCCGACGGGCGACCCGGCCACGGGCGGGCTCTGAGGGACACCGGCTGAGATGCCGGCCCCCTGGGACGACCGCCGCGCGCGCGTGAGAGCCGATCGGTGCCTCACGCGCGCGTGCTGCTCGCGGGCTCATTCCACGAACGCGTCGCACACGGCGTCGTACTCCCGCGTCCACCACACCGCGAGCGCCGACGCGGCCGGGAACTGGGGGTCCGCGCGGGTGTCGCCGCGCTCGTAGTGCCAGCGGAGCATCCAGAAGTCGTTGAGCCGCTCCCACCACACCCGGTGCACGGCCGCCGCCAGCTCCGAGGGCGTGGCCCCGGCAGCACGCCGGTACGCGCGCGCGTACTCCCGCACCTTCGGCAGGTCGAGCGCGCCCGCGGGCCGGACGAAGAAGATCGCGGCGGCCCGTACGGCCTCCTCCGCGCGCGGCTGCACACCGAGCCGGTCCCAGTCGACGATCGCGGCGGGCGCGTCTCCCTTGTAGAGCAGGTTGAAGGGGTGGAAGTCCCCGTGCACCCAGCCCACCGAGCCGCCGCGCGGGGGGCACCGGTCCGCGTGCTGTTCCAGGAGTGCGCGGCGTTCGAGCAGCCGGTGCCGGGCCAGTGCGTCGAAGGCGTCGGCCGGGCGGTGCTGGCTGACGTGGGCGAGCAGGTCGTCGATGAGGGCGAAAGTGTCGGCGGGGTCGGCGCTCTTCACGGGGTGCGGACCGGTGGCCGGGCGCGTGCGCCCTTTGGGCGGCATCACACGCTCCAGGGCGGCATGTACGGCTCCCAGGAGCGCCCCCAGCCGCACGCACTGCCCCGGCGTGAGCTGGCCGCCGTGGCGGTGCCTGCCGTCGATCCAGGGGTGCAGGGCGTAGGCGTGGCCGCCGACGACGGCGACGGTACGCCCGTCGCGGCCGCGGAGCGGCGGGGCGACCGGGACGCCGAGGTCGGCCAGCCGCTGGGTGGCGCGGTGCCGGCGTTCGATGGCGGCCGGATCGGCGGTGTCGGGGTCGAAGTGGTGCTTGAGGAAGTAGCGGCCGCGGGTGGTGCACAGCCGGTAGCCACGGTTGAGCAGCCCCTGCTCGACGGGCTCGCAGGTGAGGGCGGAACCGGCGGCGTACAGACGGAGCAGGGCGCCCAGAGGGGGCGCATGGGGTACTAGGGGTGGTACACATGAGCGCGGCACGCGCCAGATGTTAGGGCACCCGCGGGGCCGGTGAGCTGGGGGTTGTCACAGGCAGTCGCATTCGTTCACGGTCAGTGCTCGAAGTGACGTCGACTCTGCCGTTTGCGTGAAATAAGCCGATACAGCCCCATTTCATTGGCAGGTCGGTTTCAGACGTTAACTCTTCCCGTGGCTGGGGTGTGCGGGATAACGTGCCGTTGCTCCGGCCTCCTGCAAGGCTGTGACCAGCGACCTTCCCGTCCGCGCCGATTTACTTGGAAATCCAAGCAAAATCGCAGGTCAGGAGGGGTTTCACAGAAATGTGGAGCACTGGGTAACGTGACGTTTGCAGGGCGCTCGCCGGGGCACCTGTCACGCCTGTTCCCGGCCGAGCGGCACCCACCCCGTGCACGGGTTTCGGAACAGGTGAGCCGCTCCCCCGAGCTCAAAAGAGCAAGGGGGACCCCCAGCTCACCGGCAACCCCGGGGGCCGGATCGACGGAGGAGCACACGTGACCGTGGACAGCAGTGCCGCGAGCAAGCCGCGACGCAGCACCGCAGGCAAGGCCGGTACCACCGGCACCAAGCGCACCACCCGCAGCACTGCGCAGAAGAGCTCCGATCCCGAGCTCGTGCAGCTGCTGACGCCGGAGGGCAAGCGGGTCAAGAACGCCGAGTACGACGGATACGTCGCCGGCATCACCCCGGACGAGCTGCGCGGTCTGTACCGCGACATGGTGCTCACCCGCCGCTTCGACGCCGAGGCCACCTCCCTGCAGCGCCAGGGCGAGCTGGGCCTGTGGGCCTCGCTGCTCGGCCAGGAGGCCGCCCAGATCGGCTCCGGCCGGGCCCTGCGCGACGACGACTACGTCTTCCCGACCTACCGGGAGCACGGTGTGGCCTGGTGCCGCGGGGTCGACCCGACCAACCTGCTCGGCATGTTCCGCGGTGTGAACAACGGCGGCTGGGACCCGAACAGCAACAACTTCCACCTCTACACGATCGTCATCGGCTCCCAGGCGCTGCACGCCACGGGCTACGCGATGGGCATCACCAAGGACGGCGCGGACTCGGCGGTCATCGCCTACTTCGGCGACGGCGCCTCCAGCCAGGGCGACGTGTCCGAGGCCTTCAACTTCGCCGCGGTCTACAACGCTCCCGTCGTGTTCTTCTGCCAGAACAACCAGTGGGCCATCTCCGAGCCGACCGAGAAGCAGACCCGGGTGCCGCTCTACCAGCGTGCCCAGGGCTTCGGCTTCCCGGGTGTCCGGGTCGACGGCAACGACGTGCTGGCCTGCCTCGCGGCCACCCAGTGGGCGCTGGAGCGCGCCCGCGCCGGTGAGGGGCCGACGCTGATCGAGGCGTACACGTACCGCATGGGCGCCCACACCACCTCGGACGACCCCACCCGCTACCGCCACGACGACGAGCGGGTCTCCTGGGAGGCGAAGGACCCGATCCTGCGCCTTCGCCGGTTCCTGGAGTCCGCAAACCACGCGGACGAGGGATTCTTCGCGGAACTCGAGGCGGAGAGCGAAGCGTTGGGCAAACGGGTACGCGAAGTGGTCCGAGCCATGCCGGACCCGGACGACTTCGCCATCTTCGAGAACGTGTACGCGGACGGGCATGCGCTCGTCGACGAGGAGCGAGCCCAGTTCGCCGCCTACCAGGCGTCGTTCGCGGACGCAGAGGGGGGCAACTGACATGGCCGAGAAGATGGCGCTCGCCAAGGCGATCAACGAATCCCTGCGCAAGGCCCTGGAGTCCGACCCCAAGGTCCTCGTCATGGGTGAGGACGTCGGCAAGCTCGGCGGAGTCTTCCGTGTGACGGACGGCCTGCAGAAGGACTTCGGGGAGAGCCGGGTCATCGACACCCCGCTCGCCGAGTCCGGCATCGTCGGCACCGCGATCGGTCTGGCCCTGCGCGGCTACCGCCCGGTGGTGGAGATCCAGTTCGACGGTTTCGTCTTCCCGGCGTACGACCAGATCGTCACCCAGCTCGCGAAGATGCACGCCCGCTCCCTGGGCAAGGTCAAGATGCCGGTCGTCATCCGCATCCCCTACGGCGGTGGCATCGGCGCGGTCGAGCACCACTCCGAGTCCCCCGAGGCCCTGTTCGCGCACGTGGCGGGCCTGAAGATCGTCAGCCCCTCCACCGCGTCGGACGCCTACTGGATGATGCAGCAGGCCATCCAGAGCGACGACCCGGTGATCTACTTCGAGCCCAAGCGGCGCTACTGGGACAAGGCCGAGGTCAACACCGAGGCCATCCCGGGCCCGCTGCACAAGGCCCGCGTCGCCCGCGAGGGCACCGACCTGACCCTGGTCGCCTACGGCCCGATGGTCAAGCTCTGCCAGGAGGCCGCCGACGCGGCCGCCGAGGAGGGCAAGTCCCTCGAGGTCCTGGACCTGCGCTCGGTCTCCCCGCTCGACTTCGACTCGATCCAGGCCTCGGTGGAGAAGACCCGCCGCCTGGTCGTGGTGCACGAGGCGCCGGTGTTCTTCGGCTCGGGCGCGGAGATCGCCGCCCGGATCACGGAGCGCTGCTTCTACCACCTGGAGGCCCCGGTGCTCCGGGTGGGCGGCTACCACGCCCCGTATCCGCCGGCGCGCGTGGAGGAGTCGTATCTTCCGGACCTGGACCGGGTGCTCGACGCCGTCGACCGTGCCCTGGCGTACTGAGGAGAGGGTCGTGACGACGATGACGGAAGCTTCCGTACGCGAGTTCAAGATGCCCGACGTGGGCGAGGGACTCACCGAGGCCGAGATCCTCAAGTGGTATGTCCAGCCGGGCGACACGGTGACCGACGGCCAGGTGGTGTGCGAGGTCGAGACCGCGAAGGCGGCCGTCGAACTCCCCATCCCCTACGACGGCGTGGTCCGCGAGCTGCACTTCCCCGAGGGCACCACCGTGGACGTGGGCACGGCGATCATCGCGGTGGACGTCGCGGGCGGGGCCCCCGCCGCGGCGCCCGTACCCGCTCCCGCCGAGCAGTCCGAGGAGGAGCAGAAGCCGCAGGGCCGCCAGCCGGTGCTGGTCGGCTACGGCGTCGCCGCCTCCTCGACCAAGCGCCGCCCGCGCAAGGGCACCGAGGCCGCGGCCCCGGCAGCCGCGCAGGCGATCCAGACCGAGCTGAACGGCCATGCCCCCGCCGCCCCCGCGGCCCAGCCGCGCCCGCTGGCCAAGCCCCCGGTGCGCAAGCTGGCCAAGGACCTCGGCGTCGACCTGGCCACGGTGGTCCCCTCGGGCCCCGACGGCATCATCACGCGCGAGGACGTGCACGCGGCACTCTCCGCGGTCACGGCGCTCGCACCCGCGGCTGCCGAGCCCGTGGTGACGGCACCCGCCGCCGTGACGCCTCCGGCGCCTGCCGTGACGTACGACGGCGCGCTCGAGACCCGTATCCCGGTCAAGGGCGTCCGCAAGGCGACCGCCCAGGCCATGATCGGCTCGGCGTTCACGGCGCCGCACGTCACGGAGTTCGTGACGGTCGACGTGACGCGCACGATGCGGCTCGTCGAGGAGCTCAAGCAGGACAAGGAGATGCAGGGCCTGCGGGTCAACCCGCTGCTGCTGGTCGCCAAGGCCCTGCTGGTCGCCATCAAGCGCAACCCGGACATCAACGCGTCCTGGGACGAGGCGAACCAGGAGATCGTGCTCAAGCACTACGTCAACCTGGGCATCGCCGCCGCCACCCCGCGTGGCCTGATCGTCCCGAACATCAAGGACGCACACGCCAGGACGCTCCCGCAGCTCGCCCAGGCCCTCGGCGAGCTGGTGTCGACGGCGAGGGAGGGCAAGACGTCCCCCGCCGCCATGCAGGGCGGCACGGTGACGATCACCAACGTCGGCGTCTTCGGCGTCGACACCGGCACGCCGATCCTGAACCCCGGCGAGTCCGCGATCCTCGCGGTCGGCGCGATCAAGCTCCAGCCATGGGTCCACAAGGGCAAGGTGAAGCCGCGTCAGGTCACCACCCTGGCGTTGAGCTTCGACCACCGACTGGTGGACGGCGAGCTCGGCTCCAAGGTGCTCGCCGACGTGGCGGCGATCCTGGAACAGCCCAAGCGGCTGATCACCTGGGCGTAAGCCGCGGGAGAACGCGAAAACGGGCCCGTCGTGATGACGACGGGCCCGTTCGCGCTGTCGGTGGTGTCAGCCCAGCTTCGCGAAGCCGTAGTTCATCAGCTTCTTCGCGTCCGCCTCGCGCTGCGCGATGGAGGTGGAGGCGAGGACGGTGCCGATGACCGTCTTGCCGCCGCGGGTGGCGGCGAAGACCAGGCAGTACTTGGCCTCGGGGCCGGAGCCGGTCTTCACACCGATCGTGCCGCTGTAGCTGTTCAGCAGCCCGTTGGTGTTGGTCCACGGCGACATCGTGCGGGTGCTGCCCGTCTTGGTGATGGTCTTCGCCGTGTACGACTTCGTCTTCACGACCGTGCGGAACGTGGAGCTCTTCATCGCGCTGCTGGCAATCTTCGTCAGGTCGCGCGGCGTCGAGTAGTTGTTGCCGTTGCCGATGCCGTCGAACGAGTCGAAGTGCGTGTTCGTCAGGCCGAGGTTCTTCGCGGCCGTGTTCATCTTGCCGATGAACGACTTCACGCGCGCCGCGCGGGTGGAGCCCGAGCCGAACTTGTCGGCGAGCGCGTACGCGGCGTCGCAGCCGGACGGCAGCATCAGGCCGTACAGCAGCTGGCGGACGGTGACCTTGTCACCGACGATCAGGTGCGCCTGGGAGGCGTTGTTGGCGACGACGTAGTCGCTGTAGGCCTTCTGGATCGTCACCTTGGCGTCGAGGTTGAGGTTCGACTGGGCGAGCACGACCTTCGCGGTCATGATCTTCGTGGTCGAGCCGGTGGAAAGCGGTGTGTCGGCCTTCTTGGTGTACAGCGAACTGCCGTTCGCGTTGTTCATCAGATAGCCGCCCTTGGCCACGATCGTGGGCGTGGTGACGGCCTGCGCCGGTGCCGCGGTGAGGGCCCCGGTCGCGAACACCGCGCCGGACGTGACGGCGACGGCTACGGCTCTGCGGAAGCGGATGCCCTTAATGCCGGTAATCAAGTGAATACCCCGAATTGTGTCGAATGCCCCTGCGGTGCGGCCGAGTTGCGGTGGCAATGGGGAGTGGGGCCGCACGTGTGTGACACGTAAGTAGCACAGAAGGTTGTGTTGTTCCTGAGGGAATTTTCGGCCCGTCCGCATGATGGACCGCCACCCCCCATGCGTACGTGTTGTATCTATCCTGTGGGCATGAGCCTGGCCGTCAAGCAGCCCCCCGCCGCCGACCGCGTCTACAGCCATGTCAAGCAGAGTGTCCTGGACCGCCGTTACGAGGGCGGCACGCTGCTCACCGAGGGCGAGCTGGCCGAGGCCGTCGGCGTCTCCCGCACACCGGTGCGCGAGGCGCTGCTGCGGCTCGAGGTGGAAGGACTCATCAAGCTCTACCCGAAGAAGGGCGCCCTGGTGCTGCCCGTCTCCGCGCAGGAGATCGCGGACGTCGTGGAGACCCGGCTGCTGGTGGAGGAGCACGCGGCCCGCAAGGCCGTCCCGGCGCCGGCGGGTCTGATCGAGCGTCTGGAGGACCTGCTCGCACGGCAGAAGGAGCAGGCCGCCGCCGGGGACCTGGCCGGGGCCGCGGTCACCGACCGCTGTTTCCACGCCGAGATCGTGCGCAGCGGCGGCAATGAGATCCTCTCCCGCCTCTACGACCAGCTCCGCGACCGCCAGCTGCGGATGGGCGTCGCCGTCATGCACTCCCACCCGGGCCGGATCGCCAAGACGCTCACGGAGCACGAGGAGATCCTCGACGCGCTGCGCTCCGGGGACGCGGAGGGAGCCGTCGAGGTCGTGCACCGGCACGTGAGTTGGTTCTCACACCTCGCGCGGGGTGAGGTCCGATGAGGAACGCCACCCTTCCGGGTGACCCTCCGGGCGGCCGCCGCGCCGTCGCCGTCTGGGGCATCGGCGTCTCGGTCTACTTCGTCGCCGTCATCTTCCGGACGTCCCTCGGGGTTGCCGGCCTGGACGCGGCCGACCGCTTCCGCGTCAACGCCTCGGCCCTGTCCACGTTCTCGATCCTCCAGCTCCTCGTCTACGCCGGCATGCAGATACCGGTGGGCCTGCTCGTCGACCGGCTGGGCACCAAGAAGGTGCTGAGCATCGGGGCCGTGCTGTTCACCGCGGGACAGCTGGGCTTCGCATTCTCACCGTCGTACGGCACGGCCCTCGCCTCGCGCGCGCTGCTCGGCTGCGGTGACGCGATGACGTTCATCAGCGTGCTGCGCCTGGGCACCCGCTGGTTCCCGGTGCGGCGCGGGCCGCTGGTCGCCCAGCTCGCGGGACTGGTCGGCATGGCGGGCAACCTGGTCTCCACACTGCTGCTGGCCCGGCTGCTGCACGGCATCGGCTGGACCCCGGCGTTCGCGGGCAGCGCGCTGGCGGGCGCGGTCGTCCTCGTCCTCGTCCTGCTCTTCCTGAAGGACCACCCCGAGGGCTACGAGCCCGAGCCGTTCCCGCACCGGGGCGCGGCCTACGTCCGCCGGCAGATCGCCGCGTCCTGGCGGGAGCCGGGCACGCGCCTGGGCCTGTGGGTGCACTTCACCACGCAGTTCCCGGCGATGGTGTTCCTGCTGCTGTGGGGCCTTCCGTTCCTGGTCCAGGCCCAGGGCCTCAGCCGCGCCACGGCGGGCGGACTGCTGACGCTGGTCGTCCTGTCGAACATGGTGGTCGGCCTGGTCTACGGCCAGATCGTCGCCCGGCACCACGCGGCCCGGCTGCCGCTGGCCCTGGGCACGGTCGCGGCGACCGCCGTCGTATGGGCGGCGACCCTGCTCTACCCGGCCGAACGGGCGCCGATGTGGCTCCTCGTCGTGCTGTGCTCGGTGCTCGGCGCGTGCGGTCCCGCGTCGATGATCGGCTTCGACTTCGCCCGCCCCGCCAACCCGCCGGAGCGACAGGGCACCGCGTCCGGGATCACCAACATGGGTGGCTTCGTCGCCTCGATGACGACCCTGTTCGCGATCGGCGTCCTGCTGGATGCCACCGGCGACAACTACAGCGTGGCCTTCTCGGCGGTGTTCGTCCTGCAGGCGCTGGGGGTGAGCCAGATTCTGCGGCTGCGCAGGCGGGCGGCGCGGCGGGAGCGGGAACGGCTGGTCGCCAGCCGGGTGGAGACGGTGCACGTCCCCGCGTGAGTCGGCCGGCGTTTCCGCCCGAGTGGGTGGAGACCGCGAGCCGGGACGAGTGGGAGGAGTTCGAGTCGGCGTACCAGGCGGACGCCGGGGTCTGGCTCGCCGGGCATCCGGACCACCCCCGGGCGGCCGAGACGCGTGCGGACCTCGACCGGCACCGGGCCCAGCGGCTCACCTACCGCGGCCTCCTGGGCATCGGCTGCCTCACCCTCGTACCGGTCGCCGCGCCGGCGTCGGCGGCCGTTCCCAGAAGCCCTCGCCGAGCACCACATGCCCGCCGTCCGCGACCAGCCGCCGCAGCTGGGCCCCGTCGTCAAATCCGCGTCTGCCCGGTGACGCCATGCACGCTCCCCCGAGCCCTTCGAGCAGGGGGACCTCCACGCGCCGCGCCGGGCCCCGACCCAAGTACGTCCAGTACGAGAGCCGAGAGCCGAGGGCCGACCCGCCGAGAGCACGCTCCCCCGAGCTCTCGGCTTCGCTCGAGCAGGGGGACCCGCATGACGCCGACGGGCCGCCGAGTGGCCGCGCAGCGGTCCTACTGCGTGACCGTGAAGCTCCGCAGGACGGCCGCCGTCAGCTCCAGGTCGCCCTCCGCCTTCACCCGATCGCCCGCGGCCTCCGGCGTCACCCGCCCGCAGGCCAGCCGGACATAGGTCTCCCAGTCCAGGGTGAAGGAGGCGGCGGGGCCGAGGGCCGGGGCCGTCTCCAGGGTGCCGCGGCCCTGGATGTCGACGCGGATGGTGCGCAGGAACTCCACGGGCCCGTACACATCGAAGACGATCGCCGAACTGCGCGGGGCGTTCGCCTTCTCGGCGACGACGCGGGGCAGCTCGGCGAGCAGCACGTCACGGGTGATGTGCGCGCCCGGGGAGTCGAGGTTGCCCGGCTGCCCCAGGGCCGCGCGCAGGTCCTGCTCATGGACCCACACGTCGAACGCGCGGTTGCGCATGGCCTCCTCGAGCGTGATCTCGGTGCCGAGCGGACCGCGCACCTTGTGGCCGGGCTCGCGCGACTCGTTCCGCAGCTGGCGGTTGCGGCGGATGATCGTGTACTCCAGCTCGGAGGTCATCTCCGGGGCCGTGTGATGGCGGCGGACGTCGACCTGCATCTCCATGTACCGCTGGTGTTCGTTCGTCACGTGGAACAGGTCACGCGGCAGCGCGTGGATGGGGCGCGGGTCGCCGAGCAGCTCGCAGTCCATGCCGATGACATGGGAGACGATGTCGCGGACCGACCATCCGGGGCATGGGGTACGCCGGTTCCACTCGCCCTCCACAAGCGGCTGCACCAGCTCGGATATCGCTTCGATGGAGTGGGTCCAGGCGTCGGCGTAGGGCTGGAGGGTGGGATGCAGACTCACGGAACGGGACCCCTCGGCGGTCGGTACACGGGCAGGTTGGGCGGCGGTGCCATCGGGACGTGCCTGTCGGCGGGTGTCTTGGAACTCCCCCAGGCTCTCGGCTTTGCTCGAACAGGGGGGACCCCCAAGTTACGCTGCTGTGAGGCACCCCGGCAGTGCTTTCGTGTGACGATCGTAGGCCCGTGTGGACGGCTCGAATGCCAGGACGGTGGTAGTGTGCGCGCCTCGCTGATCCAGATCGCTGTAGATGAGGGCGAATCGGTCGAATCCCGTCGGCGGCGGGTGGCCGCTCTGGTGCGGGACCAGGCCGACTCCGACCTCGTCGTGCTGCCCGAGCTGTGGACGACGGGCGCCTTCGCGTACGAGGAGTTCGGCCGTGAGGCCGAGCCGCTCGAAGGCCCGACGTACGAGGTGATGGCGAAAGCGGCGAGCGAGGCGGGTGTCTGGCTGCACGCGGGCTCGATTCCGGAGCGCGACCCCGACGGCCCCCTCTACAACACGTCCCTGGTCTTCTCCCCCTCCGGTGATCTGGTCGCCGCCTACCGCAAGATCCACCGCTTCGGCTTCGACAAGGGCGAGGCAGTCCTGATGGGCGCGGGGCAGGATCTGGTGACGGTCCGTCTGCCCGGGACCACCCTTGGCGTGGCCACCTGTTACGACCTCCGTTTCCCCGAACTCTTCCGCGGGCTCGTCGACGCCGGCGCCGAGACGCTGGTGATCCCGGCGGGCTGGCCCGAACGCCGACGCGCGCACTGGACTTTGCTGGCCAAGGCGCGGGCGGTCGAGAACCAGGCGTACGTGCTCGCCTGTGGAACGTCCGGGACCCACGCACGGGTTCCACAGGCGGGTCACTCGATCGTGGTCGATCCCTGGGGCGACGTGCTGGCGGAAGCCGGAGCGGAGGAGCAGGTACTCACCGTCGAGTTCGACCCCGGCAGGGTGGCGACGACGCGTGAGCAGTTCCCGGCGCTGAAGGACCGTGTCCTGGGACTGGCACCCCCACGCCGCGGCCTTCAGGGCCTGTCCTGAGCGGATCCGGCGAAGTGCGGTGCGGTTCGGCAGCGCCCCAAGGGGCGCGGGGCTCCATCGACAAGCGGCTCTGCCGCGGGGCGTGACCAGCCACGACGGACCCGCGGTAGGTGCACGACAGACGGCACATCACTTCACTTCCAGCGGAGCGCTCAGGCCTCCTCCCGCCCGGCCGGCAGCGGCTGTTCCGCCCAGATGACCTTGCCGTCGGCCGTGTAGCGGGTGCCCCAGCGCTCGGCGAACTGGGCCACCAGGAACAGTCCGCGCCCGTCCTCGTCCGTGGCGGCCGCGCGGCGCAGATGCGGCGCGGTGCTGCTGCCGTCGGAGACCTCGCAGATCAGGGAGCGGTCGCGGATCAGACGTACGCGGATGGGACCGTCGGCGTGCCGGATGGCGTTGGTGACCAGCTCGCTGAGGATCAGTTCGGTAGTGAAGGCGGACTCCGCAAGGCCCCAGGTCTCCAGCGTCCGGGCGGCCGAGGCACGGACCCGGCCGACGGCCGACGGTTCGGAGGGCACGTCCCAGGCCGCCGTGCTGTCGGCGGCGAGCATCCGCGTACGGGCGACGACCAGGGCCACGTCGTCGCGGGGGCGCTCGGGCACCATGGCCTTCAGCACCGCCCGGCAGGTCGCCTCCGGAGTCCGGCCGGGCCGGGCCAGCGTCCGGCGCAGCAGCTCCAGCCCCTCGTCGATGTCACGGTCGTGGTCCTCGACCAGCCCGTCCGTGTACAGCACCAGCGCGCTGCCCTCGGGAAGCTTCAGCCCGGTCGTCTCGAAGGGGAGACGGCTGCCCAGGCCCAGCGGAGGCCCGCCGGGGACGTCGAGGAACTCCACGATGCCGTCGGGACTGACGAGGGCGGGCTGGAGATGCCCGGCCCGGGAGAGGACGCACTGGCCGGAGCCGGGGTCGTAGACGGCATAGAGGCAGGTGGCTCCGGTGACCGGCGGGCCCTCGTCGCCGGCGGTACCGTCCTCGTCCTGGTCGATACGGGTCACCAGCTCGTCCAGGTGCCACAGAAGCTCGTCGGGCGGGACGTCCAGGGTGGAGAAGTTGTGCACGGCGGTGCGCAGCCGGCCCATCGTGGCGGCCGCGTGCAGACCGTGACCGACGACGTCCCCGACGACGAGTGCCACCCGGGCGCCGGGCAGCGGGATGACGTCGAACCAGTCCCCGCCGACCCCGCCCTGGGAGGCCTGCGCGGGCAGATAGCCGTAGGCCACGTCGAGGGCGCTCTGGTCGGGCAGGGCCCGGGGCAGCAGGCTGCGCTGCAGCGTGACGGCCATGGCGTGTTCGCGGGTGTAGCGGCGGGCGTTGTCGATGCTGACGGCGGCGCGCGCCACCAGTTCCTCGGCGAGGGAGACGTCGTCCTGCTCGAAGGTCTTGCGCGGGCCGGAGCGCCAGAACGTGGCCACGCCCATGATGACGCCGCGGGCGCGCAGCGGAGCGGCGATCATCGAGTGGATCCCGAACTCCACGACCCTGCGGGCCCGCTCCGGGTCCTGTGCCTGCCACCCGGAGAACGCGGCCAGGTCCGCCTCCAGCACGGCCACGCCGGTGCCGAAGCCGTCAGCCTGCGGGGTGGCCGGGACGAAGCGGATGAGCCGGCCGAGGCCGTAGAGCGGGCTGCCCTCCCGCACGCCGCGGAACGCGACGCGCCGCATGTCCGGGGAACCGTCCCCGGGCTCCCCGCCGCGCAGGACGGGATCGGCCAGGTCGACGGTGACGAAGTCGGCGAACCGGGGTACCGCGAGATCCGCCAGCTCCTGGGCGGTGCGTGTCACGTCGAGGCGGGTGCCGACCTCCAGTCCGGCGTCGTACAGCAGTTTCAGGCGCTCTTGGGCCTGGTCCGCCCGGCCGCTGAGGGCCTGCAGCTCGGTCGTGTCCCGCAGGGTCGCGACGCTGCCCGGCGGCCCGCCCTCACGGTCCGTCGGCCGCTGGTTGACGGCCAGCAACCGGCCGCGTGCCAGGTGCACCTCGTCGGTGGCGTCCCGTCCGGAGGCGAACAGCCGGGCCATGTCGCCGCCGATGTCCAGGTCGAGGGCCGGGTGTCCCTCCGCGTCCGCGGGCAGCCCGAGCAGCCTGCGCGCCTCGTCGTTGGCCAGCGCCAGCCTGCCCTCGCCGTCCATGATCAGCACACCCTCCCGCACGGAGTGCAGGACGGCGTCGTGATGTTCGTACATCCGGGTCATCTCGGCGGGTTCCAGACCGTGCGTCTGGTTCCGCAGCCGCCTGCTGACCAGGGCGGTGCCGGCGGTGGCGACGGCGAGTGCCACGGCGGCCGCACCGATGAACACGGGCAGCTGGTGCGCGACGACCCCGGTCACCTTGGAGAGCCTGACCCCGGCGGCGACGAGACCGACGATCTTGCCGTGCGCGTCCTTCACGGGGACGACGGCGCGCACCGAGGGGCCCAGCGCGCCCGTGTAGGTCTCCTGGACGGTGCTGCCCTTCGCGGCGGGGCCGATGCTGCCGGTGTAGTGCTTGCCGATCTGGCCGGGGTCGGGGTGCGTGTAGCGGATGCCGTCCTTGCTCATGGCCACGACAAAATCGACACCGGATGCCTTCCGCGCCGACTCGGCGCGCGGCTCCAGCGCCGCGCTCGGGTCCGGACTCTGCATCGCCGCCGCGATGCCCGGCGAGTGCGCGAAGGTCTCGGCGACCGCGAGCGAGCGGTTACGGGCCTCTCGTCCGCTGTCCCCCCGCACCTGAAGCAGGACGGCGGCCACCGCGGCGACGACAAGGAGCACCACGATCGCCGCCTGAAGGACGAAGACCTGCTGGGCGACGGTGCGTGCGCTCAGCACCGAACGCAGGCGGCCGGGAAATCCCGCCATGCCTCTTTTCTAACACCGTTCCGCGGGCCGGACACGGTGGCCGTCAGTCCTCCTCCCGCTCGTTCTCCGCAAGGTGGATCACGCACACCGCCACCGCGATCAGCAGCGCCGGGTCCGCGTCGTCCCGTACGACGTCGACGCCGTACGTCTCCCGGACGTGCAGTCGGCGCCGGGAGATCACCGCGAGGAGTTCGCCGTCGTACTCGACGGCGAACTCACGGTCGAGGATCTTGCCGCTGACGTCCAGCTCCGTGCCGTCGGCCAGGGACACGCGGTAGTGGTTGCGAAGCAGTGAGAGCCGCTTGCGCCGAATGGCCGCCAGCGGCTCGCCGGCGCGCTGGACGACCATGGTGTCGCGCAGCGAGAACAGCTTCCGATGGATGTCGATCAGGACACGCCCGTGCGCGTCCTTCAGCTCGAAGGTGTCCCGCAGCCGCATGGCCTTGCCGTCGACGAGGAAGACCTTGCCGCCGTGCTCGTCCTCGATCCAGTAGTCGTCACCGAGGCCGAGGAGCCGATCGCGTACGAGGAGTCTCATACGGTCACCGCTTCCCGGGCACGAGCTGATCATCACGGATGGGACGCACCTTCGGGGCCGGGGCCTCGCAGCCGCGGTGTCACGGCCCGAAGCGGCGGCGGTACGCCGACGGGCTCAGCCCCGTCTCCCGCCGCAGGCGCGCTCGCAGGTTGGCTGCCGTGCCGAGGCCGCTGCGGGACGCCACGACGTCCAGTCGTTCCTCTCCGCGCTCGATCAGGCGGCAGGCCAGGGCGACGCGCTCCCCGGTGAGCCAGGCCAGGGGGGTGGTGCCCAGCTGGGTGCGGAAGCGGCGGTGGAGCGTGGCGGGGGAGACCGCCGCGCGGGTCGCCAGGTCCGCCACCGTCAGTGGCTCGTCCAGCCGCTCCTGTGCCCACGCCAGCAGCGGGCCGAGCGACTCGTCGGGGACCTCTGGGACCGGGCGCTCCACGAACTGCTGCTGGCCGCCGTCCCGGTGGGAGGCGAAGACGAGGCGCCGGGAGACCGCGTTGGCGATCTCGGCGCCGTGGTCCCGGCGCCAGATGTGCAGCCCCAGGTCGAGCGCGGCCGCGCTGCCCGCGGCGGTCAGGAGGTCGCCCTCGTCCACGAAGAGCACGTCCGGCTCCAGCCGTACCTTCGGGTGCAGTTTCCGGAAGGAGTCGGCCCACAGCCAATGAGTGGTGGCGCGTCTGCCGTCGAGCAGCCCCGCCTCGGCGAGCGCGAAGCTGCCGGTGCAGAAGCTGACGACACGGGCGCCACGCGCGTGGGTGCGCCGGATCGCGTCCAGGACCTCGGGCCCGCGCGGTACGACGTTGTCCGGGCGGCCGGGCACGACCAGGGTGTCCGCCTCGTCCACCGCCTCCAGGCCGGGTACCGCCGTCAGCGTGAAGAAGCCGTGGTTCATCCGCACGTCGGGTGTCGGCGCGCACAGCGTCACCTCGTACAGGGGGCGGGGCAGGCCCAGCTCGGGGCGCGGCAGCCCGAACAGTTCGGTGGCGACACCGACCTCGAACGGGTTCGTGCCGCCGTCGACGATCACGGCGACCCGGTGGGGCCGTACCGGCTGAGAGGATCCTTGCGGCATATGCGATTTCTAGCACTCGTGCGACCGTGACGGCACCCCCCACGATGAACACATGGCATCCCACGAACCCGTTTCCCTGGCAACCGCCCTCGCCTCCTTCACCGAGCAGTGGAGCCCCCGCATCGTCGCCACCGTCAACGACTACGACGTACGCGTGGCGAAGGTCGAGGGCGAGCACGTCTGGCACGTACACGACCACACCGACGAGTTCTTCCTGGTCCTCGGCGGCGAGCTGCACATCGCCCTCAGGGAACCGGCCGGCGAGCGTACGGTCGTCCTCCCGCGGGGCTCGGTGTTCACCGTCCCGCGCGGCACCGAGCACAAGCCCTTCGCCCCCGAGCCCGCCGAGATCCTGGTCTTCGAGCCCACCGGCACCCTCTCGGTGGGCGACCGGCACGACGAGGTCCCCGAGCACGTGGACGCGACGACCGGACACGCCCTGTCCTGACGGGGTCGCGGAATCCGCCGGGACAGGGGGTGTCCCGCAGTTGAACTTCCGGTGCGTACAAGGAAGTTGCCCAACCTGACGCATCGGCCCCGAGTCGAATGCTGCGTAAGTCGCCAAGATTCCGCACGTTCCTCCCGGAGGTTTCGCCATGCCCTCTCGTCCCGCCCGCCGCAGGCCGATACGCGCCGTCCCGGCGGTGACGCTGGCCCTGGGCGCCGCCCTGGCCGTTCCGTTCACCCTGGCCGGCACGGCCGACGCCGCCACGGCGCCGGCCACCGCCGCGGTCAACCAGTACGACTGGCGGCTCACCTACACGGCCGCCGCCGGCCAGACCAACAAGGCCACCGTCACCGCGTCGCTGACCGCGGACCGCACGGGCATCACCTATGTGATCGACGACGTCGTCCCGATCAGCGCGGGCCACGACTGCGCGTACCCCGACGGCGCGGACCACACCAAGGTCTCCTGCACGGTCACCAACGTGGACAGCCAGGACCCGTACGCCGCCCTGATCATGAATCTCGGCGACGGCAACGACACGGTCGCGTACCAGAACTCCACCGACCAGATCTACTACTACGCCCAGATCTCGCTGGGCGCCGGCAACGACAAGGCGACCGACTCCGGCCGCCTCGACGGTGCCTACGTCGCGGGCGACGCGGGCAACGACACCATCACGGTGGGCAAGTACGGGCTGGCCTGGGGCGATGACGGCAGCGACACGATCTACGCGAGCGGCGACGACAACATCGTCCAGGGCGGCAGGGGCGACGACGTGCTGCACGGCGGCACCGGGGCCCAGTACCTGGCCGGCGACGACGGCAACGACAAGATCTACGGCGGCAGCGGGGAGGACACGCTCTCCGGCGGCAAGGGCAACGACGTCCTGTACGGCAACAGCGGCAACGACAGGCTCTACGGCAACAGCGGCAACGACAAGCTGTACGGCGGTCCCGGCCGGGACACGCTCTCCGGCGGCCCCGGTACGAACGTGATCCACCAGGACTGAAGAGGCCGCGGTGGGGGCGGGGTGCGGACGGATGTCACGGTGTGCCGCGCGAATGGCACCCTTGGACGCATGACCGATTCCGCACCCCGTCGCGTCCGTGTCCGTGCCCCCGAGCTGATCGGCAAGGGCGGCTGGCTGAACACGGGAGACAGGCAGTACACCCTCGCCGACCTGCGAGGACGCATCGTCGTCCTGGACTTCTGGACGTTCTGCTGCATCAACTGTCTGCACGTCCTCGACGAACTCCGCGAGCTCGAGGAGAAGCATCGGGAGACGGTCGTGATCATCGGTGTGCACTCGCCGAAGTTCGTGCACGAGGCGGAGCATCAGGCGGTGGTGGATGCCGTGGAGCGGTACGGCGTGGAGCATCCGGTGCTCGACGACCCCGAGCTCGCCACCTGGAAGCAGTACGCCGTGCGCGCCTGGCCGACGCTCGTCGTGATCGACCCCGAGGGGTACGTCGTCGCGCAGCATGCCGGTGAGGGGCATGCGCACGCCATTGAGCGGCTGGTGGAGGAGCTGGAGGCCGAGCACGAGGCGAAGGGGACGCTGCGGCGCGGTGACGGGCCGTATGTGGCGCCGGAGCCGGAGCCGACCGTGCTGCGCTTCCCCGGCAAGGCGCTGCTGCTGCCGTCCGGGAACTTCCTGGTCAGCGACACCACCCGGCATCAGCTGGTGGAGCTGGAGGCGGACGGGGAGACGGTGGTGCGGCGGATCGGCTCCGGTGCCCGCGGCTTCGCGGACGGGGCGGCCGAGACGGCCTCCTTCAGCGAGCCGCAGGGGCTCGCCCTGCTCGACGACGGGGCGTCCGTGGTCGTCGCGGACACCGTCAACCACGCCCTGCGGCGGCTTGACCTCGGCACGGGCGAGGTGACCACGCTCGCGGGCACCGGAAAGCAGTGGTGGCAGGGGTCGCCGACCTCGGGACCGGCCCGTGAGACCGACCTGTCCTCACCCTGGGACGTGGCCGTCTTCGGCGGCAGGGTGTGGATCGCCATGGCCGGGGTGCACCAGCTGTGGGCGTACGACCCGGTCGAGGGCACCGTCGCGGTGGCGGCGGGGACCACCAACGAGGGGCTGGTCGACGGACCGGTGGCCGAGGCCTGGTTCGCCCAGCCCTCCGGTCTCGCGGCGACCGCCGACCGGCTCTGGCTCGCCGACTCCGAGACCTCCGCGCTGCGCTGGGTCGACCTCGACGGTCGGGTCCACACCGCCGTCGGCACGGGACTGTTCGACTTCGGCCACCGTGACGGTGGCGCCGGACAGGCGCTGCTCCAGCATCCGTTGGGGGTGACGGCACTGCCCGACGGTTCCGTGGCCGTCGCCGACACGTACAACCACGCGCTGCGCCGCTACGACCCCGCGACCGGCGAAGTGACCACCCTGGCCACGGACTTGAGGGAGCCGAGCGATGCCGTTCTCGTCGGCGACGACATCGTGGTCGTCGAGTCGGCCCGGCACCGGCTGACCCGGCTGCGGCTCCCGGAGGAGGCGGTCCGGGTGGCGGCCGTCGCCCACCGAACCCAGCGCGCGGCGACCGAAGTCGCCCCCGGGAAGCTGCAATTGGACGTGATCTTCCAGGCCCCGGCCGGCCAGAAGCTGGACACCCGGTACGGACCCTCGACCCGTCTCCTGGTCTCCTCCACCCCGCCCGGGCTGCTGCTGAAGGGCGAGGGCGCGGACACCGACCTGTCCCGCACACTGGAACTCGACCCGGCGGTGGCGGAGGGAGTCCTGCACGTCTCGGCGATGGCCGCGTCGTGCGACGACACCGCGTCCAGCAGCGGCTCGGCCGAGGGTGCGAACGAGTACCCCGCCTGCCATGTCCACCAGCAGGACTGGGGCGTCCCGGTCCGCCTGACCGAGGGCGGTGCGGACCGCCTTCCCCTGGTTCTCGCGGGGATGGACGACGCTCAGACGCCGTAGCCGTCGCCGTAGCCGTCACGCTGGTGGTGCCGCTCCTCCTCGACGACCGTCGTCGGGGGCGGCACCACGACCCTCCTGCGCCGGGCGATGCTGGTGAACGTCGTGACCCCGATCAGTCCGACGGCCATCAAGATGAGTCCGACCAGGTCGAGGTTGACCCCCTTCATGTGCCAGTCGGTCGCGAACGTGAGGATCGCGCCCGCAGCGATCAGGATGATGCATCCGCCGAGGCCCATGGCTGTCTCCTCCCCTTGCGATCCGGTGGTTCCGGTCGGGGGTCGGGTACCCGGGACCGCGGCGGCCATGCCGGGGGTGTCCGGGCGCGTCTACTGCTCCAGGAACGCCACCAGCGCGTTCGCCAGCAGGAACGGGTCGTCCGCGCCGCACAGTTCGCGGGCGCTGTGCATCGACAGGATCGCCGCGCCGATGTCGACGGTCCGGATGCCGTGGCGGGCCGCGGTGATCGGGCCGATGGTGGTGCCGCAAGGCATGGCGTTGTTGGAGACGAAGGTCTGGAAGGGGACGCCCGCCCGCTCGCAGGCGGCGGCGAAGACCGCGCGGCCCGAACCGTCCGTGGCGTAGCGGTTGTTGACGTTCACCTTGAGGATCGGCCCGCCGTTGACCCGCGGGTGGTGCGTCGGGTCGTGCCGCTCCGCGTAGTTGGGGTGGACCGCGTGGCCCGTGTCGGAGGACAGACAGACCGTGCCGGCGAAGGAGCGGGCCCGGTCCTCGTACGACCCGCCGCGCGCGAACACCGAACGCTCCAGGACGCTGCCCAGCAGCGGTCCGTCCGCGCCGGTGTCCGACTGCGAGCCGTTCTCCTCGTGGTCGAAGGCGGCCAGCACGGGGATGTGGGGGAGGGCCCGCTCGGAGCAGGCCACGGCCGCCAGGGCCGCCGCGCCCGCGTGCACCGACAGGAGGTTGTCCATCCGGGGACCGGCGACCAGCTCATTGTCGCGGCCCAGGTAGGCCGGCCGCTCCACGGAGTGCGTCATCAGGTCCCAGCCGGCCACGTCGCCCGCGGGCAGCCCGCACTCCTCCTCGAGGAAGGCGATCAGGTCGCCGTCGCGCACATCGCCGCCCAGTCCCCAGACCGGCTGCAGATGCCGCTGCTTGTCGAGCTTGAGCCCCTCGGTCGACACCGACCGGTCGAGGTGGATGGCCAGCTGCGGCACCCGCAGCAGGGGCCGGTCCACGTTCACCAGGCGAGTCGAGCCGTCCCGCAGGGTGAGCCGCCCGGCCAGGCCCAGGTCCCGGTCGAGCCAGGAGTTCAGCAGCGGTCCGCCGTAGATCTCCACGGCGACCTGGCGCCAGCCGTGCGCCCCGCTGTCCGGCTGCGGCTTGACCCGCAGGTTCGGCGAGTCGGTGTGCGCGCCGACGATCCGGAAAGGCGTGTGCGCGTCGGCGCCCTCGGGGACGTACCAGGCCACGATCGCGCCGCCGCGCAGCACGAACCTGCCGCCGCTCGTCCCGTCCCACGCGTCCGTCTCCGCGACCTGCCGGAAGCCGGCCTTCTCCAGCCGCTCGGCGGTGTTCGCCACGGCGTGGTAGGGCGACGGGCTCGCCGCGAGGAAGGACATGAGGTCATCGGTGTGGCCGCGGTCGAAGCGGGCTGGTTCGCTCATGGGGTTCACCTTAACGACGGGCGAGGGCCCGCTCCCCCTTACCGGGAACGGGCCCACGCTGGAAACCTGTGGCAGTGGCGCCGGTACTAGAAGGCGGCCTCGTCCAGCTCCATGAGGTCCAGGTCGACGCCCTCGGACACCTTGCGGGCCAGGGTGACGCCGGGCAGGACGTTGGCCGCGAAGAACTTCGCGGCTGCGATCTTGCCGGTGTAGAAGGCCACATCCTTGGCCGACGCCGTCTCCAGCTTCTCGGCGGCGACCGCGGCGCCCTTCAGCAGCAGGTAGCCGACGACCACGTCACCGGAGGCCAGCAGCAGGCGGGTGGTGTTCAGGCCCACCTTGTAGATGTTCTTGACGTCCTGTTCGGTGGCCGCGAGGTCGGTCAGCATCAGGCCGACGATGGCCTCCAGCTCCACGGCGGCCTTCGCGAGGTGCTCGCGGGCGCCCGCCAGCTCCTCGCCGCCGGTGCCGAGGGCCAGGAACTTCTTGATGTCCTCGGCCAGCGAGTTCAGCGCGGCGCCCTGGTTGCGGACGATCTTCCGGAAGAAGTAGTCCTGGCCCTGGATCGCGGTCGTGCCCTCGTAGAGGGTGTCGATCTTGGCGTCGCGGATGTACTGCTCGATCGGGTACTCCTGCAGGAAGCCGGAGCCGCCGAAGGTCTGCAGCGACTGGGCGAGCTGCTCGTAGCCCTTCTCGGAGCCGTAGCCCTTGACGATCGGCAGGAGCAGGTCGTTGAGCGCGTGCTCGGCCTTCGAGTCCTCGCCGCTCGCCTCCTTGACCGCGATGGCGTCCTGGACGGAGGCGGTGTAGAGGACGAGGGCGCGCATGCCCTCCGCGTACGCCTTCTGCGTCATCAGCGAGCGGCGCACGTCGGGGTGGTGCGTGATGGTGACCTTGGGCGCGGCCTTGTCCATGAAGTTCGCCAGGTCCGGGCCCTGGACGCGCTCCTTGGCGTACTCCAGCGCGTTGAGGTAGCCCGTCGACAGGGTGGAGATCGCCTTCGTGCCGACCATCATGCGGGCGAACTCGATGATGCGGAACATCTGGCGGATGCCGTCGTGCTTGTCGCCGATCAGCCAGCCCTTGGCCGGGTGGCGGTCGCCGAAGGTCATCTCGCAGGTGTTGGAGGCCTTCAGGCCCATCTTGTGCTCGACGTTGGTGGCGTAGACGCCGTTGCGCTCGCCCAGCTCGCCGGTCTCGAAGTCGAACAGGTACTTCGGGACGAGGAAGAGGGACAGGCCCTTGGTGCCGGGGCCGGCGCCCTCGGGGCGGGCGAGGACGTAGTGGAGGATGTTCTCCTCCATGTCGTGCTCACCGGACGTGATGAAGCGCTTGACGCCCTCGATGTGCCAGGAGCCGTCCTCCTGCTGGATCGCCTTGGTACGGCCGGCGCCCACGTCGGAGCCCGCGTCGGGCTCGGTGAGCACCATGGTCGAACCCCAGGTCCGCTCCACGGCGATCTGCGCGATCTTCTTCTGTACGTCGTTGCCCTCGTCGTAGAGGATGCCGGCGAACGCCGGGCCGGAGGAGTACATCCACACGGCCGGGTTCGAGCCGAGGATCAGCTCCGCGTACGCCCAGATCAGGGACGGGGGCGCCGTCGTGCCGCCGATCCCCTCGGGCAGGCCCAGGCGCCAGTACTCGGAGTCCATGAAGGCCTTGTAGCTCTTCTTGAAGGACGCCGGGACGGGCGCGGTGTTGGTCTCCGGGTCGAAGACGGGCGGGTTGCGGTCCGCGTCCGTGAAGGACTCGGCCAGCTCGTTCTCCGCGAGGCGCGTCAGCTCCTCGAGGATGCTCTTGGCGGTGTCCGTGTCCATTTCACCGAACGGGCCCGTGCCGTAGAGCTTGTCGCGCCCGAGTACTTCGAACAGATTGAACTCGATGTCGCGGAGATTCGACTTGTAGTGCCCCATGGTGACGGCTCCGTATCGGACTCGGCGAGGCACTGTCTCCTCGCAACTGGTTCACGTACCAACAAGTAGCTACGATGATGCTACCCGTCGGTAATAAGAAGCAACCCCTACCGGTCCAAGTGTGAGAAGGGTCTACATACGGACGCTAGGGAACGGCTCAAGAAGGCTTGACGGGCCTTCGGTGACCCCGGCGGGGTCGGTAGGCTTGCGCCCATGTACGGCTACGACCAGAACGTGGGTGCGCAGTACACCCCGCCGCAGCAGCAGATGCCCGGCGGTCTCGGTGGGTACGGCCAGCAGTCGCCGCTCTACCCGGAGCCGTCGCCGCCGTCGCTCGCGGACGCGGTGCGTGCGTTCACCACCGGTCAGCTGGCCGCGGAGGACTTCCAGCAGGTGTTCGCCACGTCCAAGGTCTACTGCCCGCGCGGCGACAACCCGGGCTTCCTCGCCCTGCACAACACCCAGCAGCCGGTGATCCCGATGTTCACCTCGCTCAAGGAGCTGCGGCGGTACGCGGGCAAGGAGTCCAAGTACTTCGTGATCACCGGCTCCGAGGTGATCGACCTGCTGCCGACCGGATACGGCTTCGTCCTGGACATGGAGGGCGAGCACCGGATGGTCTTCGACGCGAAGGCGGTCGAACAGATGGTCGACTTCGCGATGCGCCGCATGTACGGCTAGACGCCGATGCCGCGTAGACGGCTGAGCTGAATCTCCCCTTCCGCTCGAACGCCTGACTACTGTGCCCGCGTGACCGACAACGCCACATCGCCGCTGGTCCTGCACGGCCGGCGGCGTTCTGTTGCCCGGCTGCGTTCCGGCGAACTGCTGCTGGAGGCGGGCGCGGTGCGCCGCAAGATACCCGTCGCCGCGATCGAGCGCGTGGAGGTACGCGGTTCCGAAGGGTGTGAGCCGGCCGTCGTCCTGACCTCCGCGGCCCCGGACCCGGCGACGTACACCCTGGCCTCGCGCAGCGCTCCGGCCGTGCGGGAGTTCGCCGAGGCGGCGTCCCGCGCGGTGCCCGCGCGGGACGCCGACGAGCCGCGCCGGGACGGGGTGGCGCGGGTGACCACCGAGCCGGTGCAGCGCCCGGGGTCGCGGCGCCGAGGGACGTGACCATGGGGGCGCTGGGTGTCCTTTATCTGCTGGTCACCGCCGCGCTGGTGGCTCGTGGCGCGGGGGAGCGGGGCGTCGTTTCCTGGGCGGTGGGCGGCCCCTTGGTCCTGGCGCCCGGCGTCGCCGCCGTGGTGGCCGGCCGGCGCATGCTGTACGACACCGTCGTGCTGCGTGCCCCGGGGATCGCGGTCGAGGGGCGGCTGGAGTCCTCGTACGACGTCGGAACCGGTGAGGACGCGGTCACGCCTACATGTACTCCTACGTCGACGCCCGTGGCCGGCGGCGGGAGCGCGGCGGCCCGGAGGGCGGCCCGAGCGTGGTCGAGATCGTGTACGACCCCGAGGATCCGGAAGGCACCACCACGGTGGGGCGGGCGACGGTGGGGCAGCTGATCGGCGGCCTGATCATCGCGCTGGTGCTCGGGCTCCCCATGACATTGCTCGGCCTCTCCTTGGTGGGCCGGCGGTCGCCGCCCTGTTCGCGTGACCGCACCCGGCGAGGCCCGGAGGGAATGCCCTCCGGGCTTTCTCTGTTGGGAGTGGCAGAAAGTTCAATGCTCAACTAAAGTGGGCTCACAAGGAGGTACCGACCAATGCCTGCAGTGACCGTCGAGAACCCGCTGACCCTGCCCCGTGTGGCCGCGCCGGCCGACGCCGCTTCCCGTCCCGTGCTGGCCGTGACGACCGCACCGAGCGGATTCGAGGGCGAGGGCTTCCCGGTTCGCCGGGCGTTCGCCGGGATCAACTACCGCTACCTCGACCCGTTCATCATGATGGACCAGATGGGCGAGGTGGAGTACGCGCCGGGCGAGCCCAAGGGCACCCCCTGGCACCCGCACCGAGGCTTCGAAACCGTCACCTACATCATCGACGGGATCTTCGACCACCAGGACAGCCACGGCGGTGGCGGCACCATCACCAACGGCGACACCCAGTGGATGACCGCCGGTTCGGGCCTGCTCCACATCGAGGCCCCCCCGGAGTCCCTGGTCATGTCCGGCGGTCTCTTCCACGGCCTGCAGCTGTGGGTGAACCTCCCGGCCAAGGACAAGATGATGGCCCCCCGCTACCAGGACATCCGCGGCGGCAACGTCCAGCTGCTCACCTCTCCCGACGGCGGCGCGCTGCTCCGCGTCATCGCCGGTGAGCTGGACGGCCACACCGGTCCCGGTGTCACCCACACCCCGATCACGATGATCCACGCGACCCTCGCCGCGGGCGCGGAGATCACCCTGCCCTGGCGCGAGGACTTCAACGCCCTCGCCTACGTCCTGGCCGGGCGCGGCTCCGTCGGCGCCGACCGCCGTCCGATCCAGCTGGGCCAGACCGCCGTGTTCGGCAACGGCTCCTCGCTGACCGTCCGCGCGGACGAGCAGCAGGACTCCCACACGCCGGACCTGGAGATCGTCCTGCTCGGCGGGCAGCCCATCCGTGAGCCCATGGCCCACTACGGCCCCTTCGTCATGAACACCCGTGAGGAACTCCAGCAGGCCTTCGAGGACTTCCAGAAGGGCCGGCTCGGAACCATTCCGGCCGTCCACGGCATGACCGAGAGCGGGCCGCAGGCCTGAGCCCGAGCCCCATGACAGCCCCGTCCGTCAATGGCGCCGGACGGGGCTTTTGCCGTAACGCGTCACCCGGCCGGGCCTGAGCGCAGGACAGCCCGGTGGGGTGCGTGATCGGCTGGGTGTGTGCAGCTTCTGCCCGACCCCGTTCGCCGCCTCGCCGCCTGGTGCGCGGTGATCCTGCTCGTCTACGGGGTCGGCTACGTCGGGGTCCGGCTGTGCACCACGTTCCGTACGGCCGTCACGCCCGTGCTGCTCGCGCTGCTCGGCACAGCGCTGCTCGGGCCGCTGCACCGGCGGCTCGTCCGGGCCGGGGTGCACCGCTCGCTGGCTGCCGGGCTCACCTGTGTCGCGGTCGTGGCCGTGATCGGCGGGGCCGTCTACATCGTGGTCGCCGCGCTGATCGACACCGGGGACCAGATCGTCTCCTCGCTGCGGGCCGCCGGGAGGGCCGTCGCCGAGCACTTCGGTGCCGCGGGGACCTCGCTGGACGACCTCGCCGAGAACGCCAAGGACCTGCTGGCCAAGTTCGGCGGGACGGCCGCCTCCAACGTCATCAGCGGGGTCAGCGTGGTCGGCGAGAGCATCGCCATGGCCGTACTGGCCCTGCTGCTCGTCTTCTTCTTCCTGCGTGACTCCCACCGGGCGGCCGAGAGCCTGCGGTCCCTCGCCCCGCACGGCACAGGCGACACCCTGGAGGCCATGGCACGGCGGGCCTTCGCGGCCGTCGAGGGATTCATGCGCGGCACCACCGTCATCGCGCTCATCGACGCCACCTGCATCACCGTCGGACTGCTGATCCTGCAGGTGCCGGGCGCGCCCGGCCTTGGCGCGCTCGTCTTCGTCGGCGCCTACATCCCCTACCTCGGCGCCTTCCTCTCCGGCGCGGTGGCCGTGCTGGTCGCGCTCGCCGACCGGGGGTTCGTGATCGCGCTGTGGGCGCTCGGGGTCGTCGTCGCCGTGCAGGTGCTGGAGGGTCATGTGCTCCAGCCGATGATCCAGAGCCGGACCGTGCAGATGCATCCCGCGGTGGTGATGCTGGCGATCACGGCCGGGGCGTCCGTCGCGGGCATCGTCGGGATGCTGCTCGCCGTACCGCTCACCGCGGCCGCCTTCGGGGTCGTACACGAACTGCGGAGCCGGTACGCCACCCCCTGATCACCGCTTCTCGTGCAGCTCGAACCAGATGCTCTTCCCCTCGCCCCGCGGATCCACCCCCCATGCGTCCGCGAGCAGCTCCATCAGCACCAGGCCGCGCCCGGAGGAGGCGAGTTCCCCGGGACTTCGCTTGTGCGGGAGGTCGTCGCCGGGGTCGGTGACCTCGACCCGCAGCCGTCGCTCGCCCGTCTCGCCGGTGACCTCGGCGAGCAGCAGGGCGTCGGCGTCGGTGTGCACGAGGACGTTGGTGAGCATCTCCGACACCAGCAGCGCCGCGGTGTCCACCTGCTCGTCGGAGGTCCAGTCGTGCAGCAGACCGCGCACATGCTGGCGGGCCTCGGCGATCCGCTCCGGCTCGTCCTGCGCCACCGACAGCAGGGTGCGCCGGACCGAGGGTCCGACGAGCATCGTGGCGCCGTAGCCGTCGCCCTCCCCCGGCCTGCCCAGCAGCAGTACGGCTATGTCGTCCTCGCGACGGTCGGCCAGCGGCCCCGGGGTCTGGTGCGAGGACGGTCCGTGCACCGCCTGGACCAGGGCGTCCGCGAGTGACTCCAGGCTGCCCTCGTGGTCCTCCAGGATGGCGCGGAGGCGGTGCCAGCCGCTCTCCAGGTCATGACCGCCGGTCTCGATCAGACCGTCGGTGCAGATCATCATGGTCTCGCCGGGCTGCAGCGCGAACCGCGTCGTCGGATAGTCGGCGTCCGGGTCGATGCCCAGCGGCAGACCGCCCGCCGTCGGCCGCATCATCACCGTGCCGTCCGCCATGCGGATCGCCGGGTCCGGGTGTCCGGCGCGGGCGATCTCCAGGACGCCGGACCCCGGGTCGACCTCCACATAGAGGCAGGTGGCGAAGCGCGGGTCGGCGTCGTCGCAGGCGCCCTCGGTGATGCCGTGCAGAAAGCGGGAGGCCCGGGAGAGGACGGCGTCGGGGCGGTGGCCCTCGGAGGCATAGGCGCGCAGGGCGATCCGCAGCTGGCCCATCAGCCCGGCGGCCCGCACGTCATGCCCCTGGACGTCGCCGATGACCAGCGCGAACCTGCCTCCACCGGACTTCGTCCGGGAGGTGCCCCCGGGCAGCGGGATCATGTCGTACCAGTCGCCGCCGACCTGGAGCCCGCCGCCGGTGGGGATGTAGCGGGCGGCCACGCCCATGCCGGGGATCTCGGGGCCCAGCGTGGGCAGCATGGAGCGCTGCAGCCCGTCGGTCAGTTCGCGCTGGGACTCGGCGGCCCCGGCCCGGGACAGGGCCTGGGCGAGCATGCGGGCCACCGTCGTGAGCACCGACCGCTCGTCCGGGGTGAAGGCGACCGGATAGGCGAAGGCCGCCAGCCAGGCGCCCATCGTGCGGCCGGCCGCCGTCAGCGGCAGGAATGCCCAGGACTGTCTGCCGAAGTGCCGGGCGAGCGGCCAGGTCACCGGGTAGCGGGTCTTGTACTGCTCGGGCGAGGACAGATAGACCGCGCGGCCGGTCCGGACCACCTCGGCGGCCGGGTAGTCCGTCTCCAGCGGCATGTCGGTGAAGGGAGCCTCGTCGCCGGGCTGATGCCCGTGATGCCCGATGACCGTCAGCCGGTCGCCCTGCACCCCGAAGACGGCCAGCCCGTCCGGAGAGAACCCCGGCATCGACAGCCCCGCCGCGACCCGCAGCACCTCCGAAGTGGACCGTGCCTCGGCCAGCGCACGGCCCGCGTCCAGCAGGAAGGCCTCCCGGGAGCGGCGCCAGTCACCGGTGACGGGGGTCTGTGCCGCGGTGCCCGGCGTCGGTTCGGTGACCTCCTGCAGGGTGCCCGTCACCCGGTACACGCGCTCCTTGCGGTCGTACACCGGTCTGAAACGGCTGCGTACCGTGCGCACGATCCGGCCCTGGTCGTCCATGATCCGCAGCCGTACCTCGGCCAGTGTGCCCTCGTCGGAGGCGAGCCGGATGATGCTGGTGTTCTCGTTCCAGTCGACGGGGTGGAAGCGTGCCCGGGCCTGGGCCTGGGTGAGGGTGGTCGTTTCGCCGGGCAGTCCGAGCAGCCGAGCGGTCTCTGTGTCGATCATGACCAGCCCGGTGGCGGTGTTCCAGTGCCACACCCCGGTCGCGAGGGAGGAGAGGACATCCCCGACGGCGGGCAGGGGCTCGCCAGTGCGCATTGCCCCACTTTAAGAAGATGCGATCGAAGAGTGCCACTGCTCCCCAGCCCGGTAATGGTGGGAGGCGATCTTCGGGTGCCCGGTACGCTGGTCTGTGTTTCACGTGAAACAACCTGAAGCACTGCCCCACACAGCCCCCGATCCGCGAAGACTGGATGAACGACGATGCATCGGTACAGGTCCCACACCTGCGGCGAGCTCCGCGCCTCTGACGTCGAGACCGACGTCCGGCTGAGTGGCTGGCTGCACAATCGGCGCGACCTGGGCGGCATCCTCTTCATCGATCTGCGCGACCACTACGGCATCACGCAGCTCGTTGCCCGGCCCGGCACGGCCGCGTACGAGGCCCTGGACAAGCTGTCCAAGGAGACCGTGGTCCGCGCCGACGGCAAGGTCGTCTCGCGAGGCGCCGAGAACGTGAACCCGGACCTGCCGACGGGTGAGATCGAGATCGAGGTCGGCGAGGTCGAGGTGCTCGGCGCCGCCGCCCCGCTCCCCTTCACGATCAACGCCGAGGACGGGGTCAACGAGGAGCGGCGCCTGGAGTACCGCTTCCTTGACCTGCGCCGCGAGCGCATGCACCGCAACATCATGCTGCGTACGGCGGTGATCTCCGCGATCCGCCACAAGATGACCGCGCTCGGCTTCAACGAGATGGCGACGCCGATCCTGTCCGCCACCTCCCCCGAGGGCGCCCGTGACTTCGTGGTCCCCTCTCGTCTGCACCCGGGCAAGTTCTACGCCCTGCCGCAGGCCCCGCAGCAGTTCAAGCAGCTGCTGATGATCTCCGGCTTCGACCGCTACTTCCAGATCGCGCCCTGCTTCCGTGACGAGGACGCCCGCGCGGACCGCTCGCCGGGCGAGTTCTACCAGCTCGACATCGAGATGTCCTTCGTCGAGCAGGAGGACGTCTTCCAGCCGGTCGAGAAGCTCATGACGGAGCTCTTCGAGGAGTTCGGCAACGGCCGCCACGTCACCTCCCCCTTCCCGCGGATCCCGTTCCGCGAGGCGATGCTGAAGTACGGCTCCGACAAGCCGGACCTGCGGGCCCAGCTGGAGCTCGTCGACATCACCGACATCTTCGAGGGCTCGGAGTTCAAGGCCTTCGCGGGCAAGCACGTGCGCGCGCTGCCGGTCCCGGCCGTCCAGGACCAGCCCCGCAAGTTCTTCGACCAGCTCGGTGACTTCGCGGTCTCGCTCGGCGCAAAGGGCCTGGCCTGGGTCCGCGTCGCCGAGGACGGCTCGCTGACCGGCCCGATCGCGAAGTTCCTGACGGAGGAGAACGTCAAGGTCCTCACCGAGCGCCTCGGGCTGGAGGCCGGCCACGCCGTCTTCTTCGGCGCGGGCGAGTTCGACGAGGTCTCGAAGATCATGGGCGCGGTGCGGGTCGAGGCCGCCAAGCGGGCCGGCCACTTCGAGGAGGGTGTCTTCCGCTTCTGCTGGATCGTCGACTTCCCGATGTACGAGAAGGACGAGGACACCGGCGCGATCGACTTCTCGCACAACCCGTTCTCCATGCCGCAGGGCGGCCTGGAGGCCCTGGAGACCCAGGACCCGCTGGACATCCTGGGCTGGCAGTACGACATCGTCTGCAACGGCGTCGAGCTGTCCTCCGGTGCCATCCGGAACCACGAGCCGGAGATCATGCTCAAGGCCTTCGAGATCGCGGGCTACGACCGGGAGACCGTCGAGGAGAAGTTCGCGGGCATGCTCCGCGCCTTCCGCTTCGGCGCCCCGCCGCACGGCGGCATCGCGCCGGGCGTCGACCGCATCGTCATGCTGCTGGCCGATGAGCCGAACATCCGCGAGACCATCGCCTTCCCGCTCAACGGCAACGCCCAGGACCTGATGATGGGCGCGCCGACGGAGCTGGAGGAGGCGCGGCTGAAGGAACTGCACCTGTCGGTGCGGAAGCCGCAGCCGAAGTAAGCGGCAGGGCACTTCCGAGGGGCTGGAGACCGACGCCGGTTTCCAGCCCTTCGCCGTACGGCGGTCAGATCACCCAGAGCAGGCCGTTGCCGCCCACCAGCGTGCCGTTCTGCTGCTCGGCCAGCTTCCCCGGCGGGGCATACACATAGCCGCCGCTCAGGCCGCTCACGCGGGAGGTGGCGGCGGCCTGGTCCGGCGCGGAGTCGCCGTTGAAGTCGCCGAGGGAGACGCTCTCGAAGGTCGTGCCCCCCAAGTCGTAGTTCTCCGACCGGGAACCGAACCTGCCGGTGCGGCTGAACCCACGGCGGCCTCCTGAAGCTCCGCTACCACCGGACGACATCGCGAAGGGCGTCCGGGGCTCCATCACGGTGGCCGTGGACCCGACGGCGACCCACGACGGCCAGGACGCGCCCCGGCCCAGCGCGTCGGCGACGTCGTCGGCTTCGTAGTTCCGGAGGAGGGGGCGTCCACGGATCAGTCGTCCGGAGACGCCCCCTCCTCCAGCAGCCGCTCGGCGATGTCCGTCGACCAGGTCTGGGCCCAGGCGCGCAGGCCGGTGATCTCGTCGTCCTCCAGGCCGTACGCCGTGAAGGCCGTGTCCGGGTAGTAGTCCGTGCCCTCCAGGCGGGTCTGGAGGGTGGGGAGGTCGAACTCGTCGCGGACGTGCCGGCGGGCCAGCTCCTCCAGGCCGGGCAGGGAGAACAGGTCCGCCGCCGCCCGCGCGTCGATCAGGTCGACCGCCAGGCCCCGGTCGTAGAGGGCACGGATCTTCGTGCCCACCGCGTCCTCCAGGCTGAGCGTCGGACCGTACGGCGTCAGGACGGGAGGGCTCCAGAAGGTTTCCTTGTGGAGGGCGAGGAGACAAGCGGAGCCGGTCGGCGGGTCCGTGACCGACAGGTGGGCGGAGAGGGGCGCCAGATCCTGGAGGGTTACCTCACGTCCCCGGGAGACGAGCGCGTCGTGGAGCGCGCCCACGATCCGCTCCATCGGCTCGGCGCTCTCCGTCGCGAAGTCCACGTTCGCGTGCGGGCGTTCGAGCAGGCCGTGGGCCTGGAGGGCGTATCCGCCGGCCAGCGCCAGGGGAGCGGCCACGGCGAGGACGTCGGTGAGGAGGCGGAGGTGGGGTTCGGGAAGGTTCACTCGCTGGCCCGGGAGGTGTGCGGTTGTACCGGCTGGAGCCTAGCGGGAGGGTGCGGTGGCTGATCGCCGACGGGGCCGTACGGCCCTGCGGGAAACAGTCGCGCCATGCCTGTTTCAGAACCCCAGGTAAGTGATCTTCGGCGGGCACGGTGCGGGCGGCTTCCTCAGCACCGAAGGCGTACTCCCAAGAGCGTGGGCCGCACCGGAGCGTGGTCCGTCGTGCTCCGGTGCGGATGCGGAGAGTTCGAGCTCGACCCAGACCGTTTTTCGTGGAGTGGGACCGAATTCGACGCCCCAGCGGTCGGCGAGGGCCTCTACGACGCTTCTCGGAATCTTTCGCGGCGGCTGTCACACGTGCGGGTTCGCGGCCGTCAGAGGGATGTCCGGTGCTGATTCGGAACGGAGCTTCTCATGCGTATCGCCCATGTCGTCGTCACCGTCCTCGCCGCTGTGATGGCCGGCTTCTCGGGCACCGTCCTGCTGCTGCGGGCCCAGTGGATCGTCAAGGCGCTCGAGGACTACCGGGTGCCAAGGGCATGGTGGACCTGGCTCGGGCTGGCCAAGGCCGCCGGGGCCGTGGGGCTGCTGGTCGGGCTGTTCGTGCCGGCGGTCGGAGTCGCGGCGGGGGCGGGGCTGGTGCTCTACTTCGCCGGGGCCGCCGTCACCGTGGCCCGGGCGCGCTGGTACTCGCACATCCCGTTCCCGCTCGTCTACGCCGCCCCGGTCATCGGTGCGCTCGCCCTCGGTGCCGCGGTCTGAGCCGGCCGGGCGGTGTCACTCGCCCGGCTTCTCCGCCAGGCGCGGGAAGAGGGCCGCGCCCTTGGTCACCGTCGAGCCGGCCGGGAGCCTGCCCCATTCTCCGGCCTGCTGGATCCGCTGGTCCGACAGGGCGCCCAGGGAGGGCTCCGCGCCCAGGGAGTCCCAGAGCTTCCCGGAGGTCTCCGGCATGACCGGGGCGAGGAGGACGGCGACGCCGCGCAGCGACTCCGCCGCCGTGTAGAGGATGGTGGCCAGGCGGGCACGGCCCTCGGCCGAGCCGTCCTTGGCCACCTTCCACGGCTCCTGCTCCGTGAGATAGCCGTTGACCTGCTTGACGAGGTCGAAGACGGCCAGGATGCCGCCCTGGAAGTCCAGTTCGTCGCCGATGCGGCGGTCGGACTCGGCGGCCGCCCTCGCGAGGCCCTCGTGGACTGCCCGCTCGGCCGCGCCGTCCGCCGTGGCCTCGGGCAGCGTGCCGTCGAAGTACTTGCCGACCATGGCCGCAACGCGGGAGGCGAGGTTGCCGTAGTCGTTCGCCAGCTCGCTCGTGTACCGGGCGGAGAGGTCCTCCCAGGAGAAGGAGCCGTCCTGGCCGAAGGCGATGGCGCGCAGGAAGTACCAGCGGTACGCGTCCACCCCGAAGTGGGACGTGAGGTCCTGCGGCTCGATGCCGGTCAGGTTGGACTTCGACATCTTCTCGCCGCCGACCATCAGCCAGCCGTTCGCCGCGATCCGGGCGGGCAGCGGCAGCCCCTGCGCCATCAGCATCGCCGGCCAGATGACCGCGTGGAAGCGGAGGATGTCCTTGCCGACCATGTGCACATCGGCCGGGAAGGTCGACTCGAACTTCTCCTGGTTCTCGTTGTAGCCGACCGCCGTGGCGTAGTTCAGGAGCGCGTCGACCCACACGTAGATCACGTGCTTGTCGTCCCACGGGACCGGGACGCCCCAGTCGAAGGTCGAGCGGGAAATGGAGAGGTCCTGCAGACCGGCCCGGACGAAGTTCACGACCTCGTTGCGGGCGGACTCGGGCTGGATGAAGCCGGGGTGGGCCTCGTAGTGGGCGAGGAGCCTGTCGCCGTACTCGCTCAGGCGGAAGAAGTAGTTCTCCTCGCTGAGGATCTCCACCGGCTTGCGGTGGATCGGGCACAGCTTCCGGCCCGCGAACTCGCCCTCGCCGTCGATCAGTTCGCCCGGGAGCTTGTACTCCTCGCAGCCCACGCAGTACGGCCCCTCGTAACCGCCCTTGTAGATCTCGCCCTTGTCGTACAGGTCCTGCACGAACTCCTGGACACGGTCGGTGTGGCGCTTCTGCGTGGTGCGGATGAAGTCGTCGTTGGCGATCTCCAGGTGCTCCCAGAGGGGCTGCCAGGACTCCGTGACCAGCCGGTCCGCCCACGCCTTGGGGGTCGTGCCGTTCGCCTCGGCCGTGCGCAGGACCTTCTGGCCGTGCTCGTCGGTGCCGGTGAGGAACCAGACGCGCTCGCCGCGCCCGCGGTGCCAGCGGGCGAGCACGTCCGCCGCGACCGTGGTGTAGGCATGGCCGAGGTGCGGCGCGTCGTTGACGTAGTAGATCGGGGTGGTGACGTAGTACGACGACGGGTTCCGGGTCGTCACGGCGTCATCCCTCCTGGCCGCCGAAGCGCTCCTTGTACGTCTCCAGGTCCTCGTCCGTGAGCTTGGCGAACAGCACCGGCGGGACCGTGAAGGGCGTGCCGGCCGGGACGGAGGAGAGGGACTTCGCCTCGTTCGCCGAGACCCACACGGCCGAGTCGTCCTTCAGGTCGAACGCCGCGCGCATGGTGGCCGCCGAGCTCGGGATGAGGGGCTCCGAGACCACCGCGTACAGGTGGATCAGGTTCATGGCCGTGCGCAGGGTGAGGGCCGCGCCGTCCTTGTCGGTCTTGATCTCCAGCCAGGGGGCCTTCTCCTCCAGGTAGGAGTTGCCGGCCGACCACAGGGCGCGCAGCGCGGCGGCGGCCTTGCGGAACTGGAGGGACTCCATGTGCTCCTCGTACTCCGCGAGGAGACGCGCGATCTCCTCGCCGAGCTTCGCCTCCGCCTCGCCCGGCTCGCCGCCCGCGGGGACGTCGTCGCCGAAGCGCTTGCGGGAGAAGGACAGGACGCGGTTGACGAAGTTGCCGAGGGTGTCGGCGAGGTCCTTGTTGACCGTGGCGGTGAAGTGCTCCCACGTGAAGGAGGAGTCGTCGGACTCCGGGGCGTTGGCGATGAGGAAGTAGCGCCAGTAGTCGGCCGGGAGGATCTCCAGGGCCTGGTCGGTGAAGACGCCGCGCTTCTGGGACGTGGAGAACTTTCCGCCGTAGTACGTCAGCCAGTTGAAGGCCTTGACGTAGTCGACCTTCTTCCACGGCTCGCGGACGCCCAGCTCGGTGGCCGGGAACATCACCGTGTGGAAGGGGACGTTGTCCTTCGCCATGAACTGCGTGTAGCGGACGTCCGTGTCGACCTCGTACCACCAGGACTTCCAGTCGCGGTTGCCCGGGTCCTGGTCGGACCACTCCTTGGTCGCGCCGAGGTACTCGATCGGGGCGTCGAACCAGACGTAGAAGACCTTGCCCTCGGCGGCCAGCTCCGGCCAGGTGTCGGCCGGGACCGGGACGCCCCAGTCCAGGTCACGGGTGATCGCGCGGTCGTGCAGGCCCTCGGTCAGCCACTTGTGGGCGATGGAGGACGCCAGCTGCGGCCAGTCGTTGTCGTGGCGGGCGACCCACTCCATGACCTCGTGCTGGAGCTTCGACTGGAGCAGGAAGAGGTGCTTGGTCTCGCGGACCTCCAGGTCCGTGGAGCCGGAGATCGCCGAGCGCGGGTTGATCAGGTCCGTCGGGTCGAGGACGCGGGTGCAGTTCTCGCACTGGTCGCCGCGAGCCTTGTCGTAGCCGCAGTGGGGGCAGGTGCCCTCGACGTAGCGGTCCGGGAGGAAGCGGCCGTCGGCGGGCGAGTACACCTGGCGGATGGCGCGCTCTTCGATGAAGCCGTTCTCGTTGAGGCGGCGGGCGAAGTGCTGGGTGATCTCGACGTTCTCAGGGGACGAGCTGCGGCCGAAGTAGTCGAAGGCCAGCGCGAAGCCGTCGTAGACCGCCTTCTGGGCGTCGTGCGCCTGGGCGCAGAACTCGGCGACCGAGAGGCCGGCCTCCTTCGCGGCCAGCTCGGCGGGGGTGCCGTGCTCGTCCGTCGCGCAGATGTACAGGACGTCGTGGCCGCGCTGGCGGAGGTACCGGGAGTACACGTCCGCCGGGAGCATGGACCCCACCATGTTGCCCAGGTGCTTGATCCCGTTGATGTACGGAAGGGCGCTGGTGATGAGGTGTCGAGCCATCGGGGGCTGCTCCCAGGTCGCGGTCGCTATGTGTACGAACCTTGAAATCGTAGCCGACATGTGTATGCCGCCCGCCTCCCGTTTTACGGGATGAGAAGCGGGCGGCACGGGATGGGTGTGGCTGTTCGGTTACGGGGGGTTACAGGTGCTTACGGGCGCCAGTTCGCCAGTACGCCCTCGTACAGCTCCGTGTCCGTGAGCTCGCGGGGGGTCGGGCCCGCGTGGAAGAACGACGTGTTCTCGGTCTTCAGCTTGCGGAGGTAGTCGAAGGCCTTGTTGTCGTGCTCACCGAAGGCGACGAAGGAGAAGAACACGGAGGGATGGTTCTTCGCGGCGTCCGTGAGGGACTGGGTGGCGGGGGTCTTGGCGTCGGGGGCGCCGTCCGTCTGGAAGACGACCAGGGCGGGAGCCGCGGCGTCGTGTTCCTTCTTGTGATGGGCGAGTACGGCTTCCACGGCGGCGTGGTAGCTGGTACGACCCATGCGGCCGAGGCCGGCGTGGACCTCGTCGATCTTGTTCTCGTGGGTGGCGAGGGTGAGGTCGGTCGTGCCGTCCACTTCCGTGGAGAAGAAGACGACGTGGACCGTGGCCTCGGGGTCGAGGTGGGCGGCGAGGGCGAGGGTCTGCTCGGCGATGGCCTGGGCGGAGCCGTCCTTGTAGTACGGGCGCATGGAGGCGGAGCGGTCGAGAACGAGGTAGAGCTTCGCTCGGGTGCCGGTGAGGTTGGTCTTCTTGAGGGTGGCTGTGGCTGCCTTGTAGGCGGTGGCCAGGCCGGGGGCGCGGGACTTGAGGCGGGCGAGGGTGATGGCGGGCGCGGCCGCCTCGGCTTCGCCTTCGGCCGGTTCGTTCCCACCCGCACCGCCCGTGCGGGTTTCGTCCTCGGGTGCGGGTGGCCCCTGTGGGGCGTCCTCGCCGCCGGCGGCCGCGGGTGCGCTCGCCGCGCCGGCCACGGCCTCGGCTTCGCCTTCGGCCGGTTCGTTCCCACCCGCACCGCCCGTGCGGGTTTCGTCCTCGGGTGCGGGTGGCCCCTGTGGGGCGTCCTCGCCGTCGGCGGCCGCGGGTGCGCTCGCCGCGCCGGCGACCGGTTCCGGCTCCGAGACCTCGGCCACCGGCTCAGGCTCGGGCTCCACGACAGGTTCCACCTCGGCGACCGGCTCGGGCTCCACGACGGGCTCGGCCTCGGCGATGGGCTCGGGGGTGGTCTCCGCGGTCGGCTCCGGCTCGACGGCGGCCTCGGGCTCCGGCTCGGCGGCTACCACCGGCTCCGGCTCCACGTCGGGTTCCACCTCAGCGACCGGCTCGCCCGCAGCCTCGGGCTCCGGCTCAGCCTCGACCTCGGCCACGGGCTCCGGCTCCGGCTCGACCTCGGCCACCGGCTCGGCCTCGGGCTCGACCGCAGCCTCGGGCTCCGGCTCAGCCTCGACCTCCACCACCGGCTCGGGCTCGACCTCAGCCACGGGCTCAAGCTCCGGCTCAGCCTCAGCCACCGGCTCAGCCGTCGGCTCCAGTGGTGCTTCCGTCGGGTCCGCCTGCTTGGGGACCGTGATGTTGTCGAACGCCGCCGAGACCAAATCGTGCTCGTCCGAGGCGGACGTGCGGGGCTCGGGGACGTGCGGGGTGGAGGGTGTGACCTGCGGTTCCTGCTCCTGCGAAGGAACTCGATCCGCACCCTCTGCCTCGGCGGTACGCGTCTTGCGTGACCGGCCGAATGCGTTCCGCAGGAGAGTGAGAATGCCCATGTGCGCAACCCTTCGCGTGAGTTGGTTCCGTCAATCCCTGGCCAGGACGGACACGTAAGGTTAGCCCCCCTTGGGGGTGATCTTGGGGAGGGTCAGGTTTGCGCTGAGGGCCCCCGCTCCCCCGGGTTGCCGACCGGCGCCGAGACCTGCGGCCCGATCGTGCAGGAGCGCCGGGTGCTCGTCGCGGTGCAGCACCCGGGCGAGATCGACGGCGCGTCGGTGGAGAAGCCGGCGAGCACCTGGCCGGACGGGCCCGGGAAGATCGTCCGCTCGGCCGTGGTCGCCGTGTGGCGTGCGGACGGCGAGGACATCGGGGGGGCTGAGACCCCTCGCGTCAGTGCGGTGACGCGATCGCCCTGGCCGCCGCCACTTCCTGGCGCAGCGGTTCCAGGACGCTGTCCGCCGGGCCGGTGAGGTCCGTGCGGACGGCGACCAGGGTGTCCGCCCGACGCACGCCCTCGGACAACTCCCGCAGCTGCAGCGAGACTTGACTGATCTCGCCGGACGACGGCGGCTTCGCTCCGTGTTTCACACGGACGCGGGCCGCCGTCGTCGCGTCGACGATGCGTTCCACGGCGACGACCAGCGGCCACCAGGCGGCGGCCCGGCGGCCGGTCGGCGGGGGCTCGGTCAGGGCGCGCTGGAACTCCGTGCGGATCACGGAGAGATCGCGGTAGAGACGGCGGCGCATACGGGCGCGCGCGGCGGGGGCCGTGCCCTCCCCGAAGGCCGACTCGACGTAGCGCGCGGTGTCGGCGACGGCGTTCGCCAGGCGGTCGCCGACCCGGGTGTGCCAGCTCTCCGGCCACAGCAGATAGCCGGCGATCAGCGCGATCGCGCAGCCCAGGAGGGAGTCAAGGAGCCGGGGCAGCAGGAGCGCGGTCCCCAGGTGGTTCAGGATGTCCGACAGGAGCAGGATCACCGGGGTGATGGCGGCCGTCTGGTAGCCGTAGCCGCGCGGGGCCAGGGCCGGGATCAGCGGCGCCAGGACCATCATCGTCGGTACGTCCCACCAGCCCCTCGGCACCTCCGAGAGGATCGCCGCCGCCACGACCAGACCGGCCACCGTGCCCAGCGCGCGCAGCAGCGCCCGCGAGAAGACCGAGCCGAAGTCTGGCTTGAGGACGAAGGTGATGGTCAGGGCGACCCAGTACGAGCGGGGGACCGGGATGATCGACACCAGGGCCTGGGCGATCCCGATGCACAGGGCGAGGCGCAGGCCGTAGCGCCAGGAGTTGGCGGACAGGATGACGTCGCGGGCGACCCGGGCCGTGCGGCTGTTCAGGGAGGCCCAGCTGTCGTCGATGCCGCGCGGGTCCACGTCGGGGGCGGCGACGACATCGGCGGCGTGCCGCAGGGCGTGGTCGACGGCCCGGCTCGTCTCGGAGGTGGGGGCGGGGAGGGCGAGCCCTATGGGGCCGGTGTAGCCGGTCTCGACGGCCTGGGCGAGATGACGTACGGCCCCGGGGACCTCGGGCGGCAGTGCCCGGCCGGCGAGATGGACCGCCGGGGCCGCCTCCACGACCGGGGTGATCGCGTTCAACTGGGCGAGCAGACGGGTCAGTTCGGGGCTGCGGCCGTGGTGACGGGCGCGGCGGGCCAGGATGAGGTCGTACGACTGGTTCAGGGACTGCGTGACCTCGACGCGGGCCTGCTCGTACCGGTCCGGGTCCCCGCAGGCGGCCAGCAGGCCGGCCACCGTGCGGTAGGCGGCCCCGACCGCCGCCCGCTCCGGCACCCCGGACCGCACCGGCCAGGCGAGCAGGGCGAGCAGAAGGACGAACAGGCCGCCGCCGGTCATCAGCGCCGGGGCCAGCCACCAGTCGCCGGGGAGCGGAAGTCCCGCGCCCACCACGGCATTGAGCAGGAGCAGCAGACCGGACACGGAGGCCACCGCGCCGATCGTCGAGATCATCCCGGAGACCAGCGCGACGCCGGTGACGACGGCGACGGTGAGCCACCCCTGGCCGTGGAAGAGGGCGCCGAGGGTGATGCCCACGGCACCGAAGAGCTGCGGGATCGCGATGTTGAGGATCCGCATGCGGTAGGCGTCGGCGGTGTCGCTGATGACGCCGGACAGGGCGCCCATGGAGGCGAGGGCGCCGTAGGCGGGCTCTCCCGCCGCGAGTCCGACGGCGAGGGGCAGGGCCATGGCGACGGCCGCGCGGGCCATCGCGGGCCAGTTGAGGGGGGCCCGCTGGGTTTGGAGGTTCCGGACCAGCCAGTCGGGAGGGGTCAGGCCGATGGGGAACTCGCGGGACATGCGCCCATTATCGCTGCCTCACCGCGGCCCGCTCCGGGTCATTTCCGCTGGTGGAGTGTGATGTCGACGACCAGCGCGCGGTGGTCGGTGCCGGCCAGGTAAACAAAGCGGGCGTCGGCCGCGGAGAAGTCCCGGGACACCAGGACGTGGTCGATCTGGGCGCCGAGGACCCGGGCGGTGCGGGCGGGCCAGCTGGGGGTGCGGTCGTGCCCGGCGAGGCGGGCGGCGTCGTACAGGCCGGTGTCGAGGATGCGGCGGAAGGCGGCGTGGTCCTGGGAGGCGTTGAAGTCGCCGGCCAGCACGGTCGGGGTGTCGTCGTCGGCCTCGGCGAAGTCGCGCAACCGGCCCAGCTCACTGCGCCAGAGGCCGAGCTGTCCGGGCAACGGGGGCATGGGGTGGGCGAGTTGCAGGCGCACCTGGTGCCCTTGTACGTCGGCGACGGCGCCGGGCATGCCCATCGTGCCGCGGACGCCGTCGGTGCCCTCGAGCGGGAAGCGGCTGAGCAGCAGCGAGCCTTCCGAGCCGCCCGCCGCGACCGCCTGCCGGTGCGGGTAGGTGCCGCCGAAGTCCCGCTCGAGGGTGGCCTGGCAGGTGAACTCGCACTCCTGCACGAACACCACGTCGGGACGCAGCCGCCGGATCTCGGGGGCGAGGGCGCCGGTGGCCCGCCCGAACTCGACGTTCGAGGTCAGCACCCGCAGCCGGGCCAGGGGCGCGCTGGTGGGCTCCGTGGTCTTTCCGTACGGCTCGATGAACCACGCCAGCAGCGCGAGGGCGGTGACCCCCCACACCAGCCCCGGCCACCACCGCGCGAGCAGCGCGCACAGCAGTGCCACACCGGTGGGGACCAGCAGCCACGGCAGGAAGGCCAGCAGCTGCGGCACGGGGGTGACGCCGTCGGTGTCGGCCAGTCGGCAGCCGACGACCGCGCTCACGCCGGCGAGCAGCAGGGCGGCACACCACACGCGGAGCCCTCGCCCCGCCCGCCGGGGGTGGTCGTCCCCGTACTCCCCGTTCGGACCGAACGGCCTTGTCCCGGAACCCCGGACGGGCTGGTAGGTCACGAGCCCGAGGTTACGCCGTCACACCTGCGCGCGGGTGGGAGCCGGGGCGGGTGCCGTCGCGGCCGCGCGCCGGCGTCGTACCAGGCGCACCGCGCGCACGTACCGGGTGAGCCAGGCGGTCAGCGCCACCACCAGGCCGAGGCCCACCAGCAGCCAGGACACGGTGCGCAGGGTGGACGTGAGCGCGTCGTAGACGGCGCCCGCGGCCGCGTGGGGGACGTCGGGGGGCAGGTCGTCGAGGGTGAGACCGCGGCCGACGGCGAGGGCGACGCCGAGCAGGGCGCCGCCCAGGGCCGTGCCCAGCCCGGTGGCGACGATCGCGCGGCGGCGGCGGACGGCGAGGGCGATCCCGGCGACGGCGAAGACGAGGGAGGCGGCGGGGAGCCAGAAGCCGGCGACTTCGAGCACGTGGAAACCCTTCCGGAGCGGGGTCAGTTCGCCCGCCGGGAGCACGGCGACCGCGGTGTGCTCCACGGGGATGCGGGCCGCGAGCGGCACATGGTCCTCGGCGAGTTGCTCCTTGACCTGGGCGGTGACGGGGGCGAGATCGACGAACACGGTGCTTTCGCCCCCGCCGTCCTCGTCGCGCAGTGCCCGCAGGACGGCGTCGTGCGTGGCCCGGTTGCCCGCGTCCCAGGCCAGGCGGAAGGCCCGGGTCTGGGTGAACGAGCGCACCGCGTCGTGCACGAAGGGGCCGACCGTGCCGCGCATCCGGCGGGTGTCGAACCGGTCGTCGACCTCGCGCATGATTCCGGCCCCGACGGTGTCCGCCACGGCGTCCCGCACGTCCGGGTCGGTGGCGAGCGGCGCCATCGTCGTGACGTACCGGCTGGTGTCGGCGAGCGTGTACGCCGCCCAGGCCGCCAGCGCGCCGAACGGCACGAGGAGGCAGGACAGGGCGATCAGCGCCGCCGACAGGGCGCTCCTGAGGCGTGGGGGCACGCCTTCAGGCAAGGGCCTGGGGGCCTGGAGCGCGAGCGGTGCGCCTGCATTCGGGGGCATTTGGGGCAATGAGTCCAACCGAACGGGGGTCGCCCCGACGGTCCCCTCGACGGGTCGGTGACCGCCCGCTCCGGTGGAGGGATCACCCAAACGGGTGTTTCCTGGTGGTGGGGGAGGACGGGCTTCGGCCCGGCACTCGCGTGGACCACCGCCTGGACGCCGTCGAGCACCTGGAGCCTGCTCGGCGGCCGGTGAGGAGGGAACAGGGGAGCGCGTGGGCCCCGGCAGTCCGGCCGGGGCCCACACGTGCCTCACGGATCAGCGGATCCGGTGTCCTTCCGCGTCCTCGTGCGTGTAGTAGCGATAGAACAGCGTGCAGAAGACGACCGCGCCGATCACCAGGCCCAGGATCGCGGACTCCAGCACGGCGTGACCGCGGCCGCTCAGGCTGAACAGGAAGCCGACCGCGATGCCCGCGAAGGCGCCCCACAGCACCGCGTGCAGCTCCCGCGGCAGCCGCGGGGCCAGTGCCTGCACACCCATGTACACGGCGAAGAAGACGATCGCGGTCACGAAGCCGAACAGCAGGTTCCAGCCGGTGATGGGGCCGCCGTAGCGGGTGTTGGCCGCGGCCCAGTACCCGTAGATGAGGCCCAGTACCGCGGGCGTCGCCCACCTCGCGATCGCATGGGTCCGCTCGCTGAAGACGTCGGGCAGTGCGCCGCGCCGGGTCACCGCACCGGTCGCGGGTGCCGCATGAGCCATGAGAGCACTCCTCTCTCTCCTCGCCCCCGCCTTCCAGAGCACACCTGGGGGGACCGCCTGGCAAGTCGGAAAAGGGGTCCGGATGCGACCAGGACCATGCCGTGTTTGGCTGAGGTGCGTGACCGACGACCCAGACCTGCGGCGGCAGCAGCTGCTGCGGATCCGTGGGTGGAGCGTCGCCTGGCTGGCGCCGCTGCTGCTGCTCATCGGGATCGCGGTGATCGACTTCAACACCACCGAGCGGTTCCGGATCATCTCCTGGATCGTCCTGGTGCCCGGTATCGCCGCCGCGATCTGCGGGGTGTGGACCACGGCCGCGTTCGCGTCGATCTCGGTCGTCGTGTACGTCGTGCTGGACAGCACCTGGCCGAACGAGTACCAGGCGGGCCTGCCCGACTTCATCCTGGTCGCCCTCGGCGGTGTGCTGGCCACGCTGGCCTGCGCGATCCGGGTGCGCGGCGAGCAGCGCATGCTGCACATGCGGGACATCGCCGAGACCACCCGCCGTACCGTGCTGCGCCCGCTGCCGCCGGACTGGGCGGGGCTGGAGCACGCGGCGGTCTATCTCTCCGCGGACACCGACGCCCGTGTGGGCGGTGACTTCTACGACATCCAGCCCGGCCCGTACGGCGCCCGCGTCCTCGTCGGGGACGTGCAGGGCAAGGGCCTGGCCGCGGTGGAGGCCGCGGCCGCGCTGCTCGGCACCTTCCGGGAGGCCGCGTACCACGAACCGGATCTGATGACCGTCGCGGCCCGCCTGGAGATCCGTATGCTCCGCCACCGCGGCCACACGACCGCCCTCGGCCACGACGACGGCGACCGCTTCGCCACCGCCGTTCTGCTCGGTTTCTCGGACGACCGGCCCGACACGGTCGAGGTCGTCAACTTCGGCCACGAACCCCCGCTCGCGGTCGGCCGCGAAGGGGTGCACCACCTGCCGCCCGGTGACCGCCTCCCGCTGGGCATGAACGACCTCGTACCCACCGACGGCCGGCCTCCCCCGGCCCATGTCCCGCTCGCCGCCGACGCGACGCTGCTGATCACCACGGACGGCGTGACGGAGGCCCGGGACGGCCACGGCATGTACTACGCCCTCACCGACCAGGTCGCCCGCGCCTTCGCCGCCGACCCGCACGTCGCCGATCCGCGGCGCCTGGTCGGCTATGTGCGCGACGGCGTGCTGCGCCACAGCGGCGGTCACCTGGGCGACGACACCACGATCTTCGCGGTCCGGCGGCTCGAAGGAGCCGCGTTGGGAGGACGATTGCCGTCCTGACACCTCCCTTTGCAGCCGCAGCGGTTACGGTGCTGCCCTGACCGATCACCGGTACCGACGACCGGGGACCGACGACAGGGGGGACGATGCCCGGAACCGTGCTGCTGCTCGCGGCCTCGCCGATGGGCCGTGGGCAACTGGTGGACGCGGCCTCCGTGCTCCCCGTCCTCGCGGCCGTCGCGCCCGCCGTGCTGTCCGGCACGGACACCGCCAACGTGGTCGAACTCGCCGACCCGCTGGAGCCGCAGGCCGTCCTGACCCGGCTGCGCGCCGCCGCGGCCGCCCCCGGTCCGCTGACCGTCTTCGTCACCGGGCAGCTCCAGCTGGACCGCCGTCAGCGCCTGCCCCATCTGGCGCTGGCCCGCACCACCCCGGCAACGGTCCGCTACACGGCCTTCCCCTGGCACTGGATCCGTGAGGAGTTGCGGCTGCGCCCGACCGGTGCGACGACCCTGGTCGTCGATCTGCACGCGGACGCCGAGACCTGGGAGCACCTGACCGCCCGTCCGCTGGACTCCGGCCGCAACAACGCCGTTCACGGTCGCATCGCACCGCCGCCGTCCCGCCGCGATGTCGCGCTGCCGACGTATATGAGGGCGGTGGCGACGATCCTGCGCAGTGGACACCGGCCGCCGCTGGAGCAATTGCACCAGCAGGTGGTCACCCGGCTGGGGGCGGAGGCCGCCACGAACGTCCTGCTGACCGCGCCGGGGCCGCAGAGCGGCGATCCGCACGCGGCCATCGCCGCGGCCGTCGAGGCCGGGCGGCACGCGGAGGCGGACGGGCTCGCCGCGCAGTGGGAGCAGGCCGCGGCGCGCGCGCACGGGCCCGGTTCCGAGGACGCGCTGCACTGGGCCGAAGTCCGCGCGGATCTTGCGATGTTCGCGGGGGACGCGGCGCGCAGCTGCCGTACCTGGCTGACGGTCGCCACCGCCCGGCTGGCCGCCGGACAGGCCGCGGACGCGCCCGCCGTGGAGGCGGCCGTGGACCGGGCGCACCACCAGTGGGGGCGTATCGACGACAGAGCGCGGGCCCGTGAACTCGGGCCCGCGCTCGCGGAGTTGAGGCTCAGGGTGCCGGGGCGGAAGGAGGGTGCGCTGGACCATGTCCAGCAGCACCTGCGTCAGCTCCAGACCCAGTGAAGCCCCGCCGGTACCTCAGCTGGTGAAGGTGAAGTACTTCCAGGCGCCGTGCGTCGTGGAGTTCACGGTGTCACCGGAGCTGCTGTTGAGGTACGAGGAGCGGGCCCGGAAGCGCCAGCCCACGTCCTGGCCGTGGTCGCCGCCCAGCTCCACCTTGGACACGCCGTTGGAGCCCAGCGGGAAGTACTGCGAGCCGGCGTCGTACCAGGTGCCCTGGTAGTACACCTGGAACTGCAGGCGCTGCTTGCGGCCCGGGAAGTACGTCATCGTGGTCGTGAACAGCGGGTTCTTGGACTTGTGGAAGAAGTAGTACGTGTGGCCCCACGTGCTCTTCGTCTTGTACTGCCGGCTCACCGACGTGGACACCTTCACCTTGGCGCCGACCGTGCTGGACACGGACCGCGGCTGGTAGCGGGCGTCGCCCGCGAACTTCGCCGTGACCTTGGTGTCCCGCTTCAGGTCCAGGGTGACCGACAGGTTGCCGCTGGAGTTGACCGTGCCCTTCTTGACCAGCTTGTTGGGCTTGTCCGAGCCGAACGGGTCGGCCCAGATCTCCACGGTGCGGTTCTTGTACGTCGACCCGAGGTGCGCCGTGAACTTCACGTCGGCGCCGTACGAGTACACCTTGCCGTTGTTGCCGATCGTCAGCGCCGGCTTGGCACGGGAGACGTCGACGGTGTCGGAGGCCTTCGCGGCGGCGTGGTCGGCGTCGCCCGTGTACGCCACCGTGTACTTCACCTTTCCGCCGGCCGGCGGGGTGTCGGTGAAGGAGAAGGTGCCGTCGGCCTTGACCGTCACCGGGGTGAGCGCCTTGCCGTTCGGGGACTCCAGGTCGGTGCGGGTGACCGTCAGCCTGGCGCCCGCGGGGAGCGCGATCGCCGAGGTCGCCTTGCCGGTGACGGTGAGCTTCTTGGCGCGCGGGGCCGACGCCGGGGCGTTCACCGTGAGGGTGGTGGCCGCCTTGGCGGGGGCGTCGAACTCGCGCAGCGAGTAGACGCCCTCACTGTTGGAGGTCACCGCGAACAGGCGGGAGGCGTCCGGCGTCCAGGCCAGGCCGGAGTCGGCGAGCAGGTCGGCGCCGCTGGTGTGGCCGGTGTTGGGGAAGTCGTACTGGCGGACCGAGGTGGTCGCGCCGGGCCGGTAGACGTACACGTCCGGCTCGTAGGAGCCGGAGATACCCGCCGCGACCGTTCCGTTGGGCGCGATGGCCACCGAGTTCGGGTAGGCGTCGCTGGCGTACTGGCCGTCCGCCGTGAGGTCGGAGGTCTTGAACACCTGGTGGTAGTAGGGCGCACCGCTGGCCACCACGACGTCCTTGCCGTCGGGGGTGACCTGGAGGTCGCCGAGGTTGCTGCCCGCCTCACGGGTGGACGCCAGCTTCTTGGCGGTGCCCGACGAGACGTCGTAGGAGGCGATTTCGGCCGGGCTCTGGCCGAGGGCGCCCGCGACGAGGGTGTCGGAGCCCGGTGCCGCGTCCAGGAGCGGCGCCGCGTACCAGCTGTTGTCCTGGCCGAGGGTGACCTCGTGCGTCTCGCTCGCGAGGTCGACGGAGCCGATGTTGCCCTCGGCGGCGCCGCCGTAGCCGAACCACAGCTTGCCGCCCGCGAGGGCGACGCTGCGCGGCTTGTCGCCCACCGAGTACCGGGTGGACTCGGTGTCGGTCGCGGTGTCGATGACGGCGATCGCGTCCACGTCCTGCACGGCCGCGTAGAGCGTGCCGGAGTCGGCGGACAGCTCCAGGCCGTCGACGCCGGACAGGTCGGTGGTGAGCTGCTTGACGACGTTGCCGGCGTAGTCGGTGACGACGATCTTGCCGTTGCTCGGGTCGCTGAGGAAGACCTGCTGGTGGACGCCGTCCACCACGATGTCGCCGGACTGCTTGATGGGCAGGATCTTGCCGGTGTCGGCGAACGCGGGCGTGGCGGCCAGCGCCGCCGAGCTGAAGAGGACCGCCAGGGTGGTGGCGGCCGTGAGAGTGCGCATACGCACGCTGATTCGAACCCCCCGGGTACGAATGGAGAAATCGGGCGCCACGGAACACGGCTGTTTTGTGTGGCCCCTGTGTGCCGTGTGTGGCGGATGAGGGAAGACTAGGTGGGGAACACACTAGGTCATGCCACTGACAAAAATGTGAGCGCCCCCGAGACGAGCGTCCGCACGCCCGGTGCCACGGTGGCGAGGTCGGGGGCGAAGCGCGGGCTGTGGTTGCTCGGCACCTGCTGGACCTTCTCCATCAGCTCGTCGCCGGACGCCTGCTCCCACACCTCGGCCGGAGTGGTCGTCACGAACCAGTAGGAGTACGGGATCGAGCCCGCCGCCAGCTGAGGGAAGTCCTCGCTGCCCATCGCCGGACCCGGGTCGAAGACGGTCCCGGCGCCGAAGACCTCGGCGTGCACGGCGGCCACCCGGCGGTCGGTGTCGACGTCGTTGACCGTCACCGGGAACGTGCTGCCGACCGTCACCTCCGGCTCGCGCGGGCAGCCGGCGGCCAGGCACTCGCCCCGCGCGATACGCCGGATCGCGGCGAGCATCCGCTCCCGCACCGCCTCGGACTGGGTGCGCAGATTCAGGGCGATGCGCGCCTCGGACGGGATGATGTTGTGCCGGGTGCCCGCCTCGATACGGCCCACGGTCAGCACGGCCCGCTCACGGGCGGCGAGCTCACGGGAGACGACGGTCTGCAGCCGCGTGACGAGATACGCCGCCGTCACCACCGGGTCCACGGTCGACTCGGGCCGCGAACCGTGTCCGCCCTTGCCGTGCACGACGATGTCGACGTCCGTCGAGGCGGACATGATCAGCCCCGGCGCGTGCGGGTACAGCCCGGCCGGTCCCGGCGCCGCGTGCTGCCCCAGCAGCACATCGGGGCGCGGGAACCGCTCGTACAGCCCGTCCTCGACCATGCGCCGCGCGCCCTGCCCGGTCTCCTCGGCGGGCTGCCCGACCGCCAGCAGCGTGCCCGACCAGGTCTCCCGCCCGGCCGCCAGTGCGGCGGCCGCCCCGGCGAGCCAGGTGACGTGCAGATCGTGCCCGCAGGCGTGCATCAGGCCGTCCGCCCGCGACGCGTACGACAGCCCGGTCTCCTCCTTGACCGGCAGCGCGTCCATGTCGGCGCGCAGCAGCACCACCGGCCCGTCCCCGTTGCGCAGCACCCCGGCGACACCGGTCCCGCCGACCCCCTCGGACGTCTCGAACCCGGCCGCCCGCAGCCGCCCGGCGAGCTTCCCGGCGGTGCGGTGCTCGCGCAGGGACAGTTCGGGGTGCCGGTGCAGATCCCGGTAGAAGCCCTCCAGGTCCGGGACCGGGAGGCCGGCGGTGAGATCCAGCGCGGTACGAGCGGCGGGAGAGGTCACAAGGTCAGCGTAGGCCCCGGGCGGCCGGTCGGCGGCCCGGGGAGACGCGCGCTGTACCAGGATTGGAGCGGCTCTATCGAGCCGTCCCGGCGGTCTGTACGGTCTGTACGGTCTGCTGGCCCGGGTGGGAGTCGGCCGCCCGGGCCGGGCCGGCGTTCGCCGCCGTGATCAGGGCGATCACCGCCACCACGGCGGCGGCCAGGCCCCTGGCGGTGGGGGTCTCCCCGATCGAGCGCATGCGGGAAGGGGGCAGTGCGGAGGGGCGTCCGTAGCGTTCGTGCACGGCAACCTCGCAACAACAGCGACGTGTTAAGCATGCTTAATGCGCGGTTTAACCTCAATACCGGTAACTTAGGGGCAATCTGGTCGTTGTTGTGGTGTGCCAAGAGCAGGTCAACTGAAGTCATCAGGTGGGCGACTGTCGGATCGGGTCGCGGTCGGGGTGCTGACACAGGCGTTTCCTCA